>JAKUTK010000036.1 GCA_022448005.1 Pseudomonas sp.
TCCCCCGATGATCAGTCGGGGACTATTGCCCACAATGAGGCAGCAGTCGAGATACAAGGAGCGAGCTTGCTCGCGAATGGCTAAGGCAGATGTATCAGGTCACCAAGACGATCAGAAGGACGCAACGGAATGCGCTTTCATGGACGGGACTTACGCAAAGCGCGAGTCAGCCTCCCAAACCAGACCTACGTTCTAACCTGCGTAACGCTGGACCGATCGCCTATCTTTATCGAGCCAGATGCAGCGTCAATGCTGGCGCGTGAAATCCATATGACCGGCAATTCCGGACCCGTTCAGTCTTTAGCCTGGGTCGTCATGCCTGACTATCTGCACTGGCTTGTGCAGCTGAAGACTGGTTCGCTCAGTCAACTGATGCAGCAACTGAAATCGCGAAGCGCAATCGCCGTGAACCGCCTGCATGGAACCCACGGCCCAATCTGGCAGCAGGGGTATCACGACCGAGCCATTCGCCGCGAGGAAGACCTGCGAAACGTCGCCCGTTACATCGTGGCAAACCCGATTCGGGCTGGGCTGGTCAGCCGCATCGGTGATTACCCGTTCTGGAATGCGGCATGGTTGTGACGAGCCCGTTCGTCGATGTTTACAGCTTCGCGAGCAAGCTCGCTCCTACATCCGCAGCGGAAGCCCCACGCTGTACCTGTAGGAGCGAGCTTGCTCGCGAAAGGCTTGGCTGCGGAGGCTCCGACGAAACGATGAATCTGCATTGGTTCTTGAAGGACTCCGTGCCGATCGAGCCCTACCCGCGGAAAACTGCTACACAGCTGAAAACTTCGCGAGCAAGCTCGCTCCTACATCCGCAGTCCAAGCCCCACGCTGTACCTGTAGGAGCGAGCTTGCTCGCGAATAGCCGTTGAACCTGCTCGCCTTGCTACTGCTCCTCTTCCAACGTAAAAGCCACCACCGAATCCCCAATCTTCGTCCCGAACGATCCATGCCCGCCGGCCACTTGCACCACGTACTGCTTACCGGTCTGCTCGGATACATAGGTCATCGGCGTGGCCTGGCCACCGGCTGGAAGGCGCGCTTTCCAGAGCTCCCTGCCGTTCTGCAGGTCATAGGCGCGCAGGTAGTAGTCCAGCGTACCGCTCATAAAAGCCACGCCACCTGCCGTCACGATGGGCCCTCCGAGCGCGGGCGTGCCCACAGGAAACGGAAGGCCAAGCGGCGCGCTGTCGCGGCTGGTGCCGTTCTTGTGCATCCAGACCTTTTTCATGGTGCGCAGATCCACGGCGGTGACATAGCCCCACGGCGGGCTCTGGCAAGGCAGGCCCAGCACTGATAGCAGAGGCTTCAGGCTGACCATATAGGGCGCACCAAGATTGGGTTGCAGTCCGGTTTCGCCACCGCCGGTACGCGCTTCGGGATCGACCTCGCTGCGCTTGTACATCTTCGAGACGAATGCCAAGTAATTAGGCGCACCGAACAGCAATTGCCGACTCGGATCGACCGCCACGGAAGGCCAGTTGAAAGTGCCAACGTTGCCCGGATAGATCAGCGAACCCTTTTCCGATGGTGGCGTGAAGTCCCCCTCATAGCGCAGCTGACGGAACTGGATGCGGCACATCATCTGATCCAGCGGCGTCCCGCCCCACATGTCCTTCTCGTACAGCGGCTCCTGTGGCGCATAGGTCAGCGCCGAAACCGGCTGAGTGGGCGCGGTGAAATCGCCATAATCGGTGCTTTGAGGGACAGGCACCTCTGTGACCGGCACAATGGGCTCACCGGTGCGGCGGTCGAGCACATACAGGTCGCCGCGCTTGGTCGGCTGGATGATGGCAGGCACCTTGCCTTCCGGCCGGTCGATGTCGACCAGCGTTGGCTGGGACGGCAGATCGCGGTCCCAGAGATCATGGTGAACGGTCTGGAACTCCCAGCGCACCTGGCCGGTTGCCAGGTCCAGCGCGACCAGGCTATCGGTGAAGCGCTCAGCCTGCGCGGAACGCTCGATTGCCCACTGGTCCGGTGTCTGGTTGCCGGTAGGGATATAGACCAGGCCGAGCGATTCGTCGGCCACGGCAGTCGTCCACCAGTTCGGCGTGCTGCGCGTGTAGGTTTCACCTGGCGGCAACGGCTCAGTGGCGTCCGGATTGCCCGGATCGAAATTCCAGACCAAACGACCTGTGTTCACATCGTAGGCGCGAACCACGCCGCCGGGAGAATCCACAGCGCCGTTATCGGTGACGGCACCGCCAATGATGACCAGCTTCTCCGTGACCACCGGCGGCGATGTCGGTAGATAGACGCCCAGCGCCCCTTCACCCAGCCGCAACTTCAGATCGACCACGCCGCCATTGCCGAAATCCTCACAGGGTTTGCCATCCTCGACGTCGAGGGCGACCAGCGTGGCGTCGTTGGTGGGCAAGAACAGCCGACGCGCACAGCGAGCCGCCGGTTGATTCGACTGACCGCCATCCGTGGCCGCGGAAAGATAGCGGGCCCCATCGTGGTAGGCCAGGCCACGGCAGGTCATGTGCTGGTAGTACCCGGCCTCGCGGTTGATATTCGGGTCATAACGCCAGCGCTCTTCGCCGGTATCGGCATCAATGGCGATAGCGATGCTGTGCGGCGTGCAGATGAACAGGCTATTGCCCACCTTGAGCGGCGTGACCTCATAGGTGAATTCGCCCGGATCGTTCGGCCCCGGCAGGTCGCCGGTGTGGTATTCCCAGGCTTTAACCAAGTTGCCGACGTTATCCGGCGTGATCAGGTCAGCAGTGGAATAGCGGTCGCCCTGTTCCGATCCGCCGTACGAGGGCCATTCGCTATTCGAGCGACCGGCCTGGCCCTGTGGGTCCAGACCCTGCATCTGCGCATCGCTGAACTCGCCCGAGATCGAGTGGTAATCCTGCGTCAGCGAGTAACCCGCCATCAGCGCACCGGCCAGCAAGCCGATCCCGAGCAACCCGCTCGCGCCATCTCGCCAGACCAACCGGTCGCTGACGTAGCGATTGACAAAGGGCAGGATCAGCCAGAGGCCGAGGATGCACCAGAGATCGATCCGCGGCGCCAGCTGCCACCAGTCAAAACGCACCTCGTAAAGCGTCCACGCCAGGGTTGCCAGCAGCAACGCCGCGTACAACCAGATCGCCGCACGGCGGCGTGCCAATAGCAAACAGGCCACCACCAGCAAGCCAATGCCAGCCAGCAGGTAGTACCAGGAGCCACCGAGCACGGCCAGGTATCCGCCCCCGCCTGTCATCAGCACACCCAGCACCAGAACGACGACGGCCGTCAGGGTGATCCGCAAGGGCCGCGGCCCATAATCGATGCTCATGTAAAACGCTCCAGCCGGTTGGGTCTAGATCAAAAAAGCCGGTGAAACTTCCTGACACAAGTTTCGCCGGCCTTAAGTGGATGCGGCAGCAGGGCCTTTAGTTCAGCGGTTTCGGTCTGCCGATCAACTCGCCGCACTAACGGCAAGCGGCTGAGCTTCCGGCCGCTTGATCACCGCATAGATCAGCCCGGTCACCAGGCTGCCCGCGAGGATCGCAACCAGGTACAACAGCGCATGGTTGATGGCGTTAGGGATCAGCAGCACGAACAGCCCACCGTGAGGCGCCAGCAGCTTCGCGCCGAAGGCCATGGACAACGCGCCGGTCAGCGCACCGCCGGCGATGCTGGCCGGGATCACCCGCAGCGGGTCTTTCGCCGCAAAGGGAATCGCGCCATCGGAGATAAAGCAGCAGCCCAGCACCAGCGCCGCCTTCCCGGCTTCGCGTTCGGTCTGCGCGAACTTGCGCCGAGCAATCAGTGTGGCGATGCCCATGCCGATTGGCGGCACCATACCCGCGGCCATGGTGGCCGCCATCGGCGCGTAGCTTTGCGAGGCAAGCAGCCCGACCGAGAAGGCGTAGGCCGCCTTGTTCACCGGTCCACCGAGGTCGACACACATCATGGTGCCCAGCAACAGCCCGAGCAGGATGGCGTTGGAGGTACCCATGGTGTCGAGGAACTCGGTCAGCCCGGCGAGCAGCTTGGCCACCGGCGTGCCGACGATGTAGATCATCACCAGGCCAGTCACCAAGCTCGCCAGCAGCGGAATGATCAGGATCGGCTTCAGCGATTCGATACTGGCTGGCAAGGGAATCCAGCGACTGACGGCCTTGGCTGCATAGCCGGCGACAAAGCCCGCGATGATGCCGCCGATGAAGCCGGCGCCGAGCGTGCCCGCCAGCAAGCCGCCGATCATGCCGGGCGCAAGGCCGGGTCGGTCAGCGATGGAGTAGGCGATGTAGCCCGCTAAGAGCGGCACCATCAACTGGAAAGCCGTCTCGCCGCCGATCTTCATCAGCGCGGCGGCCAGCGTACCCTCCTCCTTGAACGCCTCGATGCCGAACACGAAGGACAGCGCAATCAGCAAACCACCGGCCACCACCATCGGCAACATGTAGGACACACCGGTCAGCAGGTGCTTGTAGACGCCGGTTTTCTCCCCCTTTTGCTCACCACTAGCATCGCTGGTCGCCGCGCCGCCACTGAGTACCGCGCCCTCCTTCAGCGCACGGTCCAGCGTTGCCTCGGGTTGCTTGAGCGCGACGCCGGTGCCGCAGCGATACACCCGCTTACCGGCGAAGCGCGCCACGTCCACCTCAATGTCTGCGGCGAGCAACACCACATCGGCATCCTCAATGGCCTGGGGTTCGAGCACGTTACGTGCGCCCACCGAACCGCGGGTCTCGACCTGCAGGTCATAGCCTTTACGGATGGCTGCCTGCTGCAGCGCTTCAGCTGCCATGAAGGTGTGCGCGACGCCGGTGGGGCAGGCGGTGATGGCGACCAGTTTGGGCTTGCCGGTGGCGGGCGTGGGCTCGGCATCATCTGCCGCCTGCAACTCGGTCGCCGCCTCGGCAGCGCCGCGCAGAAAGGCTTCCGGATCGAGCAATGCTTCGGATGGCGTGGACTGGGCGACGCGCTTGCCGACGAAGCGTTGCAGCGATAACGGTCCGGTCTTTACCACGACGACCAGGTCGGCGTTGGCGATCTGTGCGGGAGTCAGTGGCGAGCCGATGGCCTTGGGGTCGTGGACTTCCACGGCGGTCGACCAGCCCAGACGCTGGGCCGCCGCTTCAAGCAGGCGTGACGTCAGCACGCTGGTGACCATTCCGTTGGGGCAGGCCGTGACGATGAGAAGATTCATTCCTTCACCTCTTGTTCGATTTATTGGCTCAGCGGCTGGAGGCGCACTGCGGCCTCGAGGCCGGCCAGTTGTGTCGTGTCGGTGATACCAAAGCCGACCTGCCCGACTGCCTGCGCGGCGATTGCGGTAGCGTGTGTGAGCGTTCGCTCGGCGGGCCAGCCTTCCAGCAGGCCGTGGAGCATGCCGGCGAGCAGCGAGTCACCGGCGCCGACGGTGCTGACGACCCGAACCTTGGGCGGATGGGCGTGCCATGCCGCGTTCGGCGAGAACCAGCTCACCCCATCGGCACCCTGGGAAACCACCACGTGCTCGATGCCTTCGGCTTGCAGACGTCGCGCTTCGGCGGTCAGCCCCGACGACTTGTTCAGCGCGATGCCACGGGCCTCGCCCAGCTCCTCCTCGTTCGGTTTGATCAGCCAGGGTGAGGCCGACAGGCCTTCACGCAGGGCGTTGCCGCTGGTGTCCAGCGCCACCCGCACGCCGAGCGCTTTGAGCGTGTTGAGCAGCTGGACGAACCACTGGCTGGCGATGCCGCGAGGCAAGCTGCCGGCGACCACCACCAGGTCATGGACAGGCGCCAGGCGCTCCAGGCGGGCCAGCAGCTCGGCGCAGTGCGCCTCGCTCACCATCAGCCCCGGTCCGTTGATGTCGGTGACCTGCCCACCCGCTTCGGCCAGTTTGATGTTGCTACGGGTATCACCCGGCACGCGGACAAATTCGTCGGCAAAGCCCCGTGCGTCGAACAGCTGCTCGAAGGCTTGCGGGTTGCCCTCGCCAAGAAACCCGGTGACGGTCAGTTGATGGCCGAGATCGGCCAGCACCTGCGCCACGTTGAGGCCCTTGCCGGCAGCATGCACCTGCAGGCTGTCGCTGCGGTTGACCTCGCCCAGGCGCAGCGACGGCAGCTGCACGGTCAGGTCGAGGGCCGGATTAAGCGTGACAGTCAGGACGCGAGCCATCAGCAGTGCTCCCCAACGAAGGCACGGACTTCATGTGCACCGGGCAACATCAGCGCTTGCTTGGCCAATTGCTGGCAGGTGGCGAAATCCAGCTCGCGCACCCGCGCCTTCACCAGCGCAATACTGCGCGCCGACACGCTGAGTTCATCCACACCCAAGCCCACCAGCATTGGTACCGCCAGCGCATCAGCAGCCAGCTCGCCGCAGACGCCGACCCACTTGCCATGGGCGTGGGCGGCCTCGACGGTCATACCGATCAGACGCAACACGGCCGGGTGCAAGCCGTCGGCCTGCCCCGAAAGCGTCGGGTGCCCACGGTCGATGGCCAGGGTGTACTGCGTGAGGTCGTTGGTGCCGATGCTGAAGAAGTCGACTTCCTGCGCCAGCACCGGCGCGATCAACGCGGCGGACGGGATCTCGATCATGATGCCGACCTGCAGGTCGGCGACTGGCAGCTCAACGCGCAGGCGGTCGACCATGGCCTTGGCGGTGCGCCACTCGTCGATATTGCCGACCATGGGGAACATGATCCGCAGCGGGCGGCCATCGGCCGACGAGAGCAAGGCACGTAGCTGGGTTTCGAGGATGTCCGGGCATTGCAGGCTCAGGCGAATGCCGCGCACACCGAGAAAGGGGTTTTCTTCGGCCGGCATCGGCCAGTAGGGCAGCGGTTTGTCGCCGCCGACATCGAGGGTTCGCACCACCAGCGGGCGCCCTTCGAGGGCTTCCAGTACACGGCGATACTCGGCTTCCTGAGTGGCCTGATCCGGCGCCTGGGAATGGTTCATGAACACCAGTTCAGTACGCAGCAAGCCGATGCCCTCGGCCCCCATCGCCACCGCTTCAGGCGTCTCGCCGGCTGCGCCGATATTGGCGGCGATCTCTACCGGATGGCCGTCGCGAGTGATGGCTGGTTCCAGGCGACGCTCATTTGCCAGGCGCTTGCGCTCCTCGCGGGTAGCACGCTCGCTACGGGCCTGTTCCAGCTGCGCGTCGGTCGGCGCGACCAGCAGCTCGCCGCGCTCGCCGTCGAGCAACAACAAGGTGTTGGGCGCCAGCCCAAGCACACCCGGCCCGGCGCCAACAATGGCGGGAATACCCAGCGCGCGCGCGATGATCGCGCTGTGCGAGGTGGCGCCGCCGCCCGCCGTGAGGATGCCGGCGACGCGCTGGGCATTGAGCGTGGCGACGTCCGAGGGCGCTACCTCGTCCATCACCAAAATGTAGGGTTCGTCCGGCGCCTGCTCGGCTTCGACACCGGTCAGACAGGCCAGCACGCGACGACCCACGTCACGCAGATCCGCGGCGCGCTCGGCCAGCAGCTTGTCGTGCAGGGCTTCCTGCTGCTGCGCTGCGCTGTCGATTTCTTCCATCCAGGCTGCTTCGGCGCTCAAGCCCTTCTGCAAGCGCACCTGGACTTCTTCGCGTAGCGCCGGGTCTTTCAGCATGGCCTGGTGAGTGGTGAAGATGTCGCGGATGCTGGCGACCTGGCTTTCTTCGATCAGCGTACCGATTTCCGCATGAACCTTGTCAAGCGCGGCATCCAGCCGCTGCAGTTCAGCTGCCGGCGACTCGCCGCGTTTCGGGTAATCAATCACCTGCGGTTTGCGCACCAGCACCGGACCGATAGCGATGCCCGGCGACGCGGCGATGCCGTTCACCTGCTCACCGGCGCGCAGCGCGGCCTGCTCAATGGCTGACACTGCAGGCCCATCGGTGATCTCGAGCGGCTCGCTCGCGCTCCCGGCGACCGGTAGCGGTTCGATCGCTTCGCCCAAGCCTTCCTCGACAGCGCGCACCAGCGCCGGCAGCGCATCGCCGGCAATGCCGGGCTCGGCCATAAATTCCAGGATCTGTCCGCGCTGCGCGCCCATCGCCAACAGTTTGCTCAAGCTCTTGACCGACACGCCGGCGTTTTCGCTGCCAGCCTGACGGACGCGAATCTCTCCCTCGAAGGACTGGGCAATTTCGGTGAGCACCTTGGCCGGGCGCGCGTGCAAACCATGGGCGTTAGCCAGCGGCACCTGCGCGCTTGGCCAGTCGGCGGGCACCTCCCCGCCCAGGGCTTCGAGCACCGTGCGGCTGGAAGTCGCCTGACTCAGCTCCTGCCCGCGGCCTTCGATCAGCAAGTTGCACAGCCGCTCGAGCATGGCCTGATGCGCTTCACCCATGCTGGCCAGCACGAACAGCCCATTGAGCGGCTGGCCCTGATGCTCGAGATTCGAGACTGGCGTGATAAAAGCGAGGCCAGGACGCTGCACCGATTGCTCGCTGCTCAGCCACCACAGCCCATCCCCCAGCGGCAGCGACTGACCGAGCGGCAGGCTGGCATTGAAGCCAGGCTCCACGCATTGCGCCCGCTTGAGCAGCTTGACGCCCTGCCAGGCCAGCTCATCGAAGTCATCGGCGACGACGCCCAACCCGACCAGTTCGCCATCGAGCGCCAGTGCCTGCGGCGCCCCCTGCAACAGGTCGATGATTGCCTCCGGGGACTCCGCTTTCTGCAGCGCCTCGCTCAGATCGCCCTCACCCAGCGCTCGGGTCAACAGCTGCAGCAACCGCAGATGCTCGTCGGAGCGCGCCGCGATACCGATGGCGAGATACACCTGCTGACCGTTGCCCCAATCCACACCGGTGGGAAAGTGCAGCAGCCGTACGCCGGTGGTGAACACCTGATCGCGGGTCTCCGGCGTGCCGTGGGGAATCGCAATGCCCTGACCGAGAAAGGTCGAGCCCTGCGCTTCGCGCGCACGCAAACCGTCGAGGTAACCGGGCGCCACCAGCCCGTCAGCGACCAGCACCTCGCCCAGCAGAGCCAGCGCCGCTGGCTTATCTGCTGCGGCTTGATGCATGTGGATGTGCTGTGCATTCAACTCAAGCATGGGAGAACTCCTGCGGGGCTCGCGATTGTTGTGGCCGACGGCTGCGCCGGCATTGCCCGAATCCTGGGCTGGCGCTTCAGACCGAAAGACTGCTGAAACGTTTCACCTAAGGCTGGCACATTACGCAATATTGGGTAATTCTAGAAGCCCGATTTCATACCACCCGTCTCAGGACCCTCTGTTTGAAACTGATCGACATCGCCCGCCTTGCAAACGTTTCGGTAACCACGGCCAGCTACGTGCTCAACGGCAAGGCCGCTCAGCGGCGGATCAGCGCGGCCACGGTCGAACGGGTGATGGCCGTGGCTGAACAGCAGGGTTTTCAGCTCGACCAGCAGGCTGCCGGCCTGCGCCGAGGACAGTCGCGCACGCTGGGCTTCGTTGTTCCGGATCTGGAGAACCCCAGTTATGCACGCCTGGCCAAGCTGCTGGAGCAGCAGGCGCGGCAGCGCGGCTACCAGCTGCTGATCGCCGGAACCGATGACGAGCCAGACACCGAGCGTCAGGTCATTCAACTGCTGCGCTCGCGCCGCTGCGATGCCTTGATCGTCGCCAGCTGCCTGCCAGAGAACGACGCCAGCTATCAAAAACTGCTCGCCGCAGGCCTACCGGTGATCGCCCTCGACCGGGCGTTGGATGCCGAGCATTTCTGTTCGGTAGTCAGCGATGATCGCGAGGCGGCTGCACAGCTGACCCGGTCACTGGACGTGACGGCCGGTGCGCATATCGCGCTGATCAGCGCACGGCCGGCGTTGCCCATCAGCCAGCAGCGCGAGCAAGGGTTTCGCCTGGCACTCGAGCAGCACAACGGCCTGGTCAGCGTGTTGCAGGCCGAACAGTTCAGCCGCGCCTGCGGCCGCGAACAGATGCTCATCCTGCTCGACCGCGGCGCCCTGCCCGATGCGCTGATCACCACAGCGTACGTGCTGCTCGAAGGCGTCTTCGATGCGCTGCGCGAGCGCGACCTTCTATGGCCGGACAGGCTGCAACTGGCCACCTTTGGCGATGCACAGCTGCTGGATTTTCTGCCGATCCGGGTCAATGCCATCTGCCAGCAGCACGCGTTGATTGCGGAACAGGCCCTGGAGCGGGCAATCAGTGCCATCGAGCGTGGCGACTATCGTCCCGGAATAATCGCCATCGAGCGTGAGCTGAAAGTGCGTTGTTGCTGATCCGCCCCTTGCGAGCATGTGTCGACTGACGGAAGCTAGCGGCCTATCTGGCGATCGGACCCGCGAGGAAGCTCCCCTGGCGCGACCTGCACGAGTTGCAGCGATTTTGTAGGAGCCAGCTTGCTGGCGAATAAAGCCGTCATGCCAGCCAAGTGCGGCAGCAGCCTGAAGACGTCGATCGCGAGCAAGCTCGCTCCTACAAGACCCTGCCGCGCCAAGCGCGAACGAGCCCTGGTGCCACCTGCTTCCGGCCCACGCCCAAAACAACGAGCCCGCTTTTCCAAATGAACATCGAACAAATCACCCAACGCCTGCACGCGATCCGCGATCAGAACGACTGGCAGCGTTATCACAGTCCGAAAAACCTTGTGATGGCCGCCAGTGTGGAAATGGCCGAACTGGTGGAAATCTTCCAGTGGCAGACCGAAGACGAGTCGCGCCAGCTGCCAAGCGACAAACTCGCGCACGCCGGCCAGGAGGTTGGCGACATCCTCATGTACCTGCTGCTGATGTGCAGCGAGCTGGGCATCGACATGGAGCAGGCCTTGCTGGCCAAGCTTGCCGACAACGAACGGCGGTTCGCCCGATGAGCGACCGGCATTTCGATGAGCTGGCGACGCGCTTCGCCGAGAAGATCTACGGTGGCGCCAAGGGCGCAATCCGGCTTGCCGTGCTGCAGGCAGATCTCACCGAGGTACTGCCAGAGCGGCCTTTGCGCATTCTGGATATTGGTGCCGGCCTTGGCCACATGAGCCTGTGGCTGGCGCAGCAGGGCCATCAGGTGACGCTGGCCGAACCCGCCGAACCCATGCTCGAAGGCGCCCGCAAGCAGTTTGCCGAAGCCGGCCAGACCGGTACTTTCATTCAGGCGCCCTGGCAGGATGTGGAAAGCCACGTCGAAGGCCCTTTCGATCTGATCATCTGCCATGCTGTGCTGGAATGGCTGGCCGAGCCTCAGACGATCCTGCCGGTGCTTCACCGCCTGGTCGCCGAAGACGGCTGGCTGTCGCTGGCCTTCTACAACCGCGATGCACTGATCTATCGCAATTTGCTCAAGGGCCATTTCAAGAAGCTGCGCACCCAGACCTATGCCGGCGAGCGTCAGAGCCTGACCCCGCAGCAGCCGCTCGATCCGCGCGAACTGGCGGCGCAACTCGCACCGCATTGGCAGGTCGAATCAACCAGTGGCGTGCGCGTATTTCATGACTACATGCCCGCCGATTTCCAGGCCCGCACCGAGCCTGCCGACCTGATCGAGATGGAACTGGCCTACCGCCGCCATCCCAGCTTCGCCGGCCTTGGGCGTTACCTGCACTGGTTGTGTCGGCCGCTCTGAGCCGACCGGGAGGTCCCGATGTCGATCAGCCCTGTGCTGCCCCTGTTTTACTCGCTGCTTGGATTGAGCCTCGCGGCGTGCCAGGGCAGCAACCCGTACACCAACGACTCTGCGCCGATTCCACCGGCACCGCCCATCGAACGCATCCAGTCACCCACTTACCCGGCGGCACCGCAGGACTATTCCAGCTACCAGAACTGGAGCTGGCGCAACCCTCCGGCGGGTACAGCTTCGCTGGGCGCCGAGGAGTTGCAGGAAATGATCTCCGGCGCGCTCGATCAACGCGGCTTGCGCCCGGCACCAGCCGGCGCCAAGGGCGATGTGCAGATCAGCGCCAGCGCACAGATGGAGACACGCGTGCGGCAGGTCTACGATGACTATGGCCCCCGAGTAGGCGTTGGTGCCGGGCGCTATGGTGGTTACGGGCTGGGGTACAGCACCGGTTACGGCATTGGCGGCAGCACCCCGGTGGTGCGCAACTACGAAGAACAAGTGGTCACGGTGCGCATCGAGATGATCGACAGCGGCTCTGGCCAGACTGTCTGGAGCAATCGTGCCGAGGCCCGCAGTGGCGGGGATCAGGCCGAACGCAAAGACGCTGCGCGAGAGGCCGTGAACCGGGTGCTCGCCGATTATCCGCCGCGCTGAGATTGCGTAGTTCACGTAAGGAGAACCGAGATGCTCCGTTCACTGCTGATGCTGCCCCTGCTGCTGATGCTGGCTGCCTGCCAGAGCACTCAGGTGCAACGCGACTTCGACCCGCAGCGCGACTTTTCCGCCTACCGGACCTGGAGCTGGAAAGAGCCGGCCCTGCAGTACCGGCCCGATGATCCGCGCATCAAGAGCGACCTGACCGAACAGCGCATTCGCAGCGCCGTCAGCGAACAGCTGGATCAGCGCGGCCTGCGCCATGCAGGGTCAGGCGCACAACCGGATCTGTTGGTGCAGGCCTGGTTTCTCGTCGATGAGCGCAGCCAGCAATACACCACCTCGTCGATCGGCGCCTGGGGCGGTCCCTGGCACGGTTACTGGGGTGGGCCAGTGATCACCGACACCCGCACCATTCACTATCAGATCGGCACCTTGCAGCTGGACCTGTACGACGCTGACGACGGCAAGCTGGTCTGGCGCGGCAGCGCAGAACAGGTCCTGCGCGACAACCCCGGCAGCCCTCAGGAGCGGGCGGGGATGTTCCGCGAAACCGTCAACAAGGTTCTCTCACAATACCCGCCGCGCTAGCATTGCCTGCTGGTTCCGCTTCAGCCCGCCGCTCCGGCGGGTTTTTATTTCGCTTTTCGGAGACATTCGCATGCCTGTCGCAGCCTGGTGGCTTCTCGTGATGCCATTGATTGCGGGGGCTTTCCTGCCCCTACAAGCCGGCATCAACGGTCAGGTCGCCAAGCACTTCGGCAGCGTCATGGGCGCGGCAATGCTCTCCTTTGCGGTGGGCACTGCGGCGCTGCTCTGTGTGGTGTTGTTCCAGCGAGACATGCCGAGCATCCAGGCGTTACGCGGCCTCAATAGGTATCACTGGTGCGCCGGCCTGCTGGGCATGTTCTTCATTGCTACCGCCGCCTTTGCCGGCCCGCGCATCGGTGCGCTGCTGTTCATGGCACTGGTGCTGGCCGGGCAGCTGGGCATGGCGCTGCTGCTGGATCACTTCGGCTGGGCGGGCTTTCGCCAGTCGTCGATCAGCCTAGGGAAGCTAGGCGGGTTGGTGCTGATTTTCGCAGGCGTCTGGATGATCCGCCGCGGCTGAGCGCGGCGGTCGAGCTATTTGCGCTTAAAGGCGTAGAACAGATTGGGCTCGCTGACCAGATACAGGTTGCCACGGTCGTCAAAGGTCATGCCTTCAGCCTGAGGCACGCTGTTGTCGAGACCCGCGAAGCCGCTCCACAATGAGCGGAAGCTGACCAGCTCGCCCTCACTGTCGAGTTCGAGCATCATCTTGGCTTCGTCGCTGAGCAGCACCAGGTGGCCGGTGCGCTCGTCGTAGTGCACCGAGGCGAGATCGCTGGCCATGTCCTTGTCCTCGATCCAGGCTTCGCGGTCGATGATGTTCAGGTTCAACTGCCCATTGAAACTGGCCTTGATGCCCTGGATCTCGTAGAGCTTGCGCGGCGAATGTTCTTTCACCACGAACAGACGGTCTCCGGCGCGATCATAGGCCAGCCCCTCGAAACCCGAATTTTCCGGCGCGCCCGTCGACAGCGAGACGGTCGCGTAATCCTCCCGCATCAGCTCACCGGGACTTGTGGGGACCGGCAGGATCACAATCGACTGGCTGCGCTCCTCGGCCACCGCCAGCAGGTTGTCACCCAGGTAGGTGACCGCTTCGACATCGATGAAGCCCTTGAGCGGATAACGGGCAATGAATTCGCCATTGAGGTCGAGCGCAATCAGCTCTTCGGGGTTGTTCACCACGGCCCAGAGCTGGTTGCGCTGCTCATCGAAGGTCAGCCCGGAAAGGTTGTTGGTGACGGTCGCCACCGGCTTTGCCTCGACCCGCACCTGATATTCGGGCAACCAGAGGCTGCGCGCCTGGTGGGTCTCTGCGTTCCAGGCCGACTGCAGCGCATAGAACAGCCGCTGATCGAGGTGGAAGGTGGCAGCAACGTGCAACAGACCTGCAGCCAGCATTCCCAACGCCCAGACCTGCGGGCGAACCTGGGGCAACCAATGCGGGCGGGTACTGGTGGCAGTCGGCATCGTCTTTTTCTCGTTGGGCGCTAGCGGGATAGCCTGATCGGGACGGATTGCAATTGCATGACGATGCGCGCGATGGCGACGATCAGCCTGCTACTGACCCATCGCCGCAGTGGCGGTTCAATCGCAACGCCGGGAACTGCCAGGCCGATTGACAGCCCAATGGCCAGGGAACGGCTGCGCTTGCGGCCGCATATCGTTTGTCAGGAGTGCAGCATGCAGGTGGAAAGCTTTTTCGAATGGTTGGGCCAGGCGCTCGGCACCGTGATTCGTTACATCGTCGATGCACTCAGTGGGTTTTTCGGGCTGTTCGCCGATGCTGGCGCCAACTTTCTCGAGGGTCTGTCGCGCACCCTTGGCATGGACCGTTCACTGATCAGCCTCATTGCACTGGCCATCGGCCTGATGCTGCTGGTCGGCGCCTTTCGCGCCTTTTTCCGCCGCTCGATCATCGCTGGCGTGATCTATCTGTTCCTCGGGCTCTGGCTGCTGAGCTGGCTGATCCACTGAGCGATTCGTAGCGCCCTGCATCATCGACCACCAGGCCGAACACGCTCCAGCCCCATCACTCGGCTGCGCTCCGGACTCTCGCGACGTATCATGCGCGGCTGTTCTGGAGCCCTTCATGTTTTTGACCGCCTGGCGGCACGCCCCCACCCATAAACGGGTCTGGGCGCTGGCTGCGCCGATGATTCTGTCCAACCTCTCCGTGCCGCTGGTGGCGCTGGTCGACAGTGCTGTCATCGGCCACCTGCCGCATGCGCATCAGCTGGCGTCGGTCGCCGTCGGCGGCAGCCTCTATACCCTGCTGGTATGGGTCATGGGATTTCTGCGCATGGGCACCACCGGCTTCGCCGCCCAGGCCGCCGGGCGCGAGGATGGCGGCGCGCTGCGCCAGGTGTTGCTGCAAGGGTTACTGCTGGCACTGGGCTTCGCCCTGCTGTTGAGCCTGGTCGCCCTACCCCTCAAAGGCTACGCATTGCAGCTGATGCAGCCGTCGGCGGAGCTGGACAACCTGACCCAAGCCTATTTTCACACCCGCCTGTTCGGCCTGCCGGCGGCCCTGGCGAGCCTGGCACTGATCGGCTGGTTTCTCGGCACCCAGAATGCCCGCGCGCCATTGGCCATCCTACTGACAACGAACCTGATCAACGTCGCGCTGGACCTGTGGTTCGTCATCGGGCTGGAGTGGGGCGTGGCCGGGGCCGCACGCGCCTCGGTCATTGCCGAATGGAGCGGCGTGCTGGTCGGTCTCGCGCTGACCCGAGGCGCGCTGTTGCGTTACGCCGGGCGCCTGGACCGCCACGCGCTGCGCCTGTGGGCCAGTTGGCGTCCGCTGATGTCCGTCAATCGCGACATTTTCCTGCGCTCACTGGCGCTGCAGCTGGTGTTCTTCCTCGTCACCGTACAGGGGACGCGGCTGGGGGATGCGACGGTGGCGGCCAATGCCTTGCTGCTGAACGGTTTGATGCTCACGGCGCACGCCCTCGACGGCTTGGCCCATGCAGTCGAAGCGCTCAGTGGCCATGCCATCGGCGCACAGAGCCGCACCGAGCTGCGTCGGATCCTGACCGTTGCCGGCGGCTGGTCGCTGCTGGCAAGTCTGGCCTTCGGGCTGTTCTTCCTGCTGGGCGGCGAGCTGTTCATCAGTCTGCAGACCGACATCCCCTCAGTACGCGAGACCGCCACGACTTACCTCCCCTATCTCGCCGCGCTGCCCCTGGTCGCGGTCTGGAGCTATCTGCTCGACGGCTTGTTCATTGGCGCCACCCGCGCGCGGGAAATGCGAAACGCCATGCTGCTAGCCGTCCTGATTTCGTTACCATTGGGCTGGCTGCTGCGTGGGATGGGCAATCACGGATTGTGGTTGGCCTTCCTCGCCTTCATGCTCCTGCGGGGCCTGTGTCTGGGGAGCATCGCCAGACGCCTGCAACGCCAGGGGCAATGGTTCGCTTCGATCCATACGGCGCCAGCTGTCAACGCCACAGCGCAACAACCCTAACCAAAGGACCTTTAGAAAATGGCCTATGCCGTCGCCGCCTACCTGCACTTCGTGGCGATCTTCCTGCTGTTCTCCCTGCTGGTGCTCGAACACCAGCTGTTCCGCCTGCCGTTGAATTTCAAGCGCGCCCGCAGCCTGTTTCGCGTTGATCTGGCCTTCGGCATCGCCGCCGGGTTCGTCCTGGTCACCGGCGCTGCGCGAGCAATGCGCTATGGCAAGGGGTTGGACTACTACCTCAACAACAGCTTCTTTCACGCCAAGGTCGGCTTGTTCGTCGCCGTCGCGCTGCTATCGATCTACCCGACCGTGACCTTCCTCAAGTGGCGTCCGGCACTGAAGGCCGGTCAGGTCCCGTCGATCAGCCCCTCGGCTGCGCGCTGGGTGAAAACGGTAATCCGCATCGAGCTGCTTGCTCTGTTGCTGATTCCTCTGCTGGCGACGTTTATGGCGCGCGGGCTTGGCGTGATTCCGCAGTAGGCCCGCAACCTTCCGGCCGCTTGGTCAACTCCTGCCTTCGAGGCTGATCTGAGCGTCCGCGTTGGAACAGCGGCGAAATTCTTCGAAAACGATTCCAGACATCGACTGTCGACTCAAGACCGCGGCGCAGCAGTTCATAAGCCCGCATCACCCGACGGAGCCGAGCCGATGACCGAACGCCTGAGCATAACGCCCCTCCCTTTCAATCCCGATTTCGAGCAAGTGCCGGACGATGAGTCCGAGACCATTTCTGGCCTGATCCAGGCGATGCGCGAGATCGCCGAGACGACCTTTGCTGACGGCGGCCATGCCATTCGCAGCGTACATGCCAAGAGCCACGGCCTGTTGCAGGGCGAAATCGAGGTTCTGTCTGACCTGCCGCCGGAACTGGCCCAGGGTGCTTTCGCCAAAGCAGGAAAAATGCCGGTGGTGATGCGCTACTCGACCAACCCAGGCGACATTCTTGATGACAAGGTTTCGACCCCGCGCGGGCTGGCGATCAAGCTCATCGGCGTCGAGGGCGAACGCCTGCCCAACAGCGATGCCGAGGTCACCCAGGATTTCGTCATGGTCAACGCGCCGGCCTTCATGGTGCCGACGCCCAAGGATTTCCTAAAGTCGGTGAAGCTGATCGCCAAGACCACCGACCGCGCGCCCCGCGCCAAGCAAGCGCTGTCTGCTGCCCTGCGCGGTGCCGAGAGCCTGGTGGAAAAAGCCGGAGGGGAAAGCGCAACGCTCAAAGGCATGGGCGGTCATCCCACCACCAACCTGCTTGGGGAGACCTACTACAGCGTGGTTCCAGTGCTCTACGGCCGCTATTTCGCCAAGCTTTCGCTGGCCCCGGTGTCCCCGGAGCTGAAAGCCTTGACCGACCAGAACGTCGACCTGAAGGACAAGCCGAACGGGTTGCGCGAGGCGATCAACGACCATTTCGCTCAGCACGGCGGGACCTGGGAGCTGCGCGCTCAGCTCGCCACCGACATCGAGAAAATGCCCATCGAGGATGCCAGCGTGGTCTGGCCAGAAGATGCCAGCCCTTACGTTACGGTGGCGCGGATCGAGGTGCAGCCGCAATCGGCCTGGAGCGAAGCCCGCGCAGCGGTGGTGGATGACCAGATGTCCTTTAGCCCCTGGCATGGACTGGCGGCCCATCGACCGCTTGGCGGCATCATGCGTTCGCGCAAGCCAGCCTACGAGATGTCATCCGAGTTCCGTGCTCGTCACAACGGCTGCCCGATGCATGAGCCGAAAACACTGGACCGGCTACCGAGCTGAACCACCGAGCTGTAATGCGACGCCCCGGCAGGCTTGCCGGGGCGTTTTCACATCAGCGCCAGATATTGTTGTTGATCTTGGCTTTCAACTCCGGGTAATCCGCGGCCTTGAACGTCGGCACCTCGCCCGCCTTGATCTGCGCCATATAGTCCTTGGTCAACTTCACCACCGTGCCGGAAAGCAGCGTGATTGCGATCAGGTTGATCGTCGCCATCAGCCCCATCGACGCATCCGCCGCGTTGAACACGGTCGTGACTGCCTCGTAAGCGCCCCAGATCACCATTCCCAATGCCGCCAGGCGCAGCAGGGTCAGCCCGAGTTTGTTACCGGCACCCAGGAAGATCAGCGCGTTTTCCGCATAGGCGTAGTTGGCGACAATCGAGGTAAAGGCGAAAAACAGAATGGCGATGGCGATGAAGTAGGTCCCAGCCACGCCGATGTGGCTTTCCATTGCCTGCTGGGTGAGCTGCGTGCCGGTCACACCCGAACCGGGCTCCAGAACGCCCGACAGAAGAATCATCACCGCGGTCGCGGTGCAGATGACGATGGTGTCGATGAACACGCCCATCGCCTGCACCAGCCCCTGGGAAGAAGGATGATGGGGCGCTGGGGTCGCGGTCGCCGCCACGTTGGGTGCCGAGCCCATGCCTGCCTCGTTGGAGAACAAGCCGCGCTTGATGCCATTGAGCATCGCCGCGGTCACCGAGCCGGCGACACCACCGGCGGCTTCTTCGAGGCCAAAGGCGCTGCGGACGATGGTCATCAGCACGCCTGGCACCTCGGTGATGTTCATCAGCAACACGACCAGTGCCATCAGCACATACAGGCCCGCCATCAGCGGCACCACCAGCTCGGCGAAGCGCGCGATGGAGCGCAGCCCACCGAAGATCACCAGCCCGGCGAGAATGGCGATGGCAATGCCAACCCAGAGTTTCGGGACACCAAACGCGCCCTCCATGGCGTCGGCGATGGAATTGGCCTGCACCGCGTTGAACACCAGCCCGAACGAGATGATCAGCGCCACGGAAAACACGCCGCCAGCCCACGGCGCCTTCAGACCCTTGGCAATGTAGAACGCCGGGCCGCCCCGGTACTGACCCTCCCCGTCGCGCACCTTGTACAGCTGCGCGAGTGAGCTTTCCGCATAGGCCGTGGCCATGCCCACCAGCGCGACAACCCACATCCAGAAGATCGCGCCGGCACCGCCCAGGTAAAGCGCAACGGCTACCCCGGCCAGGTTGCCGGTGCCGACCCGCGACGCAAGGCTGGTACACAATGCCTGGAACGGTGAGATACCTGACGAATCGCTTTGTCGCGCGCCTCTGATTGCCCGAACCATCTCACCGAAATGCAGAAACTGCAGGAAGCCCAGGCGGATGGTGAAGAACACACCCACCGCAAGCAGCCCATAGATGAGAACGTAGCCCCAGAAGATGGTGTTTAGAAAGTCGACGATGAAAGTCATGAAGGCGCCTTTTCGTGAGAAGCGTAAGGGGTACGGCTTACTCTAGTCGCTACGCTGGGTAGCACCAGCCAGAGCGCGTCGAGCAGCCAGGACGCAAGGTCGGAACCGACTCGCCCGCGAGGGTTCAATCGGAACGGCAAAGCCTGTCACCGCTACAGCTGCAGTGCCGCCCTAGCCCCCAGCTGCGACTGGCGTTATGGTCGGCACATCTCCATCCAAGGACGAATCATGGCCGCCAAACCCAGCAACGCCCGTCAGCAGATTCATCTTGCGGTGCTTATCGACGCCGATAACGCCCCCGCCGCGATTGTCGAAGGCCTGTTCGAGGAAATCGCCAAATACGGCGTCGCCAGCGTCAAGCGCATCTACGGCGACTGGACCAAGCCCAACCTGGGAAGCTGGAAAAAGGTCCTGCTCGACTATTCGATCCAGCCGATTCAGCAATTCGCCTACACCTCAGGCAAGAACGCCACCGACAGCTCGCTGATCATCGATGCGATGGACTTGCTGTACACACGACGCTTCGACGGCTTCTGCCTGGTCTCGAGCGACAGCGACTTCACCCGTCTGGCCGCTCGAATCCGCGAAGAAGGCCTGACCGTCTACGGCTTTGGCGAACAGAAGACGCCCTCGCCCTTCGTTTCAGCCTGTGACAAGTTCATCTACACCGAAATCCTTCGCGCCGACGCGCCCAAGACCTCACAGGAACCGCCCGCCAATGGCGACAAAACGCCTGCTCCTGTGTCTGCAGAGAAGAGCGACGACGACGCCAAGAGCAGCGAAAAGAGCAGCCAGGTCAAAGCGCAGAAAGCTCCGGTGGAGTTCATCGCCAAGGTGCTGAGCGACATTGCCGATGATGAAGATGACTGGGTGCAGCTCGGCGAACTCGGCTCCAACATCAGCAAGCTCCGCCCCGCCTTCGACCCGCGCCTGTATGGCTTCAAGAAACTCAGTGACCTGATCAAATCGCACCCCAAGCGCTTCGAACTGGAGGCAAGAGGCACCACCTCGACCGGCGGCAAGGCGCTTTATGCCCGTAATCTCAAGTCGAACAGGTAGCCCTGACTGAACGAGACCAGGCATCGCGCAACCAAATCGGCGTGCAGCACCGAACCCTCACCCCTCGAACCCTTCTAAGCAGTCATCGACTCGAGGAGGTTTCCATGACCAAGGCACTGCTCACCACCCTAGGTTTAGCCCTTTGCGCCCCTGTTGCGTTTGCCCAGACACCCAAGCCCGACGTGATTACTCACCTGAACGGCCTGGATATAGAGGTCAGCGCCATGGGCGTGCCGACCTCTACCACCGAGGCTGGCGGTGAGCTGGTGGGGATTCGGGCGGTAAAGGTGATGAACAACACGGGTGATACCGTGACCTGCGAATTTCACGTGCCGGACGATGCGCGGGCGGACACTTCCGCCCCGCCCGTTTTCAGCGTGAGCCCCAATACTCAGCGGGTAGAGCGAGTGCCAGGCGAATACTCCCCGGACCAGCCCTTTGCGGAACTGACCTGCCGCGGCGCCGCGCAAAGCATCGGCACGCCGACGGTCGAACCGACCAGCGAGCCGGAAGCCGAGCCCGCTGCCGACACCCCGCTCGAGACCGAGGCTTCACCAACGCCCCCCAGCGAAACGCCAGCCGACTCAACGCGGACTCGCGAAGGCGCGAGCCGCGATCGTTGATCCGGATCGGTCGGATGATGCGTCCGAAAACTACGGGCGCATCGGCTGCGGCACAGTGCCCGTGAGTTTCCGCTTCAGGCGGACGGCAACCAGAGACTACGGCGTTGCTAGCGCCGCTCTTCGCGGATGAAGGGAATGCCCAGCGCGCCCGGCTGATTGCCGCTGACGTGCTTGCCGCTGGCCACCCAGATCATCACCGCCAGGGTTACGGCGTAGGGTGTCATCAGCACGAAGTACTGCGGCAGGCGCACGCCAGCGGCAGCCAGCTGTGGGATCAGCGCCTCGATGCAGCCGAACAGCAGTGCACCGGCCAGCGCCTTCCACGGCGACCAGCGCGCAAAAATCACCAGCGCCACGGCGATCCAGCCACGGCCACCGGTCATGTCGGCAATCCACAGTTTGGTACTGAGCACCGATATATAGCCCCCCGCGAGGCCGATCAGCGCGGAGCCGGCGAGAATCGCCGCCAGCCGGTAGCCCATTACGGAAATACCCGCCGCATCCGCCGCCTGTGGGTTCTCTCCAACCGCGCGCATCCGAAGCCCGGTAGTGCTGCGTGTCAGAAAGGCGACCACCGCGAGCACGATCAAGGGCGTCATGAACACCAGCGGGTTCTGCACGAAGACTTTGCCCAGGAGCGGCAACTCCGACAGTGGCCACAGCTCGACCGCGCCCAACCCCTTCACGGGCTTGTTGGTCCAGTCCAGCAGCGTGCCGAGCAGCCCGGTCAGCCCCTGGCAGAAGAACACCAGCGCCAACCCTGCGATCACCTGGTTGATCCGTAGCACCAGCACCATCAGTGCGAACAGCAACGACACCACCGCTGCTGCAACCATGGCCAGGAACAGGGAGATTCCCGGCGTGCCGTAAGCCAGCTGCGCGCCGATACCGGCCAACGCACCGACCAGCATCAGCCCTTCGGCGCCCAGCGACAGCACCCCGGCACGCTCGGTAAGAATCAGCCCCAGCGCTGCGAGGGCGAAAGGCACGGCGAAGTCCGGCGTATTGCCGAGCCAGTTGGCGATCATGTCCATCAGCTTTCGCCTCCTTGAACGCGGCGGATACGGTGGCGGATAAAGAAATCCGACGAGGCGACGCAGATCACCAGGATCGCCTGGATCAGCTGCACCATGGAAAAGGGGATCTGGTAGAACACCTGCAGGCTGCGCCCGGCAACGAACAGCATCGCCATCAGCAATGCCACCACCAGCGCGGCCAGCGGATTGTTGCGCGCGAGAAAGGCAATCAGGATGCCGGAGAAGCCGTAGCCCTGATAGAACGACTGGGTCAGCCGTCCTTCCTGCCCCGCGGTGACCAGAAACCCGGCGATCCCGGCCATGGCGCCGGAAATCAGGACCGTGCCGATGATCATTTTCTGTACCGGCACCCCGACGGCCCCTGCCACTCGCGGGTTGGCATCGACGAAGCGCAGGTACAACCCGGCGCGGGAAATGCCGAGAAACCACAGCGCCAGCAACGCGACGACCACCGCCAGCGGCACCGCGGCACTGATGCCCTCGAACAGCTCGGGCAAGCGCTCGAATGGCTGGAACTGCGGCGAATAAGGAAACGAACTCTTCGGGTCCTTCCAGCTGCCGTAGAGCAGGTGCAGCAGGAAATTGATCGCCAGGTAATTGAGCATCAGCGTCGAGATGATCTCGTTGACCTTCAGCCGCAGCTTGAGCAGCACCGGCGCCAGCGCCCAGAGCAGGCCGCAGAAGATCGCCGCCGCCAGCATCAGCGGTAGCCGCAACGCGGGCGGGCCGACCTCGAACAGCGAAATCGCCGTGGCACCGATGGCGCCCCAGATCATCTGGCCTTCCAGGCCCAGGTTCCAGAATTTGGCGCGAAAGGCCATGCACCCGGCCAAGCCGACGAGAATCATCGGCGCGGCCTGGAACAAAACGGCCTTCAGGCTCTGCGCATCGAACACTGTGAGGATGACGAATTCGTTGAGCAGTTCGCCGGCCGGCACCCCGGCGGCGACCAGAATCGCGGCGGAAATGCCCAGGCCGAGCAATAGCGCGAGACCGATAATCAGCGCCTGCCAATGCCAGGCCAGCTGCTGACGGATCTCCAAGGCGTAGCGACGCGACAGCAGCGGCTGTTTCGACCGCTTCGCCACTGACGCAGCCTGATCCAGCATCACGGGGCGTACCTGCTCATTCATGACCGAACCTCTTCTGGCTGACCCGCTGCATCACTGAGCTTTCGGTGAACAGGCTCTTCATGACTGACCATGGCCCTGCCGATGGCCTGTCGGTCAGCCGGGCGCTCGAATTCGGCCACCATGCGCCCGCCACTCATCACGCCGATGCGGTCGGCCAGGGCCAGCACTTCGTCGAGGTCTTCACTGATCACCAGCACAGCCGCGCCGGCGTCGCGAGCGGCACGCAGCCGGCCGTGCACCGCGGCGGTGGCGCGCACGTCCAACCCGCGGCTGGGGCTGTGCACCAGCACCAGTTGCGGGTCGCGGGAAAATTCGCGGGCAATCACCAGCTTCTGCGCGTTGCCTCCGGACAGCAGCGCAGCTTTCTGTTTCAGCGAGCGCACGCCCTGCACATCAAACCCGGCCACCGCCTCGGCGGCCTCGGCCTCCAGCCGCTTGCGCCACAGGTTGAAGAACGAGCCATAGCGCCCGCTGTGAACCTGCCCGACGCCGAAGTTCTCGGCCACCGACAGCTCGCCGGCCAGTGCCGTGCCGTAGCGGTCAGCGGGGATCGCAGCGATGCGCAGCTGGCGCCGCTGTTCCGGGCTGGCCCGGCGCAAGTCGCCGAAGCCCGCCAAGTCCAGCGTGCCCTGGCAGGGCTCGGGCAAGCCCATCAGCACGTTGGCCAGTTCACTCTGGCCGTTGCCGCCGACACCGGCGACGCCATAGATCTCGCCGGCACGCAGGCTCAGCGTCACGCCATTTAGCGCGCCATGTCCGCCAGCGCCCTTCGACCTGAGATCGCGCACCTGCAGCCGCACCTCGCCCGGGGTCGCCGGCTGATACTCGCTGGCCGGCGCGGAATCGCCTACGGTCAGGCGCACCAGCTCGGGCACCGAGACCGTCTGCGGGTCGAGGGTTTGAATCGTCCGTCCGCCACGCATCACGGTGACGCGGTCGGCAAAGCGCTTCACATCGCTCATCTTGTGGGTAACCAGGATCACCGCCGCGCCCTGGCGGGCAAAAGCACGCACCGTTTCCAGCAGGCGCTCGGCTTCCCCATCGGTCAGCACCGCTGTCGGCTCGTCGAGAATCAGGATCCGCGCCCCCGCCAGCAGCACCTTGAGAATTTCCACCCGCTGTTGCTCGGCCACGGACAGCGACTCGGTGACCTGCTGCGGGTCGATGGTGAAACCCAGCTCTGCTGCCTTGTCGCTGATCCGTTGCTCCAATGCGGCCAAGCGCTGCCGATGGCTGCCCGCGAAAGCGTGGTTGCCCGGCCCTTCGGGCAGGGCCAGCTGAATGTTCTCGGCCACGGTAAAAGGCTTCACCAGCTTGAAATGCTGATGAACCATGCCGATGTAGTAGCGGCTCGCATCGCGGGGGCCGCTGAGCCGCACCGCATTGTCATTGATCAACAGCGATCCGCTTTCCGGTGCGTACAAGCCAGCGGCGATGTTCATCAGCGAGGATTTGCCTGCGCCGTTCTCGCCAAGCAGCGCGTGCACTTCTCCCCACTTGGCGGTGAAGTCCGCCTGGGACAGGGCCATGAAGCCGTCGAACGACTTGCTCACCCCGGTCAGCTGGATCGCGTTGAGGTTACTCATTGCTGGGTGATCACTCCCTTGACGAACCAGTCCATCTGCCACAGCGCAGGGTCGGCCATGACCTCGCCGGCGGCGATGCGCTCGGTGCCGTCACGGTCGACCATGGGCCCGGCATAGATCTTCTTCTCGCCTTTGAGCAGCTCTTCGCGGGCGGCCATGATCTTCGCCTTGTCTGCTTCGGAAACCGCCGGGCCGCAGCAGGCCGCGTCGGTGCCGCCTTCGGCCATGGACAGCAGCGCGCCGTTCTCCGGTGGCGTCCAGTTACCCGCACTGATCTTTTTCAGCTCCGGTGCAAGGAACTTGTCCCACACCCAGACCGAGGAGCAGACGGTGGCATCCGGGGCGAACTCGCGCATGTCTCGGTGGTGGCCGGTGCCGTGCACGCCGCGCTCCTGGGCGACGATCTGCGGTGTCGGGCTATCGACGTGTTGGCCGAGCACATCAGCGCCGGCGTCGATCAACGCCATGGCGGCGGCGCGTTCCTTGACCGGATCGTTCCACGCGCCGGTATAGACCACGGTGACAGTGGCGTCCGGGTTGATCTGCTGCGCGCCGAGGGCAAACGCATTGACCGTCCAGTTCACCTGACCGAAGGGGTTGGCCGCAACAAAGCCGAGCTTGCCGGTCTTCGACGCCGCGCCCGCGGCCATGCCGCACAGGTACTGACTTTCGTAGGTGCGCCCGTAGAAAGATTCGAGATTGCCGCTGTTGGTGGTGCCCGATCCGTTGAGGAACGCCACGTCAGGGTATTTTTCGGCCAGCTCTTTGAAGGTGTCCGAGTAGCCGAAGGCGGTACCGATGATGACGTTGGCGCCGCGCTGGATGAGGCGGTCCACGGCCGGGCGGATCGAAGAGGCGTTCTCCGGCACGCTTTCGACGTACTGGATCTTGGTATCCAGCTCGGTTTCGAGCTTCTGCCGCGCCTCATCAAAGGCCTGGGTCCAGCCGCCGTCATTGCGCGGGCTGATGTAGAGCATGGCGATCTTCGCCGGTTTATCGAGGGTCAGCCCCTCACTTTGCTGCGCCGAGGCGACGCCAACAGTCGTCGCCAGCCCGAGAGCCACCGCCGCACACAAGGTCCGTTTCATCTGATTGAGCATTTTTGGTCTTCCTGAGGTTGGCACGTCAAAGCATGTGGTTGATGCGAAACACGTTGTTTTCCGGGTCCAGCAACACCGCCTGATACCAGTGGTAGTAGGTCTCGTACGGCGCCTTGATCAGCGTCGCGCCCATGGCGACGGCAACGGGCACCAGGCGATCGACCTCCTCTTTCGAGTCGACGTCGATGTTCAGCAGGAACTTGCAGCCGCGTGTGTCCGCGTACTCATCCAGATGCAGCAGCTCGTAAGCGTCCGGCGCGTTGAAGCCGATGCAGCTCTTGCCGGTATCCAGCCCGCGAAAGATCGGTGAGGCGATCTCGGGGATGTTCCGGAAGCCGAACAGCTCACGGTAGAAACCGCTCAGCGCCTCGATGTCGCGGGCAAAGACGTTGACGTAGGACAGCGTACTCATGCGACCTCCAGGCCTTTGCCGAAGGTGGTCTGCTTGACGAACTTGGAGAGCAGGTTGTCGCCGGAGGTTACCGGCGCGTGGCGCGGCGGATTGGCGGCGCTGCAACAACCCGGCAGGCACTCGATCAGCGCGTCGTAGTTGGGCTGGTGGAAGAACACCAGTGACTGGCGGCCGTTGTCGACGGCGCTGTCGGCCGGCGGATTGACCACCCGGTGCAGGGTGGAAATCCACTGATCGTTGGTCCACTGCATCATCAGGTCGCCGATGTTCACCGCAAAACCGTTCTCTACATAAGGCACATTCACCCAGTCGCCCTGGCTGTTGCGCGCCTGCAGACCGCCCAACGCGTTGTCCGGCTTGACGATGGTCAGGCTGCCGTAATCGGTATGGGCACCGGCGCGTAGCTGACCCGGCTCCACCGCGCCTTTGAGGTCCGGATAGCTGAGGCTGCGGAACATGCTGATGTGCTTGTCTATCTTGTCGTCGAAGAAGGTTTCCGGCAGCGCCAGCGCCAGGGCGAAGATGCGCATCAGCGACTGCGCCAATTCGCTCATGGCGGCGAAATACTCGCGATAAGCCTGCTCGAAGCCTTCGATGTTGACGGGCCAGACATTCGGCGCGAAATGCGGGCCAGCAGCGGCGCAACGGTAGTAGTCCTCAGCCGGCACATCGCTCGGCCCGATGGAGAAGGATTCCTTGAGATCGCCCGGCGCCGCCTCCTCCAGTGAGTACGACAGGCTCTCCTCGGCGACGGCACTGTAGCCACGCACCATGTCAGGGCTGGGCCGGTCGACCTTGCGCTTTTCCGGGAGTGGCAAAGCGAAGAATTGCCGCGTCAACCGCGACACGCGCTCGATCAGTTCCGTGGGGATCTGATGGTTGGTGATGACCAGAAATCCAATGTCGCGGCAGGCCTGGTCGACGGCCTTGGCAACCTGGGTTTTACCCTCCGGGGTGCCGGAAAAGTACGGCGCCAGGTCGATGATGGGAACGTATTGCAGAGTCATGGATGACGCACTCCTCTGTCGCAAGGCTGAACCTGAGCGCGTCGCCAGTGGCGCGGGCGCTTCTCTGTTTGCACGCCGCCGTCCGCTTGCACGCTAGGACGACAGGAGAGGACAGAGCAGAAAGCGTGCCACCGATTCAATTGGATTGAATATCAATGAGTTAACCGCACAGCGATGCAAGACCGGATCAAATGGTCCGCTTCGGAGCACTTGGTTTGTGCGTCAAGCACGAAAAGCGGGCGCTCACGACAATCAGGTGGCGGCTGTCAGCACGGATCCGGTCGTCGACCCCACAGCCACGGCTTATTGATAATAGTTATCAACAGCTATAGCATTTGCACCCCTCCGCTCGAAGCCTCCAAGGAAATGCCTCAATGCGTCGACTTCTCGTGCCTGTGCTGTCGCTACAGGCGCTCGCCGCCACCGCTTACGCTGCCGAACAACCGGAACCAAACAGCGAGCCCATCGCGCTTGAGCAGATGGAAGTCACCGCCACTGACGCCGAGCGCGGCGACGGTCCGGTAGACGGCTATCGAGCGACCCGCTCGGTCAGCGCGACGCGCACCGACACGCCGATACACGAAATTCCACAGTCGATCAGCGTGGTGCCGGGACAGGTCGTGGAAGACATTGCCGCAACGCGCCTTGAAGACGCGCTGGACTATGCCGGTGGCGTCGAGCGCGGCAACAACTTCGGCGGCCAGGGCCTGACTGAGTTCCTGGTGCGCGGCTTCAGCTCCCAGGAGTTCTACCGCAATGGCTTCGCCATCAACCGCGGCTACCCCAACATGCCGGACGCCGCCACCCTGGAGCGCATCGAAGTGCTGCGTGGCCCGGCTTCAATGCTGTATGGGCGCGGCGACCCGGGCGGTACCTTCAACATCGTCAGCAAGCAGCCACAGGTTGCGCAACGCACCGTACTGGGGACCCAGTTCAATACTGAAGGGCTGCGCCGCGGCACGCTGGACACCACCGGCGCCTTGGACGAGGAGGCCGAATTCACCTATCGCCTGAATCTTGTGGCCGAAGGTGCTGACAGCTTCCGCGATCACGTCGAAAGCGAACGCTACAACATAGCGCCGGTGCTTCGCTGGGACCTCAGCGAGGCCACGGCAATCATTCTGGAGGGTGACTACCTGCACAACCGTCACCCGCTTGATCGGGGTGTGACGCGCTACGCCAACCAGCAAGGCCAGCTGCCGCGTGACCGCTTTCTCGGCGAGGAAAGCGCCGGCAAGTTCGCCAATGAAAACGCGATGACCCAGCTGCGAATCGAGCATCTGCTCGATGATCAGTGGACGCTGCGCGGTGGTGTGCAATACCTCGACGGCAGCCTGGAAGGCGGCGCGGTGGAGAACAATGGCCTGGCCGCTGACGGCCGCACCGCGGGGCGCAACTACAGCGAACGACGGCTGGAATGGAACGATACGGCCTTTCAGGCCAACCTCGAAGGCCGCTTCAGCGCGCTGGGCTTCATGCATACGCTGCTGACCGGCATCGAGTACGACGACTTCAACTACAACTCGCGCATCGATCGCTCCGCAGGTGGCGTTGGCGCCTTCACAATCGACATGTACGAGCCGGTCTATGGCCAGCCACTCCCGGCGATTGTCGGCACCAACTACTGGGACGACGAAGACCTGAAGTCTTATGCCTTCTATATGCAGGATCAGGTCGAAGTGACTGACCGCTTCACCCTGCAACTGGGCGCCCGCCTGGAGCGCTTCGAGCAGGATTACACCAACAAGTTGGTAGCTGCCAGCAGCTGGGACCAGGCGCATAACGCCGTGTCGCCGCGCATTGGTGCAATCTACGACCTGACCGAAGCGCTGGCGGTGTACGCCAACGCCTCCCGCTCGTTCAAGCCCAACCGCGGCGCCGACCGCAGCAGCCAAGCATTCGACCCAGAAGAAGGCATCGCCTACGAAACCGGCATCAAGTACGACCTGCCGGAACACAACCTGAGCGTGACCGCCGCACTGTTCCACATCACCAAGGAGAACGTGCTGACGGCTGATCCGGCAAACGTTGGCTCCCAATCCTTCCAAGTTGCAGCCGGTGAAGTCCGCAGCCGCGGTTTCGACCTCAGCGTCGCTGGCAACATCACCCCGCAATGGCGCGTGATCGGTGGTTATGCCTACGTTGATGCTGAAATCACTGAAAGCAACAGCGCCGCCGTGCCGGTGGGCAGCCGCCTGGCCAACGTACCGGAGCACAGCTTCAACCTGCTCGACACCTACGAGTTCGACAACGGTGCGCTGGACGGGTTGGGCCTTGGGGTTGGCGTGAAATACGTCAGCTCGCGCCAAGGCGGCACGTCCAGCTCGGCCTTCGACATGAATGCCTACACCGTGGTCGATCTGCTGGCCTATTACCCGCTGACCGACCGCATTCGCCTCAACCTCAACCTCGACAACGTGTTCGACGAGGAGTACGACGAGCGCGCCTGGAACGTCTGGGCCTACCCTGGCGCCCCGCGCACGTTGCAGGCTGGCATTTCCATCGAACTGTAACCTCCGGCCGTTTATCGGAAAGCGGACTGTCGCTTTCCGAGACGGCGTTGTTAGCTACGTTCTTTCCATGGCATGAAGCGCCCAGTTCCTAGCGTGAGGTTAACGACGCGCTCTATCGGTTCTCTGCGGCGACCATGGCGCCATCGCCGAAAACGCCAGCACCGCATCCAGCCTTTTTCTATAGGCGATCCAGCGGGCTCAACACGGCAAGACCACCTCGATTTAGCACGTGGGTATAGATCATGGTTGTCTTGACGTCAGCGTGCCCGAGCAGCTCTTGTACGGTGCGTATGTCCTGGCCGCTTTCCAATAGATGCGTCGCGAAGCTGTGGCGGAGCGTATGCGGCGTTGCCAACTTCGCAATCCCCGATGCCGTTACCGCACGCTTAAAGGCGCGCTGCACCCGCTTCTCATCCATATGGTGACGGCGTACGGCCCCGCTGCGTGGGTCCACTGACAGTCCCGTCGCTGGAAATACATACTGCCAAGCCCACTCCCAAGGAGCCTTGGGGTATTTACGAGACAAAGCGTCCGGGAGATAGACATCCCCGTTGCCTTCGGCCAACGCCTGTTGATGCATCACCCGCACCCTCGCGAAGTGGAGTCTAAGAGGCTCGATCACACTGACCGGCAGCACCGTAACGCGATCTTTTTGCCCCTTACCGTCACGGATGACGAGTTCGTTACGTGCAAAGTCCACGTCTTTCACCCTCAGCCGCAAGGCCTCCATCAAGCGAAGCCCGGCCCCATATAAGAGTCGAGCGACAAGGCCGACCTCCCCCTCAAGCCGACTGAGTATCTGCTGCACTTCTTGAATAGACAGTACAACGGGCAGGCGCGCAGGTTTCTTGGCGCGCACTACTTCGCCTAGCCAGGGTAAATCCTGCTTGAGCACCTGCTTATAAAGAAACAACAGCGCGGCAAGCGCTTGGTTCTGCGTAGAAGCAGAAACGTCGCGGCGAACCGCGAGGTCAGAAAGAAAGACTTCTACTTCCGCAGCCCCCATCTCAATAGGGTGCCGATAATTGTGAAACCGTACGTAGCGCTTGATCCACTCGCAATAGACACGTTCAGTTCTAATCGAGTAGTGTTTCAGCCTGATCTGATCGCGTACCTGATCGAGCAGTCGGGGCTTTCCGTCCATGGTGCATAACTCCCTTATACAGTCATCGTCCTTTCGAACCGCTGAGCCTAGACAAGGAGCGCAGTCATGGCAAGGAATGTTATACACCAGTCCCGTCGGGCGTCTTATACACCAATTGGTGTCTAATTATAGTTAGCGCCAGGAGATAAATCGTGGCAGAGATCGCAGCTCTTTTATCTGCCATTTCGTGGCCAGTAGCAGTCGTCTGGGTTGCATACTTATTTAGGTCAGATATTAGAGCGTTGGCTACTAGGGTTTCTCATCTAAAATACAAAGACCTTGAAGCCTCGTTTGAAAAAGAGTTGAGCGACACAGAGGCAAAAATAGAAGTAATCACAAGCCAGCAACCAATTGCATTAGCAAATTCAGAGCTGCAATCCAAAATTGAGCAACTTCAAAGAATTGCGGCAATATCTCCTAGGGCGGCAATATTAGAGTCTTGGATATTAATTGAAAATGCAGCTGGTCAATCCGGGTTTGTTCAAGGAGCTCAAGTTATTCGCGTAAACTCAATGCTTTTCGTAGAGTGGCTTGTCCGCGAGGGGAAGCTGCCTACCAACAGCATAGAGGTCGTATCTTCACTACGAGAGTTAAGAAACAAAGCAGCTCACCTACCGGACTTCTCAGTTAGCCAAGAGGAAGCCGAGAGGTATATAAAGCTTGCAGCAAAAATATCTACCCTAATATTAGATCCTGAGTAAGCGCTAACAAATGGTTCAAGTCGTTCGCTTCGCTCACTCGGGACCGGCTAAAGCCGGCCCCTTAACCAAACGTTGGGCGTCAAAGGAGGTTTTATGGAAACTTGGGATCTCTCACAGTGGCTTGAAGCGCTTGCATATATTGTTGCAATAGTTGGAGGGATAGCAGGAGCAATAATTTACCTGCATGGCGTCCGAAAAAGCTCTATCGAATCAACTATTCAAACTATTGCTCGCGCTTGGACAAACGAGGGCGATATAAGCTCAACGGAGTCAACGCTCGTCACTCTTGAGCTTAAAAATATTGACGGTGATCTGGTCGGTAGCATTTCTACCAGCGCTCAAGCCAACACCATTGAGGCACACGCTATGGTCGGCTGGTTCAGTACAGAACTGCAGGTCTCAGTGTTGCTTGGTCGCAATGTTGTCCCAATAGGCACTGCAAAATTAAAGCTCATTGAAAATCGCAACAGACTGAAGTGGAGTTTTAATGGTAAAAAAGAGAGCGCCCTATTACCAGAAGACACTCTACTTTGGCCCTGCTCGGTAGGCATAAATAATTGAGTTGCCGCCCAACAAGGCGCTCAAATCGCTCACTTCGTTCGCTGGGACGGGCTAAAGCCCGCCCCTTAGCTTAATCGTTAGAAGCACATGAAGTATTTCGCCAGCCTTAGAGAAAAGAAAGACTTAGTTCACCACCAATTTTCCGAGCTGATTGGCAAAGCAATTGTAGGCTATGAGTTAGCGCAAATCTGGTGTGAGGAAACCGCCGCTTGGAGCGAGTGGAATGACCTTCCAGTATTTTTAGCAGTTGGTTCAGGTGAGTTCTCTATCTCATGGCAAAAATTTAATGAGCTCGCTATAGAGGCCGGTCGCGTTCTGCCTTTTTCACTTTGCGGGAGCACAGTGCGCTGGATAGATAGCGGAAATATCCATCTTGACGCTGCTATTGGACGTACCGTTGAGTCAGTTTCTTTAGCACAAGGAGAAATGACAGTAGGCGGCAGCGAAATAGAAATTTGGACGCGCTTACTAATTCATTTCACAGGCGGTGGTAGTTTGGAAATTTTCAATGCGCTTGACGAAAACGGCTTTGAATTGCATACAGAAACTGTAGAGGCCGGCGTGTCGTGCTTCTAACTAGTGGTTCAAGTCGCTCACTTCGTTCGCTGGGACGGGCTAAAGCCCGCCCCTTAACCAAACGTTAGGCCCTTTGGAGTAGAAATTGAGTTTCAATCTATTTGAAACGGTATTGGATGAAAATAAATTACATCCGTACTTTAAAGAAATTATGAACGCACCAGAGTATGCCGAGACTCATAAAATAATAAATGAATGGAGCGAAGGGATTTTTGAGCGCCGAGGGGAAGCAGTTAAATTTATCAATGAATTCCAGACTAGCTTCAACTCTTCTTATTGGGAAATTTATCTTAATAAAGCATTTAAGCTGCTCGAGTTTAAAATTGACTATACAAAATCCAGCCCTGACTTTAACCTGCAGAACAAATATAACAAGAATATATCTGTTGAGGCAGTAACATCTAATCCTTCAGCTTTACCAACATTAAAACTTGACATATCAAGCATGCCCAAAGAAAATTTTCTCGACGATTCCACGCTAAAACTATCTGGAAAAATACGTGACAAACACCAACTTTATTTGGGCAATGGTAAAAACAAAAATCCATACTCGTCTTTAGAGCACGTAAAGGGAAATCCTTTTGTCCTGGCGATTGCGCCATTTGATAGCAAGCTCTCACAAAGCCAGAATAATACAGCCATGAATAGAGTCCTTTATGGCCTAGAGCCTCCGGTTAATTATAATGAGCCACAAACTGCAGTGGCTTCTATAAAAAATAAAAATGGCATAGACATTAATTTAGGAATTTTCACTAACGATAGTTACAAAGAAATTAGCGCTGTTATTTTTTCCACGACAGGAACATTTGGAAAAGCAGTAGCTTTAGCTGGTACAGCAAGCTTCGTAAAAACCACCAGACTCAGAAAAATGGGAATAGTAGAATTCTTAGCTAAGGAGGGTTTAGAGAAAATTGGTAAGTCTATAACTAAAGTATCCGACACCTACGACATTTTCTCTGAACGTTTTTACTCTGGCATAGATATCTGTGGGCATGACATCCATATTTGTAGCGGAAGTGATCATAAAGAAACTCACTTAGATGGTTTACAGGTATATCACAATCCATTTGCTATACACCCATTATCAAAAAATGATTTCAGTGCTCAAGAAATTGTTCATTATTTCTACGACGCCAAGAATACGGCTATGACGATTAAACATAATGACAACGTGATGGTTTCAAGGAACACAGTGTCATCAGTAGCCTAACAAGTGGTTCAAATCGTTCGCTTCGCTCACTGGGACGGGCTAAAGCCCGCCCCTTAACCAAACGTTAGAGCCAATTAAAAATCGAGACCTAACCAGACATGACAGAACAAGCAATTAAAGAAGAATCAAAAAAGCCATACAGCGAGCACGATGACTATATACGCAACAGAAACAAAAAACTTCACTACCATAAAGCTCTAATGATGAGAATGGAACGCGAAAATAGGAGGCAGCGCTTGTTCCTATTCTTAATACTAGTACCCCTGCTTTCTATCATGAGCGCTCTATCGCTCATACTGATAGACAAGCAAAAATATATGGACAAACAATCCCTTCAAAATGACTTAAAATCTATAATAACTAATGGCGGGGACCTTGACGCAATTAAACAGGCATTTGTTACTCAACCGCCAGTTAACCCATTAAAACTAATATACACATCAGAATCCTCATACTATGAAGCTGGCGCCCCTCTATCAACAGTGCTAAATGATCTTCGCGTAAGCGCATTCAGAAGCAATGATAAGGACATATTGCCAATGCTGAACCCAATACTCTCCGAATATGAAGAGATAAACCCATTCGACAAATTACAAGCAAGTCAGAAGGATTATTTTGAGAACATTCGAATCAAAACTGACTCTGAATACATAAAGATCAGCAACGATATAAACAACATCGCGGACGAGCTATATCAGAAGAATATGCTGGTAGATGAGTACCTAGGAGATTCAAAAACTTCATTTTGGATTTCGATAATTGCCGTGATTATTTCGGTCCTAATAGGTGGTTATCAAATATTCTCCGCAAGACCAGAAGCAATGAAAAGGCTTTTCCTAGAAGCTCTAAATGGTTTTGATAAAGGCGAAGACAAGCACTCAAACAAGAATAAATCTGGCAATTCAACTTCAAATTAATGTTTACAGGTGCCTCCCTGCTCTAACTAGTGGTTCAAATCGCTCGCTCCGCTCACTGGGACGGGCTAAAGCCCGCCCCTTAACCAAACGTTATATTTCAAGGATGCCAATTTGAGCGCCGCCAACCCGCATCACGATAAGGATGGTCTCGACACAATATTGAAACTCGCCGTGGCGGGAATATTAATATCCTTTGTGATTGCCATTTCATTTTATAAGCTTATCTTTTCTGGTGACCTGTCTTCATCATCAAATGACTGGTCAGCTTTAGGTTCATTTTTCGGAGGTATATTTGGGCCACTTGTTGCCTTTGTCACTTTAATAGCCTTGCTAAAAACGATACGACTTCAGCGTAAGCTATTGGAAACACAGCGAGGCGAATTTCAAAAATTACTCACTTTGCAATCCCAAACATTTGACACGCAGAACAAGCAGCTTCTACATGCAGAGCAATCCGCCAACCAAAATTATGTCCTCCACTATAAGTCAACTCTCCTTCGCATGCTGGAGCAGCAAATAAGCTTGCATCAGAGTACGATCGAACGCTGCGCCAAGAGTGCTGGCGATCTTCTTGAGTGGCTTGCTATAAAACGACCTGGAGCCACCGCTGAACAACTGGACCAATTACTTAAACAAAAAGAAAATTCCGAGAAATCCATCAATAAGCTTTCGAGCTTTGCAATGGAGCTTTCCTTAAAGGAATACCAAGACATAGAACACTTAAAGAAAGATATTGCCAAAGGCTTATCAGAAGCCCTTGCGCATTGAAATATAACAACTGGTTCAAATCGTTCGCTTCGCTCACTGGGACGGGCTAAAGCCCGCCCCTTAACCAAACGTTAGGCTCACATGGACACTTTGAATATTGCATTGTTCCTATGGAAAATCGGACTGACTAGCTCCGATAATCTTATTGCTTGGGTAGACAATATAATTTTGTCATCTACTAATCCAGAGCAGGAACTGGTTGAGCTTTCGCTAAATGGCCCGGATATCTGCCTAAAACGTCCAAGCTATGACTTTCTAGCACGCCCAGCAGAACTTAGCTTTTCTGAAGAATTTTGCTTGCGTGCATCCGTACTTGACATATCCTCTATGGAATCAACAAATTTATTTATAAAATGGGCAACATCTTACTGCATGGGTGAAAACCTAGACGACCCCTTAGTTATGTTCTGCTACAAGCTAGAGGACCTAGGGGGTATTCATAACGGCTCACAGAAGCAAATACTTTTCCTTAGTGAGAATATTCAAAATTTAATGCCGCATTGCCTGGAATTCGCCAACACAATTTTCTCCCAAGTCCAAGGGCTTAAGCTTAGTTACGAGGTGAGTTCGTGAGTCAGCCTAACAAGCGGTTCAAGTCGTTCGCTTCGCTCACTCGGGACGGGCTAAAGCCCGCCCCTTAACCAAACGTTATGATCTGCAGACGCTTATCTATGAGGCTAGGTGTGGATTGGTGGTCCAAGAGCGAATTCCAGATTAACGGCGAGAAATTGCTCAGATCTGCGGGCCTGCCGAAATCGCAGAGATATAAGTTTGCATTCAAAATTTACGGGCAGACTAGAATCCGTTTAAGAACGTGATAGTGACACGCAATACAGCACTTGTATTGATATTGGCCGGGCCGCGGGTAAAGGTCGGCGCTTCGTTTAGACTGTGGCCGATCTTAAACGGGAGGCCTTGATGAGCCCAGATTATCCTCTAATCAAATAAGTCTATCCCGCTCCCTTGTGTTCCATTCCTTTGTCACCCTGCCCTGCCCTGCCCTGCCCTGCCAGGAGGATAGATGTTCCAAAATGGGACGTAACTCAAATGCGAGTGGTCCACTATTTGCTCTGTGATAGCTGTTAGCCACTCACTGGGTGATTAATTCCCAGATGACAGACCTTCAACAGAAACAGGTAGGTTTTATGAAACGTCTAATGACCTGGATACTTGCAGTTTCACTGACTTGTGTAGGGAGTCTTCAGGCTTCTGAGTCTCCGCAGTGTGAGGTGGTGCGGTTTGCGGATGTCGGCTGGACCGACGTCACCATGACCACAGCTGTCACGCGGCTTCTACTCGGGGAGCTAGGCTACCGAACCCAGGTCTCACGGCTATCGCTTCCGGAAACGTACGCAGCATTGGCAGGCGGGAAGATTGATGTATTTCTTGGCAGCTGGATGCCCGCGCAGGCCGCGCTTGCTCAGCCGCATCTGGATACAGGCCGGATCGAAAAGCTTCAAACCAACTTACCTGTTGTCCGCTATACCCTCGCCGTTCTGGAGCCTGCCTACAAGGCTGGACTGCACGATTTCGCTGACATTCAGCGCTTCCAGAAAGAGCTAGGTGGGAAAATCTACGGGCTTGAGCGTGGCAATGGCGGTAACAAGATGGTGCAGAGCATGATCGACGGAAACGTATTCGGCCTGCAGGATTTCACGCTGGTGGAATCGAGCGAGAACGACATGCTCAATCATGTCGAGCTCGCCCAACGGCTGGGCAAATCTGCGGTGTTTCTGGGCTGGGAGCCGCACCCTATGAACGAACAGCTTCGCATGTCCTACCTGTCTGGTGGTGACGCCTATTTCGGCCCCAACAACGGCGCGGCAGAGGTCAGTACAGTCGCGCGCGGCGGCTTCTCGAAGGACTGTCAGAACCTTAACCAATTGTTTACCAACATGACCTTCACCATCGCTTCGGTCAGCAAACTGATGGCTGCGGTACAAGAACCCAATACCAACCGCCGGCGGGTCGCCAAGCAATGGATTAAAGACAATCCAGGTGCCGTTGCTAACTGGCTCAAAGGAGTCAGCCTTCGTGAGGGCGGAGCGATTACGACGATACTCGGCACGCCTCTGGCTTCAGCCAATTAAGACTGGACGGGCTAGGAAACCCTGCTAGATGGCATATTTCGGGCGCCCGGTTAGGCGATGCTGCTCACCGACACGGCGCATTCCGTGACGGCCATTTAGCCTGCTACTTTCAGTAGCTCTGGGTATAAGCAGCATTCGACCTGATACCCGTACTCACATGGATAGCTAGAAGCGAGGCCTTGGTCATTCGTATTCTTCGCGCAGCCATTGGTCGCGGTTGGCGCTCAATCCCGATTCACTTCGCTGTAAACAAGCGCCTCGTCGATACAAGTGAACTTCCTGCCCAACGGTGCGATCCCCATTAATGCACAGTCAGAGCGAGCCAGGCAGCAGGCGCATCCGCGCGATGCATCAGGCCTGGATCGCCCAGCGATGAGGATGCCTCCGTGACCGTTATCACCCACAGCACGCACCACACGACACACAGTATCTCCCGGCATGTACCGAACCCGGCTCATGCGACGCTGCTCGCGGGGACCGTTCCGCTGTTTCTTGGCGGCCTGCTAAGTGATATTGCCTATTTCCAGACCTACGAAATCCAGTGGACCAATTTTGCGTCTTGGCTGATTGCTGGAGGCCTGGTTTTCTGCGGGTTGGCGATCCTGTTCGCGCTGGTCAACCTGGTCAAAGCCACGCATAAGAATGGGCGGCCGCTGATCTATCTACTGTTGCTGGCTGCCACCTGGGTGCTCGGCTTTTTTAACGCTCTGGTACACGCCAAGGATGCCTGGGCGAGCATGCCCTCCGGCCTGGTTTTGTCGGTGATCGTGACGCTTCTAGCCTGCGCAGCGACCTGGATTGGCTTTACCAATCTACGTTCGGGAGGTGAAGCATGAATTACGCAGGCCCACTGAGCGCCCTGACCGTGGCGCTGTTCTTGAGCGCCTGCGGCGGCGCGGATCAGGACATCGCCTTGGTAAAAGGCGAAAACCCGAAACTTGACGAGCCTCAGCGCGGGCTGCTGCCAAGCATGACGATTGCCGACCCTGTAGGCTGGGGCGACAAGAAGCCAACCGTACCCGAGGGCTTCACGGTAAGCGCGATCGCGACCGATCTGCAGGTCCCGCGACAAACACTGGTACTGCCGAACGGGGACATCCTCGTGGCTGAAGGTCGCGGAGGCAATGCGCCCAAGCTCAGGCCCAAGGATGTGATCGCCGGTTACATCAAGGGAAAGGGCACGACTTCGGTCAAAAGCGGCAATCGCCTGACCCTGCTACGTGATGCGGATGGCGACGGCGTGTATGAGCTGCAAAAAGTGTTTGCTGATGACCTCAATGCGCCGTACGGCCTGGCGCTGGCCAATGGCAACCTGTACGTCGCCAATCAGGATGCGCTGGTGCGCTTCGAGTATCAGGAAGGTCAGACTGAAGCCAGTGGCGAACCGGTGAAGGTGACCGACCTGCCCTACCGGATCAATCATCACTGGACCAAGGCACTGACGGCGAGCCCCGACGGGCGCTTTCTGTATGTGGGCATCGGTTCGAACAGCAACATCACCGAGCGCGGGATGGAGGCCGAGGTCGACCGCGCCATGATCTGGCAGATCGACGCGGAAACAGGCGCTCACAAGCCCTACGCGACCGGCCTGCGCAACCCAACGGCACTGACGATTCGTCCCGACACGGACCAGCTGTGGGCGGTGGTCAACGAGCGGGACGAACTTGGACCGAACCTGGTCCCCGACTACCTCACCTCGGTACAGGAAGGCGGCTTCTACGGCTGGCCCTATAGCTACTGGGGGCAGCATGTCGACGAGCGCGTGCGGCCACAGGACCCGGATTTGGTCGCCAGAGCGATCAAACCTGACTACGCGTTAGGCCCGCACGTGGCGGCGCTGGGCGTGGACTTCTCGTCACCAGTCATGGGTGAAAAATTTGCCGAGGGCGTGTTCGTTGGCGAGCACGGCAGTTGGAACCGCGAAAATCCGTCCGGCTATCAGGTGGTCTTCGTGCCCTTCATGAACGGAAAACCCTCCGGCGAGCCGGTTGATTTCGTGACGGGCTTCCGCACCGCCGAAGGGACACATGGTCGGCCAGTGGGTGTGACGGTAGATCCGAAAGGCGCGCTCATTGTGGCTGACGACTTGGCCAACATCGTATGGCGGGTGACCCGAACACAGTGATGCCCACGACCGGCCACGCTGGGCAAGACGCTCGACGCAAGCTCCAACACTGGGGCCTGAATTTTTTGGAGACACATAGATGGCGATGAAACAGCTTTCTTTGCAGATTGTTAGCGCCCTGGCTGCCGGCGCAGCTTCGCTCGCCATCGCCGCACCCGCTGCGGTTGAAAAGAGCCAGTGGCCGTTCAGCGTGACGCCACGAGCGAGCTTCTCCGAACCCTGGGCCATGACCTTTCTGCCGGACGGCACGGCGCTCGTTACCGAGAAAAGCGCCGTGCTCAAGCACGTCGATGTGAAGTCCGGAGCGGTTCACGAGATCAACGGCGTCCCAAAGGTGGCTTACGGCGGTCAGGGTGGGCTGGGTGACGTGACCCTCCACCCGGATTACGCAAAGAATAATGTCATCTACCTCAGCTACGCCGAGCACGGCGACGGTGGCAACCGCGGCGCAGCTGTTACCCGCGCGACGCTCAAGTTGAGCCCTGATGGTGGCTCGCTTTCCGATACCGAGGTGATCTGGCGACAGTCGCCCAAGGTTTCCGGCAAAGGCCATTACGGGCATCGCCTCGCATTCGGTCCGAACGGCAAGCTGTGGATCACCTCAGGCGAGCGACAGAAATTCACGCCCGCGCAGGACATGAACGCCAATCTCGGCAAAGTCATCCGCCTGAACGAGGACGGCAGCGTGCCCGCTGACAATCCCTTCGCTGATCAAGGCGGCGTGACGGCGCAGATCTGGTCGCACGGGCATCGCAACCCCTTGGGGATCGCCTTCGATGGGCAGGGGCGCCTGTGGGAACACGAGATGGGCCCGGAAGGCGGTGACGAGTTCAACCTGATCCAGAAAGGCGGCAACTACGGTTATCCGGAAGTCTCCAACGGCGACCACTACGGCGGCCGCCCGATCCCCGATCACGACACGCGCCCCGGGTTCATCGCACCGAAGATTTCCTGGACACCGGTGATCTCGCCTGCCGGCATGATCATCTATGACGGCGACCGGTTTGCTGACTGGAAAGGTGATGCGTTTATCGGTGGCCTGTCGGCCGAGGCTTTGGTCCGTGTCACCTTGAACGGCGAAGAAGCCAGCGAGGCCGCTCGCTACGACATGGGCGCGCGCATCCGCGAAGTCGAACAAGGCCCGGATGGGAGCATCTGGCTGCTGGAAGATGGGGATGGTGGGCGCTTGTTGGAGTTGCGGCCGAAGTAGACCTGTACATCGAGCAGGCTGCGCCGTGAGAGGCGCAGCTTCGATCTCAACGACGTGAGCACAACCAGACCCAGCCGGGATTCGAGCCCAGGCGACGGGTCACACCTGCGATCGCAGCTTCTCTATCCATCGAACGGTCTATTCGCTTCCCCCAACGAAACCTCGTCACATCCTCGTAATACACCCTGCCTAGCGTGTTTTGGCTAAATCCAATCGCCAAACGCCGAGGCTTGCATGAGAACACCGACCCGCCTGACCCGCACTGCGCTGTCCACCGCATTGACACTGGCCCTGCTCCCCCTCGCCTCTCAGGCAGCTTCTTCTCGTGCTGCGGCTTACTTCGAGCGGGTCGCGACCTTTCCGGTCTATCGCAACCTTGGCGTGGACGAAGATGCCTCACGCGAAACCGTCGCCGAAATCACCGCAGTCAGCCGGGACGGCCGCACGCTGATCTACACCGACAGCCCCGGTGAGCGAATCGGCCTGGTTAACATCCGCGACCCGAAAAACCCGAAGCCTGCGGGCTTCGTGCAGCTTGAGGGCGAGCCGACGTCGGTTGCCGTCCATCATCACTTTGCACTCGTTGCGGTGAACACCTCGCTCAGTTTCGCCCAGCCCGACGGTGTGCTGGCGGTATTCGACATCCGCAACCCCGCTCAACCGAAGCGTGTCGCCACGCTGCCCATGGGCGGTCAGCCGGACTCCATCGCCATCAGCCCACGGGGCCGGTATGCCGCCGTAGCGATCGAGAACGAGCGTGATGAGGACCTGAATGACGGTCTGCTCCCACAGCTACCGGCGGGCTTTTTGCGCATCGTCGACCTCAAGGGCCAGCCGTCGCGCTGGCGTACACGGGACGTGGACCTAACCGGCCTGGCTGAGGTCGCGCCGAACGATCCTGAGCCTGAGTACGTGAGCATCAATGATCAAGACATCGCGGCCGTCACCCTGCAGGAGAACAACCACATCGTGCTCGTTGACCTGCGCCGCGGTCGCGTTCTGCGTCACTTCAGTGCCGGCCAGGTGGATCTCGAAGGCGTCGACGTAGAGGAAAACGACCGCATCCAGCCGGTCGGTGTGCTCAAGGGCAAACGCCGCGAACCGGACTCCATCGCCTGGGTGGGCCCCTTGCTGGCGACCGCCAACGAGGGCGACTATGAGGATGCGAACGGTGATGAAGGCGGCAGTCGAGGATTTACCCTGTTCGACTACAACGGCAAGGTCTGGCACGACACCGGTGTCTCGATGGAGCACGCCTTCATCCGCGCCGGTCACTACCCGGAAAACCGGTCGGAAAACAAAGGTATTGAGCCGGAGGGTATCGCCTCGGCGAGCTTCCGCAAGCAGGACTTCCTGTTCGTCGGTAGCGAGCGCGGCAACGCCGTGGCCGTCTACAACGTCGCCCAGCCGTGGGCGCCGATAATGCATCAATTATTGCCGGCGGGCATGGGGCCGGAAGGCATCCTGCCGATCCCGAATCGCAACCTGTTGGTCGTCAGTAGCGAGGAGGACTCAGCCGAGGACGGCTATCGCTCGACGATTTCCATCTACCAGTACGGCGGGAAAACCGCTTCATATCCGCAGATCCGTTCGACGGACAGCCAGCTGATTCCCTGGGGCGCGCTGAGCGGCATGGTCGCGGATCGTACGCAGGACAACCGCCTCTACGCCGTCCCGGACAGCTACTACAAGGTCTCACGCATATTCAACATCGACACGAGCAAAACACCTGCCGTCATCGACGGGCAGACCGAGCTGCGCAAGGACGGCGAGTCCGTCAACTATGATCTGGAGGGCATTGCACAAGCCAACAATGGTGACTTCTGGCTGGCCTCGGAAGGCAACGGCAAAGCCAAGCCGAACCTGCTGATACGCGCCAACGTCAAAGGCGAGGTGCTGAACGAATATGCGCTGCCTGCAGACGTAGCGGCTCAGCGAACCGGCAACGGTTTCGAGGGCATTGCGGTAGTTGGTGAAGGCACCAGCACCCGCATATACGTGGCCTTCCAGCGCGAATGGAAGAATGACCCTGCCGGCCGGGTGCGTATCGGCGTCTTCAATCCAGACAGCGGCGAATGGGGTTTCATCTACTATCCGCTCGATACCGCACCTGAAGGGGCCTGGGTTGGGCTGTCTGAGCTCACCTCGATCGGCAATGGCCAGTTCCTGGTCATCGAGCGCGACAACCAGCAGGGGCCAGCAGCCGAGGTCAAACGCCTGTACCGCATCGACCTGAACGGCGTGAAACCCGCTGCCGAAGGGCAGAGCTTCCCGCTTGTGAACAAACGGCTGGAGCGCGACCTTCTGCCCGACCTGAAGAGCACCGGCGGCTGGGTGTTGGACAAGGTCGAAGGTGCGGCGGTGGACAAGCAGGGCCGTCTGTTCGTCGTCACCGATAACGACGGTGTCAAGGACGCCAGCGGCGAAACACGCTTCATGCGGCTTGGGGTGGTCAAGCGCTAAGGGCGACGCCAGCGGCAGCGTCACAGCGCCCGCTAGGGACGAGCCTGACCGCCCCTAGCGGTATCAACGATGAATTGGCCGCACCCGGCTTGCGGACCGTTGCGCTCAGCTTTCGCGGGCGCGCTTGATCCGGTGATCCCAGCGGCGCTTGGCGAAGCGGCGCATGTTCGGGATGTCATCGGTTTCGTCCATGATCGGCTTGCCGATGATGGTTTCCATGATGTCTTCCAGCGTGACCAGCCCGCGCCAGCTACCGAACTCGTCGTATACCAGGCACATGTGCTGACGCTCGTGCAGCAGCTGGGTCATGAGGTTTTCGACGCTGGTCATTTCCGGCGCAACCTTCATTGGTTTCATGATCGACGAGACCGGCGCCTCGTCGTCGGTCGCTGACAGCGCGTCATAGCGGAACACGACACCCAGCGGGCTCTCGTTGTCGCCGATCACGGGGTAGCGCGAAAACTGGCTATCGGCGACCTGCTCCTTGAACGCGCCAATGGTCGTTTCCGGCGCGGTGTGGTCGCACACCGTGCGCGGTGTCATCACGTCCCGGACCTTGATTTCGTGCAGGTCAAGGATGTTCCGGATGACACGCTGCTCGTCCTCGTCGAGACTTTTGTTCTCGCGCCCTAGCACCGTCAGTGCCTTGATCTCCTGGCGGATGTCGTGCTCCGGCTCCTTACCGCCAACCAACCGCATGATCATGTCGGACAGATAGATAAACGGCTTCAGTATCAGGATCATGCCGTTCAACAACGGCGGCAGGTACGGTGCCAGCGTTCGCCAGTAACGGGCACCGATGGTCTTGGGCAGGATCTCCGAAAGCACCAGGATCAGCACTGTCATCACCGCCGAAGCGATACCGACATAGCCGTTGCCGAACACCACGGTGACCTGGGCACCTACACCGGTTGCGCCGACGGTGTGGGCAACGGTGTTCAACGTCAGGATCGCCGCGAGTGGCTGATCGACGTTGTCTTTCAAATTTTTTAGGCGTTCGTAGAGCTTGGGTTTGGAGGCCTTTTGATGCGCGATAAAGCTGGGTGTCAGCGAGAGCAGCGAGGCTTCCAGGATCGAGCAGATGAATGAAACGAAGATGGATAAGACAGCGAACGCTATCAGGAGGGTCATGTAAGGGAGGTTTCGTAGCCAAGGGCAGGCAAATTTACAGCAAAGCCGCCAACGGTGAGCAGGATGCTGCGATGGGCTTGCAACATTTCATTTCCTCGCTTCGACGCCGGATACTGACTTCGACAGCACTCTGCAAAGGAGTTCATGCCCACGCCATGAGGGCCGTCAGCCAAGTGGCTCACACATTCCCGCGCTTGTTTCCCGACACCCTCCTCGGCTAGGGTGCGCGCCTCGAAGAAACCGCCATTCAGGAGCATGCAGATTGATCAGGACAGGGATGTTGGCGTTGGGTCTGCTATGGGCGCTCACGACGCAGGCGACTGAACAACGAGTCTATCTTGTGGCTACGATGCAACTGGATGGTTCGAGCCTGGCGCAAAGTATTTTCCTGCATGAACCAGACATCACCAAGCTGGACGGCTGCATCGAAGCAGTGCGCGAGGGCCGGCGCGCCCGTGACTGGCAGAAATACCACCATGTGTTCCGGAGCGACCGACTCAAGGGGTTTTCCGGCCATATGCAATACCGCTGCGCCTTGAGCGACCTCCGGTTCAAGGTCTGGCGAGACGGGCCCCGCTACAACCGGCCTTACCTGATCAGCGTCGATGGGCATGCCTTGCTCAGCGCAGCGCGAACGTCAAGCCAGGCCCAATGCATGACTCAACTGCGGGCGCTTCCTCCTTCCAGGCAGGCGCAGAGCTTCTGCGCCATGAGCAACCAGGACCTCATGCCCTGAGCCGCCAGACTTTCCGGTCGGGCGGCAGGCCGTTGTTCTACTCCGGCTGGTAACTGCCCGGCACCGGCGCGAAGGACACACCAAAGCGGTTCCAGGCGTTGATGGTCGCTATCGCTAGCGTGAGGTTGGCCAGCTGGGCCTCGGAAAATTGCTGGCGCGCCTCGTCGAACAGGGCTTGCTCTATACCGTTTGGCAGCAGCGTATTGGCCTCGGCCCAGGCCAACGCCGCGCGCTCTCGCTCAGTGAAAAACGGCGTTTCGCGCCAGGCACTCAAGGCATAGATGCGCTGCTCGGTTTCACCGATGGCGCGGGCGTCCCTGGTATGCATGTCGATGCAGAATGCGCAGCGATTGATCTGCGAGACGCGGATTTTCACCAGCTCCATCAGCGGTTTGTCGATACCGTCGTCACGGCGGCTTTGCCGTGCCAGGTAGGTTTCCAGCCCAATCATGGCGGTCATTACGTCGGGGGCGGCGGCCTGGTAGTTCATGCGCATTGGTGTCACTCCTTGGTTTAAATATGCAACCAAGGCTACGCAGGCCACAGGCTGCGCTATTGTAGATTTTCGACATCCTCCAACGGGCCCGTCATGTCCGATTCCGTCCACGGCCGCCTGCCCTCCCTGAAGGGTTTCATCACACGTCCGCCTAGCCCGGCGTTGGCTGCGTACGTGCAGCGTTTCTGGTGGGTGGAAGGCGACGGCTCGCAGACCTTCGACGAGCAGATGCTGCACCCGGACGGCGGCAGTGGCGTCATCTTCAACTTTGCCGAACCGTTGAATTTCGATGGCACTCAATGCAGCCTGCGGACGCTGATCGCTGGCCCGCAGCTGGCCAGCGCCCGCCTCCAGCTGGTCGGTCAAGTCAGGATGATGGGCGTGCGTTTTCACCCCGGCATGGGCGACGCCGTATTCGGAATCGGTCTAGACGAGCTGGCTGGATTCCACGACGCCAGTTGGCCCAGGCTTGGATTCGCGCACCTGATCGATCAGCTGGCTGAGCTGGAACGGGACGCGCAGCAGGCTGTGGTGGAGCGCGAACTGCTCTGGCGTCTGAGTGCAAGCCAGGCGCGTCGCACCCCGGTGCAACAGCTGTTGGCGCAGATCGCGGCCGAGGGCGGCCGTGCCCGACTGACCGACCTGCTCCAGAGCGTACCGCTCGGCCAGCGGCAACTGGAACGCCTGTTCCGCCACCAGGTGGGGATGACGCCCAAGCAGTTCAGCCGCATTCAGCGTGTGGCACTGGTGCGCAATCAGCTACGCACCGGCCAGCCGCTGCTCGATACCGCCCTCGCCTGCGGCTACAGCGACCAGGCGCACTTCATTCACGACTTCAAGCGCGTGGTAGGCATGACACCGGGGCAGTATCGGTTGCGGGCCAAGAACAGCTGAGCCCAGGCCGCAATCGAAACAGAGCCGTCCGCTCGCCGATCCCACGTACCCCGCAGCGCCCATATGCAGAGGTCACGCGCCACTCATGGGGGCGATGGTGGTGAATGGCCGCCCGCAGCGATTCTGGCAAGATCCGTGGGAACCTTGTCATTGCGACAGATGCGCCTCGGCAGCAGACTGCAGGCATCTTCCCTGAGAGGTGCCCCATGGACACCACCCGCACCGTCGCCTGCCTGATCTACCCGGATGTGATGAGCCTGGACGTCACCGGCCCAATGCAGGTGTTCGCCTCCGCGAACGTCGAGCGGCAGCGACAAGGCTTGCCGCGCCATTACGAGCTGATGCTGCTCGGCGCCCGCGCCGGCCCGGTCGCGACCTCGGCGGGGCTGAAGCTGGTGGCGGATGCGAGCTGGGCCGGGTGCGATCCCGCCACGCTGGATACGCTGCTGGTGCCAGGCGGCGTCGGCGTGGATGTGCAGAAGCATGACCAACCGCTGCTCGACTGGCTGCGAAGGGCAGAACCCAGGGTACGCCGCCTGGGATCGGTCTGCTCCGGCGCGCTGATCCTGGCCGAAGCGGGGCTGTTCGACGGGCGCAAGGCAACCACGCACTGGGCTGATCTTGCTGCCCTGGGCTCATACCCGGCCATCGAGGTGCAGGGCGATCGGCTGCACACCTACGACCCGACCGACCCGCAGGCAGCGCATTTATTTAGCTCGGCGGGCGTCACCGCGGGCATCGATCTGGCGCTGGCCCTGGTCGAGGCGGATCTCGGCCGCGCGCTGGCGTTGGCAGTCGCCCAGCGTTTGGTGATGTTCCTGCGTAGGCCCGGCGGACAGACCCAGTTCAGCCCGCTGCTGATGGCACCGACCAGCAGTGTGGCGCGTCTGGCCGCGCTGCTGGAATGGATTCCCGGGCATCTGGGCGACGATCTTTCTATCGACGCACTGGCCGCCCAGGCGCACATGACGCCGCGCACTCTCTGTCGCCTGTTCAGCCAGGAAACCGGCATAGGGCCGGGGCAGTACATCGAAAGGGTGCGTCTGGAGGCCGCGCGCAACCTGCTGCTCGACGCGCAGGCCTCGATTGCGACGGTGGCGCGGTTAACCGGTTTCGGTCATCCGGAAAACCTCAGGCGCAGCTTTCAGAAACACCTTTCAGTCAGCCCGCGAGAGTTTTACCAGCGCTTCGGCTGTCGCCTCGTCCGACCTCACTCACTGTTCACCGGCGCACTCGGCATCTGGCCAGGCAGCGCTGTGCCCGCTCGTCACCCTCAGGGAGCCGCACCTATGCACTTACTGCTCAACAATCCGCAGGTCCTGCGCCTGTTCATTGCCCAAGCGTTGTTCTGGTCATGCTCGATGACCGGGATCATCTTCACCGCCATCGTCGGGCTGCGCCTGGCACCCGTGGCGGGGCTCGCCACCCTGCCGCTTGCCCTGCTGATGCTTGGTGGCTTGCTCGCCTTGCAGCCGTTAGCGGGGCTGATGCAGCGCCGCGGCCGGCGGGCCGGTTTTCTGATCGGTGCCTTGGCCGGCGTGCTGGGCGGACTGATCAGCGCGCTGTCGCTCTGGCTCGACAGCTTCACCCTGCTGTGTCTCGGCGCGTTGCCGATCGGCGCCTACCAGGCTTCAGCCATGTTCTACCGCTTCGCCGCGCTGGAAGCGGTGAGTGACGCCTTCAAGGGTCGCGCCACCGCCTGCGTGATCGGCGGCGGCGTATTGGCCGCGCTGACAGCGCCCACGCTCGGCCATATGGCGCGCGATATCACTGCCGTCCCCTTTGCCGGCACCTATCTGCTGATCGCCAGCCTCGCAGCGCTGGGCGTACTGGTGCTTGCTGGATTGCCGGCGAGCAGCGGTGCACCAATTGCTCACGCCGCCCTGCCAGCGGTCAGTTGGCGGGCACTGCTGGCGCGACCGACCATTCGCGCTGCGGTGCTGACCACTGCCGCCGGCCACGGCCTGATGATTCTGGTGATGAACGCCACGCCCTTGGCGATGCATGGCGAAGGCCTGAATCTGCAGGCCAGCGGGCAAGTCATCCAGTGGCACATGCTCGGCATGTTCCTCCCGGCTTTCGTCGCCGGGCCGTTGGTGGACCGCTGGGGCTGCCGACTGGTCGCCTGCGGCGGCGCGGCCCTGCTGATCGTCAGTGCGATAGTCGCGCTGCTCGGCATCACCCACTGGCACTTCATGATCAGCAGCTGCCTGCTCGGCGTCGGTTGGAACCTGATGCTGGTCGCCGGCACCACGCAACTCGGCCACGGGCATGCGCCGAATGAGCGTGCACGGGCGCAGGGCTTGATGGAATTGAGCAACGGTAGCGTCGCCGCAGTGATGTCCTTCGCCTCCGGCGCATTGATCGCCCAGGCCGGCTGGGCCGCGGTGAACATCGGGCTGCTGCCGATCGTAACGCTGGTGGTTCTGGTGCAGATCGCGCAGTGGGATCGGAGGAGGCAGCCAGCCGAGAGAAGCCTGTAGCTGCTGACGCCTCCCCCGCAGAGGTCAGCTCCGCTGCAAGGAACGACTTACCCGCCCTTGAAAAAGGAAGGCTCCGCTGGCCTCCAGCGCGAGCTCCAGCGAACGGGCCTCCTTGCGGCTTGAAGTAACCTGGAAGCGGATGAAGCAGCGCTCTTCGAGAAACGCCTGTCGCCCCGCCTCCGTCCGGAGATCATCCATCGGCACAACCAGCGAAGTACAGGTGCTTCGCCAATATCGACTGTGCGCTTCTGACATCGGCGGGGTTTCCCCAACTGCCACCGGGCTTGAGTACCAACCGACTCTGGCGCGACCTGCGATGCTGAATCAGCCGCTTGCGTAGGTTGACGCCGATACCGACTTTT
>JAKUTK010000037.1 GCA_022448005.1 Pseudomonas sp.
CGGCAACCATAAGGTATTGAAGACCTGGAAAGAGCAGTACGGAGCTGAGCAGGTGGAGGGGTGGCTGCAGTAAAGCAGCGGCTCGATTAGCTAAAGCCAGGCAATGCCTGGCTTTCTTTTTGCGGACCTTTCACCCAGCAACGCTGTCCCGCTGCTTTCGGTATAGCCGTCATATCGGCACTGGGACGCAGGTTCGTGCCAAGTGTGCGGGACCCAGCGCGATCTGAAATACATTCCGCCTAGACATCGCTCAGAGCCGAGCGTTAATCACGATCGGCTTGCTGCGTGGCCCGTAATACGCACCAGCAACAAAAACCCCGCCGAAGCGTGGCTGCACACGGGCATTTAGTTCACCCATTTTTTGCAAATTCCATCCCGCAATCCTGCTTACTATCCGAGTTAGCTTCGCATCCATAGCCTAATTTGTTCTGATCCGACTCATAAGTCAGGCTAAAGCCATTGCGCCTGTCTGAATCCACCGAACGATTGATACCAGTGTGCCGTCATGTGACGAGAATCCTGTCTTCACTCACTCAAAGGATTCTGAGCATGCACTCACGCTCCCTCCTCGCGGCTGCCGTTACTCTGGTACTCATCGGCCAGGCGCAGGCTGCTGACAGCCAGGTTACTACCGAACAAATTGGCAGCTCAAATAGCATTGAAGCTAGTCAAAGTGGCATCACCCTCGGCCTTTCCATTTACCAGAGTGGTGAAGAAAACGTCGTGGATACCGAGCAGATCGGCGACGGCAATACCGCCCGCCTTTCTCAGCAGGGCGACGGTAACTATCAACGTGTCTACCAGTATGACGCTCAGGACGAGTACAGCGGGAACCATAGCGCGGTCGTCGACCAGATCGGACGAAACAATACTGCTGTAGTCCTTCAGTACGACGTAGCCAACCACAGTGCTGAGGTGCTGCAGGAAGGCAACTACAACATCACTACCGTCAGCCAGTCTGAGCGGATGAACAGTTATGCTGGACAGCAAAGCGGCACGGGCAATTACGCACTGGTAACGCAGGAAGGTGGCGCAGATGCTATGGCCGTTCAAAACGGCACGAACAACACCCTCTATCTTCGCCAGCGAGCCTGGCCGTACGGCGCGAGCACAAACGTATCTCAAACCGGCTCCTCTAACTCTGCAAATATCTACCAGACAGATGGCGGGCGCCACTCGGGCGGAAGTGTCGACCTGACGCAGAATGGACTCGATAACACAGCCAACATTATTGCAACCGGTGCGTGGAGTACCTTCGAGTCCGAGCAAACAGGCTCAGCCAACCGTCTGACTGCTGCGCAAAGCGGACGCAACACCTCTTTCTCCAGCTCGTCCACCGGTGACGGTAACCAGATCGACATCAACCAGAGTGGTGACTTCAACTCGCTTGAAGTGGCTCAGTCCGGTAACGACAACATCATCGTGGCGAACCAAGGCGGCTGGTGGGGTGAAGGCGACATCGGTGTTATCAGCCAGACCGGGTCAGCCAACTCTGCATCGTTGACTCAAAACCTGACCCAGGAAGGCGCTTCCACCAGCATGGCCAATATCATGCAAAACGGTACAGGCAATTCTGCGACTGTCGTTCAAGGTCACTGACCTCTAGCGGGGAGCTTAGCTCGAGGCTCCCCTTCTGAATCGAAGCCCCAACGGGTCAACAATCAATTATTCGGCCCATATGCCTAACTCGTTGAAAGCCCGACCATCCTTGGCTCCAAACAAAAGGTTTATCCCAATGTTCATTCGCACCCTTCTCTCCGCTGCAGTCGCTCTTGTCTTGTCCGGTCACGCACAAGCTGCCGACAGCTCCGCGTCGGTGGAACAGGTCGGCAGTTTCAATAAAGCGGAAACCACCCAGTCGGCCGGTACTGGAAATGCATCCACGCTTGTTCAGAGTGGTGACCTCAATGTGGCTCAATCAGAGCAAGAAGGAAGCGACCTTACAGTCTCGGCCACCCAGTATGGCGCCGAGAACGTACTGACTACTGATCAGGTGGGCTATGGCTCTGAAGCCAATCTATCCCAAGACGGCGTGCGCAACGAGGTAAGCGTCTTTCAAGCAACTACGGGCGGCGCCTCGTACGCTCAAGTCGCTCAAACCGGCCGTGACAACGATGTTAGCGTCGATCAGATAGGTAGCGAACAAGGACTTTACGGCAAGATTTACCAGGATGGTCAGGAGAACCTGATTGACCTGGATCAGTCGGGTGCCTTCAATAGCGTTGTGGCCGAACAGTACGGCCAGGGCAACGAGCTTCACGCTGTACAACACGGTGGATTTGTATCGGCGGACGCCTATCAGTCCGGTACGCAGAACACCATCAGCCTGAGCCAGTACGCTGACTTCCAAGGTGCTCATACAAGCATCAGCCAGACCGGTGATGACAACGGTGCCTCGGTCTCTCAATCGGGCGGCGGTCGCTACTCGGGTGGCTATATCAACCTGATGCAGGAGGGTGATCGCAATCTGGCCAAGATTAATGACAACTCAGCAATGGGTTCGATTTCCTTTATCCAGTCGGGTGCTGACAACCAGCTGAATGTAGACCAGGCAGGCCGCTCGAATAGCGTTAATGGTGTCTCAAACGGTGAGCGGAACCTAGTTGATATACAGCAGGATGGTGATGGTAGCTCGCTCGACATCGCCCAAAACGGCGCTGACAACATAATCGAAGTTGCGCAGAACGGCTCGCCTTACGGCAATAGTGGCATCATCAATCAGACCGGTACCGCTAACCATGCCTCCTTGACTCAAGGTGTGTACGGTTCAAGCTCCGGCGTAGACACAGCGACAATCACTCAGAACGGCATGAGCAATAGCGCGACCGTCATACAGCGCTAATCCGATCGTTGTAAGAAAGCCTGCTTTCTAGCAGGCTTTTCGTTTTGTGCATGGACTCAAAGCGAATGGACATAGGGAAATTCGAAGCTGACCTGCGAGACCTTATGGGCTCTCCATTTCATGACCGTCCGTTTGTGTGCGACGGATCTCCGCTGGATTGCCAAGTATTCATAGTCGGTATCAACGCAGCTTCCAGCATGACGGAAGACTTCTGGGATTCTGGCTTCTGGGTTATGGATTCGATAAGGCGGCATGGTACAGCGCATATCAAGCCACCCGCGCTAAACCGAGCCGAACGCGAACTGTCATGAAAATCGTGATGGACGAAGCCGTTGGCGCGAACAGTGATGTCAGGTTTCTAGAGACCAATATATATTCGTTCCCTGCTGCCCGAGAGAACATGCTTCGGAGCCAACAGAAGTCGACGAAGATCTTCGACTTCTTGCTTAAGACGATAAAGCCTAAAGTCATGCTGGTGCATGGTGCAAAGCCCAACAATTACCTGAGAGAATACGGGCATAGAGACGCCAGGGTCATCGAAAGTCCGCACTTCATCTATCTCGGTCACGAGCGTGCCCGAGAGCATGGTAGGGAGATTGCTCGATCGCTTAATCAAGCGGCTTCGTTGAGTTGATCGGGCTAGACGCCACAAAGCGGGCGGCTCAACACCGGCGAGCTTGCGACGAAGCTGGTGGTGGTATCGCCGTCAACCAGCATCAAGTCTGGGCGGAAGGCGTCATAGGCATGATCGAGCCGAACCAGCAGCTGCTCGGTCAAGCCATTTAGAGTCTGTCCGCGGTTCATGATCGCCAGATCCTGCTCGACGTCGAGTTCGAATGTCTCAAGGACCAAATGCAGCATTTCTCGGTGCTGTCCGGTGACGCAAATGTGCAGGTCGATTTCCAGCAACTGGCGCATGGACCGCGCCAGCGGGGCCATTTTGATAGCCTCTGAGCGGTGCCACATCCTCATGACGCTATAAGGCATTCTACGTTCCGTTTGTTGTCCTGCTACAAACGACTGCCTTTTTGCGAAAGCGGTTCAATAATCCACGTGATTCAGGCGTGGAAAACATGACGAACGGGCTGTCGGCTTCCTCGCTTCAACAGCACGACTGCATCAAGCAGCTACCACTCGCTTGGACCATCTAAGGCTTGAAGGACGGTAAGTTCCTCGCAGTGCGGAGCAAAGTGGAAATTGAAACCGATCCAGTACTTACGCCCGGCGAACCCTGACTGCCGTGTGGGTCGATACCGGATAAGGAATAGGAGCCGGATCAAAGACCAGCTCACCGTCTGCCGTCACGCTGATGACTCTGCATAGCGCAGCTGCGGCCTCGGCTCGAGCCGCAGCCCGACTCTCGGGCATCATCGCGGGCGCTATGGATACATTAATTAGGCTGCCTGTCTCGCGCCGGTAGGTCAGTAGCTAAGTGAACGCTGCCAGGTCGTTTTGATAGGCGATCGCCTCGACCCAAAACTCACCAAAATCCTTTTTCATACGCCGACGCTCCTTATGACGGCAGGTAACTTACATCAATCTTCCATCACGGATTAGAGGCTGCGGTGCATCGTCAGTGAGCTCGCAGGCTCCACTGCCGATCAACGTACAGTTTTACTAGCTCGACAGCAGCCTCCTGTGCCTGAGCATCGGTACTGTAGAAACCTGGTGAAATAAAGGTATCGCCAGTAACCCAGCTTTGAAGCGGGCGGATGTCTACGTTGAACGTCCACTGTTCGCGTCCGAAGGCAGAGCCGATCAAAGTCACGGTATACGCGACCCTGCGGTAGCTGCCCTCCACACTCAGCTCAATGTCTGCCATGACCCAACCACTCCAACCATCGCCTATGCCTCTAGACACGTCCGTTACTGGGCCAGGCGAGATAGCCTTATGCTATCAGTAAGCGCGCTAGGCCGCGTCAATCAATCGAGCGAAATGTGCTGGGTCGCAACTTGAATCGACAAGGGGATGCGGCGGCTTGAGTGATTAACCCTTCTCTACTTGTCAACGCGGTTGAAAACTGACCCACCCTACCGACGTAAAACTGACCCACCCCGGCAGTGTTTGGAGTCTGTTTATGGTTGTAGCGAAGCCGTTTCTCCCGGTACCACCTGGCCCGATTTCAGCTTGTCTTTCAGTCGATAGCTTTGCCTGCTGACCTGGACGATATGGTCGTGGTGCAGAAGACGATCTAGCAGCGCAGCGGTTAGCGTCGAGTCGTCAGCAAAGGTCTTTGCCTATTGGCTGAACGGCAAATTACTGGTGAGCACCACGCTGCCATGTTCGTACCTTTTGGCGATGACATTGAAGCACAGGTTGGCTTCGTCACGGCCGAGCGGTAGATAGCCGATCTCATCGATCACCAGCAATTTCGAGCACTGAACAGCACGACTGAAGTATTGAGCCAGGCGCCCCTGATGGTGTGCTGCTACGAGCTGCAAGGACATCGGCGGCGGAGATGAACTTGGTGGAGATGCCGGCCATGATTGCTCGATGGGCCAGAGCACTGGCCAGTTCCAGGAACTGACTTTTCGGCGCGCCACTGGCGAACTTGAAGTCGTATTGTTCAACCGTCTTGACGGCCGGCAGTCCCGACAGTTGCAGCAGCGCTGGTCGCATCCTCCGGGCCCCATAGGGCCACACACCTTTGGCGTGAAGCCGTAACGCTCCGCCAAATTCAATAGAGTGGGGTTCCAACGGTGCTCACCAGGGCCATAGACGTCACGCTCCTGGATGATCGTTTTCGTGTCAGAACCACCGCAGCGACATCTACTGCGGCCTCCAGCGATGGAGTGATCATCGGAAACCGGAGCAGCAAAATCTACCACTTGCCTAATGGGTGCCCGAGATACGACAAGGTCTCACTGAAGAACCAGGTACCCTTCCCTACCGAAGTAAAGGCAGTCGCTGACGGATATCGGAAGACGGGCAATTGCCGATAGTCACCAAATGGCGAACCGTCTTTGCGGGCCAGGCGCACGCTGGAGGGACGAGACAGGTACTAACGCGATGACCAGCACGAGCGTGCTATGAGAAGCTGTGCACGCTTCAAAGCCAGCCCAAGGCCACCGACGAACGAGTTCGATTAGGGTTCGATAGCTAGTTCTGGCTTTCCGGAAAGAGCCTTTCATTAGCTGCAATCTGCCTTCCTGCTATTCGCCAACGCATTTAGCTAGACCTTTAGCAGGCAGACGTCAGACGCGTCGATACTCAACGTGGATCAGCCGCGCCGATGGTTCTTATCTCTTTTAGCTGCCTTGATCACCGGTGGGGTAAAAAGTGGGGTAAAAACGCAGACCATCAAAAACCATCAGCCATAAAAAAATCCAGCCATCGCTAAATGACTGGATTTTATAGGGAATTTTGGTCGGGACGGAGTGATTCGAACACTCGACCCCTTGCACCCCATGCAAGTGCGCTACCAGGCTGCGCTACGCCCCGAAATGCTTTTAGCTCTGCTGAAAGCGAATCGAACTATACACTAAGCGACTGAATATGTGAAAGTTTTTATGCTAAACACTCAATTTTTAAGCACCTGAAGCACATCTTCGAGCTCGGTGATCATCTGCCGAATCAGCTGCTTATACTGCGTCGTGTCCTCGCGGGCCTCATCGCCTGACATCCGCTGGCGAGCACCGCCAATGGTAAAGCCCTGCTCGTAAAGCAACGAACGGATCTGCCTGATCATCAGCACGTCCTGGCGCTGATAATAGCGTCGATTACCACGACGCTTCACAGGGTTCAGCTGGGGAAACTCCTGCTCCCAATAGCGCAACACGTGCGGTTTTACAGCACACAACTCGCTAACTTCACCGATGGTGAAGTAGCGCTTGCCAGGTATCGTTGGCAATTCGTCGTTATGACTTGGTTCCAGCATAGGCTTCGACTCTGGCTTTAAGTTTTTGCCCTGGCCGGAATGTCACGACACGACGCGCCGTGATCGGAATTTCCTCACCGGTTTTCGGGTTGCGCCCTGGGCGCTGTCGCTTGTCGCGCAGATCGAAATTGCCGAAACCGGACAACTTCACCTGCTCGTTATGCTCAAGCGCCTGTCGAATTTCCTCGAAAAACAGTTCGACCAGTTCCTTGGCCTCGCGCTTATTCAAGCCTAGCTCTTCATATAGACGTTCCGCCATTTCAGCTTTCGTCAGAGCCCCCATACGCTATTTCCTTAACGTGGCGTTGAACCTTTCTTCCAGGGAGGAGAGGATTTGCTGCATAGCACCACTCACCTCATCGTCGTTTAGAGTGCGCGAAGGGTGTTGCCAGGTCAAGCCGACTGCCACACTTTTGCTAAGAGGATCAATACCTTTACCTTGGTACACATCAAATAGCTTGAGGTCCGTCAGGTTCTCGCCTGCCGCGCCGCGAATGCATAGCAACACGTGGTCAGCCGGGATATCACGCGCCACCAAAATGGCCAGATCGCGGCGCACCTCAGGGAAGCGAGACAGTTCACTGAAGCGCGGCAGTCGGCCTTCACTGATCTCGGATACGAGCAGTTCGAACAGATAGACCGGCTGATCGATTCCCAGCGTCGCAGCCAATTCCGGATGAAGACTCCCGATATAACCAACCAAGCGCCCATCCCGCTCGATTCGAGCCGTCTGACCGGGGTGCAGGGCCGGATGTTCAGCAGCGACAAACCCATACGAGGCAGCATCGCCGGCAAAACCAAGCAAGGCTTCGACGTCGGCTTTCATGTCATAGAAGTCTGCGGCTGCTCGTTCGTTGCTCCAGGCCTCTGGCAGGCGGCTCCCAGTAATGGCGCCCGCCAGCATCGACTCCTGCGTCAACGCGCCCAGCTGGCCGACGAAACGCAGCCCGCTTTCGAACAGCCGTATGCGCGTTTGCTGACGATTGAGATTGTACTGCAGCGCCTTGATCAACCCCGGCCAGAGCGTGGCGCGCATCGCCGCCATGTCCGAGGAAATCGGGTTGGCCAGCTGCAGCGGCTCGACACCAGGGCTGAACAGCTCGAACATTTTCGGATCGATGAAGCTGTAGGTAATCGCTTCCTGATAGCCCCGGGCAACCAACAAGCGGCGCAGGGCGGGCAGCTCGGCCAGGGATTCAGGGTTGGCTTCGGGCGCCAGACGTGCCTGGGGATAACGCACCGGTAAGCGGTCGTAGCCATACAGACGACCCAGTGCCTCGCTCAGATCTATCTCAAGGCTGATATCGAATCGGTGACTGGGAACGCTGACTTCCCAAGACTCTTCGCCCAGTTCGGCAATACCCAGACCCAGAGCTGAAAGCAGCGAGACGACCTGATCGTCCACCATGTTCAACCCCAGCATCTGTTCGATTCGGTCCTTGCGCAGCAGGATCGGTGCAACTCGTGGGAGATCTGCATCACTAGCGACTTCGATTACAGGACCGGCGCTGCCTCCAACAATATCCAACAACAGCGCAGTGGCCCGTTCCATGGCTCGGCGGGAGAGCTGGGAATCAACTCCTCGCTCATAGCGATGCGAAGCGTCTGTATGCAGACCATAGGAGCGCGCTTTGCCAGCAAGAGCAATGGTGTCAAAGAAGGCACTTTCCAGAAACAGGTCCTTTGTCTCGGCACTCACACCGCTGCACTCCCCTCCCATGACCCCCGCAATCGCTAGGGCACGCTGGTGGTCGGCGATGACCAAGGTATCGCTGCGCAGAGTCACTTTCTGCCCATCGAGCAGGACGAGCTTCTCCTGTTCCTCAGCCATCCGAACCCTGACCCCACCATTGATCTCAGCCAGATCGAATGCATGCAGCGGCTGGCCCAGTTCGAGCATCACGTAATTGGTGACATCTACCACCGCATCGATGCTGCGGATATCGGAACGGCGCAAACGCTCGACCATCCACAGCGGAGCGGGTCGCGAAAGATCCACATTACGAATCACGCGCCCGAGGTAGCGCGGACAGGCTGAGGGTGACAACACCTCGACCGGGCGTACCTCATCGTGGCTCGCAGCCACCGGAACGATATCGACTGGCGCGACCGTCGCGCCGTAGATAGCGCCTACCTCACGCGCCAGCCCTGCGACAGAGAGGCAGTCGCCACGGTTCGGCGTCAGGCCTATCTCGATGCTCGCGTCGTCCAGGCCGAGATACACTCGCAAATCGCTACCAACCGGAGCATCGCAAGCCAGCTCCATCAGTCCACTGTCGTCTGTACCAACCTGCAACTCGGTTTCCGAGCAGAGCATGCCGTTGGACTCGACGCCGCGAAGCTTCGCTTTCTTGATCTTGAAGTCGCCCGGCAGCTGTGCGCCGATCTGCGCAAAAGGAATCTTCAGACCCGGGCGCACGTTGGGCGCACCACAGACTACCTGAAAGGTTTCGCTGCCGTTGCTGACCTGGCAGACGCGCAGCTTGTCCGCATCCGGATGTTGCTCGGTGCTCTGCACCTCGCCGACGATAACGCCACTGAACTCACCGGCCACCGGGGTGACCGCATCCACTTCGAGGCCGACCATCGACAGCCGCGCTACCAGTTCCTCACGAGAAACTTGCGGATTGACCCACGTACGCAACCACTGCTCGCTGAATTTCATCCTGCTCTCCTAATGATTCTTTGACTGGACTCTGAACCTAGCGAAATTGCGCCAGAAACCTCAGATCGTTATCGAAGAACAGGCGTAAGTCGTTGACGCCATATCGCAACATGGCAAGCCGCTCGGCTCCCATACCGAATGCGAAGCCTTGGTACTTTTCTGGGTCAATACCGGACATGCGCAGCACATTTGGATGCACCATGCCGCAGCCCATCACCTCAAGCCAGCCGGTCTGCTTGCAGACGCGACAACCTTTACCGCTGCACATCACACATTGCATGTCCACTTCAGCCGACGGCTCGGTGAAGGGGAAGAACGACGGCCGAAAACGGACGCCCAACGGCTTCTCAAAGAACACTCGCAAAAACTGCTCGATTGTGCCCTTTAGGTCCGCAAAGCTGATGCCCTCATCGACGAGCAAGCCCTCCACCTGATGGAACATAGGCGAATGAGTGATATCCGAGTCGCATCGATAGACACGCCCGGGACAGACGATACGAATGGGCGGCTGCTGCGACTCCATCGTCCGCACCTGAACCGGCGAGGTATGGGTACGCAACAGCATGTTGGCGTTGAAATAGAAGGTATCGTGCATCGCCCGGGCAGGATGATGGCCGGGGATATTGAGCGCCTCGAAGTTGTGGTAGTCGTCTTCGACCTCCGGCCCCTCAGCAACGCTATAGCCGATATGACTGAAGAATTGTTCGATCCGCTCCAGTGTCCGCGTCACTGGATGCAGCCCACCGGAGGCCTCCCCTCGGCCTGGCAATGTCACATCGATCCGCTCGGCAGCGAGCTTAGCGCTCAGCGCAGCTTGCTCAAGATCCGCCTTTTTAGCGTTCAACTCATCCTGAACACGGCTCTTCGCTGCGTTGATGAGCGCGCCGGCCTTGGGGCGCTCTTCCGCGGACAGCTTGCCTAGGGTTTGCATGACTTGGGTCAGCTCGCCTTTCTTGCCGAGATACTGAACCCGAATCTGCTCCAGGGCGGTGATGTCTTGACTATGTTGCACCGCCTCAAGCGCTTGCGAGACCAGTGCATCCAGGTTTTCCATGTACAACCTCCAGAGGTTCTTGCAGAACCGCACCAGACGATCAGCACTCAGGCTTTACGCGAGCTGCATTTTTGCAAATGCCCCTTCAGATACGAAATAGGGGAAGAGCACAAGGCTCTTCCCCTATCGGTGACGCTACGAATCAGAAGATTCGATTGTCGATGGGCTTAGGCCAGAGAAGCTTTAGCTTTTTCGACAATGGCAGCAAAAGCTGCTTTTTCGTTCACTGCCAGCTCGGCCAGAACCTTACGGTCGATCTCGATAGCCGCTTTTTTCAGGCCAGCAATGAAACGACTGTAGGACAGACCGTTTACACGAGCACCAGCGTTGATACGAGCGATCCAAAGAGCGCGGAACTGACGCTTCCGCTGACGGCGGTCACGGTAGGCATATTGGCCAGCCTTGATCACCGCCTGCTTGGCAACACGGAACACACGCGAACGCGCTCCGTAGTAGCCTTTGGCGAGTTTCAGAATTTTCTTGTGACGGCGACGAGCGACGACGCCACGCTTAACACGAGCCATGAGTTATTCCTCTGAGTCTTGACCGAATTAACGAACGCGCAGCATGCGCTCTACTTTTGCGTTGTCAGACGGGTGCATCAGAGATGTACCACGCAGCTGACGCTTACGCTTGGTAGACATTTTGGTCAGGATGTGGCTCTTGAAAGCGTGCTTGTGCTTGTAGCCATTCGCCGTCTTTTTGAAGCGCTTCGCAGCGCCACTTTTAGTCTTCATCTTTGGCATGTTCGGTACTCCACAGTGTGGGTGATTTCAAATAACCGCAAGGCCTGCCAGTGCCCTGGTGGTTACTTTTTCTTCTTGGGAGCGATGACCATGATCAGCTGGCGTCCTTCCATCTTTGGATGCTGTTCGACCGAACCGTATTCAGCAAGGTCACCTTCGACCCGCTTCAACAGTTCCATCCCCAGCTCCTGATGCGCCATCTCACGACCGCGGAATCTCAACGAAACCTTGGCCCTGTCCCCGTCACTCAGGAAACGTACCAGGTTGCGTAGCTTGACCTGGTAGTCGCCCTCTTCCGTCCCTGGACGAAACTTTACTTCTTTAACCTGGATTTGCTTCTGGTTCTTCTTCGCCGCAGCGACCTGCTTCTTTTTCTCGAACAGGTGCTTGCCGTAATCCATGATCCGGCATACAGGAGGAACCGCATCGGCGGAAATCTCCACCAGATCCAATTTGGCTTCTTCAGCTATACGAAGCGCTTCATCAATCGAGACGATGCCAACCTGCTCGCCATCAGCACCAATCAAACGGACCTCACGAGCCGAGATATTCTCGTTGATCGGGGCCTTGGGTGCAGCTCGTTTATCCTGTCTCATTTCACGCTTAATAGTCATTACTCCAATTCTTGGCGACCACGCCGGGAAACCGCTTGTGTCAGCAGCTGCGTGAAGTCATCCAAGGGCATGGAGCCCAGATCAACGCCTTCACGGGTGCGCACAGCAACGGCTCGTGTCTCTACTTCCCTGTCTCCAATAACCAAGAGATAGGGAACCTTGAGCAAGGTATGCTCGCGGATTTTAAAGCCGATCTTTTCGTTTCTCAAGTCGGACTTGGCACGGAAGCCGCTTTGACTGAGTGTTTTCTCCACTTCAACGGCGAAATCCGCCTGCTTGTCAGTGATATTCATCACCACAGCTTGGGTCGGAGCCAGCCAGGCCGGGAAAGCACCCTCATAGTGCTCGATCAAGATACCGATAAAGCGCTCGAACGAACCAAGGATCGCGCGATGCAGCATGACCGGCGTCTTTCGGCTGTTATCCTCCGCGACATAGCTCGCATCCAGACGCTGGGGCATGTTCGGATCGTACTGTAAGGTGCCGCACTGCCAGGAACGCCCCAGGCAGTCGAGCAATGTAAACTCGATCTTCGGGCCGTAGAACGCGCCCTCGCCCGGCAAATACTCCCAAGGCAAACCGGCCGCGTCCAGCGCACCCGCCAAAGCAGCTTCGGCGCGGTCCCAGAACTCATCGTCTCCGACACGCTTATCAGGGCGCGTTGACAACTTCAACTTGATTTCACTGAAGCCGAAATCAGCATAGACCTGCATGGTCAGCTTGATGAAATCAGCTGCCTCGGCACTGACCTGCTCTTCAGTGCAGAAGATGTGCGCGTCATCCTGAGTAAAACCACGAACACGCATAATCCCATGCAGCGCACCGGAGGGCTCATTGCGGTGGCAAGAGCCAAACTCAGCAAGACGCAACGGCAACTCACGGTAACTCTTGAGCCCCTGATTGAACACCTGAACGTGACAGGGACAGTTCATCGGCTTGATCGCGTAATCGCGGCTTTCCGACTCAGTGGTAAACATGTTTTCAGCGTAGTTGCCCCAGTGCCCGGATTTCTCCCATAAGCTGCGATCCACAACTTGTGGCGTTTTGATCTCCTGGTAACCGTTCGCGCGCTGCACGCCGCGCATGTACTGCTCAAGCACTTGATAAATGGTCCAGCCATTCGGATGCCAAAACACCATACCCGGGGCCTCTTCCTGCGTATGGAAGAGATCAAGGCGCTTGCCGATCTTGCGATGATCGCGCTTTTCGGCTTCTTCAATTCGCTGAATGTAAGCCGCGAGCTGCTTCTTGTCCGCCCATGCAGTGCCATAGACGCGCTGGAGCTGTTCGTTCTTCGCATCGCCACGCCAATAGGCGCCGGACAGCTTGGTCAGCTTGAAGGATTTTAGGAAACGGGTGTTAGGTACATGAGGGCCACGACACATGTCGACGTATTCTTCGTGGTAATACAAGCCCATCGCCTGCTCGTCGGGCATATCCTCTACCAGACGCAGCTTGTAGTCCTCGCCGCGCGACTGGAAAACATTGATCACTTCTTCACGCGACGTAACCTTCTTGATCACGTCGTAGTCAGTGTCGATCAGCTCCTTCATACGCTGCTCGATTGCAGCCATGTCGTCCGGCGTGAACGGCCGCTCGAAAGCGATATCGTAATAGAAGCCCTCGGCGATGACCGGACCGATAACCATCTTCGCGGCGGGATAGAGCTGCTTGACTGCATGCCCAACCAGATGCGCGCAAGAGTGACGAATGATCTCCAGCCCCTCTTCATCCTTCGGAGTGATGATCTGCAGGCTCGCATCGCGCTCAATCAGATCACAAGCGTCGACCAATCGTCCGTCCACCTTACCCGCAAGGGTGGCCTTGGCGAGACCCGCACCAATTGACTGAGCTACCTCAGCGACGGAAACAGGATGATCGAACGAACGCTGACTACCGTCAGGAAGAGTAATGATGGGCATGGCGCCTCCTCTCCTAGTGGTGACCCCTACCAAAGGCCACGTGGGTTGGGATGAGCCAGGAAAGCGATCCGTCGAATAACCTACCGCACAGTGGCAGGAGCCTAAGCTGATCGAGGCGGATCGAAGTCACTGGAGATATACGGAGCACGGATGCTTTCAAAAAGCCGCCGCACTGACAAGCAAGGCATAAAAAAAGGGTCGCAAGCGCGACCCTTTTCGGAATTGGTAGGCACAATTGGATTCGAACCAACGACCCCCACCATGTCAAGGTGGTGCTCTAACCAACTGAGCTATGTGCCTCCGATGGACGCGCATTCTAGAGATTCGCCCGGGAGAGTCAAGCGCTTTTTTCGCTAAGCTACTGATATCCGTAATTTTTGAATAAGCGCGCCGTAGGGTGTCACTGCTATGGCGTTCTGCTGCACTCCCGCGATAGCATCGGCGTAAAGTATTTTAAACGGGACAGACAGAATGTCGCACACACCTTACCCCGCATCCTACTACGCTGCGTCGGCAAACCCGGCACCTGCTCGCGGCCATCTGAGCGCAGATATCGAAACGGACGTCTGCGTAATAGGCGCCGGTTATACCGGACTGTCGACTGCGTTATTTCTTCTCGAGCACGGATTTCGGGTCGTCGTGCTTGAGGCCGCCAAGGTTGGCTTCGGAGCCTCGGGACGCAACGGCGGTCAAATCGTCAATAGTTACAGCCGTGATATCGACATTGTCGAGCGCAGCGCTGGCTCGGAAACTGCGCGGTTGATCGGAGCCATGGCGTTCGAGGGTGGCCGCATCATCCGCGAGCGGGTGGCGCGTTATGGCATCAATTGCGACTTGAAAAGCGGAGGCGTATTCGCCGCATTCAACGCCAAGCAGATGCATCACCTCGAATCACAGAAAGCCCTCTGGGAGCGTTACGGCTACGATCAACTCGAGATGCTTGATCAAGAAAGCATCAGAAGCGTCGTAGCATGCGAGCGGTACATAGGCGGGATGCTGGACCACGGCGGTGGCCATATCCATCCGCTCAACCTCGCACTAGGCGAAGCTGCGGCCGTCGAATCGCTCGGCGGAGTTATCTACGAACAAACACCAGCAGTCCGCATTGAACGAGGAAGCAGTCCGCGCATCCATACGCAGCACGGCCAGGTATCCGCGAAGTTCGTTGTCGTTGCGGGTAATGCCTATCTCGGCGGACTGGTTCCGGAACTGGCAGCCAAATCCATGCCCTGCGGCACACAGGTCATTGCTTCAGAACCACTCGACGCTGAGCTTGCCGCATCCCTCCTTCCCCAGGACTACTGCGTGGAAGACTGCAACTACCTGCTTGACTACTTTCGCCTATCTGCCGACAAGCGGTTGATTTATGGCGGCGGAGTGGTCTACGGCGCTCGGGATCCGTCCGATATTGATTCGATCGTCCGACCGAAAATGCTCAAGACCTTTCCGCAGCTGCGTGACGTCAAGACAGAATTCGCCTGGACAGGCAACTTTCTGATGACGTTGTCGCGCCTGCCGCAGGTCGGCCGCCTTGGAGACAACATCTATTACTCTCAGGGTTGCAGCGGACACGGCGTGACCTACACCCATGTAGCAGGGAAAGTTATAGCCGAAGCGCTACGAGGGCAGGCCGAGCGCTTTGATGCCTTTGCCAGCTTGCCGCATTACCCCTTTCCTGGCGGACAGACATTCAGCGCGCCATTGAGCGCGCTCGGCGCCCTCTATTACAGCCTGCGCGACAGAATGGGCTTTTGAGGCTTCACTGCGCCGGACATGCGGGCGGCGCCTCACAGGCGCCGCACTCTTTGGACCCCGAGGGCAACGCCACCCGGAATCGTGCATCCTTCGGCGCCAACCGAACCGCACAAGCGCGGGCTGCAGACGCATGCACAGGGCATCCCCGCTCCGCCAACACATGCGAAAGATTAAACCAGCCAGGTGCGAATGAATTGTCCAGCTGCACACTGGTTCGCAGGGCTTGCTCGGCTGCACCCTCCTCGCCTACCGCGTACCGAGCGTTCGCCAGCACGAACCAAGACAAGCCCGTGGACCACCGTTGCGCAGCCGTTTCATAAGCGGCCCGAGCTGCACCAACATGACCCGTTTGCTCAAGGTCATTTGCAGCCTTCAGCCAGACAGTTTCCTGAGCAGTACGTGGCAATTGATCGGGCGCAACGGTCACCACCGCCCATCGATTGCCCTTAGCCCAGCTTCTCTCGAACAGGCTAAAGCTTCCGGTCCAGCGCCGTGTAGTCCCAGAGCGCAGCACGATGGTTTGCGCGGCCAGGTCATACCCCACCACAACCGCAAAATGCCATTGAGGCCAGCGGTCAAAAGCAAGATTCTGCAGAACCAGAACGGGGTTTCCCGCCGCCACTTCAGCTAGCACCGCTTCCAGTTGTGGCTCCAGTGGGTAGACCAGCAACTCGTGAGATCTAGCAGCCGCAACCATCTCGACCTGCAGACTACCTTTGCGCTGCGGAAGATAAACCCGCTCCACAAGCTGTTCCGGCCCAGTAGCGACGCCACGCTGGGTAAGCATAGTGGCAAGCGCCGCCGGCCCGCATTGATAGTCCTCCTGCGGGAAGAATGGCACTTCATCCAGTTCAACCCGCTCGGGAAGCCCTGTAATTCCAACCGGGACGCTTGGCGTTCGCGCACACGCCCCGAGGAGGATTACCGCAAACAGCAGTATCAATCGCGCCATTAACGGTTGATACAGTTGACGAAGTTGAAGATGTTAGTGGCGCAAAGCAGATCGGTCACGATGAAGATGACGAGAAACAGCACGATGATGCCAACGACTCCAGCACCGGCCGGCGCTTGATCCAACTGTTGATTGAATTGAGCAAGCTCTGCTGGTGTCAGGCTGTTGATGCGCTGCTCGACCTGATCTTGCTCAACGCCCATTGACACCAGTTTCTTCTGGACGTCTTCATTCTCAAGCATTGTCAGCAATTGCTGCCGATCCACCTGCTGCTGTTGTTCGGCGATTACTTCCGGGCTACCGATCATCGCCGCCTGGGCCAGCGGTATCTGTGCGAACAGCATGAAATGCATCGCTGCTAGAAGAGTGGCGACACGCTTCATCACGGAGGAATTAAACATGGCATAGTTCCCTTTTTTTGGCGGCCCAGTGCAGTGCGCAATGTGCTCTCAACGGTAAGACGGGGCAGCTGTTCCGCCAGTTCCCTTGTTCGCTATGGTTTAGCCATCAGCAGAATGATTATGCCGACCTAGATTGACTTCAACGTCATCGAATAGAAGGAGAACGCGTATGAAGCTCGTCCGGCCTGGTGCATTGATAGCATACTGCAGCATTCTGATTGGCTGTCAGCCATCGCCCATCACAGCGCAGGCAACTGGAGGCAGCGCGAGCCAATGCGACGCTTCTTTAGCTCAGACATTTGTTGGGGAGCAGGCAAGCCCGGAGCTACTCGATCAGGCGCGTCGAAAAAGCAAAGCGGCGACGGCTCGTATCGTTCGACCCGGAGAGGTAGTTACGCTGGAATACAACGCGCATCGGCTAACGCTGAAGACAGACGAGTCGCTGAAAATTCAACGAATCAGCTGTGGTTGAGCAAAACCACCTTTCGCAGCCAAGAGCCCATAGAGCCGTTCGGATTCCTGCATAAAAACGATACGGACGGCAGCAGGCAGACCAGCCGTCATGCCTGCCGATCGCCGCGCTCAATGCGCCATTGCCCTCGTCCGCAAGCTGGTTGCGGAAAACGATTTCGGTGGGGCTAACAGGAAGTACAGGTCGTACTTCTTGATGATCATCTGAGCCAGCAACGGTGCGGCAAGCCCGACCAACGTTCCTACAATCAAGTGTACAGCGATGGAATCAATACCCATGAAGCTGGCGAGGATCACCCGGATGCCGCTTCCCGCGAGAATATGCATCAGGTAAATCGTCATTGATGAAGCGCCGATAAATAACAGCCAGGCCATGCGAAGCCGACCGAGCCACATCGACAGGGCCACCACAAACAGGATCGAAACAGCCGCCAGCGAGAGCACGGGCCACCCACCCACCTCCCAATTCAAGCCGAACGTCACGTGAAACAGGTATTGTCCGATGACAAATGACGCCCCGAGCAACAAGGTGAGCGGGACATGTCGGGCGAGAAAGTACGCCTTGATTTCGTTGAACCAGATACCGAGCGCAAAAAAAACGGCATTACCGAAGATGAACTTGCCAAGACTGCCGACAGCCAGATCTCGACTGAGCACGTAAAGCACACCGAAGACCAGCAAAAGCGGTAAAAAGTACCGACGGTCAGCCTTGGCATAGACCATGGAACAAACAACGAAAACCAGAAATAGCGCATACAGAAACCAGAACTGCGCCCGTGGCGCCCACAGCAGCGAAAATACCTGTCCGAACGTGACATCACCGTTCGTGTAATTCGACAACACCACCTCGATAAGCCCCTGCAGAAGCGACCACACGACAAAGGGGTAGACGATGGTGTCTACTTTGTTGATGACTAAACCGGCTTTTCCCCGTTTTACGAGCGAGTCGTAAAAGAACAATCCCGACAGGAAGAAGAACAGGGGCATGTGGAAGCTATAGATGACACTGTCGACCAGCAGGTACTCATCCTGATCCATCGGCAATCCAGCGTTAAAGACCCCACGCGCGACATGCCCGTAGACGACAAGAATGATCCCGATAGCTTTGGCATAATCAACCCAGGCGTTTCTCTCCTGCATCCTATTTCTCCTTAGTTACGGGCAAGATCAGACACATCACAGCCAGATTTGCGAAGGCGGGGAAAGTAGACAGTGAAAAACCCGATCAGTTTGTCCATTGCATCAAGCCGGCCACATTGGCCGACGTAATGCACCAGCTCGGCGCGGCTGGGACTGGCTGCCAATCTGTCTTGATCAAAAGCAGACCGATGGAGGCTTCCGGGTACGGCATCGCCTGAAGAGAATGGCTGCAGACGCACTTCACCAATTCCATGTCCTGACTGCGCTGACAAGAGACCATGTACTACCCGCGCGCTGGCTAATCGCCACACAACAGAACGGCGCAGGACTGACAAGAAATAACTCGTCCTGGCTCCAACTATTCGACAGAGCGCCCGGGTGTTATAGACCGGCTTACAACGGAGTATTTGATGGCTCAGAGCTGGCTGGCGAATTGTTCGATCCTGCTACTGGCGGGCGGGCGCGGACAACGCATGGGCGGACGGGATAAGGGGCTGGTGGAGTGGCATGGCAAGCCGCTTGTGGAGTGGCCGCAGCGCATCGCCCGGCCCCTTACGGACGACCTTCTGATTTCGTGCAATCGCAACCAAACACGTTATGCCGCGTTTGCCGACCGACTGGTTGGTGACGACGCTGCGGATTTTCAGGGACCACTTGCAGGCATACGAGCGGGCCTTGCAGCAGCCAGTCACCCTTGGCTCATGGTGCTGCCCTGCGACGCACCTCTGGTCGACGAAGCACTGCTTAGACAACTGTACGCAACGGCAAAGCTTGAGCCTGAGACGCCGCTTATGACCCGACGAGGCGCCCAATGGGAGCCCTTGTTCTGCATGATACCAGTCAGCCTCGCCCCCGCCATCGAGCACGCTTGGCAGATGGGGGAACGAAGTAACCTAAAGATCTTGCTGAACTTGCGAGCGCGAGCACTTGATCTCGATATAGACGATTCGCGCCTGGCCAATCTGAACTCACCGGACCTGCTTTTGAAGCAGGCACCTTCGGCGGGAACTTAGCCCGGCCAACCGCCGTCACAGACGCAACTACAGAGGAGAAATACTATGCGCGCAGTCACCGGATCCGCACTGGCAGTTCTGGTCGGGATGGCACTCCTAACCGGCTGCTCAAGCCCAAGTGTCATCACGCTCAACGACGGTCGCGAAATTCAAACACTGGACCAGCCTGAATATGATGACGAGGCAGGCTTCTACGAGTTCGAAGGAATCGACGGCAAACCGGGCAGAGTAAACAAGGATCAGGTTCGCACCGTTCAAGAGCTCTAGCCCATTCCCTCTTCCACGCTAAGCTTGTGTTTGGCCTCAGAAAAAGCCTTCGCTAAACGCTTGTGAAGCAAAACTTTTTCTGTAAAATGCCGGCCATCTTCGGAGCGTAGCGCAGCTTGGTAGCGCGTCTCGTTCGGGACGAGAAGGTCGCTGGTTCGAATCCAGTCGCTCCGACCAAAATCCCGCACAGGCTTATTTAGCCTAATAAAGAAACCGGCCCATAAGCCGGTTTTTTGTTTTTAGACGTAGACAGAGCTTGACCGCGGCCCCACCTAAATCAACTGCCTAAAATGTCGTCTCGCGGCCAACGATCACTTCAGATCACATCAGCGGACCAATGATGTCTTAGCGCCGCAAAAACCAGACAACCTGCTCTGGCTCGAACGGCCAATCCAGCTCAGCGCCCGTGTCGACACGACGTAGCACCGGTATACGAAGGCCATAATCGTCTACCCAGTCTGAGCGCTCCGCAATATCCAGCAGCTCTACCAGCAACCCATTCTCCACGAGCGGTAGTACTACCGCCTCGGCCTGCTCACACAAGTGGCAGCCCAACGTTCCGAACAATTGGCATTCCGGCAAATGCATAGTCAAGCGCTCAATCTAAAGGGCATGCCAATTCTAGCAGGCCGATCACGGCGCGGCAGCAGCCCGTAAACATCTCGTTCTTTCGGACTACTCCGAATAAAAAATGTGACCTTGAGCCCACTCAAACGAGGGTTTGATTTTGCGAATCGACGCGCCGTTGGCAAACGGCTAGGATGCTGCAGCCCAAGCGACCGAAGAGTCACAGGGCCGGAGGCTGAGGCACGTAAAGGAAGTGGCGCTCAGGCCACGTTAAGCCGGTCGAATACAACTTCCCGAAGAGTCAACCAAGGCCCCGCGCTTAAGCCTCAAAGACTAAGGTCTAAAGGCTCAAATACTGAGGTAGTGTTTTATTACACGGCGCCAAAGAGCGACTTCAGAGCATCATCCAACGAGGAGAAATAAGAAATGCTCAAGACCCCAATCGCCCGGGGCGTGGCCCTTGCCACTCTGGGAGCAACACTGGCTATTCCAACTATGGCTCAAGCTGCCTTCGTTGAAGACACCAAGGCTGGCTTGGAACTGCGTAACTTTTATTTCAACCGCGACTTCCGTCAGGACAATCTGACCAGCGCGAATCAATCGAAGCAAGAAGAATGGGCGCAAGGCTTTATCCTGCGCGTTGAGTCTGGCTACACCGAAGGCACCGTAGGTTTTGGTGTTGACGCACTCGGCCTGCTGGGCGTCAAGCTGTATTCCAGCGAAGACACTGCCGGCTCAGGCTTGATGCCTAGCTCCTTCGGAAACGAAGCTCCAGATGACTTCTCTGAATTTGGACTGACGGCGAAAGCGAAGCTCTCCGAGACCGTACTGAAGGTTGGTACTCTTCAGCTGAAAAATCAGGCCATCGGCACAAGCGACAGCCGCTTGCTTCCTCAGGTCATGCAAGGTGCACAATTGGTTTCTAAGGAAATCAAAGATCTCACGCTCGAAGCCGGCTATGCGAATCGCATTAATCACCGTGACTCTACTAACTATCAGGTCATGGCTGTCAATGCTGGCGGACGTCGTGGCATCACCATTGATGCCGGCGCAACAAACGAATCTGATGAATTCGTTTTCTTAGGCGGTAACTATAAGCTGATGGATAACCTGACAGCAGGTTATTACTACAGCAACTTGGAAGACCTGTACAAGCAACACTCATACAATCTGGTTCATGTTCTGCCACTTGGCGACAAGCAGTCCTTGAAGACCGATCTGCGCTATGCACGCTCCACTGACGACGGTAGCAGCAACGTTGACAACAAAGCCCTCGGAGCGATGGTCACTTACTCTTTGAGCGGCCATAGCGTTGGTCTGGGTTACCAGAAAATGAGTGGCGACACTGGATTCGCCTACTTGGCTGGCGCAACCGATCCGTTCCTTGTGAACTATGTACAGATCAATGACTTTGCCAACGAAGACGAAAAATCCTGGCAGGCACGCTACGACTACAATTTAGCTTCGATTGGCATTCCCGGCCTGACCTTCATGACCCGTTACGTCACCGGCGATGACTTCGAGCGTAGCGCTGGCGTAGAAGGCAAAGAGTGGGAACGTGACATGGACATTGCTTATACCTTCCAGGAAGGCGCTCTGAAAAACCTGAACCTGAAATGGCGTAATGCGACTGCCCGCAGCAATGGCACTGGCAACGATATCAACGAAAACCGTTTGATCGCCAGCTACACTATTCCGCTGATGTAATAGCGGCTGCAGCGTGCAAACACAGTAGAAAGAAAACCCGCTTCGGCGGGTTTTCTTTTTTCTCAAATGGAACCACGCCGTGGAGCCATTCTGAGCTTCGAATAAAGCGAGGCTTTAAGCGCCTTCAAACGAAACGGGAACCTTGCACCGCCTGGACGCTCGAAACCCTAAGCACCGGACCTAACGTCCCCTGCGCGACTCAAGAGGAACTGCAGATGTCTACCGAATCGACTTTCGGCACCAGCGACAACACGCCAATCCCTGATGGAGCAACCGGAACCGACACCTCGTCTCTAATCAATAAGTCAGCCCACCGCCGCAACCTGCAGGCGGCTCAGAATGCGCTCATTGAAGAATTCCACACCCTCATCGGCGACACCGAGCGCCTGTTGAAACACACTCAGGATACGGCGGGCACTCAGACCGAAGAGCTCCGCGGCAAGATCAACGCCAACCTTAGCCGTGCCCGTCAAATGCTCAAGGACCAGGAAGGCACTCTGAAAGAACAGGGCCAAGCGGCTATCCAGTGCACTGAGGAGTATGTGCATACTCACCCATGGCAATCGATCGGGATCGCAGCGGGAGTCGGCTTTCTTTTCGGTCTGATCACCCGCCGTTAATAATGTGGGGAACGGATCCAATGGAAACCAGACACGCTGACGACGCCCCGACGCCGTCCATCAAGAAGATGGGCAGCGCGCTTGCTGGCCTCGTGCAAGGGCATCTGGAGCTCATCGGAATTGAGTTTCAGGAAGAGCGAGCCCGGGTGTTCAAGCTGTTCCTTCTTGCCAGTATCAGCTTGATCCTCGGGCTGCTGATTCTCGTTGGGCTATCAGCTGCAATCGTAATCGCCTTCTGGGACAGCAACCCTATCGCCGCCATTCTGGTTCTCTGTGCTATCTACGCAGTTGTGCTGGCCGTCTGCATCAGCCGCGCCGTGCGCATCGTCAAAGAAAGCGTCTCGCCTTTCCAGGCGACGGTCGAAGAATTGGCCCGCAACCGGGAGCGTTTACTGCCATGAGCCTACCGCTAAGTAGCTCCGGCGATTTAGCCATGCGCAAGGACCTTGTTCGCTTGCGCATGGAGATGAACCGCCAACAAGTTCTATATCACTCACAGCCATTGGTTCACCCCTTCCAACGAATCAAGGGAATGGTCGCGAGCCGTAGCCATAGCGCTTCCTCAGAGCACCATAACGGCAAGGGCCCGCTGATGATTGCAGCAACCCTGGGGTTAACCCTGTTTGGCCGTCGACTGGGCAAGGTTGGCAAACTGGCTAGAGTAGGGATGATGCTTTACCCCCTCATCCGCAGGCTGCGGCATTAAGGGATAAAACATCTGCTCAGCAGGCGAAGCAGAGCCGATCAATATCTCAGCAAATGCGGATGGTCTAGCGATCAGCAACTCTGTAGGCTGACAGCCAGTTACTGATTGGTCATTGGGCGGTTCGGTTGAGTGCGTCGAGCAAGCTGCTGCGCTGGCAAGCCGCCCCCATCTGGCGACATCAAGGAGATTGCTCTTTGGACTGGCACACGCTGCTAAATCGAGAGCGGCTCGGAAAATCCGTACACAGCAATGAAGAGCTTGGTCGAAGCCCGTTTCACAAGGACCACGACAGAATCATCTTCTCTGGAGCGTTTCGCCGGCTTGGACGCAAGACTCAGGTCCATCCGGTCTCAAGCAACGACCACATTCATACGCGCCTTACTCACTCGCTGGAAGTCAGCTGCGTCGGCCGCTCGCTCGGCATGCGTGTAGGTGAAGTGCTCCGGGATGATATGCCAGAGTGGTGCAGCCCGGCGGACCTCGGCATGGTCATTCAGTCCGCCTGCTTGGCGCACGACATTGGCAATCCACCGTTTGGTCACTCTGGAGAGGATGCAATACGCCACTGGTTTCAACAGGCGGCCGCCCGTGGCTGGCTGGACGACATGAGCGATGCCGAACGTGCCGATTTTCTCAATTTTGAAGGCAACGCCCAAGGTTTCAGGGTACTTACACAGCTCGAATATCACCAGTTCGACGGCGGAACGCGCCTTACCTACGCAACGCTAGGGACTTACCTCAAGTACCCCTGGACATCACGCCACGCCGAAGCACTTGGCTATAAAAAGCACAAGTTCGGTTGCTACCAGAATGAACTGCCGCTACTGGAGCAGATAGCAGCCAAACTCGGCCTACCGAAGTTAGACGAACAACGCTGGGCGCGTCATCCCCTTGTGTATCTAATGGAGGCTGCCGACGACATTTGCTACGGGCTCATCGATCTCGAAGATGGGCTTGAAATGGACCTTCTGGACTACGCCGAGGTGGAAGCCCTACTACTGAATCTGGTGGGCAATGACGTACCTGAAACATACCGGCAACTCGGCCCCGAGGGCTCACGTCGACGCAAGTTGGCAATACTCAGAGGCAAGGCCATCGAGCACCTGACCAACGCTGCCGCCGCAGCGTTTGTTGAACAACAGCAAGCGCTGCTGATGGGATGCCTCGCGGGGGATCTGGTTGAGCATATGCATGGCCCAGCCAAACAATGCGTTCTGCAGGCCAAGGGGCTGGCCCGGGAAAAGATCTTCCAAGACAAGCGCAAAACTCTGCATGAGATTGGCGCCTACACCACACTGGAGATCCTGCTCAACGCTTTCTGCGGTGCAGCGCTGGAGCAACACGGCGGTCGAACGCCGTCGTTCAAGAATCGCCGCATCCTGGATCTGCTCGGCAACAACGCGCCAGACCCACATTGGCCGCTGTATCAGGCGTTTGTTCGAATGATCGACTTCATCGCAGGCATGACCGATAGCTACGCGACCGAGATGGCCAGCGAAATGACCGGACGCTCGAGCCCGACGTGAGCCTGATAAAGAGGTCGCCATGGAGGTTTATTGGCTGGCAACCTGGCCGCCCCGCCTGGGGTGCTGCCGCGGTCGCCGGCCTGGGTTGTGCCCTGCCCCTACTGCTCGGTTTATTTAGCGGGCATCCGGGTTTCCTTTGGGCGACGGTTGGCGCGTTCCAGGCAGCCAAGGCAAACCCGCTCCACCGCCTCGGCATGCTGCGAATGCTGCTCTTGATCGGGCTTGGCGCCGGGAGCGCCGGGCTCGGCTTCTGGTCAGCCACCCACCCGCTTGTCAGCCTCGGTCTGTTTGCGTTTTATGGCTTGTTGCTGGCTTGGCTGCAGCGATATGGCAGCGAGGCCGGTAAGCTCGGCATAGGCCTGGCGATCTGCTTATGCCTGGGCCAAGGTCAGCATGGGATTGGGGACTTCAACAATCCTCAGGCCATTGCGGCGCTGTTCGCTTTGGGAGGCCTTTGGGTCACCCTCCTGGCGTTCGGTCTCCGAGGCATGCATGGCCTGCGCATGTGGCCTTACATGCCACGACTGTTGAGCCTGTTAAAAGTGTTGCGTCGCCGTGCGCGGCGCACACCTATCCGCCAATGGCGCCTGCACGCGATCACTTACATTCTGGCTGCGGCGACTAGCGGCCTGATCGTTACGCTGGCAGATCTGCCACGCGGCTACTGGCTGACACTAGCGGTGTTCACTACGCTGCAGATGGACCTGCAACACAGCCTCATTCGCGCTCTACAGGCCGGCATTGGGATCTTCTGTGCAGCAGCGATACTGATCTACATGGGCCACAGCCTGGCCGACCCACCCATGATGGTGATGATCATGTTGCCGCTGGTAATGCTCAGCAGGGCATTCCAGGCACATCACTATGGATTGTTTGTCCTGCAGACAACCTTGAGTTTTCTGCTGCTGGCCGAAACGTTGGCGCAAGATTGGGAGTTGCCACAGTTGCGCCTGATTAACGCCGCCATCGGGGTCGGCGTGGCGCTGTCTGTTACCTTGCTGATGTACCTACTTCGTCGGCTGTTCACCCGGATTGCATTGCGCAGAGCCAGGCAAACGGCCGTAACCGATCAGGGCAAGGATGACTCGATCATGCCTTAGCGTTGATCTCGTTTTCCGGGTACCAAACGTCCATCAACGGGCTTACGTTGAATTCGGACAGTTCGTTGCGGCTCTTGAGCCAAGCCTCAACCTGACCGCGCTGCTCTTCGTTGACCGAACCGCGGCTCGCGAGGCAGACGAAACCGTAATCTTCGCCGCCAACATAGCCCAGACCATTGGTTTCGATGGCTTCGTTCAGGAAAGCTTCAAGAAACGCATCAACTGCCTTGGCCTCAAGGCCGTCACGGTAGGTCAGACTGACCTCGAAACCCAGTTCTTGGAATTCGTCGACACACAGTTTTTTGCGCAAACGACGCGAGCGATTGGTAGCCATTGATACGGTCCTTAGATAACGATGATGACGGCGCGCACTCTAACAGCAACGGGAGGCTTGTGCGATTGCAGGGCCGGCCTGATGGCCCACTCTCCGAAACGGTGATTGCTTGCTTATCTTTGTTTGCAAGGAGGGGAGCCAGACGTCTACGCTTGTCGGATGAGAAGCATGTCACTTCTCGGACGTGGGCATAATAGCTCGCCCTCTTTTCCCTGAACGCTGTAGGGAACCGCTATGTCATTAATTTCGAGCCTGCCTGCACCAGCCAACCGGAGCCGCGCGACCTGTCAGTTGCTGTCCCGCCTCGCCGCTGCCGCGCTGACGCTGCCACTAGTGATTCCGGCCTTCGCCGAAACGGTCAATCAGACCTTACCAAGCCGCGTGGTACAGGCACTCAAGACAAACAAGATTGAAACCAGCGCTCTTTCCGTGGTCATGCTGCCACTCAACGCCGCCGGATCACCCACCTTTGTTAATGCGGACGTCTCGGTCAACCCCGCTTCGACCATGAAGCTGGTCACGACGTACGCCGCGCTGGAACTGCTCGGGCCCAACCATCAGTGGAAAACAGAATTTTATGCTGACGGCCTGATTGAGAACGGCACGCTGAACGGCAACCTTTACCTCAAGGGCGGCGGTGATCCGAAGCTCAACATGGAAAAGCTCTGGCTGTTGCTGCGGGACCTGCGGGCCAATGGCGTTGAGACCGTGAAGGGTGATCTTGTCCTCGACCGCAGCCATTTCGTGCAACCCACGCTGCCGGTATTCGACGACGACGGCAATGACAAGAACAAGCCTTTCCTGGTCGGGCCGGATGCCTTGTTGGTCAACCTCAAGGCACTTCGTTTCATTGCCCGCAACGATGGCGGGAACGTGAAGGTTCTGGTTGAACCGCCAATCGCCACAGTTCAGATCGACAATCGCATCCAGGCGTTACCCAAAGCAAAATGCCCGGGATGGCCTGACATCCGCTACAACCCGATCGACAACGGTAAAGGGGTGACTGTAGTGGTCACTGGCAAGCTCCCGGCTGGATGCAGCGGACAAACCTACCTTTCAGTATTGGACCATCAGCGCTACGCCGCCGGTGCCGTTCGCGCGATCTGGAAAGAGCTTGGCGGCACCATTCTCGGTGAGGATCGAGTAGCACCGGTGGCCGCTGAAGCCAAGATGATCGCGCGAGCTTATTCGCCAGATCTGGTTGAGATCATTCGCGACATCAACAAGTACAGCAACAACACCATGGCACGACAGTTGTTTCTGAGCTTGGGTGCTGAGTTTCGTAACGAAGCGGATGCAGATGACTCCATGGCCGCACAGCGTGTGATCCGCCAGTGGCTGGCAAAAAAGGGTTTGATTTCGCCACACCTGGTCATCGAGAACGGATCTGGCCTGTCGCGGGCCGAACGCGTCAGCGCGCGCGAGCTGGCCAGCTTGCTACAAGCGGCCTGGAAAAGCCCATACGCCGCAGAGTTCATTTCATCGATGCCCTTGGCCGCAGTGGACGGCACCATGCGCAAGCGCTTACGCAATACCGGGGTTGCTGGCAAAGCGCACGTCAAGACCGGAACGCTGAACACGGTGCGTGCGATCGCAGGGTATAGCCGCGACAACGACGGCAATACCTGGGCCGTCGTCGCGATACTCAATCATCCTCGTCCGTGGGGCGCTTCCTCTGTGCTGGACCAGGTGTTGGTCAGTCTTTACAACCGTCCCGGCAATGAAAATACCGCGCAGCGTTAGTCCACTCAGTGCCGCCGTCGCGACATCACGCCGGCACTGAATTTAAACAGCAACGCTGGATCACTGACGCAGCGAATCAGCTGCGTGATGCCGATGCCGATGCCTGTGGATACCGAAACGCGGCACCTTCCCTAACAGATCAGCGCGCTTGGAGTCTCCAGGCGCGGTGAATCTTGCTGTTTCGGCGGAAATCCTCATCCAGCGTGGCGCCGGTAATTTCCTCCACGGCGTAGCGCTCGGCAACCCCCGAATCAAGGACGAATTTGCGAAAGTTGTTCGAAAAATACAGCGTGCCGCCAGCGGCCAGTCTCGCCATCGCCAGGTCGAGCAACGCGACATGATCACGCTGGACATCGAACACCCCTTCCATGCGCTTCGAGTTGGAGAACGTCGGCGGGTCGATAAAGATGAGATCGTATTCGCCACGGTCCTCCTCCAACCACGCAATGACATCGGCCTGCTCCAAACGCTGCCGCTCCGACAGGCCATTGAGCGCCAGATTGCGCCGCGCCCAATCCAGATAGGTTTTTGACAGGTCAATACTCGTCGTGCTGCGAGCGCCGCCTTTAGCCGCGTGAACCGTCGCGGTGGCGGTGTAGCAATACAGGTTCAAGAAGCGCTTGCCTGCCGCCTCGCGCGCAATGCGCTGGCGCATCGGCCGGTGGTCGAGAAACAGCCCGGTATCGAGGTAATCGGTGAGATTCACCAACAGCTTGACGTCGCCCTCTGTGACCTCAACAAAAATGCCTTGAGTGGCTTGGCGCTCGTACTGCCGCGTTCCGCTCTGGCGCTCACGACGCTTGACCACCACCCGGTCCTGGGGAATACCCAAAGCTTGCGGGATAGCGCCTAGGGCGTCGTAGAGGCGTGCCTGGGCTTTCTCGGGATCGATCGAGCGCGGTGGCGCGTACTCCTGCACATGCACCCAGTCGCCGTAGAGATCAATGGCCAAGGCATATTCCGGCATGTCCGCATCGTACAAGCGATAGCATTGAATGCCTTGCTTGCGCGCCCACTTGCCCAGCGCCTTCAGATTTTTCTGCAGCCGGTTGGCGAACATCTGCCCGCCCTCACTGAGGCGCGCCAACTCCGCTACGGGTTTCTCTTCGCTCTTGCTTTCAGCGGTGGCCGCTCGCTGACCAGTGACGAACTGATCCAGCTCGACCTTGATCAACAACAGCTTGCAAGGCAGAGCCCCGTTCCAGAAAGCGTATTGCTTGTGGCTACGGATGCCCATGCGCTTGCCCAGATCCGGGGCTGACGTCAGCACCGCAGCCTCCCAGCCGAGACAGGCCTGGCGTAGTCGCTCGCCAAGGTTCTGATACAAGTAGACCAGACTCGCCTCATCGCCCAGGCGCTCGCCATACGGTGGGTTGCAGATGACTAAGCCCTTCTGATGTTGATCCGGTCTAGGCTCGAACGTCGCTACATCGCCTTGGTAAACACGGATCCAGCTCGCCAGTCCAGCGCGCTCGATGTTGTTCTTTGCCGGCTGGATCAGGCGCGGGTCCGCCTCGTAACCTCGAATCCACAGCGGCGGTCGGGCCATGCCCGCCTCGGCACGCGCCTGGGCTTCGGCGTGCAGGCGACTCCACAGAGCAGGCACATGGCCGAGCCAGGCACTGAACCCCCAGCGCTCACGGCGAAGATTAGGGGCGATGTCCGCCGCCATCATCGCGCCTTCGACCAAGAAGGTGCCGACGCCACACATTGGGTCGGTCAGAGCGCCGCCAGCAGCAGCGATGCGAGGCCAACCCGCACGGATCAGTACGGCCGCAGCAAGGTTCTCCTTGAGCGGAGCCGCACCCTGCTGAAGACGGTAGCCACGCTGGTGCAGGCTATGCCCGGACAGGTCCAGGGACAGCACTGCCTGCCCCCGATCAAGACGCAGGTGGATGCGCAGGTCCGGGTTCAGCTTGTCGACACTGGGGCGCTCGCCGCTTGCCGTGCGGAGCCGATCAACAATGGCATCCTTGACTTTCAGAGCCCCGAAGTGAGTGTTGTCGATCCCGGAGCCATGGCCGCTGAACTCGACCGCCAGGCTGCCTGTTGCTGCGAGATGCTCCGCCCAGTCGACCTGATGCACTCCCTCGTAGAGGGTTTCGGCATTCACTGTGGCGAAGCGCTCGACGACCAGCAGTACTCGGTTGGCCAGCCGAGACCAGAGGCACAACCTATAGGCAACCTCCATGCTGGCAAAGCCGCGAATCGCGGCGGTCTGCTCACGCGCCTCCTCGAGCCCGAGCTCCTTGGCTTCTTCGAGCAACAGGCCCTCGAGCCCTTTTGGGCAGGTGAGGATAAGTTCGTGGCGATCAGTCATGGCATGTCCAGTCAATTTGTTCGATCCGGTTGAGCACTCTCCCAGATCTCGTGTCGATGTTCGGGCGGTTTGCGGCTGTCTTTCGTCGCGAAGCAGACGCTGCGGTACCACTTTGGCAGTGCGGGGAGCGCTCCCTGCCTGCCTTATGGGCGGCACCGCGGTTTGGTGACTTACTTATTACAAAACGATCATTCCCGCTTGGCAGTCATTGGGTTAGAACTCGACTCAGTCCGGCATCGCAACGATGCCGGAAGAACCCGCCACGCCGGCAGCGGGCTTCACTGGCAGTCTATCTGCCGACCTCGCCATGAGGACAACGGAAACACCAGTCAACCACTGAGGGCAATACCCAATGAGAAGACTCAAGCGTGATCCGATGGAACGAGCATTTCTACGCGGTTATCAGCATGGCATACACGGTAAATCTCGCGATCTCTGTCCTTTTTCTCATCCCGAGGTACGCCAAGCCTGGATTAACGGCTGGCGGGAGGGTCGCGGCGACAACTGGGACGGTCTGACCGGCGCAGCCGGCATTCATCGATTGAACGAACTTCACGCGGTCGGCTGACACAATCACACCGACTTCGACTAGCACGCCCCATCCGGGCGGCGGGCTTGAAGCCCGGGGCTCCCATCGGGAGCCCCACCGCAGCACAGATTAACGATTCGCACCCTTCTGAGATTGCAGCGCAGCGATGGCGTCCACCGCCTCGCGAATCAGCGCTGGCCCCTTGTAGATGAACCCCGTGTAGAGCTGCACAAGACTTGCGCCGGCTTCGATCTTCTCTGCCGCATGCTGCCCTTGCGTGATACCACCGACGGCAATGATAGGCAGGCGGCCCGCCAGGGTTTGTGCCAACACACGGACGGTATGGGTGCTCTTTTCACGAACAGGGGCCCCGGAAAGCCCGCCCGCTTCGTCGGCGTGCGCAAGACCCGCCACGCCTTCACGGCCAAGCGTTGTGTTGGTCGCAATGATTGCATCCATGCCGGCCTGGAATACCGCTTCGGCAACCACTCGGGTTTCCTCGTCGGTCATGTCGGGTGCGATCTTGATGGCCAGCGGAACACGCTTTCCATGGAGCACTTCGAGGTCTTCGCGGCGCTGGCCAAGCGCATCGAGCAGTTGCTTGAGCGAGTCCCCGAACTGCAGGCTACGCAGCCCCGGTGTATTGGGCGAACTGACGTTCACTGTGACATAGCTCGCCTGGTGATAGACCTTGTCCAGGCACAGCAAGTAATCATCCTGAGCGCGCTCGACCGGGGTGTCGAAGTTCTTGCCGATGTTGATGCCCAAGATGCCCTTGAAACGAGCCGCGTCGACCCTTTCCAGCAGCGCGTCGACGCCATGATTGTTGAAGCCCATACGGTTGATAATAGCTTCGGCCTCGGGCAACCGAAAAATACGCGGTTTGGGATTTCCTGGTTGTGGCCTCGGCGTGACAGTACCCACCTCGACAAATCCAAATCCCAGCTGCGACATTCCGCAGATCGCCTCGCCGTTTTTGTCCAGCCCCGCCGCCAGCCCAACAGGGTTCGGGAAATCCAACCCCATCACCCGCACCGGCAAGCTCGCCGGAGACTTATTCAACATGGTGTTAAGGCCTAGACGGCCGCCTGCGCCAATAAGATCGAGCGACAGCTCATGAGACGTCTCGGGCGTAAACTTGAAAAGTAGCTGGCGGGCCAGGTTATACATACGCAGCCTAGATCCTGGAAAGTGTGGCGCGAGAGTATAGCAGGCGGGCATTGCGCGCAGCGGGCTACAACGTAGCGCCCGTGATCGAATCGCTCGACGAAGCGCGCCTAATCAACCCGTCGCAAGCGAATCAGTTTGCCTTCAGGCGCAAACTCCATCTCGAATGAACCAAACACGCCGGCCGTTGTCAGAAAGGGTCGCAGGTGATGTGCCGGTAAGCTGACGCTCGTCCCTTCCCGGCTTTTGATCAGGATACGATTGGCGCGCCCCTGATAGACCGCCAGCAGTTTTTCGGCGGGCAGTGCAATATCCAGCAAGAGGCTTGGCATGGAGGCTCCCTCATTGATCAACGCAGCGATGTTGCCATATCGGCTCTTGGACAGTGATCTGTCATTGAGCCGAGATCCCCAATTCGATAGACAAAAGCTCGGCAAATACGGTGCACAGGGCGCACGGCTCTGCCACACTTCGACCGTTGCCCTATGCGTTCATCTTCCATGATGGGTCTGCCCGAGCCGATGCCGCCCGTGACTTCCCGAATCGTCAGATTTGCCCAACGCCTTGGATTGACCGGCAAATCACCGCGCCAGATCGTTGAGCACGCCAGCCAGATCAGTTTGCCATTCGCTCCCCTCTCCGAGCCGGCACCAAGCATCTTCTGGAACGATGGCCCATGTCTTCAGCGATTTGTCGATTTACCGAGAAGCGCCCTTTCCGGCCCAATCCAGGAAGACAAGGCCAAGGCTCACGCTGCGTTGACCCGACTCGTGCGCCAGGAACAAAGCGCCTACCCGGCGCTCGATTTGCGACAGGTCGACGGCCTCGGCGGGCAAAGCCCCGACGAAGCGACCTATCCGACGTTCGAGGCGCTTGCCGCCACACCCGCCTGCCGTCAGCTACGGGTCATCAGTTACAAGGACTTCGTGCGGACCATCACCTCCGCATTGCCTGAATTCCAGACACAGGCCCCGATCGAGCTTCGCCAAGCCAGCTGGCTTGGCGAGCGGATTTACTGGAGCGGTGAGCACCATGCTGAAGCCTTCGCCAGCGCCATCGCCTATGCACGGTTGCGGGGGCTGGAGGTCAACCTATCGTGCGAACTCACAGATTACCGGCTTGATGCAGCCGGACTACAGGCACTCGACAGCGAATACCATGCCGTCACGATGCCGGCACAAGCTTGGAGCGATCGCGCCTTCATGGGGCTGCTGCTTGAGGCAAAGATTCCCTATGCTCGCTTGACGCTGCTGCGCAACGCGAATAACTCCGAGCTACTTCTGCTGGACAAGCGGCAACCTGCTGCGAATGCTTTAGGAAAAGGGCTCAAGCTCGCCGGCGCTCCGGACATGGTGCGCTACTTGCGCGACCTGCCACAGATCACTCGGTTCCGCCTTGGCAACCGGGCTGTACAAGCCGACTGATCCAGCAACGCCACTGCCACGAAGCTCGCGAGCCCCTGCCCAACACCGCCTCCATGACGCAAAAACGCCGATGCACAGACATCGGCGTTTCATTTCGCGTAACAGCCGCCAGGAAACCCAGCGGCGTATCACAACTAGCGTCTGGCGCTTTCCAACGCGAGGTCTTGCAGCTCGCGACCGGCGACAGCATACATGGCGTAATCCACGCTACTGGCACTGCGCAGTTCGACCAGCATTCGCCGCCAACGCTCGACCTGATATTCCCGCTGCTCCAACCATAGCTGAACGCGAGCATCGAGATCCTCAGGCGCGTCGCTCATCTGCAACACCGACACGGTGATAGCGCGCTGCTGACTGTCCAGATCATCGCGGAAGCCTTCCCTAGCCAGCGCTTGCCAATTGTTTTCCACCGGCAGACCGGTGACCTGCTGCAGGTACCAGGGTAACTCCAGCGCACCGCCCACGGCGAAGTAAGCCGCTGCGACCTCAGCAGGTGGCTGCCCGGTTTCATCAGCGGCCTCCAGTATCGGCAACAGCGTGTACAGATGGTTGGTGCCCGCGACCATCCGGGCCAGCAACTCGGGCACACCTGCGTCGGTGTAGCGCTCGTAGCGCGCTTGCCAAAGCTCTCGAGTTCCGCCCTGCAGCAGCGCGTCGAGTTTCAAGCCGAGCGCTGCGACACGCGGCCCAAAATGCCCGACGTCACGTGCCGCATCCAGCTCACTGCGACGATTGCGCAGGAACCAGCGGGTCGCCCGCCGCCCCAGCCGCATCAGTTCATCCATGAGGTTGAGCTGCAGTTCAGCCGGAACCTTGTAGTCCAGCGCTTCGATCTGGCGGAACCAATGTGGCAGATGGAAGATGTCCCGCACGATTACGTAAGCGCCCGCCACGTTGGCGGCGCTCAGGCCGGTAGCCTCCCTGAGCCGCTGAACGAAGGTGATGCCCATGTTGTTGATCAGGTCATTGGCGATCTGAGTGCTGACGATCTCGCGCTTGAGACGGTGCTGCAGCATCGCCGGGCGATACTGCTCGGCTAGCAACTGCGGAAATGCGCTTTCCATTTCGCGTGCCAGGTAGGCGTCGTCCGGCACGCGCGATTGCAGCAGTGCTTCCTTCAGCTCGATCTTGCTGTATGAAATCAGCACCGACAGCTCAGGCCGGGTCAAGCCCTTGCCCAGATTCGCGCGCTCAGCCAGCATTTCATCGCCAGGCAGGAACTCAAGCGCACGATCCAGAAGACCATCGGCTTCCAGGGAACTGATCAGTCGCTTGTACTCACTCCCGCCCTCATGAGCGCGATGCTCAGCCTGCGACAGCGCCTGGGTCTGCTTGTAATTGTCGTGCAGCACCAATTCGGCCACGGCGTCGGTCATCTCGAACAGCAACTGGTCACGCTGCTTGCCGGTCATGTCCCCGGCACTGACGATCTCATTCAGCAGAATCTTGATGTTGACCTCATGGTCGGAGCAGTTCACCCCGCCAGCGTTGTCGATGAAGTCCGTGTTGGCGGCACCGCCATGCAAGCAGTATTCGACGCGTCCCAGCTGAGTAATGCCCAGGTTGCCGCCTTCGCCGATGACCTTGGCTCGCAGCTCGTTGCCGTTGACCCGCAGGATGTCGTTGGCCTTGTCGCCCACGTCTGCATGAGTTTCCGCGGTGCTCTTCACATAGGTTCCGATGCCTCCGTTCCAGAGCAGATCCACCGGTGCCTTGAGCAACGCGTGGATGAGCTCGGCGGGGGTCAGCTGATCCGCTTCGATGTCGAAACGCGCCTTCATCTGCGGCGTGATCGCGATACGCTTGGCCGAGCGAGGGAACACGCCGCCTCCCGCGGAGATCAGCGATGCATCGTAGTCGGTCCAGGATGAGCGCGGCAGATCGAACAGGCGTTGGCGCTCGACAAAGCTGCGCGCAGCGTCCGGATCGGGATCGATAAAAATGTGCAGATGGTTGAAGGCAGCCACCAGCTGCAAGGTTTCGGACATCAGCAAGCCATTGCCGAACACATCACCAGCCATGTCGCCGATGCCGATCACGCTGACGTTGTCGCGCTGCACATCGATGCCACGCTCGCGGAAGTGCCGCTGCACTGAGACCCATGCGCCCTTGGCGGTGATACCCATTTTCTTGTGGTCATAGCCGGCGGAGCCACCGGACGCGAAGGCGTCGCCCAACCAGAAGTCGTACTCCGCAGCGATGCCGTTGGCGATGTCGGAGAAGGTTGCGGTGCCCTTGTCGGCCGCCACGACGAGATAGGGGTCGTCCTCGTCGTAGCGAAGCACGTTGGCCGGCGGTACGACGTTGCCGTCTTTGAGATTGTCAGTGATGTCCAGCAGGCCGCTGATGAAGATTCGATAGCAGGCAATGCCCTCGGCCAATACCTCGTCACGAGACCCATTGGTAGGCAGACGACGTGGCACGAAACCACCCTTGGCCCCTCCGGGCACGATGATCGCGTTCTTCACCTGCTGTGCCTTGACCAGGCCCAGCACCTCGGTGCGGTAGTCTTCTTCACGATCGGACCAGCGCAAGCCGCCGCGCGCGACCTTGCCGCCACGCAGATGGACGCCTTCGACGCGAGGTGAATAAACAAAGATCTCGAATTTCGGCGCCGGCCGTGGCATCTCGGGGATCGACCGCGGATCGAGCTTGAAGCTGAAGTAGCTCTTCGGCTTGCCGGCAGCGTCCATCTGATAAAAATTCGTCCGCAGCGTCGCTTTGATCAGGGCCAGGTAACGCCGAAGGATGCGGTCTTCATTGAGCACGGCCACGTCATCCAGCGCCGTGATGATCGCCTGCTCCAGCCGCGCCTGCTTGTCGGCAAGATCTTCTTCGCCGAGTTTGCGCGCCAGGTAGAAGCGCATCTTGAACAGCCGCACCAGCTCACGAGCGATGTCGGTGTGGTTGAGCAAAGCGCTGGCGATATAGCCCAGGTCGAAGCCCATGCGGATCTGCTTCAGGTAGCGGCCATAGGCGCGTAGCAACGCAACTTCGCGCCAGGTCAGCCCGGCGGTCAGGACAAGCCGGTTGAACGCATCGTTCTCCGCCTGACAGTTGTTGATCGCGATGAAGGCATCCTGCAGCGGCTCATTGATCTCCATGAGATCAATTTCGAGCCCCTCTGCGTAGGTGAACGCAAAGTCGTGAATCCAGTATTCACGGCCATCCTTGCGCCGCAGGTGGAACGGAAACTCGCCTAGCACGCGTAGCCCGAGGTTCTCGAGGATCGGCAACATGTCCGACAACGGCAGCGACGTGTTCAGGTGATAGAGCTTGCAGTGCAGGCGGTTTTCCACCGCCGTGATCGGCTGGTAGAAGCTCATCACCAACGGGCGCTGCTCGCTGAGGCTGAGCACGTGCTGCATATCCACAGCCGCCGAATGCGGCGCGAAACGTTCACGGTATCCCGCGGGGAAGCCTTTCGGGAAATCAGCAAGTATCCCGGTGCCCTGGGCTTCGCCGAAGCGCTCAATGACCACGCTCGAGTAGTCGTCCTGCCAGGTTCGGCAAGCTTGGACCACCTCGTTTTCCAGCTGGACCGGATCGAACTGCACCTGCTTGCTCGGGTCCAGACGCAGCAGGAACTGCACGCGGATCAGCACAGACTCGGAGAAGTAGGTAGAAAACTCACAGCCGCTGGCTTCCAGGCGGTCTACCAGAACCTGCTGGATACGCAAGCGGGTTTCGGTCGAATAACTGTCGCGGGGAACGTACGCCAGGCAATAGCAGAAGCGTCCATAGGGATCGATACGCAGGAACAGGCGCAGCTTGTTGCGCTCCTGGATCTGCACGATGGCGATGGCTGTGCTGAACAGCTGGTCGAGCGTCATCTGAAACAGTTCGTCGCGCGGCAGCACTTCGAGAACCTGAGTCAGCTCCTTGGCCAGATGCGCCGAATCATCGAAATGCGAACGCTGGATGACCTCTGCCACCTTGCTGCGAATGTAGGGTATCCGACGCACGCTCTGGGTATAGACCGAGGAGGTGAAGAGCCCGAGGAAGCGGCATTCCCGGGTTACGCGACCCTGCTCATCGAATTCGCGAATGGAGACGAAATCCGGATATGCCGGCCGATGCACCCGGCTGGGAGTAGCCGCCTTGGCGAACGACAGCAGCAGCGGCTCCTGCAGATAGGCCAGCGCTGGCGGCATGATCAGTTGATCGTCTGCTTCAAGTCCGGTGCGCAGGTTTCGCGACAGCCCCAACAGGGATGCCTCGTCATAAATGATGCGGCCGCCCTCCCCCTGTTCGACAACCGTGAATTCCTCATACCCCAGGAAGGTGAAATGGTCTTCGGCCAGCCAGCGCATGAAGTCCATGCTCTCAGCCAGCTGGGCGTGATCGGCCGGTTGCAGCATGGCCAGACGCGCATGATGCTCTTCGGCCTTCGCCTTCATCGCCGGGAAATCACTGACGGTCAGACGGACGTCAGCCAGAACGCCGTGCAGCGACTGCTCGAGTTCGTGCAAGGCCGCCGCACTGGCGCAGCGATCGATCTCGACAAATATCAGCGACTCGGCGCAGCTGCCTTCACCCGAACTGCCCTTCGGCAGCAATTCGACCAAGCTGCCGTCACCGTCCCGGCGGACCTGCAATACGCTGTTCTGCAGGGTGTGAATGGCATAGCCGCGACGGGTAAGCTCCATGCGCACCGAGTCGACCAGAAACGGCATGTCCGGGTGCAGTACCTCGACCACGCTGTGGGTCGATTGCCAACCGTGCTTTTCATAATCGGGGTTGAACACCTGAACGACAGGACTGCTTGGGTCGAAACGCTCCAACAACCGCCAACTCGCCAGCGTTGAGCCGACTAGGTCGGTCATGCGCCGCTGAGTCAGCTCGGGCAATGCGACGATTCCGAAAAACTGTTCGGCGAAGAGCCCCACTTGTGGCAGGAGTTTCTCGTCGACATGCTGTGCCAGGGCCACTTTCAGTTGTTGCTGAAAATCGGCTTTGCTGGCAGCTGTAAAGAACGCCATTTTTTCGCTCCATTCTGGCTTGGAATTCGACTAGGGCAGTCGCGGGACCTGACCGGCAACGCAACCTGTAAGTTCAACGTTAGTTCAGCGGACCGGGAATGCACCCAGTAGGGCCTCCTTTGTCTGGCGCCGCCAGCGACCGCGCGGTCACATTTAATTGAATTGCATGACCATCAGATCCTGGCGCTGGCCATGATCAACGCTGCGTGACGAACTTGCCGAGCCGCGCATAGCCTGCCCCTCGCGAATGAATTAAAGTCGTGCTGGTCGAGCGTCCGCCCCGACACGCCCCTGCAGAAGAGCTCAGCGATGGACCACCGTGAAGCCATAGTCGCGCTGCGACAATTTCTTTCCACCCAGATTCTCGGCCAGGAACGGCTGATCGAGCGCCTGCTGATCGCTTTGCTCGCTGACGGCCACCTGCTCGTCGAAGGCGCCCCGGGGTTAGCTAAAACACGTGCAATCAAAGAGCTTGCAGGCGGTCTTGAAGCGGAATTCCATCGCATCCAGTTCACGCCCGACCTGCTGCCAGCTGACATTACCGGAACTGAAATCTACCGACCGGAAACCGGCAGCTTCGTCTTTCAGCAAGGCCCCATCTTTCATAATCTGGTGCTGGCCGACGAGATCAACCGAGCGCCTGCAAATATGCAGTCGGCGCTGCTCGAGGCCATGGCCGAACGGCAGGTCAGCGTGGGGCGCAGCACCTACGACCTGTCACCACTCTTTCTGGTAATGGCCACGCAAAACCCCATCGAGCAGGAGGGCACCTACCCTCTCCCCGAAGCGCAGCTCGACCGCTTCCTGCTTCACGTAAAGCTGGGCTTTCCCGATGCGTCGGTGGAGCGACGCATTCTGCAACAGGCACGCGGCGAAGCGATCAACGGCGAAACCGCTCCAGAACAACGCGTCTCCCAACAAGCGATCTTCGCTGCGCGCAAGGAAATTCTCGGTCTGTACATGGCGGACGCGGTGGAGGAGTACCTGGTGCAGTTGGTCATGGCGACCCGCACCCCGGCCAAATTCGACGCTGAGCTGGCGGGCTGGATTGCCTACGGTTCCAGCCCGCGCGGCTCGATCTCGCTCGATCGCTGCGCCCGCGCTCATGCCTGGTTGGCGGGACGGGACTTCGTCAGCCCAGAGGACATTCAAGCGGTGCTGTTCGACGTGTTGCGCCATCGTTTGATTCTCTCGTTTGAAGCGGAAGCAGCCGGTATCGATCAGGATCGCGTCCTGCAGCGTATTCTCGACGTGGTCGCGGTGGCCTGATGCTACCCTCGCGGCCCACCGACGACAGCTCGGTGCATTCAGGGCCCGGCGATGGCGTCCGGGTAAGCCTCGCCGAGCTGATCGACATGCGTCATCGAGTCCGCGAAGTGCCCTTGTTTTCCAGCCCGCATCGGCGCAGCCAGTTGGTTGGCCTGCACCATTCGAAGTTGCGCGGACGAGGGGTGGATTTCGATCAGGTGCGCATCTACCAGGCCGGTGACGATGTTCGCACCATTGATTGGCGTGTCACTGCACGGACTCAGGAGCCGCATACCAAGCTATTCCACGAAGAACGTGAGCGACCCATTTATTTACTGGTCGAGCAGAGCCCGCGGTTGTTCTTTGGCAGTGCTCGGGCCTTCAAGTCGGTGGTGGTTGCCCAGGCTGCCAGCCTGGTGGGATGGGCCGCGCTAAGCCACAACGATCGCGTCGGGGGCCTGGTATTCGGACACGGCGATCAGCACGAGATCAAACCCCGGCGCAGCAAGCAAAGCCTTCTGCAATTGCTGGACCGTTTGGCGCGCGCCAATGCCGGCTTGCAAGCCGACCAGCCTGACGATCCAGAGGCCTTTGGCCTGGCGCTCAGACGCGCACGTGAAGTGCTGCGTCCAGGTAGCCTGGCGGTGATCCTCTGTGATGAGCGCGCCCTGAGCGATGCAGCAGAACAGCAGATGAGCTTGCTCGCGCGCCACGTCGACTTATTGCTGATTCCAGTCTGTGACCCACTCGACCACGCGCTGCCAGCAGCTGGACTGTTGCGCTTTGCGCAGTTCGGCGCTCGGCTGGAACTGGACACCCATGATGCAGCGCTGCGACAAGCCTACCGGCTGCAAGGCGAAGCCCGAAGTGCGCGCTGGAAGCGTCTGGCTGACCGTTTGCGCCTGCCTTTGATGCCGCTTGATACCCAGCGCGAACTGGTGGAGCAAATGCGTGAGCACCTCATCGGGCAGCAACAAGGCGCCCTCAGATGAATGCCCTCGAGCTTGAACCCCTGATCACCCCAGCAGCCGTGAGTTGGTGGCCACTGGCGGCTGGCTGGTGGTTTCTCGCTGCCCTGTTGCTCAGCCTCGTTCTGCTGCTGAAACTGCAGCCCTGGAAAAGACTTCAGCACGCTAAGCGAGAGGTGACCGCCCAGGACGAACAACTGCTCGACCCGCAACGTCAGACGGCTCTGCTTGAACTCGCCCAGTTGAGCAAGCCCTACAATGGCCAGCCAGCCAGTCACTGGCTGCAGCAACTCAATGCGCTACTGAAACGCCTTTGCCGGATCCGCTACCCAGACGATCACCCCCATACATTGAGCGGGCGTGCCTGGCTGGCCTTTCTCGACAATCGTTGTCCGGCCGCGGGATTGACGCGCTGGATGGTGCTGGTTGAAGGCGCTTACCGCGCCGAGTGCCGGTTGGACGACAAGGCCATTCAGGGCCTTGAACAGTCCGTGCAGATCTGGATTCGCAAGCATGTTTGAGCTGACCTGGCCGTGGGTCTGGCTACTGTTGCCGCTGCCCTGGCTGTTGCGCTGGGTCTTACCCGTATCGGAAAGCGGCGACGCAGCATTGAAGGTCGGCTTTCTGGCCGAGCTGGAAACGCTGGCTGGCCGCCGCGCCGCGATCGCCCTGCCTGCCTGGCGGCAACAGCTGCCCTACTTGTTCATCTGGTGTTTGCTGTTGCTCGCCGCCGCCCGCCCGCAATGGCTCGGCGAACCGCTGCCGCTTCCCACCAATGGCCGCGACCTGTTGCTGGCGGTCGACGTGTCCGGTTCCATGGACTATCCAGACATGCAGTGGCAAGGCGATGAGGTCAGCCGGCTGGAACTGGTCAAGCACTTGCTCGGCGACTTTATTGCCGGGCGAAGCGGCGACCGCGTCGGGCTTATCCTGTTTGGCAGCAAGGCCTACCTGCAGGCGCCGCTGACTTTCGATCGACAAACGGTACGCACCTGGCTCGATGAAGCTGCGGTCGGCATCGCTGGCAGCAACACGGCCATCGGCGACGCCATCGGCCTGGCCGTCAAGCGCTTGCGCGAACGCCCGGCCAACAGTCGCGTGCTGGTACTAATTACGGACGGCGCGAACAACGGTGGCGAAGTCGAACCTTTGATCGCGGCTCGCCTCGCTGCGGCCGCCGGCGTCAAGGTGCATACGATCGGCATCGGTGCCGAAGCGGATGACAGCCTGCTCAACCGGTTCGGTTTCAACCCCGGCGGCGACCTGGACGAAACGACTCTTCGCGCGATTGCCTATGAAACCGGCGGCGAGTACTTCCGAGCGCGTACAAATGAAGAGCTGGAGGCAGTCGGTGCCACCCTCGACGAACTCGAGCCGGCCGCCCAGCAGCCGGCTCAGGCACGCGTCGCCACAGCGTTGTACGCCTGGCCATTGGCAGCAGCACTTCTGTTCAGCTGGCTGTTGGTCGCGCGCAGCGTCTTGCCTTTGTCGCTGCGTCAACTGGGCGCTCGGAGCAAGCGATCATGAGCGAACTTCTGCCCTACCTGCTCAGACCGTTCTGGTTGATCGTATTGCCGCTGCCGATATGGCTGATGTGGCGTTTATGGCATCGTCAGCGCCAGACCGGTCGCTGGCAGCGCCTGTTGCCCGAAGCTTTTCATACCGCTCTGCTCACCCGCGGCAAGCTGCGTAACAGCAAGCTTCCTTGGATCCTCCTCGGCAGCGCCTGGCTGCTGGGTTGTCTGGCGTTGCTAGGGCCAAGTTGGCAGCAGGTCGAGCAACCCAGCCTGACACGCTCGGACCCGTTGGTCATCTTGCTGGAGACCACCCCGGCCATGCTGGCAACCGATGTGCAGCCGAGCCGACTCGAGCAGGCCAAGCGCAAGATCCTCGATCTGCTGCAGACCCGCCAGGATGCCCAGACCGCTGTGGTGGTCTTTGCCGGCAGCGCTCACACCCTGGTGCCCTTGTCCAACGATATGGCCACCACGCAAAACCTTCTGGACGCATTGCAGCCCGATCTCATGCCCGAACCCGGCCATCGTGCTGACCTGGCGGTGACGCAGGGCATTGCCCTACTGCAACAAGGCGCCAATGGCGCTGGTCGCCTTCTGCTGATCGGCAGCAGTCTGAGCGAGCCGGAGCGCGCATCGATCGAGCAGCAGCTGGACGAAAACGAGCAGTCGCTGCTTCTGTTAGGCATCGGCACCGAGCAAGGTGCTCCGATTCCTCTCGAGGACGGCAGCTTCCTCAAGGATGACAAAGGTTCCATTGTCATCCCCCGGCTGGACGACAATGCCATGCGGCGTTTCGCCAGCCAGATCGGTGGTCGCTATCAGCAGGCTCGAGTCGATGATGCGGACCTGCGCAACCTCGGCTTGCTCGAACGCAACGGAAAGCTTGTGGCTCAAGACGAGACCACCCGTCTCGACGCCTGGCAGGACCAAGGCTACTGGCTGCTACTCCCTCTGGTGTTGCTCGCCGCCTTCGCCGGGCGCCGGGGTTGGCTGTTCTGCTTGCCGCTCGTCCTCTTCGTCCCGCAACCTGCCAGTGCCCTGAGCTTTGACGACCTATGGCTGCGCCCCGATCAACAGGGCATGCGCCTGCTGGAATCTTCTCGCCCAGGCGAAGCCGCGACCCGCTTCGAGGATCACCGGTGGCAGGGCTATGCCCGCTACCAGGCCGGTGACTTTGCCGGCGCCGCCGAGCAGTTCGGCAAGGGCGACTCCGCAGCCGATCACTACAACCGAGGCAATGCCCTGGCCCGCAACGACGAGCTGCAAGCCGCCATCGAAGCCTATGAACAAGCCCTGGAGCTGGATCCGGGCCTGGACGTCGCGCGGCGCAATAAAACCACCGTCGAAGAGGCCCTACGACAAAAAGAGGCTCAAGCTGATGCCGATCCCGACGCGTCGCCACCCCAGGAATCGACCTCCGAAGCCGAGCAGCGCAAGCAGCCTCGTGGAAGCAAAGCGCCAGACACCTCGTCGGACTCGACAGATCAAACCACGGCACAGGCCCCGCCAGAGCCAGCTGGCGAGGTGTCGAGCGAAACACTGAACGAGGGCCCTCCCGAGTCCGAGCCAGTCGCGACCGATCAGCAGATGGCACAGGCACAGGAAGTGCCGGTCGATCCCGAGCAGGATCAGGCAATGAACCAATGGTTGCGCAAGATCCCGGACGATCCCGGCGAGCTGCTACGGCGCAAGTTTCTTTATGAGCAACGCAAACGGCAGGAATTGAATCAATGATGCGCTGGATGACACTGGTGTTTCTGCTCCTGCTGGGCTTGCAAACCCACGCTGCCACTTTGGTGGCCCGGGTCGACCGTACCGAGCTGAGCCTGGACGAAACTGTGGAGCTGACTCTGGAAACGGCCGACGGCACCGCATTTGGCAAGCCCGACCTGCAGCCCCTCGACAGCCTGTTCAAAGTATCCGGGACACGTCAGAGCAACCAACTTGCCGGGACCAACGGCGATGCACAGGCGATTACCCAGTGGCAGGTCACGCTCCAGCCGCTGCAGACCGGCTATGTCGTCATTCCGCCGTTGCAGCTCGGCGATGCCCGTAGCGAGCCAATCACCTTGCATGTCACCGAGCCCAGCGCCAGCGACAGCGACCTGCTTGCCCCCATATTCATCGACGCCAGTCTTGATCAGGAGGTCGCCTACGTGCAGGCGCAGGTGCTGCTGACGCTGCGTATCTACCACTCCGTATCGCTGTACGACGACAGCACCCTGTCACCGCTGCAGATGAACGATGCGCTGGTGCAGCGGCTGGGCGAACCACGCACTTATGAAAAAGACATCAATGGAGTCCGCCACGGCGTGATTGAAATCCGCTATGCGCTATTCCCGCAGAAAAGCGGCGAGCTGACAATTCCCGCACAACTGTTCAGCGCCACGGCCGTGGCACCGTCGACCGGTGATCAGTATGGCTCGAGGTTCGGACGTTCGACCCAGGTCAAATCACCCACCATCCCGTTAATTGTAAAGCCCAAGCCATCTGACTATCCCGCCGACGCCGCTTGGCTACCGGCCCGAAGCCTGACGCTGGTCGAAGCCTGGAGTCCGGAACCAGGGGATGCTCAGCTGGGCGAAGCCCTGACCCGCAGCTTGCTCTTGAAAGCTGACGGATTGACCAGCAGCCAGCTGCCTCCAATCGCCTCAACCAAGCTTCCGGGACTGCGCAGCTACCCCGACCAGCCGACCCTGAACAACGAAGTCACGGCCAACGGTGTCAGCGGCAGTCGCGAACAGCGCGAAGCCCTGGTCGCGACGCGCACTGGGGAGTTCCAACTCTCGCCCGTGGAAGTCATCTGGTGGAACACCCTGGAAGATCGCCTGGAGCGCAGCACGCTGCCTGGTCGCAACCTGCAGGTCGCCGACAACCCGGACCTGCAACAGCCCGCCATCGAGACGGCGGACATGCCGGAACAGCGAGAGGCGAGACGGCTATGGCCCTGGCAGCTGAGCAGCGCATTGCTGGCATTGACGACCCTGCTCGGCTTTGGCTTGTGGCTGCATGCGCGCAGGCAGCCAGCGGTGATCCGCACAGTGCAGACCGGCCCGACTCCGCGCAGCCTGCTCGATGATCTGAAACGCGCCTGCCTGGCCAATGACACCCAGGCCACCCGACATGCGCTCGATGCCTGGGCACGTCAGCAGCCTGAAACGCTGGCCGATATGGCTGCCCGTTTCGAGCCGCTGTCCGGTGCCCTCGACGGGCTTAATGGTGCGCTGTACAGCGAGACCGGTCAGCGCTGGCAAGGCGAAGCCTTGTGGCAGGCCATTCAGAACCTGCCCGCAGGTCAGGCTGGCGATGCCGAACGGGAAGCCAGCGCGCTGCCGCCGCTGTATCCGCGCTGAGCTGAAGGACTTCCCATATCCGGTCGCGATCAGCCGTCTTGCCCTTTGCTGCGAGCTCGTGCACCAGTTAGAGGCGTCTTGCACCGTCCTTGGCATGTGGCTTGCTAAACCTGAACCAGACATCCCGCTTCGCACCGGTTCCCTCCCGGACGGTGCGCGCTTCGCATGGCAAAGGTTTTCCTCAGCATGACCGATCTCTCCCCTTCGCTCCGCCCTGACGCCAAAGCCTGGGTCGCCGGCAGCGACGCGCCAGAAAAACACGTCGTGAATCTTGGCTTCATGGCGCTGACCGATGCTGCATCGCTGATCGTCGCCGCCACCCAGGGCTTTGCGCAGCCCTACGGCCTCACGCTCAACCTGCAACGGCAGAGTTCCTGGTCCAGCGTGCGAGACAAGCTTGTGGAAGGCGAACTGGATGCCGCTCACGGACTGTACGGCCTGATATACGCCGTGCATCTGGGGATCGGAGGCAGTGCGCGTAAGGACATGGCCGTACTGATGGGGCTGGCGCAAAACGGACAGAGCATCAGCCTCTCCAGTGAGCTGAAAGCAGCCGGCGTGACCGATCCCGATGCGCTCGGCAAATGCGTGCGCCAGAGTGGTGCAAAACTCACGCTTGCTCAGACATTTCCCACCGGTACTCATGCGCTCTGGCTCTACTACTGGCTGGCCGCCCACGGCATCCATCCGCTGACTGACGTACGCACAGTGGTGGTGCCGCCGTCGCAGATGGTCGCCCATCTACGGGCGCGGCGCATCGACGGCTTCTGCGCTGGCGAGCCCTGGGGCGCCCAGGCCATTGAAGAAGACATGGGCTTTACCATCGCGACCAGCCAATCGATCTGGGCCGACCATCCGGAAAAGGTCCTTGGCTGCACGCGTGAGTTTGTCGACCAGTACCCCAACACCGCCCGCGCGCTGGTCATGGCCATCCTCGAGGCCAGCCGCTTCATCGATGAGAGCCAGGAAAATCGCCGCAGTACTGCACAGTTGATTGCCGGCAGCGACTATGTCAATGCGCCCGTTGCGTCCATCGAGTCGCGCTTTCTCGGTCAATATGAGGACGGCCTCGGCCATGCCTGGCTTGACAAGCACCCGCTGCGTTTCTTCGGCAACGGCGACGTGAACATGCCCTACCACTCCGACGGACTCTGGTTCATGACTCAGCTGCGCCGCTGGGGTCTGCTGCGTGAAGATCCGGACTACCTTGCCGTGGCGCAGAGCGTCCAGCAGACCAGCCTCTACCGCGATGCAGCGAGCGCTTTGAATATCGCCGTACCCGACTCCCCCATGCGCAGCGCCATGCTCATGGACGGCAGTCGCTGGGATGGCAGCGATCCGGCGGGATACGCGCGCAGCTTCGCGCTGCATGCCTTGGGCGACACCGCACCACACCCCAAGCCTTGAGAAGGGAGACAGTCATGCTTCGCGTTCTCCTGATCGACGACACCCCGCGCAAGGTTGGTCGCCTGCGCACCGCTCTGATCGAAGCCGGCTTCGAGGTGATCGAGGAATCCGGTTTGACCATCGACCTGCCCGAGCGGGTCGATGCGATTCGCCCCGACGTGGTGCTGATCGACACCGACTCCCCCGGCCGCGACGTGATGGAACAGGTGGTCATGGTCAGCCGCGACCAGCCGCGACCCATCGTCATGTTCACCGACGACAGCAACCCCGATGCCATACGCCAAGCCATCCGCGCCGGCGTCAGCGCCTATATCGTTGAAGGCATCCAGGCCCAGCGTCTGAAACCCATTCTCGACGTGGCCATGGCCCGCTTCGAAAGCGACCAGGCAATCCGCGCGCAGCTCCACGCACGCGACCAGCAACTGGTCGAACGCAAGCGCGTCGAACTGGCCAAGGGCATGCTGATGAAAATGCGCAGCTGCAACGAGGAAGAGGCCTACACCCTGATGCGCCGCCAGGCCATGAGCCGTCAGCAGAAGCTGATCCAGGTTGCTGAACAGATCATTGCGATGAACGACCTGCTGGGTCAGTGATCCGCAAATCTCAGCGCGCTGGTCTCGGCGGCCCAGCGGGGCTATTCGCCGAGCGGGGGCCTACTGTGAACCATAAGGAACTCAGAAACCGATCATTTCGACCCTCAACTAGGCCCAAAGAGCCTGTTGTTCGCCGACACAGCACGTTGCGCTAGCCACCTCCTAACCACTCCAGTCCGGCCTGAATGAAGGACGTAACCTGCGCCCGCCATTTCCAACTAGCTCTTCCCTGCAAACGAACCAAAAAGGAGCCAAAGATAGAATTGGATGCACGGCTATTGCACCGAGCGATCGCCAGGAGTGCCAAGCCCGCACGTCCAACGCATGTTCAGCCTGGCCGGTTGTTTCAGACGTAAGCCGTTGTATTACATAGATCTTCCTAAAACCCTAGTCGCCAAAAAAATCTCAGATTAAGAATTGGCAAGCCCCTTGCAGTTCCTTTGTTACCACGTCTTCAGGTCGCCAACGGCGGTGATCGGGACGAATTGACAAAGGCGTCAACGGTGCTCGCTCTGCTCATGCAGAGAGTGCTTCCGTTACGCCTTTTTTTCGTTTCGCGATTGAGGGATAGATCATGCACAAGACCCGCCGTACTTTGTTGAAAATGCTGGTGGCCAGCATTGGCTGCTCTGCCCTGCTGCAACTGGTGCCGATGGCCGCCTGGGCGGCCGAGCCAGAGAAGGAAGAACTCAAGCTCGGCTTTATCAAGCTCACCGACATGGCGCCGCTGGCGATTGCCTATGAGAAAGGCTTCTTCGAGGACGAAGGGCTCTACGTCACGCTCGAAGCCCAGGCCAATTGGAAGGTGCTGCTGGACCGCGTCATCGACGGCGAGCTGGACGGCGCGCACATGCTCTCCGGCCAGCCGATCGGCGCGACCATCGGTTTTGGTACCAAGGCCGACATCATCACGGCCTTCACCATGGACCTCAATGGCAATGCCATCACCATGTCCAACGCGATCTGGGAGCAGATGAAGTCCAACGTGCCGATGGCAGACGGCAAGCCGGTGCATCCCATCAAGGCCGACGCACTCAAGCCGGTGATCGAGCAACTCAACGCCAGCGGCAGGTCCTTCAACCTGGGCATGGTATTCCCGGTATCCACCCACAATTACGAATTGCGCTACTGGCTCGCGGCCGGTGGCATTCACCCCGGTTACTACGCACCGAAGAAAGGCGACATCAGCGGACAGATCGATGCCCAGGCGTTGCTCTCCGTTACGCCACCGCCGCAGATGCCTTCGACCATGGAAGCCGGCACCATCCATGGCTACAGCGTCGGCGAGCCATGGAACCAGCAGGCGGTCTTCAAAGGCATCGGCGTACCCGTGGTTGCTGACTACGCGATCCGCAAGAACATGTCGGAAAAGGTCTTCGGCGTTTCCAAAGCCTGGGCCGAAGCCAATCCGGAAACGCACAAGCGTCTGGTCAAGGCGCTGATCCGCGCGGGCAAGTGGCTGGATGAAGACAACAACGCCAACCGCCAGGAAGCGGTGGAAATCCTCTCGCGACCGGAATATGTCGGCGCCGACGCCAAAGTCATCGCCAACTCCATGACCGGCACCTTTGAATTCGAGAAAGGCGACAAGCGCGAGGTGCCGGATTTCAACGTGTTCTTCCGTTACAACGCGACCTACCCCTTGTATGTTGATTGCATCGTCAAGTGACGATAATCCAGAGCGTTACCGGGAGGCCGTCCCACCCTAGAGACACCGTAGGTGATCTCGTTTGTAGATGGGCCCCCGCCTCATTACCAACTGCGTGGAGTATCCCGAAGCCAGCTCGCAAGAGGTGGACTTCGCATCACAAGGTTGCAGCGGTAAGAAGTGCGAGGTCGGGAGCCGGTGATGATTGTTACGCAAAATTCAGTGGAGGTGAACCCGTGGAGACCTTTGTTGGCGTGGATGTCGGGGCGAAGTCCGTGGTCGTGGTTCAGCGCCAGGTTGGGCGTGTGATCAGTTCAGCAGAGTTCCGTCAGACCTGCGAGGGGCACCAGGCTTTGATCAAGCAGCTCAAGGGGCGCAAAGTGACTTGCGTAGTACTCGAA
>JAKUTK010000038.1 GCA_022448005.1 Pseudomonas sp.
TTCCCCCGATGATCAGTCGGGGACTATTGCCCACAATGAGGCAGCAGTCGAGATACAAGGAGCGAGCTTGCTCGCGATGCTGATCCACTGCAGCGCCATTGGTCGCCAGCAAGCTGGCTCCTACAAAGAAGCTGCAGCCATTTCGATCGAGTAAGTAGTCATGACTTCAAGTACCGCTGGCGCCCGCCCCGAGGCGCCACCCATGGTTTCCCGCACGAAGCAACCGTTGCTGGCGCTGTTGATTCGTCTACACCTGTATGTCGGGCTGCTGGTTGGCCCTTTTATCTTCGTTGCTGCGCTGAGCGGCGTGGTATACGCACTGACACCGCAACTGGAAGATCGGCTGTACGCCGAGCAGCTTTTCGCCAATAGCACTGGCACATCTCAGCCTCTGGCCCGACAGATCGAGGTGGCTCAGGCCTATGTCGGCGAAACGGCGACGTTGTCGGCGGTGCGTCCCGCACCGAAGCCCGGAACTACCACACGGGTGATGTTCAAGTCTCCTGAGCTGGGCGAATCCGAGAGCCGCGCGGTGTTCATCGACCCGGTTACCGCTGAGATCCGTGGTGATCTGCTGGTCTACGGCACCAGCGGTGTATTGCCGTTGCGCACCTGGCTCGATCAGTTACACCGCAGCCTGCTGCTCGGCGAGCCGGGACGGATATACAGCGAGCTGGCGGCATCCTGGCTGTGGGTGGCGGCGCTGGGCGGCTTTGCGTTGTGGATCATCAGGCGGCGGCGCGCCTCGGGTGCGGTCCGCTCAAAAGGCTTGAGGCACTGGCATGCGACACTGGGACTGTGCCTGTTGATAGGGCTGCTGTTTTTCTCTGCCACGGGCCTGACCTGGTCGCGCTGGGCGGGCGACAACATCGGCGTTGCGCGGGCGGCGCTGGGCATGTCGACGCCGAGCGTGTCCACGACGCTGGATGGCGAAGCGATAACAGCGGCGGGTGAACACGCGCACCACACCGGGATGGCCATGCCGGTGGCACGAACCGCTGAACCGCAGATGTTCGATAGGGTGCTGCGCGCTGCACGTGAGGGCGGCATAGGTGCTGGCAAGGTCGAAATCATGCCGGCCGCCGGGCCGAATCGTGCCTGGACGGTGACCGAAATCGACCGCAGCTGGCCCACCCAGGTCGATGCCGTGGCCATTGATCCGCGCACACTGCAGATCACTGATCGCACCGATTTCGCTAGCTTTCCTGTCGCCGCCAAGCTGACGCGCTGGGGGATCGATGCCCATATGGGGTCGCTGTTCGGTCTGGCCAATCAGCTGCTGCTGGCAGTGACCGCGCTTGGCCTGGCGACCCTGGTGGCCTTGGGTTACCTGATGTGGTGGCGACGACGCGCAGCGGCGCGGCGAGTCAGCGTGTTACAGGCATTGGGCGCGTTGTCGCCACGGGCCTTGGGTACAACGCTGGTGGTTGCGCTGCTGTTTGGCATCTGCCTGCCGGTTCTGGGTGCCAGTCTGTTGATATTCCTTATTGTCGAAGCGCTGCTCGATGCGCTGGCGAGGGCGCGTCATGGCCGTGTACGTCAGCCAGGGTGAGCCGGAACAGTCCGCTGCCACCCACCCCCAAGCACCTGATAGAGACTGATCAGCGCATTGAGCCGGCTCTCGCGGAGCTGTACGGCCGCCAGTTCGGTATTGAACAGGTTGCGCTGGGCATCGAGGGTCTCCAGATAAGACGAATAGCCCGCGCGGTAGCGGTCCTCGGCATAGGTCAGGGAGCGCTCGAGTACCGCGCGGCGAGCCGCGACGCGCGCGAGCTGCTGGTGCAGATTACTGACCGCCGAAAGGCTGTTTTCCACTTCCCTGAAGGCGTCCAGCGCCGCGGCGCGGTAGGCGAAGGCCGCCTGGTTGCGCTGGGCGACCGCGATGTTCACGCCTGCCTCCAGGCGGCCAGCATCGAATATCGGGGCGAGCACGCTGGCGCCAAGGTCCCAGACACGCACCGGGTCGTAGTCGAGTGAGTTGACGAACAGCCGACCGAGACTGGCAGACAGCTGTACCTGCGGCAGGAATCGGTCACGCTGGGCCTGCAGATTCAGGCTGCTGGCCGCGAGCAGCAGCTCGGCCTGCTGGATGTCCGGGCGGCGGCGCAGCAGCTCCGAAGCCAGCACGCCCGGCACCGGAGGCGGCTCGATGGCCAGCAGCCCGGCGCCGCGCTCCACGTCCCCTGGGAAGCGGCCGGTGAGCAGGCGCAGGGCATTTTCCTGCTCCCGGATGGCCTGCTGCAGCTGCGGCAGTAATTCGGCGGCGGCTTCGTATTCCGATTGCGCCTGGGTCAGCTCAAGCTGCGAGGTGTAGCCGAGGGCTGCGCGGTCCTCGGCGACGCGCAGCGCCTCTCGGCGTGAATCGATGGTTTCACGTGTGACGTAGAGCTGGCGGTCCAACGACAGCAGCGACACATACGCTCGGGCGGTGGTGCTTGCCACTGCCAACCTGACGGCGTCGCGCTCGGCCTCGGTCGCGCGATATTCAAGTTGCGCTGCTTCCTTCAAGCGCCTTAGCCGTCCCCAGAGGTCGACCTCATAGGACACCTGCAATGCCGGCTGCACGGCCGTGGTATGGGTCATGCCCAGAACGCTGAGTTCGCGGGTGCGTTGCGCTCCCAGCGCCGCGTCGAGCGATGGCAGCAGCGCGGCGCGGGACAGCTGGATCTGTTCACGTGCCTGTTCCACGCGAGAGGCGGCGCTCAGCACCTCGGTGTTATGCGCCAATGCCGCCTCGACCAGCGCCGTCAGCTGAGGATCACCGAACGCCTGCCACCAGTTCGCGGAGACATCGGCCATGTTCGAGCCTGGTTCCCGCCAGTCTGCCGGTGGGGTGAACGCGGCTTCAGGCGGTAGCGGCTGCCGAGGCGGCATGCAGCCGGCCAGCGTAACCAGCAGCAGACCTGGCATCAGCCGGCGCAGGGCGCGGACCAGGCCGCTCATTGCGTACTGTCCGCGGTGGATCGCTCCGCTGCCTCTGTGCCGCCGGTATCCACATGAGTCACCACCGACAGACCGGGGCGCAGCCGCTTGGCGAGTGGCTGATCCGGGGCGATGGAGATGCGTACCGGCACGCGTTGAACCACTTTGGTGAAGTTGCCGGTGGCGTTGTCCGGGCGTAGCACGCTAAATTCCGAACCGGTGGCAGGGGCCAGGCGCTGTACATGGCCGCGGAGCCGCGCGCCGTCCAAGGCATCGACTTCAATCTCGACCGGCTGTCCGGGACGCATGGCGAACGTCTGGGTCTCCTTGTAGTTGGCGATTACCCAGAGCTGCTCCGGCACCAGGTACAACAGCTGCGAGCCGGCCGTCACGTATTGGCCCTGGCGCACCGTGACCTCGCTGACCTGCCCGTCGCGCGGTGCGTCGATTACCGTATTGTCCAGATCGATCTGCGCGCGCTTGAGCGCCGATTCTGCGATTTCCACTTGTGCCTGCAAACCGCCGCGTGAGACTTCACTGGCCTTCAGCGTTTGTTCGGCGATGTCGATAGCCGCCCGCGCCTGTTGCACCTGGGCCGAGTCGGCGCGTGCGGTTGCACGGATCTGATCGCGCTCGCGGATCGAGACCGAACCCCGTTCGGCCAGCTCGTTGACACGTTTCTCATCCGCTAGGCCCCGTTTCAGCTCCGCTTCGGCAGCGGCCAGTTCGGCGCGGCGGGCGGCCAGCGTCGCCCGGTTGGAGGCCAGGGTCTGCGCCAGGTTCTCAAGCTCGAAGCGGCGCGCTGCAAGCTCGGCCCTGCGCTGTTCAACCAGCTGGCGATACTGCCGATCATCGATGCGCACCAATGGCTGGCCTTGCTCGACCTCTTCGAAGTCCTGCACCAGCACCTCGGTGACATAGCCGCTGACCTGCGGGGCCAGCACGGTGATCTGTCCGCGCACATAGGCATTCTCGGTGACCGCCATGCGGCCGGTGAACGGCCACAGCTGCCAGGCATAAAGGATCGCCAGGACGCCGATGAGCGCTACCAGCACCATCAGGATCACCGAACGGCGGCTCGGTTTGATGGTTTTTGGCGGATCGTCCGGGGTCGGTCCCGCGTCGGTGGCCGCCGCAGAGGGCTGCGTGGGTTGGGCTGGCTGCAGGCTTTGCTGTTCCTCGGGTTGGGTGCGTTCGCTCATGGAGAGGCGGAATTCCTGTTCTGCTGCGCAATGCGCAGGGTGCGATAGAGCGTCCAGCCGAACACGCCGATGGAAAGCATGCCGATCAGCCGGAATACGTCATTGAAAGCCAGCACGTTGGCTTCTCGCGTGGCCGCTTGACTCAGCTGCGCTGCGCTCAGTGCCTGGCGAAGTCGAGGGTCGTTCTGGCGCGGTATCAGCGCCTGGCTCTGGGCCTGCAAACGTCCTGCAACCCGCGGGTCGCCGGCCACCACCTGTTCGGTGAGGTGGCTGGAATGGTACTTCTCACGCATCACCTGATAGGTACCGAACAGCGCTGGCGCGGCCAGGCCGCCTAGGCTCTGGGTCATGGTAAACAAGACGATGAACGTCACCAGATAGTTCGGCCCGTTACGCAGCGCGCGGCCGATACCGGTGATCAGCAGCGGACCGAGAAACATGCCACTGGCGAAGGCCAGCAGGCCCTGGCTGAGAAACATGTCATGGGGACGGGTCAGGTTGGTGGCATCGATGTCGAGAAAGCTGGCGATGGCAATCAGCACGATCGACAACAGAATCTGCGGAAAGGCCCGGGTCGGGCTGAAGGTCATCGCGCTGCCGGCAATGCCCATGACCAGGCCCAGCAGGATCACCGCGTACAACGGCTGCAGTTGTTCGGTGCCCATGCCGAGGGTTTGTAGCAGGCCCACCGCGCCGTAGGTCTGTTCGGACAACAGCAGCCGCAACGCCAGCGCGCCGAAGGCGAAACGCAGCATCTCGGCAGTGCCCAGCCAGCGTGTGTGCAACAACGGGTTGCGCCGGTGATGTTCGATCATGAAGGCAGCGCAGAACAGCAGCAGCGCGGCAATCAGGGCGTAGCCCAGCCAAGGCTCCTCCGTCCACCAGAGGATGCGACCCTGGGCCAGCACCGCCGCGATCAACGCCAGCGCGGGAGCCAACAGGGCGAAGGTGAGGAAATCCAGCGGTTCGAACACCTTGATGCGCTCACCCAGCGGTAGCTTGAGCACCACCACGGCGGCCAGCGAGCAAAGCGCCAGACCGCTTTCGAACACATAAAGGCGATGCCACTCGCCCATTTCCAGCAGGGCCGGAGACATCAGCCAGGCCAGCGGTGTGCCCAACTGGGAAATGCCGAAGCCGAGGATTACCGCCTTGGGCAGATCGACCTTGCGAAACGCCTGCAGCATGTAGAACAGGCCCAGGGAGGAGGTGGTCGCAGCGGCCAGGCCATTGGCTGCGCGGACGAACACGGCCATCTCGAACCCTTCGACGAAAACATGCGCGATGCTCAGCAGTGCGTAGAGCGTCAGACCGATCTCGGCAAAGCGGCGCAGGCCGTACTGCTGGCGAAACTTGATCATCAGTAGGTTGGCCGACACGCTGACCATGAAATAGGCCGCCGGAAGCCAGGCCGCCTGCGACGGCGTCAGGCCCAGATCGCCCTGAATGCTCGGCAGGTTGGCGATGAACAGGGCGTTGCCCAACCCGCCGGTGATGCCGACCAGTACGGCAACACAGGCATAGGCGATGCGCAGCGGCATGGGGTGCAGCAGGATCGCTGGCGATCCGGGCATCGAGGGGCGTTCTTCGGGTGCCCAGCGAGGAACCGGGGCGAGGTATTGCGGCATTGGCGGTAGCGCTCGAAGAAAGAAAAACAGCCTGATCGTCAACATCAGGTTAACGCGACTTTCTTTCGGACAACCTTCAGCGCGAAATGGTTGGTTACAGAGCGCCGCCGCGAAAACAATCGGGCTGGGCTGGGCCGACAGCCACGGCTTCGATCGGACTGAGGCCTAGGACGACCGGTGCCGAATACTCGGAAACCACCTGCCACCTCAGGCATGCCCAGCGGCTCAGTTGCCCCTATAGGTCGAGAAGCCGTACGGGCTGAGCAGCAACGGGATGTGGTAGTGCGGCACGGTGCCGTCCACCTCGAAGATCACCGGGACTTCCGGAAAGAAGCTCGCCGTATCGTGCGCCTCGAACCAGTCACCGGTCTTGAAGGTGACGCGGTAGGTGCCTTTTTCCAGCGCCTTGTCCCGCGGATACAGCGCTGTGATGCGGCCTTGCTGGTTGGTCGCTCCATCGTTCAGGGCAGTCCACTGCTTACCGTTCTGCTTTTCCAGCGTGACTTTCACATCAGGCGAGGGCAGGCCGTCGTTGAGGTTGAGCACATGCACGCTGAGCGGGTTGTCGGCAGCCATGGCGAGGCTGGACAGGCTGGCGAGAACGAGGCTGGCGCAAAGGGTTTTCAAAGAAGTCATGGGTGTTTCTCCGATCAGGATTTGGAAGGCAACAGTTGAGCGATTGCCTGAGTGGCGCAGGCCTCGTCAGTCTCGGCGCCGCCAGCACCGGCTACGCCAATGGCGCCGATGACTTCATCGCCGACCCGCAGCGGAACGCCACCGCCCAGAAGCAGCAATTCATCGAAGGTGTTGAGGTTGGCGGCGTCCGGGTTGTTGCGGGCGCGCTCGCCGAACAGGCGGGTCGGCGTCTTGCTGGACAACGCGGTGTAGGCCTTGCGCTGTGCAGCGATGGTGTTGTGCGGGCCGACGTTGTCGTCACGCTGCAGTGCGACGAGGTTGCCGCCGCGATCGACCACTGCCACCGCGGCGGTGCGGTCGTCGGCATGGCAGGCCGCCATGGTCGAGTCGACCAGGGCGTTGGCCAGTTGCAGCGAGACGTTTTGCTGGGTTACAGGCTGCGGCGTGGCGGCCATGGCCTGGGCACCGGCAAGGGCCAGGCTGACCAACGAAAGGGGGACAATGCGCATCGGTTTCTCCTCAATGGGCTCCGTGGAGCAGGTGGCGCCATCCTGTGCTGGCGGCCCCGTCAAACCCATTGCCTGCGCATTACGTATTTGTAATGGGATAAACGCTCGTGGGCGCCTAGCCTATGTGCCTCGCCCGGAGGAAGCAGATGCGCATACTGGTCGTAGAAGACGAGTTCAAGACGGCCGATTACCTGCGCAAGGGGTTGAGCGAGTCGGGCTATCTGGTGGAGGTCGCGCTCAACGGTCTGGACGGCCAGCACCTGATCCGGGAAAGCGAGTTCGACCTGATCATCCTCGACGTCATGTTGCCGGGCATCGACGGCTGGCAACTGCTGCAGATCGTGCGGCGCAAGGCGCAGACGCCGGTGCTGTTCCTCACCGCGCGCGATGCGGTGGAGGACCGCGTCAAGGGCCTGGAGCTGGGCGCCGACGATTATCTGGTCAAGCCGTTTTCCTATGCCGAGCTGCTGGCGCGGGTGCGCACCTTGCTGCGCCGCGGGCCGCCGCGCGAGGTCGAGCATTTCAGGGTCGCCGATCTGGAGCTGGACCTGCTGCGCCGTCGGGTAACGCGTCAGGGGGAAAGGCTGACGCTGACCAACAAGGAGTTCGCCCTGTTGCATCTGCTGCTGAGTCGCGAAGGCGAAGTCCTGTCGCGGGCGCAGATCGCCTCGCAGGTCTGGCAGATGAATTTCGACAGCGATACCAATGTCGTCGATGTCGCGATACGCCGGCTACGGGCGAAGGTGGACGACCCTTACCAGCCCAAGCTGATCCACACCGTGCGCGGCATGGGCTACCTGTTGGAAGTGCCGGAATGAAGGTGCTGCCACGCTCGCTGAGCCTGCGTCTGGCGCTGATGTTTGCGCTGGTCAGCACGGCGTTGCTGGGTGCGATTGGCTTCTACCTCTATCAATCACTGGAGCGCGAGATCGCCTGGCGCGACGACCAGGCGCTGCTCGGGCGGCTGGAGCGCATGGCGGCCTTGCTCGATGACAGCGACAGCATCGAGGTGCTGCGCGAGCGACCTCAGCTCTACGCCAACATGCTCGGCAATCGCGACAGTCTGCTGTGGGTGCTGGGGGAGAGTGGGGCGCCGCTGATCGAGATCAATCCCGTTCAGTTGGCGATCCCGCAATTGCCGCCGGCGGATCACCCGCGGCTGGAGGCTCTGGGTGATCAGGCACGGTTGGCCTGGATACAGATCGAACGACCACGTGGCGGCCTGACGCTGATCGCCGGCAAATTGCTGGGCGAGCGTGAGCAGATGCTTGCCGCGTACCGCCTGAAACTCTGGCTGGCCCTGGCCACCGGTGCGCTACTGGCGTTTCTGCTGGGCTGGCTGGTGAGCGAACGAGGACTGCGGCCGGTTCGTCAACTGACCCGCCGGGCGCTGGCGATTGACGTCCAGCACCTGCATCTGCGCATCGAGGACAGTGCCGAGCTTAGCGAGTTGCGCGCGTTGAGCGAGGCACTGAACCAGATGCTCGCGCGACTGGAGGCCGGTTTTGCCCAGCTGTCGCGGTTTTCCGAGGACCTGGCGCACGAGATGCGCACCCCGCTCAGCAACCTGATGGGCCAGACCCAGCAAACCCTGCGGCGGGTGCGTTCGCTGGAGGATTACCAGAGCCTGCTGGCTTCCAATCAGGAGGAATATGAGCGTCTGGCCAGGATGATCAACAACATGTTGTTTTTAGCCCGCACCGAGCAGGTCGACGCTGCGATTCACCGGCAGGACCTCGACCTGGCCGAAACGGTGGAACAGCTCGGTGATTATTTCGAGGGCGTCGCCGAAGAGCACCAGATGCGGGTAGTGAACGAGGCGAGCGGCAGCCTGCACGTCGATCCGGATCTGCTGCGCAGGGCGCTGGCCAACCTCATCGCCAATGCGCTGCGCTATGGCGCGACGGGAACGGAGGTCCGCGTGAGCTGCGAACGTACCGCTGACAATGTGGTGATCACTGTCGAAAACAGCGGCGAGCCGATTGCAGAAGAACATCTGCCGCGGCTGTTCGACCGCTTCTATCGCTGCGATCCGTCACGTGCCCAACCGGGCGACTCTGGCGGGCTGGGGCTGGCAATCGTGCGCTCGATCATGCAGCTGCATGGCGGTGAAGTGCGGGTGACCAGTGACGCATCGGTTACCTGCTTCAGCCTGTCCTTTCCTCGCTGAACGTTGCGGTCCCACCGGGCAGACGGGCTGAACCTTTATCGAAACGGCACAGTCGACTTAACAGGTTGGCCGTGTTCTTTCCGGCCGTTCATCCAAGCCCGTAGGAGACTTTCTCAATGGATAACAAAGACACCATTTCCGTACTCAACGACCTGATCGAAACCAGCAAAGACGGCGAAAAAGGCTTCCGCGAATGCGCTGAAGACCTCAAGAACCCGCAGTTGAAAACCACCATGAATCAGCGTGCACAGGATTGCGCCACGGCATCCGCTGAGCTGCAGCAATTGGTACGCACCTTGGGTGGCGATCCGGAAACCTCCACCAGCACTGCCGGTGATATGCATCGTCGCTGGGTTGACCTGAAGACCAAGGTCACCGGCAAGGATGACGAGTCCATCCTCAACGAGTGCGAGCGTGGCGAAGACGTTGCCCTCAAGAGCTACCGCAAAGCGCTCGAGAAGGACCTGCCCATGGATGTCCGTTCAGTGGTCGAGCGTCAGATGCAGGGCGTGCAGCGCAACCATGATGAGGTCAAGGCACTGCGCGACGCCGAGCGCGCCCGTAGCTGATCGATCGCAGGTTACGAAGACGCCGGCCTCAGGGCCGGCGTTTTTTTTGTCAATGCTGGACCCGTGATGCGGGCTGCGGCGTCATCCACAAACGGGTTCCGCCGTTCTGGTGAACGGAGCGTATTGATAGAGCTGTTCGGCTGACATGGGGCGGCTGAAATGATAGCCCTGCGCGATGTCGCAGCCCGCCAGCTTCAGGTAGACGAGCTGATCCCGCGTTTCCACACCCTCGGCCACCACCGTCAAACCCAGGCGCTTCGCCAGCGTGATGGTGGACGAGACGATGGGGTTGTCGTCATAGCTGTTCGACAGTGGGGCGATTAGCGCACGGTCTATTTTCAGTGTGCTGAGCGGCATCGAGTGCAGGTGAGCGAAGCCGGCATAGCCTCTGCCAAAGTCATCGAGGCTGATGTTCACCCCCGCCACACGCAGCCGTTCGAGATGCTCGACGGCCATGCCTTCATCATCGAGTACGACCGTTTCGGTGATCTCCAGCTCGAACTGCCAGGCATCGATGCCGCGTTGCGCCAGCTCGCCGAGCAAACGTTCGCTGAAATCGGCTTGACGCAGCTGTATGGCTGAGACGTTGACGGCGAGTCGCGAGGAACGGCCTTGAGCCCGCCAACCTTTCAGTTCCTCCAGCGCGAGACGTATCACTTCCCAGCCGAGCGCGACGATGAACCCACTGCGCTCTGCCAGCGAAATGAAGCGATCCGGGTAGAGCAGGCCGAATTGCGGGTGCTCCCAGCGCACCAGCGCTTCATAACCAGAGACCTGCATCGAATCCAACTGGATTTGTGGCTGGTAGTGCAGGACGAATTGCCGTTCGCTCAAGGCAGCAACCAGCGACTGCTCCAGCGAGAACTCATTGATATCCGTGAGGTTCAGGGACGGGTCGAAGAACCGATACTGGCCGCGACCGGACTGCTTGGCCGAGTACATCGCCGCGTCAGCGCAGCGGATCAAGCCGTCGACCTCCTGTCCATCCCGGGGACAAATGCTGACACCGATGCTCGGGCTGGTGTTGACCTCATGTTCATCGAGGGCATAGACGGCGGTGAGCTTGTTCACCAGCTCGCGGACCCAGGTGTCGATCTGCTCTTCACTTCGGTCGCCCGCGAGCAGCACGACGAATTCATCACCACCGAAGCGCGCCGCCTGATCGCCGGGCTCCAGCGCGCGGCTGATCCGTCCCGCCACGGCCTGCAGTAGCAGATCCCCGACCTTGTGCCCCAGCGAATCGTTGATCGATTTGAAGCGATCCATGTCGATGAACAGTATGGCCATCAAACGACGCAGGTTGCGCTGGCGCGCCAGGGTTTCAGCGCAGGTATCCAGAAATTGTCGGCGATTGTGCAGGCCGCTCAGGTGGTCGGTAGCGGCTGCGTGGGTGCTGCGCCGATGTTCGTCCTCCAGACGACTGATCCGCTCTTGGTCGATCCGATGGTCCTGCTCCAGCTCGCAGAATGCCTCGTGGCGCCTCTGCACCAGCCGCATTGCCCAAATCACTCCGCCGAGGATGAGCAACGTCATGCCCAGATTCATCCACAACTGACGGCTGAAACTGCGTTGGTGGGCCGCGAGGATTTCGCCAACCTGCTGGCTGACGACCACGCTGAAGCCACTGTCACGAGCGCGGCTGTAAAGGCTCTGATAGTCCTGTTCAGCGCTGTATTGGGTGGTCATGCCAGCATCCGACGCCGCAGGCAGGTCGGGTCTGAGGCGTTTGCCTGCGGCGCTCATCCCACCGTTGTTGACGTAGAGCCGCGTGTCGTCGGCACTGTCCAACAAACGTACCAGCCCGGTATCGCCCAGGTCGGTGTGCTGGAGCAGAACGCCCAGTGGGCTGACGTCCAGCTGCACCAACAGGATGCGCTGCAGTTGAAACGATTCGGGGTTGGTCAGTGGTATTAGAAACGGCAGGCTCGCAGGCTCGGCGGCCTGCACCGACGCCATGGGTCGTAGCAGGAAGGGCTTGTTACCCTGTTGCGCAATATGGGCGTGGAGTTCGGCGAGCCATTGTTCTGGCAGTGGCTGGATGTCAGGCGTGCTGGCGTTGAGCAGTCGCCCGTCCAGATCGTAGAGGCTCAAGCGCTTGAGGGTAGGGTCCTCTGCAAGCATGCGAGCAAGACTTTGACCGTCGGAGCTGAAGCCGTCGCTCAACATCAGGTGACCGATGACCTGCACCCGGTCGACGCGTTGTTGCAGGTTCTCCACGGCACTACGGGCGAGGCTGAGATGCTCGGCGGCCTTGGCTTGCAACGCCGCCCTTCGCGACGTCTGTCCGTGGTGCCAATACGATCCCCACAGGAATGCCAGCGTGGTTATACAGAGCGACAGCAACAGCGCCTGAGGGAACGTGGGGGAGGACAGGAACCGTCGAATCACGGCAGGGCACTCAATGCGTAGTGATGGCAAAGTATCATCACGATATGTCATGGCGATGACAGCATTCGGAGGCGCACATTGGCTGGCTGCGGGTGCTTCGCCGTAAATCGCCGGCACTCGAACGGTTCTGCACACAAGGGTCCCCATCGCTCAGGCAAAATCGAACGAACTGCTAAGCTGTTTCATCCGTTTTCCGGAACCCGCTGCTCATGAATTCCTTCATTTCCCCGTTGAGTGACGAGACCAGCGCACAGCGTGCCGAGCTGGCGCGGCTGGTCGAAGGCGCCGTCAGCGGCGACGGCATGCACCCGACCGCCATCGAGCCGCTGCATCTGATCCGCTGCGCAACGCCTGGCGAGATGACTTATGGCCTGCACAAGCCGGCGTTTTGCGTCATCGTTCAGGGCGGCAAGGAAGTGCGCCTGGCTGATGAGCTGTATCGCTACGACCCGCTGCACTATCTGGTGGTATCGGTGACGCTGCCTGTTGCCGGCTGCGTGATCCGGGCGTCCAGCGATGAGCCTTACATCTGCATACGGCTGGACATCGACCCATCACTGATTGCCGGGCTGGTTGCCGACGCCAGCCCGGCGCCAGCGCCAGAAGATACCGCGGGGCGTGGCCTCTATCTGGACCGTATCGACGCGCCGCTGCTGGATGCCACCCTGCGGCTGGTGCGCCTGCTAAACAACCCCAAGGACATCCCGGTCCTCGCGCCGTTGGCAGTGCGCGAGATTTTCTACCGACTGCTCTGCGGGCCGCAGGGACACCACCTTCAGGCGGTGGCGCTACAAGGCAGTCAGTCGCACCGGGTCAACGATGCGATCGAGTGGCTCAATCGCAACTACGTCGAGCCACTGCGCATCGATGAGTTGGCACGGCGGGTCAATCTCAGCAGCTCCAGTCTGCATCATCGGTTCAAGGCGCTGACCGCCATGAGTCCGTTGCAGTATCAGAAGCAGCTTCGCCTGCAGGAAGCCCGGCGGTTGTTGGTGGCCGAAGGGTTGGAAGTGTCGGCGGCGGGTTACCGGGTGGGCTATGAAAGCCCCTCGCAATTCAGCCGGGAATACAGCCGCTTATTCGGCGCCTCCCCGGTCAAGGATCTGGCCCGCCTGCGCAGCATGGCCTGACCTCGTTCCGCTGTGACCGGGCCCGGACATTTCGCAGCCCTGCGCGACGCCGAGGGGATCCACGGTGTGGCCCGGATTTTCCGGCCACCCTTTCAACGGTGTTTCGAACACCCTGTCCTGTAGGAGCGAGCTTGCTCGCGAATCGGTTTGACGCCTGATCACAGCACGACCGTGGCTCAGCGCGCCGAGTCGTGTCCAGGAATGGGCTTGATTTCGAAAGCAATGCTCCAGTTGTGGAGCGGGTAAGGCTTGCCGACCAGCGCCTCGATGTTTGCCTCTTCCGGCATGCCTTCGTCAGGCAGGTATTCATAGGTGGCGTCGGCTACGGTCGGGTCACTGTCATGCAGTTCACCGGCGCCGCCTGTTGCATGGCTGGCGTAGCGGATGGTCGGGATGCCCGCCAGATCGCGACCGACAACCAGCCGCAACACGGTATCAGCGGCAGCTTCAATGTTTTCCATCGGTACCTTGCCCTTGTCATCGGTGATGACGAAACCGTAGTTCTCGATCATTTGCGCCTTGTGCCCCAGATAGGGCTCGCTGAAGGCCAGCGGCGGATGAGGCACGTGGAAGTCCATCAGGATTTCACGGCCTTCGACCGTCGCGTGCAGAGGTGATAACGGTTGCCAACCACGTTGCTCGACCACCACCTGATGGAACACCTTGCCGAGCATCTGGCCGAACCAGCGGTAGCCGTTGGCCGACAGATGCGTGCCTTTGTCGACGTAGGGATAGACGGGGCCGGCCAGGTACCAGTTGGGCTCTTCCTTCGCCAGCTCCCACTGCGCAAGGCCGATGTCCAGGCTGCCGTCTACGACGGAGGTCTTAGCGTCGGTCTGGTAGCTGATGAACGCAGGCATCCGCTTCTGGCCGATGGCCTGGGCGGTGTCCTCGTTCAGGTCGTTGCGCAATTGACGCAGCCTCTTTTTGTAGGTGGCCTTGTCGTTGATGCCGCCCTGGACTTCGGCATAGTCGTATTCGCCCTGCAACCAGAACAGCGCGCTGAGGGTGTAGCTGGCGTCATCGGCCTGCGCGACCTGCCGGGCCTGGTCGACCGCCTGGAGCACGCGCTTGTATTCGTGAGTCCCGCCGACTTTGGATAGTTGTGCGATGGATCGGCCGGAGGTGGCGGCGTTGCTGGCGACGAGCAAATGCGCTGGGTCGGCCTTGATGCCTTTGCTGTCGAGATAGAGCCGCCGGGCCATGTTCAAGGCGCCCACCTCCACCGACTCGCCTTCTTCCTGGGCCTTTTCTTCCAGCTGCGCAACGGCGTCGGCATCGAGCAGAACCTTCGGGTCGCGTTTGAGTTGCACCACCGCCTGCAGCGGCTTGAACGCGGCGCCGCCGACCGGCACGAAGCGATCACCGCTGAAGGTTGCCGAGCGCGTCGCGTCGCCCAGCATCAGATTGTCGTAGCGCGGTTGCTTTGACAGCGCGGGCCAGCCCTCGGCAGCCGATGCCAGCGACTGGCCGAAAGTGATGACGTGGTTGTACTTCGCATCGAGGGCCGGCGGCTGATGTTTGGGCTGCTCGATCATCTGTTGGCTCCAGCGCTTGTTCTGCGCGTCGCGGGCGGCGATGGTCGATTCATCGGCATGGGCGAGCGGTACGGCGCCTGATAACAGCAGGCCGGTGATGGCGGCATACACGATCGGATTTCTACAGAGCAGGATGGCTTGGCAGGACTGGGTGGAAGCAAAGGGCATCGATCGGATCCTTGTGATTGAAGCGCAAACGAGCGCGATGCAAGGGCAGACGGGAGATTACGGCGTACCGTAAACGCAGGGCTGGCGTTTCGACGATCTGGGAGGCGCTTAGTTCTGGAGGGATGTGCAAGCCATCAAGGCGATACACGTCGCCAGCAGTGGGGCAGTGCGGATTCAACAGGCTTTCGAAGCGACAAGCCGGTCGATGACCGGAGTGCGCGCTCGGAGAGGACCAGTAACACGATTCGCGAGCAAGCTCGCGCCTACACCAAGCATGCCGGCGTTGAGCGGGCAACAACGTTCATCAACAGCATGCGCCACGGCAGAACGATCAGACCACAATGACTTCGACTGCGCTCTTGAGCGCCACAGCCAGCTCTTCCAGCCGATAGGGTTTTGCCAGCACCTGCACGCCTTCTGCTTCGGCCGATTGCTTGATTGCCTCGGCGTAGCCACTGGTGAGCAGAACCGGTACACCGAATTGACGCGCGCGGATCTCGCGAGCCAGGTCCAGGCCGTTCATGCCGCCGGGCATCATCACGTCGGAGAACACCACATCGACCTCGCGCTCGTTCGCGAGCGCACCCAGCGCTGCCGCCGCGCTGGCAGCGTAGGTCACTTCGTAGCCAAGGTGTTCGAGCATCTCGCCGACCAGCGCCGCGACCTCTTCATCGTCATCCACCAGCAGGACGTTGCCGGCGGAACGCCGGGCCGGTTCGTCCACCGGCGGCTGGTCCTTGGTCGGGCTCGGCAGGTTCACCGAGCGCGGCAACAGCATCACTACGCTGGTGCCCTGGCCGCATTCAGAATCGATCCACACCGTACCGCCGGATTGGCGTGCAAAACCATAGACCTGCGCCAATCCAAGGCCCGAACCCTTGCCGATTTCCTTGGTGGTGAAAAACGGGTCGAAGACCCGGTTGCGGACGTCCACTGGAATGCCAACGCCCGAATCAATAACTGCCAAGCGGACAAAATCGCCCCTGCGACCGAGCACTTGCTGATCGGGTGCGTTGCAGGCCTGCAGAAGAATCGAGCCGCCCTCAGGCATGGCATCACGCGCATTGACCGCGAGGTTGAGGATGACCAGCTCCAGCTCCCCTGGGTCGACTTCCACGGGCCAGAGATCGGGCGCGAACTCTTCCTTGACGTGCACATCGCCGCGCAGGCTGCGGTCGAGCAGCTCGCGCATCTGACTGATCCGCTGAGCGAGGTCGACAGCCTCGGGCGCCAGGGATTGACGGCGGGAAAAGGCCAGCAATTGGCGGGTCAGCGCTGAGCCACGTTGGGCGGCTTGCCGCATGCCGTCCATGAGGCGCTTGCGGCGCTCCATGTCGTCGCGGCGGTCGAGCATGTCGAGCCCGCCGGAGATGACCATCAACAGGTTATTGAAGTCATGTGCGATGCCGCCGGTCAGCTGGCCGATGGCTTCAATCTTCTGCGTTTGCCGCAGGGTTTCTTCAATGTGCGCGCGCTCGACCATCTGCGTGCGCAATTCGAGGTTGGTGCGTTCCAGTTCGCTGGTGCGTTCGACCACCAGTGCTTCGAGCTCCTGCGACGCCCGTTCGCGTGCCTCGATCAAGGCACGCACTTCGTACTGGCGCAGGCGTCCGCGTACGGCGGCCTGCACGGCACTGGTCAGGGTGATGCTCTGCACTGGACGTTCGAGCAGCGAAACATTGCGCAGCGCCGCCACCATGCGCTGACGCCAGGCGGCAACGGCGGGTTGTTGGTGCTTGCTGGTGAGAACCACGAAAGGAAAATCCGACCAGGGCGGTTGCCGATCGACCCAGTCGGATAGTGCTTGAAGGTCATGGCCGAACAGGCCTTCCTCAGCGATGAACACAGCAGACGCATCGGTTTCGGCGCGTTGCAGCACTTCATCGACGCCGTGACAGACCGTCGCATCCATGCCGCTGCGGCGTAGCAGCTCGGCTGTGGCCGGGCCATCCCGGCCGATGGGGGCATAGACAACGATCCGCGGATGCTCTGATTTAATGGGCGTTGTCATGCTCGTCTGTCAGTAGCTGAGTCGCATCACCGGTGTATTCCGGTGTGCCCGATAGAATCCCGCTGAAGTGGCTCAGCGGTGGCCCGACCTGCACGCCGCTGGCGCTGAGACGGTATTCGCGAACGGTGTTTTCGTGACGTCCGCTGCGCTTCTTGACCACGGACAACGCTCTGCGAACGATACCGGCGTGCTCGAAGTAGCGCAGCATGATAACCGCATCGCTGAGGTAGCTGATATCGATGGGCGTATCCATCGGGCCCACCAGACCATGCTGGGCCAGCACCATGATGCTGATCACACCTTTCTGGCCCAGGTAGCTCAGCAGCTCGTGCATCTGCAAAATCAGGAAACGGCCGTCCGGCATCGCATGCAGGTAGCCATTGAGGCTGTCCAGAATCACCAGCCGCGAGCCTTGCTCCTCCACGCCGCGCCTCACAGCTGCGGTGAATTCGCCGGGCGACAGCTCGGCCGGATCGACCTGTTGCAGATGCAGCAGGCCCTGTTCGATCCATGGCTCCATGGCAAGCCCCAGCGAGCGCCCGCGCGCTAGCAGCGTGCCGATGTTTTCATCGAAGACAAAGAAAGACACCTGCTCGCCGCGTTTGCACGCCGCAACCGCGAAACTCAACGCCAGGGAAGATTTGCCGACGCCCGCGGCACCAACGAAAAGCGCGTTGGTGCCGCGCTCCAGGCCACCGCCGAGCATGGTGTCCAGTGCGGGATTGCCCGAAGAGGCCACCTCGCCTATGTCGCGGGAGTGGTGCTCTGCGGCGATCAGCCGAGGGAAGATTTGCAACCCGCCCTTGCGTATGACGAAGTCGTGATAGCCACCGCGGAACTGGATGCCGCGCATCTTCACGACGCGCAGACGCCGCCGCTCCGCGCCATAGTCGATGGCCAACTGTTCCAGCATGACCACGCCGTGTGAAATCGAGTGCAGCTGCAAGTCGCCCAGTTCCGAGGTCTGGTCATCCAGCAGAATCACGGTGCAACGGCGCGTGGTGAAGAAATGCTTGAGCGCTAATACCTGGCGCCGATAGCGCAGCGGGCTCTGCGCCAGCAGGCGCATTTCCGAGAGGCTGTCGAAGATCACTCGGGTCGGATTGGTTTGGGTCACACGGTCGAAGACTTGCTGAGTGGTTTCGCTCAGCTCCATCTCTGCCGGGTGCAGCACCGTCAGCTCGAGCGCTGGGTCGAGGCTGTCTTCCGGGGTAACGAGCTCGAATACGTCGACACCCTCAAGCGACCAGCCGTGACGCTTGGCGACCAACTCCAGCTCTTGCTTGGTCTCCGACAGGGTGACGTAGAGTACGCGCTCACCCTGGCGGACGCCTTCGAGCAGAAACTGCATGGCGATGGTGGTTTTGCCAGCGCCCGGGCTGCCTTCATAAAGGTACATGCGATTGGCGTCGAGGCCGCCGCCGAGGATATCGTCCAGGCCTTCGCTGCCAGTGGAAATACGTGGGAGTTCGTCGTTCGGGTTGAAGGAAAGATCACTTGAATCGGTCATTCCGTACTCCTTACGCAGGCTTCTATTGCAAAGGAAGCCGCGTTGGTTGTTCCTGCCGGCCTAGTCCCTGACTCCAGGCAAGGCCATGCGGAACACGCCCGTAAAATGCCTGGTAGGCGGGTCGGGCAAAAACCCTCTCGAACGATCGTCAGAGGCGTGCCGAGCGAGCTTATTACAGGTGTTCGGCGGACGATAGCCGAGGGGCGTAGTCAGCTAATCCGACTCGCTTTTCCGCGGCCCGTTCCGTGTCAGGCTCTTTGTCAGCTGCGCTCAGGAGGGCTTTTCATGCGGGTAATGGCCTGCCACGCCACCGGTCGCTGGCGTTTCGCCAGTTGCTCCGAACGGGCTACTGACGTGTTGATGATGTAACAGGTTGCAACCATTGCCCCTTGGTTCACCTGGGCGGCTGCTCCATGATCATCCTTTGCCTGTGACAGGTAGCCTGCATGTCTCGTTTCTCTCGCCCATCGACGTCAGCGCTGGGGCGCTTCCTCAACCTTGGTGGCACTGGCGCCCGGATAGCAGGCAATCTGCTGGTGCAGCGCATCACGCCTGGCAAGGCGCGTATCGACTGGGAGCCGGTTGGCTCGTTGCTCGGCGAGACGCTAGGGCAGATGAAGGGCCCGGTACTCAAGCTCGGCCAACAGGCTTCGCAATGGCAAGACGTGTTGCCCCAGCCGATAAGCGCGGCGCTGTCTCGTCTACAGAACCAGGTTCCTTCGCTGCCGTTCGCCTCGCTAGAGTCCTACCTGCAGCGTCTCTACGACGGGCAGCTGTACGAGCTGTTCGAAACCATCGAACCCCAACCTGCTGCGGCGGCGTCACTGGGGCAGGTACACCGCGCACGTGATCGGCAGGGGCGGGCGCTGATCATGAAGGTCCAGTATCCAGGCATTCGCGGCATCTGCGACGCTGACCTCCGACAGTTGCGTCGCTTGATGCCGCTGGGGCGGCTATTCGGCACGCCATCGGCGCGACTCGAATCCGTCTACCGTGAGCTGCAGCGCGCCATCGACCAGGAGCTCGACTACGAGGCCGAGCGCAACAACCTCGAGCGCTTTCGCCAGCATTTCAGCAACTGGCCTGGCCTGCGCATCCCGTATGCCGTCCCAGCATTGTGCCGCCCGGGCGTGCTGGTGCTGGAGGAAGTGCAGGGGCGCTCAATGAATGAGGTCGACCAGGCGGCCCTCGAGGTCCGGCAACAGCTGGCCGAAGCGCTGTGCGACTGGCTTGCCGAGCAGGCATTCGGCCTGGGGCTGCTGCATGCGGACCCGCACCCAGGCAATCTTGCGTGGACCGAGACGGGGGAGCTGGTGGTCTACGATTTTGGCAGTGTCGTGCCGCTGCCGGAGCGCTTGCTGCGGGCTTATGTGCTGATCTTCGATGCGCTGCGCGGCCCCTCCAGCGAGGCGTTGGAGGCGGGTTTCCAGGCACTGGGCGGTCGCCAGCCTGGCAGCTCGCCGCCGCATAGCCTGTATCGCCGCATCCATCTGCTGCTGCACCCGTTGCTGCAACCGGGTGCGCAATGGGATTTCCGCGGCGCATCCCTGCATCAGCAACTGATCGAGCTTTCGCCGCTGTTGATGTCGGCGCTCGGCAGTCTGCAGCCGGCGTCCGGTACGCTACTGGTCAACCGCACGCTGGAAGGGCACTACTGGAACCTCTACCGACTCGGTGCCTGCCTGCCGGTAGCCGACCTGCTGGCGACTCACGTCGAGCAATGGCGCACCGGCGTGCTGGCCGACAAACCAGGCTAAGCACCCAGCCCTATGTCGGACCCGACCATACAATCAAGCCTGATCGAGGTCAGAGGTAAACAGAATGCAGATGGATTCTTTTCCCGAGGGATATCGCGCACTGGTCATCGGTGCCTCTGGCGGCATTGGTGCGGCGCTGGTCGAAGCGCTACGGGCGGACCCGCGCTGCGCCTCGGTAACGGAATTGGCGCGCTCGACCACACCGTCGCTGGACCTAACCGCCCCCGCCAGCATTGGACAGTCCGCGACAGAGATAGCCGGGCAGGGTCCGTTCCACCTCATCATCAACGCGGCTGGCGTGCTGCACAGCGACAGTTTCATGCCGGAAAAGCGCCTCGCCGACCTCGATCACCAGCAGCTGCTCGACACCTTCCAGGTGAACACTTTCGGCCCCGCGCTGCTGCTGCGACATTTCTGCCCACTGCTCGACCGCCAGCGCGGTGTATTGGCCATGCTCTCAGCCAAAGTCGGCAGCATCGGCGATAACCGCCTCGGTGGCTGGTACAGCTACCGCGCCTCGAAGGCCGCGCTGAACATGCTGCTCAAGACGGCTGCCATCGAGGTCAAGCGCAGCCAGCCGAATGCCGTACTGCTGGCGTTGCATCCAGGCACGGTCAGCTCGAATCTATCTCAGCCCTTCCGCGGCGCCGAGATTGGCCGGCCTGCCGCCGATGCAGCGCATGATCTGCTTCGCGTTATCGACGGGTTGGGACCCGAGGCGAGCGGAGGGTTTTACGCCTATAGCGGTGAAGCGTTGCCCTGGTAAGAGCGGACGATGAAGTAGGGAGGGCAGGGACCGCTGATTTTCAGCTACATAGGGTGTGTCGTTTCTATTGCTGGTGGCGCGGCAGCTTGAGGTAACCCGGTTCGATTGATCCTGAAATAAATTGCCTTCAGGAAACGGTTCCACAACCGAGCGCAACGGGACTTAGGTCGAGCCTTCCGCGAGGGGAAAGTATGCTCGAATAGTCTTCCCTGCCACTGGCCCCTAGCATCTGTCAGGCGCGCTCCCTCTATGTTCATGAGTTCACATGGGAGTGATGGTCCGTTTTGCGTATATCCACTAAAGAACCGCAGCGCTACGTATGATCCGTGCACCCGCGAACATAAGACAGGCTTTGGCAGATGGATCTATATAAGCAGGTGTTGTTCGCGTTTATTGTGCTGCTGGCGGCGGCGCAGACACGGGCAGCACCAGAGGTAGTAATTGGCGAGCCGCCGGTCAAGCAGACCGATTTTCGGATGGGCTATTTCGTAGATGCCTCGCACAACCTGACGTTTGACCAGGCCAGAGCCCAGCCATTTAACGAAACTGGCAACCGGCCCTCTCTCGGCGCTGATGCAAGGGTCGCCTGGTACCGGCTTATACTGCGCAACGCATCGGATACGGATCAGAGGCTGTTTGTTCACCTTCCGCATGCATACCATCTACGCTCAGTTGAAATTTATGAGGAACGGGACGGCAAGCTGCGGCAACGCGAACAGCTTGATATGAACCAAGCTGCTGATTCCGACTTAATGTTCCGCGGAACTTTAGTTTTCCCGCTGGCGCTTCCCGCGCAGCAGTCCAGCACGCTGTACTTACGCAGCGTTTCTTATTCGCACCAATGGTTCGCGGTCGATATTTATAACGAGCGAGCGTCGCGTCTGGCATTGGTGAGCGTCAATACCGATATCGCTCTTATGGTCGGCATGCTGCTCGCTCTAGTGTTCTACAACGCGCTGCTGTATTTCGCCACCAGTAACAGGGAGAACATCTACTATTCGCTTTATCTTATCTCTGGGCTGACCTGGATCGCGCTCTCCTACGGTCTGATTGCCAGCGTGTTTGATGGGTATGGCGACGCAGTTTTCCAGCTGAACATGTCGCTGATTACGATGCCCATCTTCTTGCTGCTGTTCATGATGTCGATCTTCGAGACGAAGCTGTTCTACCCCACCGAGCACCGTTTTCTGCAAGCGCTGTTAGTGCTGCTGGGAGGCACCTTCATATGGTCCTTTTTCGATATTTCTGCTGCGCTCAAACCGGCGAGCAGCCTGGCAGCGCTGATGATGCTGATCACTTTCTCAGTGAGCATCTCGCTGTATCGCAAAGGTCATCCACTCGTAAAGTACTTCCTGGTCGGCCACAGCTTCTTCGTACTATTCAATATTCTCGCCGTGCTTACTTATAAAGGAATCCTTTCACCAACCTATGTGAGCAGTCATGGTGTTGGCATCGGTATCGTGCTCGAAGCGCTGACGCTGGCATTCATCATTTCGCACCGAATCAAGCTGCTAGAGGATATGCGTGCCTCTCAAGAGGATTTGAAAAAGCAGGCGGCCACTGACCCGCTGACCAAGCTGTATAACCGACGGTACTTCTTTCCAGAATCAGATTACTTGCTCAAGCAGGCCAGAGGCTCCCATACCTCGATATCGCTCGTGACGCTCGATATCGATCACTTCAAACGCATTAACGACACCCACGGCCACGCCAGTGGCGACCATGTCATCAGGCACCTGGCGAAAACTCTAAAAGAAGACAGTCGCACTATTGACTTGATTGCTCGTTTGGGCGGCGAGGAGTTTGTCGTTCTGCTGCCAGGGGCTAACCTCATGGAGGCTGGCCAATTTGCCGAGCGCATCCGTTGCGCCGTGCAGGCGTTGGAAGTGACGTCCAGCATGGGCGAGAACATTCAGGTCACCGTAAGCATCGGTGTCGCAGAGATCAATACCACCCAAGAGAGCATCGAGTCCGCACTAGCGCGCGCCGACGCGGCGCTTTACGAGGCTAAGGAGCGCGGGCGCAACCGTGTGTGCCAAGCACAGCCCGCTAGGGTTTCCAGCATCGAAGCGTTGGCTGATCGCGTAAGCGAGTAAGCAAACGGTTTGCCCGATGCGACCCAATCGCCTGACCATCGGCGGGACGGACTGGAACAACTATCCATATATCCACATGGATGAGGCTTGTCTGCCGCGCATCGCTGCTGATGCACTGCGGCATCGCATAGGATCCGTGACGACCCGATGCGGTTGTTGCTCTGCGACTACCTCTCCCTCACGCCATTACCCAGGCGCTCGATTCCACGACGTTGCGTTGCGAGCTGGCCGAGCACTGTTCTTATCCTCAGTGATCCGACACAGCTGCCGGAGCGGCCGCAAATGCGTGTCAGACGGCAGCGCTGCAGGTTGATCGTCACGGGCGCGTCAAAGCCAGCTGTTCGCCGTCCGGTTCCTCGTCGCTTGGCTCGAACCTCTGCATTTGATCGGGTTCAGTTTAAGAAGAATGCAAGCCTCAGCGGTGGTTAACACTGGCTGAGCTTCAATGCACCCATGTGTGATGCCCTATGTCTGACGAGGAGACCGCGTTTTGCAAAAGTTTTTGGGTCCCAAGGAGCCCCATGCAGACGAGCGACCGTCCAGTTGCAACAGACAAAGCACAGTAAGAGGGTTCGATATCGAGTTCTATGACGGATCGAATGCTGAACTCATCGCCCACATCATCGAGGCGAGCAACCGCGAGTTCAGCTATATCGTTACCCCGAACGTCAACCATGTGGTCCGACTCGAAGAAGATCCCGAACTTCGTCGCGCCTATGCCAATGCCAGCCACAGGATCTGCGACAGCCAGGTGTTGAAAGGCTTGATGACGCTGCTGCGCATCCCTGTCCCGGACGTTATCCCCGGCAGCGACCTGACCGGGGAACTGATGTGCATCGCCGAGGCGAAAAGGTGGCGGGTAACGGTGATTGGCAGCGACGCATCGGACATACGAACGATGCGTCGGTTATACCCGAATGTGACCTTTTTTCATCACGACCCGCCCATGGGGTTCGACGACAACCCGCAGGACGTTCAGACGTGCCTGGACTTCGTCATCGGTCATCCTGCCGAGCTCGTGGTGCTTGCCGTAGGTTGCCCGCGTCAGGAAGTTCTGGGACGACTGATTCGAGCAGATGGACGAGCACGAGGGGTCGGGCTTTGCGTCGGGGCATCGATCGACTTCCTCTCCGGCAAGGTCAAGCGAGCGCCGAGATGGATGCAGCGCATGTCGCTCGAATGGTTGCACCGTATGTGCACCGAACCGCGACGCCTGGCAAAGCGCTACGCCAAAGATGCGGTTCGCATCATGCCTATCGTGTACCGGCAGTTTCGGTGATGGCCGGAGCGTGACGGTCGTCGATCAACCCGGAACAGGCGATCACCTTTCATGCGGCGACCGCGGCCAAGCTTAGGCGAGCGTCTCCAGGCGCGCTCCCTCTTGGCAGAGGCCCTTAGCATCACGCAGCTATCGGCCATAGCCGTAATGGCGGCCATTCTGGCTATCAGCTGATCCAGCTCTCTTCTTTTGACAGCCGTCCGGCCCGACGGCTGTCGTTGATCCAGCTGTAATCGAGAGAATTTCGATAGCCCCAACCCATGGCGGCGCAGCCGCCGCTCACCTTCGATCGAAGAAGGTCTACCGAGAAATGGATATCCCGACGAGCGGCGAGATGTTGGCGCTACTAAATTGACTTGGATCAGGGGTTTCGCAGGCTTAAGTCTAAAAAATACCGCCCGTCAAAAACGGAGTTCACGCAGCTTGTTCGGCATGCGGCGGCCTCCGTATTGGGCATCCATGAAAAGCTTCGGATCCTCCACGAAAAGCTTCGACTGCCCATACAGACATAAAGAACCGCTCCCGCATCGGATGTATTGCATCGCGTGCACCGGGGCGGGAACTGCCATGCCTGCGTCACTCCGTGCAAACGGAGCATTGAGGTTCCTATGCTGAAAAATATTCCCCTGAGCGCGAAGCTCGTTCTCATTCTTGCGTGCCCGGTACTCGGTTTCCTTTGGCTGGCAAGCCTGTACATCGCTAACAGCTACGGCACGCTGAAACAGATGGAGGACACGGTAGAGGCCAGCGTGGCCGCACAGACCGTCAGCCGCCTGATCACTGAACTGCAGCGTGAGCGCGGTGCCAGTGGGGTATACCTGGGGAGCCAGGGACGCACCATGGCGAAGCGGCTCCCCGGCATGCGCCAAGCTACCGACGACGCGTTGAATGCCGTGAAGGAGCTTGCCGCACGGGATGGCTCGCGCATAGGCCCTGTTTTGAAGGGCCTTGATGAGCTTTTGGCAACACGTTCGCAGGTCGACACCTTTGCGATCACCAACGTCGAGTCCGGTGCGCGCTTCACCGGCTACATCAGATCCCTGATCGGCTTCACACATGCGGTGGAACGCGGGGTGCAGGACGCCACGCTCGCAAGAGCACTCGGCAGCCTCAACCAGTTCATCGAAATGAAGGAGCGTGCAGGTCGCGAGCGCGCAATGCTGGGTGTTGTCTTCGCTCAGGATCGCTTCGACGCGCCTCTGCTTGCATCCTTCAGCCGGAACCTCGGTGAATTCTCTGCCTATATGGAAGGCTTCCGTCGTGCGGCGGCGGAGGCTTTTACCCGTGCGTTGGACGAAAAATTGCAGCAGCCGAGCGCGCTCGAAGTCGCTCGGTTGCAACGCTTGGCTTTTGAGGTGCCGATTGGCCAAAGCCTGGGCATTGACAGCGAAAAGTGGTTCGAGACCGCCACCAACCGGATCAATCTCATGGGTGAGCTGGAACAGGCACTGGCTCAGGACGTCGGGACCCTGGCCGCTCAGGCGCGCGACGAGGCTCAGAGCGCCTTGTGGATGACCGTCTCAGCGGTGGTCATTGCGCTGTTGTTTGTGGTTGGCCTGTCCCTACTGATCATTCGCAACATCAAACTGGCCGTGCGGGATGTCAATCAGGCGCTGCTGGCACTGTCGGCGCGGGATCTGACGGCCAAGGCCCACTACGAGGGCAAGGACGAGTTCGGCGAGATCTCACGCAACCTCAACCTCATGGCGATGGAGCTGCAGCAGGTCGTTCAAGAGATCAGTAACGCAACGGCGCAGGTGGCGACCGCCGCCGAGGAGTCATCCGCAGTCACGGTACAAACGAGCGAGAGCATCGATCGGCAGCGTCAGGGAACCGAGCTGGTGGTGACCGCGATAAACGAAATGAGCGCGACCGTGCGCGATGTGGCCAGGAGCACAAACGATGCGGCCGAACTGTCGCAGCAGCTCAATGCCAATACCGCTCAAGGGCGAGCCGAGGTCGAAAGCACCATTGGCCTCATCCGTCAGCTCTCTGACCAAGCTGACCAGACGGCAAGCATCATCGCGGACCTGAAGCGCGAGAGCGATTCCATCTCGTCTGTGCTGGATGTGATCCGGGGGATTGCCGACCAGACGAACCTGCTGGCGCTCAACGCCGCCATCGAAGCCGCCCGAGCGGGCGAGCACGGGCGTGGGTTTGCGGTCGTCGCGTCCGAGGTACGGACGCTTGCGCAGAAGACACAGGAATCCACCGGCAGCATTCAGGAGATGATCGCCAACCTCCAGGGCGGCGCTGACCGGGCGGCTCGCTCGATGCAGGAAACACTTGTCAAAGCGCAGAACGGCTCCAGCAACATTGGCCGAGCAGGTGAGTTGCTCGCAGAGATAGCCGAAGGTGTTTCGGCGATCAGTGATCGCAACCTGCAGATCGCCACGGCGGCGGAGGAGCAGAGCGCGGTGGCCGAAGACATCAATCGCAACATCGTCGAAATCAACGATGTGGCGATTCAGGTGAGCGCGGGCGCAGAACAGACGGCCACGACCAGTCTGGAGCTCGCCCGCCTGGCTGAACAACAGCAACAGCTCGTGGGACGGTTCAAGGTTGCTTGAGCCGCGAGACTGCGGTGTCACCTCGTTGCCGAAAAGCAGCCGCTCGAAACTTTAGTGGGGCCGTACCGCAGGCGGAGCTATCCGTAACGCGTTGCAGTGCGTTCCACTGTAGGGCGGTAGCCGCTTTGATGAGGCGGAGCGTATTTTCTGCAGTAGTGGTTCGATATTCGGCTAATTGCTTTCGTATGCGTTGGGCTGCTGTAGGTCGATACGAAGTCCGCGAGGTGCCCCCATCGGCCAGGAGCTGTCGTTCCCCTCTTGCTATGGCAATTGCCGGAACGCTCAGTGTTTAGTTGACCGAAGTACGGTCCTCGACACGCCCAGGACGGTAGTCTATGGTTGCCGTCGTTTAGCTATCTCCTTAGAGAGTTTCAGCGCCTCACTCTTAATTAACAGCATTACTACTAGCCCATAAAATCGGTTCAAGGAAGAGAATTTATGCGACTTCACAGGCTTTCGATTAACGGTTTCAAGCGTTTGCACACTGCTGAAGTTGAATTTGGTAATGCGACGTTTCTGATCGGCGCCAACAATGCGGGGAAGAGTTCAGTACTCAAGGCCATTGGATGGCTGCTGTCGAACAGCAAACGTATGGATATCGAATGCTTCTGCTCCGAACTCGATGAGGAAACAGGCGAGACGAAAGCTACTTGCGACACTGTGGTTCTAGAGGCGGAGTTCAGAAATGTCCCTGACGCGGCTTCCATGTGGCGTGGATTCAAAGGGCGCATCTTCTCGTATGACGCGAAAGACACCGGAGAAACTGGGAAAAGCATTTTCTATCGAAAAACCTACAAGATCCTCGAAGATGTCAAGATCGAGCTGAAGACCCTTAAACGAACTGTGAAACCAGAGTTTGAAGGTTTGCAAAAACCTGCCGACTTTATCGCCGCTGGGGCCCCCGCAGAGCTGATCATTGAGAGCTTTCCGGTATTAGACAAGAAAATCTCCGCTAGCGAGCGAGATAAGCTGGAACTCATCGACGACCTGTGGGAAACCATTGACGAAGAGGTGTGGGCGCTTAATCCAGGCGGCATTGGTAGCGTCGTTCTCTCTAAGCTACCTTCCATCCTTATCATCCCGGCGGACGCCGCATCTCACGAAATCGATCAGAAAAGTGGTGTGCTACAGAAAATTCTGCACGAACTATTTAAGGATGTCCGTGAAAGCTCCGCCAATTACAAAGATGCCCAAGCATGCCTGAGCCTGCTTGCCAAAGAGCTTGATCCCAGTGATGCTGGCTCAGAGTTTGGCAAGATGATGGGGGAGTTGAACACTGTCCTTGGTGGTGTCTTCCCAGAGTCTCGCATCTACGCTGCAGCTGACCTCTCAAGCCCAGATGCACTCGTCCCTACGTTCGCAATTGAAATGTCCAGCAACATCCGCACAAGCGTCGCCAACCAGGGGACGGGCATGGTTCGCGCAGCAGTGTTCGGGCTGTTGCGGTTTAGGCAGCAATGGCTGAAACGCCGGGAAGGTAACGATGAGCGCGGACTCATCATTGGCTTTGAAGAACCAGAGATTTACCTGCATCCGAGTGCTGCTAACCAGATGCGGGATCTGATTTACGACCTTTCCGATCAGAACTCTCAAATAGTTGCCACCACTCACTCGCCCTACCTGATCGACCTTTCCCGTAAGCCAAAACAAGTCCTCAATCGCTTTCAATACGAAAAAGGGCATACCAGCGTGCTTCCATTTTCCGTATCCGAGGAGTTCATCAAGCTGCAAAGCAATGATAAAGATCATGTAAAAATGCTTATCAAGCTTGACGATCATGTGTCGCGGATCTTCTTCACTCGTCGAGTATTGGTCGTCGAAGGCGATACAGAAGAGGTCGTCATTAAAGAGGCCATTCGCAGAATGCCGCCGGAAATGAAGTCACTCGTCCTTTCTGGAAGCGAAATGGTCAAGGCTAGAGGTAAAGCCTCCATTATTGGATTGGTTAAATACCTGCGCGCGCTCAATGTGGATTTCTTTGTCATTCATGATCGCGACAAAGGCACTGAAGGGGCGGAGAAGTTTAATGAGCCGATCAGGGCAGCAGTGGGCAATGACGAAAGGTTAATCCTTCTAGAGGAGTGCATAGAAGATTTTCTCGGTTACGCAGCGCCAGGCTCTGAAAAGCCCTTCAATGCCTACAAGCGTACTCTTGAGTGGGGAGAAGGCTGGGAAGGTGTTCCTGACCAGCTAAAAAAACTGCTATCCGACGTCTACGCTCCATTGATTTGATTGCGGCTGGCCGTTACTGACCGATTATGGCCGAAAGCAGACCTTAGTCATTCCAAACCACACTGGGTTTCACCGTCATCAGTATTAAGGGTCTGTATATCCATACAGATAATTCTTGCCTGCCACGTTGTCGCTGCGCATGCTAGTCAGCATGGAAAATGACCCAGTGACGACGTGATGCGGCTGTTTCTCTGCGAAAAACCTTCTCAAGCCAAAGATATCGCTCAGGTGCTCGGCGCCTCTCGGCGGGGCGATGGCTGTTGGCTCGGTGCGGGCGTCACCGTCACCTGGTGCATCGGCCATCTGTTGGAAACCGCACCGCCGGACAGTTATGACGCGCGTTACAAGCGCTGGGTGCTCGCTGATCTGCCGATCGTGCCCGAGCGCTGGAAGATGCTGGTCAAGCCCAAGACGGCGAGCCAGTACAAGGCGGTGAAGCGGCTGCTGGGCGAAGCCAGTGAACTGGTGATCGCCACCGACGCCGATCGCGAAGGGGAGATGATCGCCCGCGAACTGGTGGAGCATTGCCGTTACCGAGGGCCGATCCAGCGACTGTGGCTATCGGCGCTGGATGACGCTTCGATTCGCAAGGCCCTTGGCGGGCTGCGCGCGGGTGCCGAGACCTTCAACCTCTATCAGTCGGCTTTGGGTCGCTCCCGCGCCGATTGGCTGATCGGTATGAACATGAGCCGACTGTTCACCCTGCTCGGGCGGCAGTCCGGCTACCAGGGTGTACTACCGGTTGGTCGGGTGCAGACGCCGACGCTGCGGCTGGTGGTCGACCGTGACCGCAGTATTGCCGACTTCGTACCGCAGCCATTCTGGGCCATCGAGGTACAGCTTTTGGGTGACGATCCGCTTCCCTTTACCGCGCAGTGGCGCGCGCCGGAGGCGCACAGCGATGATCAGGGGCGTTGCCTCGACCAGGCGTTGGCGCAGCGAGCGGCCGAGGTCATGCGCGCGGCTGGCAGCGCTCGGTTGCAACGACTCAAGACCGAACGCATGCGCGAAGCGGCGCCGTTGCCGTTCGATCTGGGCACCCTGCAGGAAATCTGCTCGAAGAAGCTCGGCCTGGGCGCTCAGGAAACGCTGGATATCGCCCAGACGCTCTACGAAACCCACAAGCTCATCACCTATCCGCGCAGCGATTGTGGCTACCTGCCGGTGAGTCAGCACAGCGAAGCGCCGGGCATTCTGGCCGCGTTGGCGCAGGCCGATCCATCCCTCGGCGAGCTCGCGCCGCACCTTGATCCCCGACGTAAGTCGCGCGCCTGGAACGACGCCAAGGTCGGCGCGCACCACGGCATCATCCCCACGGCAGCGGCTCGCGGCTTCGAACGGCTGACTGGCAAACCCCGGGCGGTCTATACGCTGATCCGTGCGCGTTATCTGGCGCAGTTTCTGCCCGCGCATGAATACGATCGCACCCAGGCGGATTTCGACTGTGCCGGCCAGGCGCTGCGGGCCGTCGGCAAGCAGATCGTCGAACCGGGCTGGAAGCGCGCCTTGCCCGAGGCGCTGGCGGCCAATCGCGGCCGTGAGGCTCCAGGGCCGCAGACACTTCCGGCGTTGCGTGAGGGGCAGATATGCCCGATCCACGACCTGACCTTCAAGGACCTCTGGACGCAGCCGCCCAAGCCCTTCACCGAAGGTGATCTGATCAAGGCGATGAAGAACGTTGCCAAGCTGGTGGACGATCCCAAGCTGAAACAGAAGCTCAAGGACACCACCGGCATCGGCACCGAGGCGACGCGCGCCGGCATCATCCAGGGTCTGCTCGACCGCGGCTATCTGACCAAACAGGGCAAGGCGTTGGCGGCAACACCTGCAGCCTTCAGCCTGATCGATGCGGTGCCGCGCGCCATTGCCGACCCCGGCACTACGGCGATATGGGAACAGGCGCTGGACATGGTGCAAAGCGGCGAAATGAGCCTGGACGAATTCGTCAGCAAGCAATCGGCGTGGATGAGCAAGCAGGTCGAGCGCTGTAAGGGCGTGCGACTGACCATCAGCGGGCCCGCCGCGCCTGCCGGTCGCGGCGCACCCTGGAAAAAGCGCAAGGGCGCGGGCCGCAAAGCCGCACCGAAGACGCGCCGCGCTGCGAAGTCACCCAGCCCCGCATGACGGTCTGCTATCCGGCACACTAGGTCTGCAAGAGGTAATAGCAGGCGCTACCCAGCACCGCCGTGACGATCAGCCCCAGTCGTGTTGCCACAGCGATGCCCGCCACCAGCGCCAATGCAACGGTGGCGGCGAGCGGTGCCTTGGCGGCCTCGCTGTAGAGAATGTACACCGCGAAGTTGATGAACACGGCGGTCGGCAGCACGCGCTCAAGAATGCGCCGGATCGCGTCACTCAGGTCGAGCGTGACGAACACCGGCAGGATGCGCACCAGGCAACTGGTGGCGAACAGCGCCGCAATGGCCAGCAGCACGGACGTGTTCATGAGCGCACCCGCGCCAGTACGCAGGTAGCGAGCAGCACGCTGGGAATCCAGAAATACAGCGGCCCGAGCAGCATGATCAGCGCCACGGCGACCAGCGTGCAGAGCGCGACGGCCAGCAACAAACGAACATGGCTGGCGCTGAGTTGGGGCAGGCGTGAGCGGAGCTGGCTGGCAGAGAGGAACATCAACACGACGCTTGCCGGGAAGCCCAGGTTCAGGTCGGCGGCGAGCCAGGTCGCCGGGATCAGATTGCCGATGACGGCACCTGCCACGCCGGCAACCACCCAGGTGAGGAACAGCGTGGCGCGGATCACGGCCAGCGATGCCCAGTTGTCCTGTTCACTTTCGGTGGCATAGGCCTCGTCACCCAGCATATGAGCGAGGAGCGCGCGTAGTCCCCAGGTTCGCGGCAGCCGTGAGGCCGATACATAGGCGATGGGCAGGTAGCGACTGTTGATCGAAGCGGTGAGCAGCAACATGGTGATGAACCCGGCGCCGGAATCGGCCAGCGGTAGCACGGCAAACTGGCCACTGCCGGTAAACCCCAACAGGCCTATCAGGGCGACTTCCAGCGGGCTCCAGTCCGAGCGGCCGGCTAGCACGCCAAACAACAGGCTGACCGGGATGATCGCCAGTGCGGCGGGTGCGACGCGGCGCAGGGCGTCGACGGGTCGGTGTGCGGTGGCTTCCATCTGTCGCTGTCCTTGATGGCTCGAAGGGTGCGCTCATCGCACCGGGCCGAACAGTCTAGATTGGACGCTTCGTTGCTGTCTTGGCTGCGGTAGCCAGCAAGCGAGGTCCGCCTGGTTGTCCATCGCTCCAGCAGGCGTGCCCGTTCGCGTTTAGAATGCGCGCGCCTTTTTCGAGACGATTGAACATGCAGCCTGATGCCCTCGCGACCCTCCAGCAGCACCTCAGCCAAGCCTTGTCCGAGGTGCCGGACGAAACCCGTCGGCTCTTTCATGGGCGCGGGCGCTGCTGGGCTGGGCTCGAGCACATCACGGTGGATTGGCTGCAGGGCGTGGTGCTGGTTTCGCTGTTCAGGGAGCCAGCTGCCGACGAGCTGGAGGCGCTGATCGGGATGCTGTCGGCGTTGACCGAGGCACAGCCTTGGCAATCGAGCGGGGCGCATACCCTCCTGCTGCAGCACCGCTACCTGCCGGACAGTCATATGCAGCCGCTGCTTGGAGAGCCGCCCGAGGAGTGGGTGATCACCGAGGATGGCCTTCGCTACAAACTCGACCTGGGCATCAAACAAAACAATGGGCTGTTTCTCGACATGCGCTACGGCCGGCGCTGGGTCCGCCAGCAGGCGGGCGGCAAGCGTGTACTCAATTTGTTCGCCTACACCTGCGGCTTTTCCGTCGCTGCGATCGCGGGTGACGCTGAGCATGTGGTCAATCTGGACATGGCACGCGCCGCGTTGAGTCGGGGTCGGGACAACCATCGGCTCAACGAGCATGACCTGAGCCGGGTCAGTTTCCTCGGCCACGAGCTGTTCAAGTCCTGGGGTAAGGTGAAGAAGACCGGCCCTTACGATCTGGTCATCATCGACCCGCCGTCTTTCCAGAAGGGCAGCTTTGCGCTGAGCCGCGATTACCAAAAGATTCTCAGACGTCTACCCGAGTTGCTCACCGAAAGCGGGACGGTGCTGGCCTGCATCAATGATCCGGACACCGGCCCAGATTTCCTTATTCAGGGCATGGCAGCCGAAGCGTCGGAACTGGTGTTTCAGGAGCGCCTGGAAAACCCGCCGGAGTTTCCCGATATCAGCGAGGACAGTGGACTCAAGGCGATGGTGTTCAGGCGTCGGGCCGGCCCGGTGGTGCAAGCTTCCAAGTAGATTGCTCTGCTGGCCGAGCGCGCGCTTGGCTTAGAAGGCGCAGACGTGCGATCCGCATGCCGGTGGTCTTCGGAATGCGGGCGAAGCCTGCCAACTCGACTAGCTAACCGCACAATGCCTTGAACAAAAAAACCGCTGCGTCTCGGCTGGCCGCACGCCGTTGGGATTCGCCATGGGAAACGAAACTGCCGGCGCTAGGCCGGCAGTTTCGATTGCAGTGCTGCGATCAGTGCTGAGTCACAGTCGCCATGTTGGCGCTACCCATCTGGGTGATGGTGGCAATGTCGGCAAAGCCAGCTTGGGTCAGGTACGCTTGGTTTGCGGTACCGTCCTGATAGACGGTACCAGCGCTGTAGCTACCTGTTTGTGACGACTCGAGAAAGTTTTCCGAGCCGAACTGATCAGCAACTAGATCGTTGCCCCAGCCAGACTGGTCGATATCAGCCTTGTTTTTGTACCCAGCCTGGTAGAGATCAACGCTACCACCCAAACCGTCTTGAGCGACCTTGGCACTGTTGCGCTCGCCGTTCTGGACGACGGTTGAATCATCGGAGGTTCCGCTCTGCTCAACCGTCAGGGAGTTTTTCACGCCACCGTATTGCTCGGAATACGACGTGTTGTTACGGCCTGTCTGCGTAACTTTGGCGTCTTGTTCGTCGGACCACTGTTTGACCTGGACCTCGTGATCCCCGCCGGTTTGGTCAACCACCGCCTCGTTCTTCGTCCCGTCCTGGTAGACGTAAGAGTCATTTTTTGAGGTTAAGAACAAAAAGCCTCGGCCGCTTTGCGTCGTAGATGCGGTGTTCTGGCTTCCGTATTGAACGACGGCGGACGTCTGCAGAGATCCATCTTGTGTGACTACCGCGTCGTGTTTCGTCCCGTTTTGGTAAACGTTGGCGTTGCTGTTATCAGCAAAAGCTTGCGCAGCGGAGGCGGCGAGAATGGCGGCGAATAGGGTTTTTAGCTTGAACATTATTGTTTCTCCATGGGGTTTTTAAGCGGTACTTCCTGGTGGTGCTCTGGTTCAGCGGTACTGGCGAACCAGTACGCTCAGACCCTGGCCATTCTGCGTAACGCTACTGCGATGGCCGGTGCCGGTCTGTTCGATCAGCGCATTGTTGTATGCGCCGTGTTGCTCAATGCGGGCCTGGTTGTCGGTGCCGAATTGAACAATCAATCCCTGATTGTTATTCCCTTGCTGCACGATGGTTGCGTCGTGCGCATAGCCGCTCTGGAGGATGAAGGCTTCCAGTGCACTGCCGGTCTGAGTGATGTGCGCGGTCAGGCTGTCGCCGGTCTGAGCGACGAGCGCCAGATTGCGGCCGGAGATGCCGGTTTCGCTTTGTGTCAGTGGGATCACTCGAGATCGGCTGGAAGCTATTTCTTCAGGCGCGAGATCGAGCGAGGTCGGAAGGCTGGCGGCGAGCAGGGCGGGGCTGGCTAGTGCTGCGAAGAGCAGCGGCAGCAGCGTTTTGCTGGCAATCCTTTGCGCGTGGTTCATCAGTCATCCCTGGTTGAATCGCGGTAGGTCATCCTGTCCCAAACCGCGATTCGGCAAATCCATCGAACGGTTGAATCCGTTGCGTTTGTTTCAAAGCTTGGTTGGCGTTGCGAGGTATTTCGCCAGCTCGGCCTCGACCCCGGGCGTGTTGTCGGCGGTTTGCCAGAGCTGACGGTCGACGCCTTGAGCAATCAGATGGGCTACCGCCGCCTCGATCGCGGATAGCACGCAGAGCTGCGCCGGTTCGTTAGTGGTATAGCCGGCCTCGGCTTCGAGGAGTTCTTTGAATTCGATGAACTTGTAGACGTTGGCGCTGCGCCCGATGGAATAGATGGTCTTGGTGGTCATCACGTTGGACAGCACCTGGCCGCTGCGTACGTCGATGGCGCGCAGGTTGACCGTGACCTGATCGACCCGATATTCCTGCGATACCCCAATGCCCAGGTAACGAGCGCCTTGCCCACCACTGCGCACGTTGGTTTCGTAGGCGACGATGGCGCCTTCCATGATGATGTTGGCGGCCAGCAGCGACGGCAGTTCGGATTGGATATTCGGCGCCACGTCCGGTTTGGCTTGGGATGCACGAATGATCTTGCGCTCGGTCAGTACGTTCTGCAGGCCCTCACGCTCGAGCACGATGAACCAGCCACTGGCCTGCATGGCATCAACCAGCATGCTTGCTGCACCTTGGGTTACCGCTGTGGAGAAGGATGAGGCAGGGCTGGGCTTGTATTGTCCGGTCTGGTCACGAAAGCCGTAGACCGCAGCCACGAGTGGGCCGCGAGGGCGGGGCAGCTCAAGAAGATCCTGATAGGTCGAGGTGCGCGGCGTGAGTGTTGGGGTTTCCTGGTCTGCTGACATGGGCTCGCGCACTGCGCAGCCTTGTAAAGCGGCCATCATCCCGATGGCTACGAATAGGCTTTTCATGGCCTTTGCTCCTTGCGAGTTAATTGATGGCTGCAGCGCCATAACCGTTAACGATGATTTCCGATATTTCTCCGGTCAGCCGATCGGTAATTTCCACCGTCAGGTTGCCGTCGATATTTACGACGTTGACGATGAAATCATCAGTTTCCAGCGAGCCGCCGTTGGGGTCGTCCATCGTGCTCAGCAGATTGGAAAGCAGTCGTGATTCAAGCTGGCTTGTGAACCGATCGAGAGCTGATGTGCCAGTCAACGATGAGCGATCGATCGCATCCGGATCCTTGGTATCGTTCTGCGCCTGGGCACTGCCCAGGAGCCACGCACCGTTAAGCGGGCTGCCGCCAAACGATGGATTCACAGGGGTGTACACCAGTTCGGTGGCACTCAGGCCGGAGCTGAGCAGCAAACCGGCCAGGAAGACGCCGGTGATGTTTTGTTGTGGCCGGTTCATAACTCATCCTTCGCGAGGTCAATGGTGTCTTCGAATAGTGCTTCGACTTTTCTACGGTTTATCTCTTGCAGCACGAAATCCGCCGCTTCATAGGCGGTCTGTTCCATGTCACTGACGTTCGGTTGCAGAAAACGGCGATACAGCGGCTGGTTGTTCTGCTCCACCCAGACCAGAATCCCCCAGCGCGCCGAGGGGCGCTCCTTGACGGCCAGGTTGAAATCCAAAGCGCTGGTGTCATTCAGACGCTCACAAAACTTGCGGTAGAACTCCTGGCCGGAGCGTGAAACCGTATTGTTGGTGATGAATCCTTTCAGTTCGGCCTCGGCGGCACAGGCCTGAATGCTGAGCAGCAGCATCAGACCCAGGCACGCCGCCCTCATATACCGGCCTCACCGACGTGCCCCAGCACGAGCGACGCGCCCTGTGCGCGGTTGGACGCGCCCAACTTGCCCAAGGCGTTATGGATATGGCTCTTGATGGTATGGGTGCTTAGATGCAGAGATTCGGCGATTTCCGAGTTTGAAAGGCCTTTTCCAGCCAGCGCCAGGATCTGCTTTTCACGTACCGACAGGTCATCGATGGCACGCGAGGCGTGAGTAAGTTGGCGGTAGCGGCCCAGTAGCTTTTCCATCAATGCTCGCGGTAGCCAGTCGCCGCCCTCAAGGATGACGCCGACGCCGCGGCTGAAATTGGTGCGACTGGCGTTCGGGTAGAACACACCTTTGATCCATGGGTGCTGAACCAGCAAGCGACGCGCCTGGTCGACCGGGGCGTTGACCAGTGCCGTCGGCGTGTCCCGCAATTGGCGAAGCAGGCGCAGGCATTCGTCGTGTGCAAAGCTGCAGACATCGAGCAGAACCAGATCGGCGTCGGTAATCCCTGAACGGAACATGTTGCTACGAGTCAGGCGAGCCTGTGGGCAGCCCTGTAAGTGCTGATGGAGCAGGGCGTCCAGTTCCTCGCTGTCGGACAGCAGGGCAAGACGAGAGGAGGTGGCGACGAGCACCGCAGTGGCTTCATCGAACATACGCATATCCTTTGCAAAGTGACCTATCTAGGAGCGCCCGTGATCCTCGCGGACTGGCGCTTTGACATTGTGGGAAGAAAGGTAGTTCAGAGAGGTGACAAAAAAAAGTCGTAAACTAGAATTGGTGCCTGTTTTCCGACGAGCCGCATTTGGCAAACCCGCGTGGCCAATTGGCTATCGAGCCGAAGTTGATCTAGATTCAACGTCCTTTTTCAAATAGAGCAGGGCAGTTAGATGTCGGAGCCGACGTTCTGGTTGGTGTTCTTTTCGGCTGCGCTGGCGCTGAACGTGTCGCCAGGGCCTGACATGCTGTTCGTTCTGTCGCGCACGCTGTCCGGCGGCAGGCGGGTCGGGGTGGCCTCGGTATGTGGCGTCTGTAGCGGAGCGTTGGTGCACGTCGCGGCCGCTGCTCTGGGGATCTCAGCCATCATGGCCACCTCGGCGTTGGCCTTTGCTGTGGTCAAGTACTTGGGGGCGGCCTATCTGCTTTACCTCGGCGTTCAGGCGTTGCGCTCTGCCGGCGCCACCGCATCGTTCAACCTCGAAGCGGCGCCGCAAGTCAGCGTGTGGCAGGCTTATCGTCAAGGCATCCTCGTGGATGTCCTCAACCCGAAAGCGGCCATTTTCTTCATGGCATTTCTGCCACAGTTCGTTCGACCCGACCATGGTGCCGTGGCACTGCAATTGTTGATGTTGGGTGTGCTGGTGGTGCTGGTGGCGGTCGTCGTGGAATGCGCCATGGTGTTCCTGGCGGCTCGGGCAAGTTCGGCATTGCGCAGTAATCGTCGTTTGAGTCTGTGGCTCGACCGCGTGCTCGGCTCGGTGTTGATCGGACTGGGTATTCGTCTCGGCTTGGCTGAACGGGCGTAAGCAACAAGCGCCGTGCATGGGAACGTCAACGCCTGTTTTGGTCTGAAGGGTATGCGGTACGCTTTTATAGACGTAGCCGCAGCAACCGAAAGGAGCGCTCATGTCTCGGTACAGCAAGAACACCACGTCCAATCTGATTCCCTGTCTGCGCTATCGGGATGTGCCCGCGGCGCTGAAATGGCTCTGCCAGGTTTTCGATTTCGAGCAGCAACGCGTGATCGAAGATGCGCAGGTCGGCGTTATTCATGCCCAGCTCAGTTTCGGCAGCGGCATGTTGATGGTAGGGCCGGTAGCGGATTCGGAATATGGCCGCCAAGTGAAGCAACCGGATGAAGTCGGTGGCCTCTCTACTCAAAGCATCTATGTAATCGTCAACAGTGCCGACGCCCTCTATACCAAGGCCAAGGCGGCCGGCGCCGAGATCGTCATCGAGCTCAAAGACCAGGATTACGGCGGGCGTGGTTTCAGCTGCCGCGACCTCGAGGGCCATTTGTGGAACTTCGGCACCTATGATCCCTGGGCCGAGCCGGTTGCCGAGCAAAACGCCCCTCAAGGAGACTGCTGATGCGTACGCTCAAGCTAGCCGACGGTGCCAGCGTTCCTTTGGTTGGGCAGGGCACCTGGCACATGGGCGAGAACCCCGCAGAGCGCGGCAACGAGATCGCTGCGTTGCGACTGGGTATCGAGCTCGGCATGACTTTGATCGACACGGCAGAGATGTACGGTGAAGGCGGTGCCGAAGAGGTGGTCGGCGAGGCGATCCGCAGCTGCCGCGACCAGGTGTTTCTGGTCAGCAAGGTCTACCCCCACAATGCCAGCCGCAAGGGTATTCCTGACGCGTGCGAGCGCAGCCTGCGTCGTCTCGGTACTGACTGCCTCGACCTCTACCTGTTGCACTGGCGCGGCCAATACCCACTGGCGGAGACGGTTGAGGCGTTCGAGCGTTTGAAAGAGGCGGGCAAGATTCGCTGTTGGGGCGTATCGAACCTGGATCTGGATGACATGCGCGAACTGGACGCGCCGGATTGTGCCGTCAATCAGGTGCTCTATAACCCTCAGGAGCGAGGCATCGAGTTTGATCTGTTGCCCTGGTGCCAGGCGCAGGGCATGCCGGTCATGGCTTACTGCCCGCTGGGGCAGGGCGGAGGTCTGTTGCGCCATCAGGCCATACTCGACATTGCCCGGCGGCATGGGGCGGAACCTGCCCAGATTGCGCTGGCATGGGCGCTGCGCCAGCCGGAGGTGCTGGTGATTCCCAAGTCATCAAACCCGGCGCATGTGCGGCTTAACGCCAGCGCAGCGGAGCTGACATTGAGCGCCGACGACCTGGCGCTTCTCGACAAGGCTTTCCCGCCGCCTTCCCGATTACAGCCTTTGCAGATGGTCTGAAACTCAGCGTCGCGCGTGGCTTGGGGGAATGTTTGCCTCGCCGTGAGTGTCAGCTAATGACTGACAGCAAACCGGAGAAGCGAACATGAGCGAATCCAGACTCGATGGCGTGGTGGTGGTCATCACGGGCGCCTCCAGCGGCATTGGCCGTGCGACAGCGCAAGCCTTTGCGCGGGAGCAGGCCCGAGTCGTCCTGGCGGCGCGTGACGAGGAGGCGTTGCACGAAGTGGCTAATGAATGCCGAGCCCTGGGCGCCGAGGCACTGGTGGTGCCGACGGATGTGACACTTAGCGATTCGGTCGAACAACTCGCCAGCGCTGCGGCCGAGTTTGGTCGTGGCCGTATCGATATCTGGATCAACAACGCCGGGGTTGGTGCAGTTGGTGCCTTCGACGAGACGCCTCTGGATGCGCACGAACAGGTGGTGCAGACGGATCTGATCGGCTATCTGCGCGGTGCCCATGTCGTACTACCTTATTTCAAACAACAGAACGGCGGCGTGCTGATCAACACGCAGTCGGTGGGCAGCTGGGTGCCGCAGCCGTACGCAGTGGCCTATTCAGCCAGCAAGTTCGGACTGCGCGGGTTTTCCCATGCGCTGCGGGGTGAGCTGGCGCGGTGGCCGGGAATTCATATCTGCGATGTGTACCCCTCGATGGTGGATACCCCCGGTTTCCGGGACGGTGGCAACTTCGCAGGCCGCTCGCTGCAGCCACCGCCACCGCTTTGTGATCCGCGCCAGGTGGCCGATGCGATGGTCAGTCTCGCCCTGCATCCGCGGCACACGACATCGGTGGGGTTGACTGCGACGTTGCTTCGCTTTGCGCATTTCATCACGCCGGGTTTCGATCGGTTGTCGGGGCTGCTTACAGGCGCGGCGCTGGGGCGTGCCGAGCGTGTCGCGCCGTCTTCCGGCAACCTCTTCCATCCGGCGCTGGGCGAGCGTCGTATCGATGGTGGCTGGCGCAGCGACGAGAAAGGTCAGCGCGGTTTGCTCCTGGCGAGTGGCATTGCCGTCGCGGGTGTGGTCGGGCTGCTATTGGCACGCCGACGCCGTTAGCACTGCTTCGTGCCGGCGGCGGCTAGTCTGCCGTTGCCGGTAAGCAGTCCAGAGAACCAAGATCGCGCCTCATGTCCTGCAGGCGCTGATCGATATGACGACGCTGGGTCGCGTCGGCCGTCTCGTATAGGTCGACAATCAGGTCGATTGTGGCCTGTTCCACAGTCGGAAAGGCGGCACGATAGGGCGCGGTCCAGTAGACCTCGCGATCTTGGAGCAGCCGAGCAATACGTTCGTCAAAATTTGCCTGGTCCCGATTGCGAACGGCGTCGACCATCGAACGCTGCCACTGCGCACGATTATCGAGCCAGAGCTGATTCTGCTCGTTGAGCGCCTCAGCCCACTCATGGATGCGTTGGCGCTGGGCCGCAGTGACCTTGCCTAGCCATTGCTCGACGCGCTCTTGCATGCGTTCGGTGCGCTTATCGATTTGCTGGTCCAGCGGCGGTTTCAGGTACTTGTCCTCGCGCTCCTGGCGATCTCTCTCGAACTGTTCGTCCAGCTCCTCTACCTGCCTGTCATCAAGGTCGCGCAGCAGTTGAACGGTGGTCGGTGTGATTTCCAGCGCGATCGTATGAATGGCCTTCTGGACGGTCTCGTAGTGCTCTCTGAGTGCGGGTTCATCCAGCGAACCCTGGCGAACCTGTGCCTGTAACTGCTCGATGAGATCCAGATAGCCAGGCAGCTGAGTACGGCAGTGCCAGCTGACGTGCTCGCGCAGCTGTTCACGAAAGCGCGTCTGCTGGTCACGGTTCATGTCCAGGTAATCGTTGAGCGACCAGGGAATCAGCAGGTCCAGATTTCGGTAAGCCAGATTCATGCGGCTGCAGCCGGACAGTACGACGGCACACGCCAGCAGGATCAGAATCGTTTGTCGTACAAGCGTCTGACTGATCTGCATCGCAGCCCTCGTCTGGTTGTGTCGAGATGTCTGAACGGGTTTTGGTTGCGCTGTTCAGTAGAGCCGCAAGCGCCTCGTCAGTTCGAGGCGAAACAGCAACGGCTTGTTTTTCTGCGAGAAAACGCTCGCGGTTGTGGTCTTAGTTCAAGAGAGCAGCGCAAGCGCGACGCTCAAACGCTGACAGTTACTCGCGGAGGTGGATATGCAACGCAGGATCAAGCATCTGACCGGAGACGATGTACCTCAGGGCTGGCGTCCAACCTGGGTCACCTGTTGGGTGGTCGAGATCGATGGCCAGACGATTGCCGGGCCGTACGCCACCGAAGCGGAAGCACAGGCGGTGCTGGACGGTGAACAGGACCCCAAGATTTCGCAGACGCCTACGCCACAGTGATGTTCGTCAGAGGCACCGATTAGCGCAGGGGTCGTCTCTCTCCGGGATTGGCGGAGGCGGCTCGACGAGCTGGGAAACCAGCTCCAAAGCTTTGTCGAACGAAGGATAGCCGCTCTGCGCAACGTCCAGCCCGGCGTAGGCTTGGCGATACTGTTCCGCTTTGACGGCGTTGCGCTCATTCAGCAGGTAGGGATCCTGATAAATCTTGTAAAGCAGCGCCACCGCGTGCGGATGACCCTTGGCGCGGGCCTGTTCCAGCAAGTGCAGGACCTGCTCGGCTTGCGGGCCCTGACGGATCAGCAGCAGGGCCTGATAGAACTCGGTCTCGCCACGATCATCAAGCCGAGCGCTGCGCTCGAGTAGCGCCTCGGCGAGTTCGTAGCCGTCTTCGTCGCCGATGGAAATCAGAATCTTGGCCTGCAGCAGGTCGTTCTGGTAGAGCAACCGCTCAGCGCGGCAAGCGCTATCGCTTCCAGGTTGATCACATGGCTGTGAGACGCAGCCGCCCAGGACAACGAGCAGTCCGATCACCAGTGCGTTCTTCATTGCTGCCTTATTCTCTTGATTGTTTAGTGGGTCAGCGCGTGTTCTGACCTGTGTGTGTCGTTTCTGTTCAGCCTGTTTCAATGCGCGGCGGCAATGGGCTGCAGTCCGTAACGGAACAGCAGGATCTGCCACTCGGGGTTCTCTGGCAAGGTTTCTAGGAAGCGGTCGAGGTACCCGATGGCCGACTGGCCAAGGGTGTCGGCGATCCACACGCGGCGATTGAACTGATACAGCGGCGTGTTCGAGACGTATAAATCCCGAAGTTTTCTTTCTTTAAGGTAGTAGAGCAGGGTGGAGCGCGGGATCAGCAAGGTGCTGATACGGCCCGACATCAGTCTTTCGAGGTTTTGCAGATCGCCCTGGGCGTCCTGGCGCTTGATTGCACCGCTGGCGATTTCCGCCTCGAGCCCTTCGTATCGGTGACCAAGCACCCCACCCAAGACCAGGTTATCTAGCGATGCGGGGTTCTCATACTCAACCGGGACGTCAGGTAACGAGACGAAGTCCTGCTGATCCGTCAGCAGCGGCTCCGACCAGGTTCCGTGAGCTGTCTGCGCGGCTGTGAAAAAGCTCGGAGTGGCCCAAAGCAGAATGCCGGGCCGCTTCCGCTCCAGGCGCTTATCCACACGCTTGCGCGGCAATTTGACCAGCTCGAAGCGAAAACGGTGGTCATTGGCGGAATCATTGTTGAGCAGTTCGACGAACGCCTGCGACAGCCCCTTGGCATCGTCGAGAACGAACGGCGGCGAAAAATGATACGTCCACACCTCGATTCGTTGCTGGGCTCCGCAGACCGAGGGCAACAGGACGAGCGTCAGCAAAATGACGAGTCTGTGCATGGTGAACCTTTATCGCGCGATGGCGAGGGGCGGCGATCAGGGCCTGTGACGACGGCCTGCAGCTGGCTTTATTTTCGTTGCCATCGACATCAGCATAGCCCAGCGGCCGCAACGCGTGAGCAGTCAGGGCTATTCTAGAGACGGCTTTAGGCTAGAAGCGTTCATGTTCGCCGAGAAAACGGCACTCGCCTACCGGTAGCTTGGCCATTGACAGGCGGCCGATCCGGATTCGCTTGCAGCTGATCATCTGCAAGCCGATGGCTTCGCACAGCTGACGCAGATCGCCGGCTTGTGGCGACTTGAGCACGATGCGCAGGCGGGTCTCGTTCTGCCAGCTGGCCTTGGCCTTGGGCAGGATCTTGCCACGTTGGCCGATGCCCTTGCTCAGCAACGCCAGGCCGCCTTCCTCGGGCTCGCCAGCAACTTCGACGATGTACTCCTGCTCCAGCGTGTCGCGTGGATCGGCCAGTTTGCGGAGCACCTCGCGTTGCTGGCTGAATACGACCAACCCACTGATGTCTTGCTCCAGCGGCAGAACGGAGGTCTGACGTGCAAAATGGCGTTCGCGAGGTGTCAGGCGTGAGCCGTCGCCGCTCCAGTGGCCGGCTTCGGCAAGTTGCTTCATCGCCTCGGCCGGTTCCGCTGCGGTGGGCTGGCCGGCAGGCTTGTGCAGCAGCAGCGTGACCGGTGGCAATTCGGTCGCGGTGGCGCCGGGCAGCAGCTCGATTCGCTGCTCGCCTACTTTGAAATAGGGGGTTTCGATGACGTGCCCGTCGACACTGACCCAGCCTCCCTCGATATACAGCTCGGCCTCGCGCCGGGAACAGCCGATCTGCTCGGCAAGGCGTTTGGACAAGCGTATCGGGTCAGTCATGGTGGGCTCGGGTGCGTCGGAAGGAGAAACCTGGCGAGCCACTGCAAACGGCTAAAAGCAGTGGGGGCTCGCTTAGTAGGTCGGGTGTTGCGGAGATTACTTCTTGCTGATGGTGATCTGGCGCGACGGGCCCTGGGTCTGGCCGCTGACCCCGTTGGGGATCTTCTGAACTTCGCCGCCGGCCTTCAGAAAGGCTGCCATCTGGCTGGCCAGCGATTCGCTGGTTTCGCTGGCGGGTTCGGGTTTGCGTTTGGCGGTGGTGGTCTTGGAGGCCATCGTCATCTGGTTCCTTTGGTCAGTCGAACCGGACATTATACAGATCTGACTAAATTTTGTTCGATTTTTCGCTTGACTCGATTTTCTTCTACCCGCTTCCTGCCTGGCTCAGGTTCGCCTGGCTCGTTGCCGTAGCCTGTGTTCGGCTGCAGAACGAATGATGGCGGATGCGTTAGAAGGCTTGGGTCGCCAGCACACATGCGTCTTCGATTTTTCCCCTCCCACGGGAGCATTCTCGTTCACATCCGGTCCACACACTATCGGGTCTGGCGAAGCGGCGGTCTGCCACGACACGAAGACAAGGCAGGGGACGCTCGCGGCAAAGTTATTTGTTTCGTCATCTCCGGCCCCATCGATGGAATAAGGAGCGGAGAGTGGCGGTCATCATCAGTGCAATCCTGTGCATCATCCTGGGCCTGGCGCTTGCCGTTGGTGGTTGGAAAATCATCGCGCTCGGCGGTACCGGGTATTTCGCGATCCTCGCAGTCGGCTTTCTGCTCACGGGCGGATTGCTGTGGGCTCGGCGTCGCGCGGCGCTTTGGGTTTATGCGCTGGTCATGCTCGGGGCGCTGGGATGGGCTATCTATGAAGTAGGCTTCGACTGGTGGCAACTGGCCCCTCGCGCCAGCATCATTGGCCCGCTTGGGTTGTGGTTCCTGACCCCCTGGATCGCGCAGCGGCTGGGTTGGCAGCACTTCGGTGCGCGTGCCTGGGGCGGTAGCGCAATCCCGCTGATGATCGCCGTGGCGCTATGGGGAGCGACGGCTCTGCACGCCTTGACCTCCGACAGCAGTGACATCAAAGGCATGCTGCCGCCACCTCTTGCTGCGGCGCCTGCAGCCGAGGTGGACTCGGCCGACGATGTGCCAGCCAGCGATTGGCACGCTTACGGTCGCACTCAGCACGGCACGCGCTACTCACCGCTCGCGCAAATCACGCCAAGCAATGTCGAGCGGTTGGAAAAGGTCTGGCATTACCACACCGGCGATATGCGACGTCCTAGCGATCCCAACGAGACCACCTACGAAGTCACGCCGCTCCAGATCGATGACAGCCTCTTCATCTGCACGCCGCACAACTTCGTGATCGCGTTGGATGCCGAGACCGGGGAAGAGCGCTGGCGCTTCGATCCGGAGGTTCCGGATTCGACCAATCGTCAGCATCTGACGTGTCGCGGTCTGTCCTATCACACCAGCGAGACCCCCGTGGAGGGACAGGCCTGTCAGCAACGCCTGTTCATGCCCACAGCGGATGCGCGCCTGATTGCATTGGACCCAGAGACCGGCAAGGTCTGCGAATCATTTGGCGAAAACGGCGCGGTGAATTTGTGGAAGAACATGCCGAACGTCACGGAGGGTTTCTACTACTCTACCTCGCCACCGGTTGTAGCTAATGATCTGGTCATCGTCGGCGGGGCGGTCAATGACAACGTTTCGACCACCGAACCATCTGGCGTTATCCGCGCGTATGACGCGATTACCGGCGAGTTGAAGTGGAACTGGGACCCGGGCAACCCGCAGCAGACCGCACCCATCGCCCCAGGCGAAACCTACAGCGAGAGCACGCCCAACAGCTGGAGCATTTCCAGTGCCGATGAGGAATTGGGGCTGGTGTTCGTGCCGATGGGCAATCAGGTTCCGGATCAGTGGGGCGGCAACCGCAGCGAGAACAGTGAGCGCTTCTCGTCTTCCATCGTCGCGCTGGATTTGGTGACCGGTCAGCTGCGCTGGGTGTTCCAGACCGTACACCACGATCTATGGGACATGGATGTGCCCGCGCAGCCAAGCCTCGTCGATATCCAGACCGAATCCGGTATGGTCCCGGCCCTCGTACAGCCCACCAAGCAGGGCGACATCTATGTGTTGGATCGCCGGACGGGTGAGCCAGTGCTCCCGGTACGAGAAGTGCCAGCACCGCAGGGCGCAGCGAAGGGCGATTATGTGGCAGCGACGCAGCCCGTTTCGGCGCTGTCGTACGAGCCGCCGAAACTGCAAGATTCCGATCTGTGGGGTGCAACCTTCATCGATCAGATGATGTGCCACATCAAGTTCAACTCGTTGCGTTACGAGGGCCGTTACACGCCGCCTACGACGCAGGGGTCGCTGGTCTATCCCGGTAACTTCGGCGTTTTCAACTGGGGCGGCGTGGCGGTTGATCCGGTTCGGCAGATGGTGTTCAGCGCACCGTCCTATCTGGCCTTCACCTCAACGCTGATTCCACGCGAGAACGACGAGAAGAGCTATGTCTCAGATAGCGAACCGCATCTGAACGAAAACTTCGGCGCGCCGTTCGCGGTCGACCTGAAGCCCTTCGTGTCGCCGATTGGTCTGCCTTGCACCGCACCGCCATGGGGTTATGTGGCGGGCGCCGACCTGCGCACGGGTAAAACCCACTGGCTGCGCAAGAACGGTACGGTGCGTGACCGGGCACCGGTGCCGCTGCCATTCGAAATGGGTGTGCCGAGTCTGGGCGGGCCGGTGATGACCGCTGGCGGGGTGGCGTTCCTCTCCAGTACGCTGGATTACTACGTGCGTGCCTATGACGTCACCACCGGTAAGCAGCTTTGGCGGGCACGGTTGCCTGCGGGTGGCCAGGCGACGCCGATGACCTATCAGAGCCGTTCGGGGCGCCAGATGGTCGTGGTCGTTGCTGGCGGTCACGGGTCGCTCGGCACCAAGGCCGGGGATTCGGTCATCGCCTACGCACTGCCGCGATAACGGCGCTGCCGCGTGCGCGCCGCAGCGGTGCGCACGCGACAAGCGGGTGGCCTGCTAGAATCGCCGCCACAGACACAGAGGAATCGTTACATGGCCGCAATCGGGCGCTTCAACAGCCTGCAAATCGTCAAGCACACCGGTTTCGGCCTTTATCTGGATGGCGGTCCGGATGGCGAAATCCTGCTGCCCAACCGCTACATTCCGAAAAACACGCCGACGGAGGTCGATGATTGGTTGAACGTCTTCATCTACCTCGACAGTGAAGACAAGCTCATCGCCACCAGCGAGAAACCCAAGGTGCAAGTCGGCGAATTCGAAAGTCTCAAAGTCGCCGAGATCAACCGGATCGGGCTGTTTCTAGACTGGGGGCTCCCCAAGGATCTGCTGCTGCCTCACTCTGAAGAGAAGCGGCCCCTCAACGAGGGCGATTATTGTGTCGTTCACGTCTACCTCGACAAGCACACCCGTCGCATCACTGCCACCGCGCGGTTGGACCGTTACCTGGACAAGACGCCCGCGCGTTACAAGGTTGGCGAAGCCGTTGATCTGCTAGTGGTCGAGCCCACCGATCTCGGGCACAAGGCGATCATCAACGGCAAACACTGGGGCCTGATCCACAAGAACGAGGCCTTCAAGTTCCTGCGTGGCGGCATCCGCGAGAAGGGCTACATCAAGGAAGTTCGCGCGGACGGCAAGATCAGCCTGAGCCTTCAGCCGGTGGGCAGCGAGGCGGCTGATGCATTGCAGACGCTAATATTGCAGAAGCTGCAGGAAAACCAGGGCAGCCTGCCCGTCAGCGACAAGACTGCCGCAGACGAAATTGCGCGACTGTTCGGCGTCAGTAAGGGCAACTTCAAGAAAGCCATCGGTGGCCTGTACAAACAGGGGCGTATCACTATCCATCCTGACCGTATCGAGCGCGCCTGAGTTGTGAGGGCGGCCCAGCGGGTCGCCCGTTCTAGCTGCCTAGGCAATCCCTTGCACCCCGTTTTGCCCTGCGCCAGTCATGAATCGACGTGTCGATTTGTCGACCCCTCCAGCGCGGGTTTGTGATCGCCTCCTTCGTCTGCCTGGGATTGTTTCGGCCTGTCTCGTCCGAGATCAAACGCTGGCCGCTTACCACTCATCCCCTCGCACTCGTCAGAGTTCCCAATATGGAACTCGCTCATATCAGGCTGGGTCCAGAAAGGGCCGATGATGCTTTTAATCTGCGTCGAGACGGTTGACTGCCATGTGGCTCGCAGGACCCTGGCGGCACAGCGAGACACAGCGGGCCTCTGAATGGAGCTGATCCGTCGAGGCTTGGCGTGTTTCTTATTCCTTGGGGCAGCACAGCTCACGTGCGCCGGCAGGCTGCAGGCGCTTGCACAACCCGTCGCCAAGTTAAGCCTTAGTTCAACGGCGTGATGACAAGCTGGGCCAGCGCCGCACGGCTACACGCTGCCGCACCAAAAATAAAATCCAAGATAAGGTCAGATTAAGCCGTCGTTCGACCGTGAATCGCACGCTTGGCGGGGCTCACGTGCGGATGTTGACAAGATGTTTCGCCACGCGCGCACGTTCCCCGGGCGGTAGCGTGCAGTAACCAGCCGGATTAGAGCCAGTGCTAGATAAAAGCTGTTGGCGCCTGGAAGGTGCCCTGCTGAGTGAATGTGCAACTGTCTAGGATATTTGCGGTCTGTTGCGTGTCTATGCCTCCTCACAGCAGCCAGGCGACGCAGCCAGAAGGTAGGTATGCACCACAATTTATCTCCGAGAAGGGATTCTATATGAGGAAGATCACGCTTCCATGCTTATCGCTGCTGTGCTTAGCGGCTACCCAGAGCTGGGCACAGAGCGAGCGCGAGCCCCGATACATTCAGCTGGGCGGGTTCGAGTTCACCCCGACGCTGGTGGTGCGAGAAAGTTACGACGACAACTATCGCGGCCTGTCGGACAACGAACAGGCATCCTGGGTCACCGGCATTAATCCAACCTTCGTGCTGGGGACTGGTAATCGCAACAGCGAATACGAACTCGAATACTCGTTCAACAGCGACATCTTCCATTCGGATTCCGAAGCCAGCAACACCGACCATCATCTGCGCCTCAGAAGCGCCATGGAATTCACGTCCCGGCATCGTCTGACCTGGGGTCTTGCCT
>JAKUTK010000039.1 GCA_022448005.1 Pseudomonas sp.
TCGAGATTGATATCGTCGTCGAGCTTATCGGGGGCTATACGTTAGCCCGTGAACTGGTGCTCAAGGCCATTGAGAACGGCAAGCATGTGGTCACGGCAAACAAGGCGCTGATCGCCGTGCACGGCAACGAGATCTTTGCCAGGGCGCGTGAGAAGGGCGTCATCGTAGCCTTCGAAGCTTCGGTTGCCGGCGGTATCCCAATCATCAAGGCCATCCGCGAAGGGCTGGCGGGTAACCAGATCAATTGGCTCGCCGGAATCATCAACGGAACCGGTAACTTCATTCTTACTGAGATGCGGGAGAAAGGCCGGACCTTCGAGGACGTACTGAAGGAGGCTCAGGAGCTCGGTTATGCAGAGACTGATCCGACCTTCGACGTCGAAGGCATAGACGCCGCCCATAAGCTGACCATCCTTGCCTCTATTGCCTTCGGCGTGCCGCTGCAGTTCGATAAAGCCTACACCGAAGGCATCTCCAAGCTGACCACGGCTGACGTCAACTACGCCGAGGCGCTGGGCTACCGCATCAAGCACTTGGGCGTCGCGCGCAGCACTGCCTCGGGAATCGAACTGCGTGTCCACCCGACGCTGATCCCGGCTGACCGCCTGATCGCCAACGTCAATGGCGTGATGAACGCGGTCATGGTCAACGGTGATGCCGTCGGCTCGACCCTTTACTACGGCGCCGGTGCCGGTATGGAGCCCACGGCTTCGGCTGTGGTGGCGGACCTGGTGGATGTGGCCCGTGCGCTGACCACCGATCCGAACAACCGCGTCCCACACCTGGCCTTTCAGCCGGATTCGCTCTCTGCTCATCCGATTCTGCCGATCGGCGCTTGCGAAAGCGCCTATTACCTACGCATCCAGGCCAAGGATCGCCCGGGCGTGTTGGCTCAGGTCGCCACTATTCTGTCGGAGCGTGGTATCAATATCGAATCGATCATGCAGAAGGAAGCCGAGGAGCAAGACGGGCTGGTCCCGGTCATCCTGGTCACGCATCGAGTGGTCGAGCAGCGGATCGACGATGCCATCGCAGCACTTGAAGCGCTTGCCGACGTGGTGGGCAACGTGGTGCGGATTCGTGTCGAGCAATTGAACTAACTCAGCAACGTTGGGCTGCTCAGGCGGCCCGCAGTCAGCGACCAACGTAGGTTTGAACAATGCGCTACATCAGTACCCGTGGCCAGGCGCCCGCCCTGAATTTCGAAGATGTGCTGCTTGCCGGCTTGGCCAGTGACGGCGGTCTATACGTGCCGGAAAACCTGCCGCGCTTCACCGTCGAAGAAATCGCATCCTGGTCTGGGCTGCCCTACCACGAGCTGGCGTTCAAGGTGATGCGCCCGTTTGTTACCGGCAGCATTCCGGATGCTGACTTCAAGCAAATTCTGGAAGAAACCTACGGCGTGTTTGCCCATAGCGCGGTCGCACCGCTGCGCCAGCTGGACAGCAACGAGTGGGTACTCGAGCTCTTCCATGGCCCGACTCTGGCGTTCAAGGACTTCGCCCTCCAGTTGCTAGGTCGGCTGCTCGACTATGTGCTGGCCAAGCGCGGTGAGCGCGTAGTGATTATCGGCGCCACATCGGGCGATACCGGCTCGGCGGCCATCGAAGGCTGCCGTCGTTGCGACAACGTGGATATCTTCATCCTCCACCCGCACAACCGGGTCTCCGAAGTGCAGCGTCGGCAGATGACGACCATCTTCGGCGACAACATCCACAACATCGCCATTGAAGGCAACTTCGATGACTGCCAGGAAATGGTCAAGGACAGCTTCGCTGACCAAGGCTTCCTCAAGGGCACGCGGCTGGTAGCGGTCAACTCGATCAACTGGGCCCGGATCATGGCTCAGATTGTTTACTACTTCCATGCGGCGCTGCAGCTAGGCGGCCCGGCCCGTTCGGTGGCGTTTTCCGTTCCGACCGGCAACTTCGGCGATATCTTCGCCGGCTACCTGGCGCGCAACATGGGCCTGCCAATCAGCCAGCTGGTGGTGGCGACCAACCGAAATGACATCCTCCACCGTTTCATGAGTGGCAACCGCTACGACAAGGACACACTGCACCCGTCGCTGTCGCCGTCCATGGACATCATGGTGTCCTCAAACTTCGAGCGTTTGCTGTTCGATTTGCACGGCCGTAACGGCGCTGCGGTCGCCGAGCTGATGAGTGCATTCAAGGCCAGCGGCAAGCTGTCAGTCGAGGAGGAGCGCTGGGTTGAGGCACGCAAGCTGTTCGATTCGCTGGCCGTAGACGACGCACAGACCTGCAAGACTATCGCCGAGGTGTTCACCAAGACCGGCGAGCTGCTCGATCCGCACACGGCGATCGGCGTCTATGCTGCGCGCGAGTGTCGCCGCAGTCTGGCGACACCAATGGTTACACTGGGAACTGCCCATCCGGTCAAGTTTCCTGAAGCGGTGGAGAAGGCCGGGGTTGGCAAGGCGCTGGAATTGCCGGCGCATCTGGCTGACCTGTTCGAGCGTCCGGAGCGTTGCACTGTGCTGAAGAACGATCTGAAAGCCATGCAGGCGTTCGTCAGCGAGCATGGCAATCGCGGCAAGCCGCTGTAAGCGACTAGCAGTAACGAAAAAAGGCCAGTCTCACGACTGGCCTTTTTTCGTTACGGGCGAAGAACGCTGCCGAGATTACTCGTCGAACTCTTCCCAGCCGCCCATTTCCCTCCAGCGATTGACGATGCCGCAGAACAGCTCGGCGGTCTTTTCTGTGTCATAACGCGCAGAGTGTGCTTCGCGCCCGTCAAAGTCGATGCCGGCTGCCTGGCAAGCTTTTGCGAGAACGGTCTGCCCGTAGGCGAGGCCGGCCAGCGTTGCGGTGTCGAAGCTGGAGAACGGGTGAAACGGATTACGCTTGATGTCGCAGCGGGCAATCGCCGCGTTCAGAAAGCCGAGATCGAAGCTGCTGTTGTGACCGACCAGAATGGCGCGTTTGCAGCCGGCTGACTTTACCGCTTTGCGCACGCTGCGGATGATCTCGTTCATCGCCTGCGATTCGGGGACCGCCATGCGCAGCGGGTGGTCGAGCTTGATGCCGGTGAATTCCAGGGCGGCAGCCTCGATATTGGCGCCGGCGAAGGGTTCGACACGGAAGAAAAGCGTGTCCTGCGGGTAAAGCAGACCTTGCTCGTCCATGCCGATGGTCACGGCGGCGATTTCCAGCAGTGCGTCTGTGGCGCAGTTGAATCCGCCGCACTCCACATCAACAACGACTGGCAGGAAGCCGCGAAAGCGTCTCGCCATCGGCGAGCGCGGCTTGCCAGGTTGGTTGCCTTCCAGCTCGTCGTCAAACTGATCGTCGCTCATGCTTCTGCCTCCAACCGCCACTGCAGGGTTTCGCCCGCACGCAAGGGCACGACATTGTGCTCTCCGAACGGCAGGTTGGCCGGCGCGCTCCAAGACTTGCGGATCAGGGTGATGGTATCGGTGTTGCGTGGCAGACCATAGAAATCGGCGCCGAAGTGGCTGGCAAAGGCTTCCAGACGATTCAGTGCGCCGCGCTGCTCAAAGGCCTCGGCATAGAGTTCGATCGCAGCGAACGCGGTGTAGCAACCGGCGCAACCACAGGCGTTTTCCTTGGCATGCTGGGCATGCGGCGCCGAGTCGGTGCCGAGAAAGAACTTCGGATTGCCGCTGGTAGCCGCATCGAGCAGCGCTTCCTGGTGAACGTTGCGCTTGAGAATGGGCAAACAGAAAAAGTGAGGGCGGATGCCGCCGACCAACATGTGGTTGCGGTTGTAGAGCAAGTGATGAGCCGTGATGGTTGCCCCGACATTGCTGCTGGCAGCCTCGACGAACTGCACGGCGTCGCGCGTCGTGATGTGCTCGAATACCACCTGGAGACTGGGGAAGTGCTCGGTGACGCGGCTGAGCTGCTCATCGATGAAGTATTTTTCGCGATCGAAGATGTCGATTTCCGAGCGCGTCACTTCGCCATGGACCAACAACGGCAAGCCAACCTCGGCCATGGTCTCGAGCACCGGGAAGATGTTGTCGATTCGGGTAACGCCGGATGCCGAATTGGTCGTGGCGCCGGCCGGATAGAGCTTGGCAGCGAACACATAGCCGCTGGCCTTGGCCGCGCGCACATCCTCCGGCTGCGTGCCGTCAGTGAGGTAGAGCACCATTAGTGGCTCAAACGCGCTGCCAGCTGGGCGGGCTGCAAGAATGCGCTGGCGATAGCTGTCCGCCTCTGCTGCATTACGAACCGGTGGTACAAGGTTCGGCATGATGATCGCTCGTGCGAACTGGCGTGCGGCGTCCGCCACGGTGTGCGGCAGCGCTGCGCCGTCGCGCAGATGAATATGCCAATCGTCGGGGCGCAGTAGGGTCAGTCGGTCGGACATGCGGATTTCCAGGCGGTAAAACGTGCGGGAATGCTACCGGAAACGCGGGAAAAAATCGCCGCAGGCGGGACTTCAGGCCGAAACGAGTGGCGGGCGCGCTGGCGTCAGTTAGGCCGCGGCGGGTTCAAGTTTTCGGGGTAGGCACCGATACCCCGGTTGAATGTCGTTCACCGTGGAGCCCTACGTGCGCTTGCGCCTTCTTGTGATTGCCTGTCTGTTGGCTTCCCCAGCCAATGCCCTCACGTTCCAGACTCGTCTGGAGCGTGCGCAGTGGCAGGTGGAAGGCGATCAGTTCGAGTGTCGGTTAACGCAGCCGGTCGCAGGGTTTGGATCGGGTGAGTTCGTACGGCGAGCGGGCGAGCAACCGACTTTCCGCTTGCAGTCGCCGGATCGCTGGCTGGGCAACGGTTCAGCCACGCTGCTTGCTGCAGCCGCGCCCTGGCAGCCGAGCCGTGGCGATATCAATCTCGGATTGGTTTCCGTAGTCGGCGGCGATATTCCGTTCAACAGCACCTACCTCCAAGCCGGCCGCCTGTTGAGTGGTCTTCTCGAAGGCCGCAGCCCGGTGGTGCGTCACCGGACCCGGCTTGGTGGTGATGCGCTGGAGGTGCGGCTGTTGCCAGTGCGCTTTGGCAAAGCCTATGAGGACTTTCGCAGCTGTGCGGCCAAGCTGCTGCCGGTCAACTTCGAGCAGATTCGCACCTCGCAGGTTGGATTTCCCGCCGGTGACGTCGCGCTCGATGCGTTGGGCCAGGCCAAGCTCGACATCATTCTGCAATTTCTCAAGGCCGATCCCAGCGTCAACCGCATCCAGCTCGATGGCCACTCCGATAACAGCGGCAACCGGCTGACCAATCGCGACCTGTCCCGTCGCCGGGCGCTGGCGGTCGAAGAGTATCTGATCGGCAATGGGGTCCCTAAGGAACAGATAACGCTGCGCTTTCACGGCGAACGCTACCCCATCGTTCCCAACAGCAGCGAGGCCAACCGGGCCAAGAACCGGCGAGTAACTCTGCGTTTGGAGCGCGGCCCGGCGACCACCACCGCGGCAGCGGAGGGCGGTACACCGTCGTCCTGAAGGCGAGCGGCACTTACGCCCCTGTAAAACAAACGTCGCGACCAGTAGAATCCCCGCTTTCCTTACAATCCCGGGAGTGGATGGCAATGGCCGACGTAAAGAAGGTAGTCCTGGCGTATTCCGGTGGCTTGGACACCTCGGTGATCCTCAAGTGGCTGCAAGACACTTATAACTGCGAAGTGGTGACCTTTACCGCCGACCTCGGTCAGGGCGAGGAAGTCGAGCCCGCTCGTGCCAAGGCCAAGGCCATGGGCGTCAAGGAAATCTACATCGACGATCTGCGCGAAGAATTTGTCCGCGACTTCGTCTTTCCAATGTTCCGCGCCAACACCGTTTACGAAGGCGAGTACCTGCTGGGTACCTCCATTGCCCGCCCGCTGATCGCCAAGCGTCTGATCGAGATTGCCAACGAGACTGGCGCCGACGCCATTTCTCACGGCGCCACCGGCAAGGGCAACGACCAGGTCCGCTTCGAACTGGGCGCCTATGCGCTGAAGCCGGGCGTCAAGGTCATCGCGCCGTGGCGCGAGTGGGATCTGCTCTCGCGTGAGAAGCTGATGGATTATGCCGCCAGCCACGAGATCCCGATCGAGCGTCACGGCAAGAAGAAGTCGCCGTACTCCATGGATGCCAACCTGCTGCACATCTCCTATGAAGGCGGCGTTCTGGAGGACACCTGGACCGAGCACGAAGAGGACATGTGGCGTTGGACCCGTTCGCCTGAGACGGCGCCGGATACGCCGACCTACATCGAGCTGACTTACCGCAAGGGCGACATCGTTGCCATCGATGGCAAGGACATGACCCCGGCCGAAGTGCTGGCCTATCTGAACAAGGTTGGTGGCGAGAACGGCATCGGGCGCTTGGACATCGTCGAGAACCGCTACGTCGGCATGAAGTCGCGCGGCTGCTACGAGACCCCGGGCGGCACCATCATGCTCAAGGGCCACCGGGCCATCGAGTCGATTACGCTAGACCGTGAAGTGGCCCACCTGAAAGACGAGCTGATGCCCAAGTACGCCAGTCTGATCTACAACGGCTACTGGTGGAGCCCTGAGCGCAGCATGCTCCAGCAGATGATCGACGCCTCGCAGGTCAATGTGAACGGTGTTGTACGTCTGAAGCTCTATAAGGGCAACGTCATCGTCACCGGCCGTAAGTCAGACGACTCGCTGTTCGACGCCAACATTGCGACCTTCGAAGACGATGCGGGCGCCTATGACCAGGCCGATGCGGGTGGCTTCATCAAGCTCAATGCGTTGCGCATGCGCATCGCCGCGAACAAGGGCCGGACGCAGTTCTGATAGAGACTGCTACGCAGCCTGACCATAACCCCGGCCGCGAGCCGGGGTTATGCTTTATGCACCGCTGATTAGGAGAGATACCCATGAGACTGCTGCATACCATGCTGCGAGTGGGCGATATGGAGCGATCCATCGCCTTCTATACCGAAGTGCTGGGCATGACGCTGCTGCGCCGCAAGGATTACCCGGAAGGCAAGTTCACCCTGGCATTTGTGGGCTACGGTGACGAAGCACATAACAGCGTGCTGGAGCTGACCCACAACTGGGGCGTCGAGAAGTATGACCTGGGAGACGGTTACGGCCATATCGCGCTGGAGGTCGAAGACGTCTACAAAGCCTGCGAGGATATCCGTAGTCGAGGCGGCAAGATCACCCGCGAGCCGGGGCCGATGAAACATGGCACCAGCAGCCTGGCGTTCATCGAAGACCCGGATGGCTACAAGGTCGAGCTGCTGTCGCCCTCGCGACGCGACTGATCCGGTGCAAAAAAGCCCCTGTGACGGGGCTTTTTCAGCTCAGAGGTCGAAGTCGAACTCGTTGAGTTGCTTCTGCAAACGACGCTCTTCGAGCAGGTTGTCGATGATCCGGCGCTTGGTCAGGTTGGTCTTGGCGACTTCGACCGGGGTCTCTGCGCCATCGTCTTCGTCATCTGCGGCGAAGTCATCTTCAATCTGGATCTCTTCTTTCTCGGACACTTGTGTCACTCCACGGCTAAGGCGCGCTGTTGGCGCACCTTATAGCGACAAAAGTGAAGGCCGTAAAAAAGATTTTTTCAATCAGGCGATAGGTTTTCTGTTTGGCGGCTCAATCGTCAGAGGTCTTGTGCTTGTATTCGCAGAGATCCTCGATACGGCAACTGCCGCATTGCGGCCTGCGCGCCTTGCAGACGTAGCGCCCGTGCAGGATCAGCCAGTGATGGGCGTCCAGGAGGTAATCCTTCGGCACGAATTTGACCAGTTTGCGCTCGACCTCGAGCACGTTCTTGCCGGGCGCAATTTTGGTGCGGTTGGCAACACGGAAGATGTGGGTGTCGACTGCCATGGTGAATTGGCGAAACGCCGTGTTCAGCACCACATTGGCCGTTTTGCGGCCAACGCCCGGTAGCGCCTCGAGGGCCTCACGGTTATCAGGCACCTGGCTGTCGTGTTGTTCGATCAGGATGCGGCAGGTCTCAAGAACGTTCTTGGCTTTGCTTGGATAAAGCCCGATGGTCTTGATGTAGCTGCACAGGCCGTCATAGCCGAGCGCATAGATGGCCTCGGGGGTGTTGGCGACAGGGTAAAGTTTGGCCGTTGCCTTGTTGACGCCCACGTCGGTGGCCTGGGCCGATAGGATCACGGCAATCAAGAGCTCGAACGGAGTGCTGTAGGCCAGTTCGGTCTTCGGCTCCGGGTTGTCCTCATGAAACCGGCGGAAGATCTCCAGGCGTTTGGCCGCGTTCATTTACCGCGCTCCATTCGGCATCATTCGATCACCCCGGTGACACGAACGCGGCGGCTCTGCACTGGCGTCTCTGCGTGCGTTGCCTTGGCGCGCTCAGCGAGGTGCTCGTCGATACGATTCTTCAGGGCAATCAGCAGGCCGAGCACGATAAAGGCGCCCGGTGGCAGGATGGCCAACAGGAAGCCCTTGTAGTCGCTGAATAGCGTCAGCTGCCAGTCGCTGGCAATCGGGCCGAACAGCAAATGCATGTTGGCGAACACCGCACCGGTGCCAACCAGTTCGCGCACGCCACCCAGCACCACGAGGACCAGGGCGAACCCGAGCCCCATGAGCAAGCCGTCAAAGCCCGCAATCAACGGATTATGCTTGGCGGCAAAACCGTCGGCACGGCCGAGGATGACGCAGTTGGTGGTGATCAGCGGGATGAAAATGCCGAGTATCTGGTACAGCTCATAGGTATAGGCCTGCATGAGCAGCTCGATACAGGTTGTCAGTGCCGCGATGATCATCACGAACGCGGGCAGGCGCACCGCAGTATTGACGACGCCCCGTACCAGCGACACGCCAACGTTCGAGCAGATCAGCACCAGGGCTGTGGCGAGCCCGAGCCCGAGCGCGTTGACCGCCGAGTTGCTCACGCCGAGCAGTGGGCACAGGCCAAGTAGCTGGACCAGTGCTGGATTGTTTTTCCACAGGCCGTTGACGCTCAGTTCGCGATAGCTTGGATTGCTCATTGGGTTCGGCCTTTCTGCTCGGCTTGCGGATCGTTGGTCTGCAATGTGTCGCGGGTCGCAGCGGCGCCGGCCCGCGAGTGGGTAGTGACCTCGTCCGGCTCGACCTCATCTTCCAGCGCTGCTTCGGCTGCTATCGGCGCCCTGTCGGCAGCAAGCAGCTCCTGCTTGTGCGCTGCAAAGTATTGTAGTGCCCGATGCACGGCGCCCACTACGGCCCGCGGCGTAATGGTGGCTCCGGCAAACTGGTCGAACTCGCCACGATCCTTTTTCACCGCCCAGCCTGACGCGTCTGGATCGCTCAGTGAGCGGTTTTCAAAGCTGCGTATCCAGGGGCTCTTGGCCAGTTCGATCTTGTCGCCCAAGCCGGGTGTTTCACGGTGCGCGACCACGCGAACGCCGGCGACTCGCCCGTCTGCCTGCACGCCTACCAGCAGCTGGATCGCACCGCTGTATCCGTCGGGTGCAATGGCTTGCAGGATCACCGCGCTTGGCTGGCCGTTCTTCATCGCGACATAGGCCGGCATGGGCTGGCGAGTGCCAAGCAGCGGATCTTGCACCTGAACGCTGCTGTCGAGCAGCTGATTGTCATAGCTGTCTCTAGGGAGGATCTCGTTGAGGGCCCGTAGCTGTGCGGCACGCTCCGAGGCTTGAATCCGTTCTGCCGTGAACTGCTGGAGCAGGGTCACGCCGCCAACGGTGAAAATCGCAAACAGGCCGAGCACCAGGCTGTTCTTGAGCATCGAGCGGCTGAGTTCAGGGATGATCATGTCATTCGCCCAGCTTGAAGCCGCGCTCGGCCTTGCGATGGCCGTAGGTGCGCGGACGGGTGTAATAGTCGATGGTGGGAGCTGACAGGTTCATCAGCAGCACGGCGAACGCCACGGCATCCGGATAGCCGCCCCAGGCGCGAATGACATAGACGAGAATGCCCACGCCTGCACCGAAAATAAGTCGGCCCTGGTTGCTGGTGGCGCTGCTCACCGGGTCGGTGACGATGAAGAAGGCACCGAGCATGGTGGCGCCGCTGAGCAGGTGGAACAGCGGTGAACCATGGCTATCAGAGCCTGAACCGTTCCAGAACAACAAGCTCATGACGACCAGCGCGGCAAGCATGCCAACCGGCGCGTGCCAGCTGAACAGGCGCTTGTGCAGGAGGAACAGGCCGCCAGCCAGAAACGCGAGGTTGACGACCTCCGAGCCAATCCCACCGAAGTGTCCGAAAGCTGGGTTGGCCCAAAGCTCGTCCACGGTCAGGCTCTTGTTGACCTTCAGAACATCGAGCGCAGTGGCCTGTGTCCAGCCATCGGGCAGCGAGGCGATGCCAAGGATGTGCTGCAGTCCGGCACTCAAGCCGACCGTGTGGGGCACAGGCCAGGTGGTCATTTCCACCGGAAACGAAACGAGCACCACCACGTAGCCGATCATGGCGGGATTGAAGGGGTTCTGACCCAGTCCACCATAGAGCTGCTTGCCGAGCGCGATGGCGCTGCCCGTGGCGATCAATGTCAGCCACCAAGGCGAATAGGGTGGCAACGCCAGTGCTAGCAGGACCGCCGTGACCAATGCGCTGCCGTCGCGCAGGAAGAACTGCACTGGGCGTTGCCTTAGTCTCAGGATCAGCGCCTCACAACCCAGGGCTACAGCGCTGGCCCAGAGCAGGTTGATCAGGGTGCCAACGCCGTACAGCCACGTCAGGGCGATTACGCCGGGCAAGGTTGCCGCCAGCACCAGCAACATGACTCGCTGGGTGCGGTTGTTTCCTTTGGTGTGCGGTGAGGTGATGCGGGGCAGGGCCATTGGCTCTCCGGTGAATACTTGAAAGGGAGGGCGATCACCTGTCGATCACCACACTCCCTGTAGCAGCGCCGACGGCGCTGCTCCTGACGATTAGGTATGTTCCTGAAGTTTGCGCTCGGCATCGCTCAGACGTGCCTGGGCGCGTTCGATGGCCGCTGGGTCGCCGTTGTCGTCGCGCTCGAGCTTGCGCAGATCGGCGCGTGCAAACGCAACTTCGGTCTTGAGTGTCCGGGTCTGCTCATCTATGGGCTGCTTGTCGGTGCGCACCAGGTCTGGTGCCGGCTTGCCGGATCCAGCCTCAGCGTCATGAAGCGCCTGTTCGGCACTCGCCAGAGCATCGCGCAGTTTGCTCAGCTGCGGCTCTTCGGCACCGGCCTTTTCGGCTTTCCTGAGTTCTGCTCGTTTCATCGCCAGCTCAATCTTGGCTTTCTTGAGCGCCTCTTCGCCAGGTGTCTTGGCTGCAGGCTTGGTTTCTTTCGGCGGCTCGAGCGCGGTTTCAGCCTCGGCCAGTTGTGACCGCAAACGGCTCAGTTCTGCCTCCTGCGCAGCGTCTCTCGTATCGAGCTTCTCCAGTTTGCGCACCTGAGCGCGCAGCATCGCCGCTTCAATCTTGGCTTTCTTTGCCACGTCGTCATTGGCGGGTTTGGCTGGCGTCGCAGGGGGAGTGTCCTGCAGCGTAGACAGTGTTTTCTCCGCTTCGGTCAGCTGGGCCAGGAGGCGGCTCAGCTCGGCGTCCTGGTCGGCATCGCGGGCGTCGAGCTTCTCGAGCTTGCGAACCTGAGCGCGCAGCATCGCGGCTTCGATTTTGGCTTTTTTGGCAGCCTCGTCGTTGACCGGCGATGTTGCGGGGGCAGCATCAGCAGGGCCGGCGGCTTCGTCCAGTGCCTTCTGCGCGTTGGCAGCTGCGGTACGCAGCTCGGCAACCTGAGTTTCCAGTTCAGGCGTCGCGTGGATGGCCAGCTGCTTTTCAGCTTTCTTCAGCGCGACCTGCGCCATGCTGGCTTCGATCTTGAGCTTCTTCTGCTGCTCGGACAGGCCCGCCTTTTGCGCCTGGACGCGCGCGACGGGGTCATCCTGATTCGGTATGGAGCTGGCCTCGGCTTGTACCGCCTTGGCCTTCGCGGCGCGCTCGGCGCGGGCTTTGCGGTCGACCTCTTTCTGCTCTTCGGCACGGCGCAAGCGCTCCTGGCGCAGCTCGAAGCGCTGTTTGGAGTGTTCGGCTTTCTGCTGTTTCTGCTCCAGCTCGCGGATCTCGCCCTTGGCGGCGCGGTAGTACTGCACCAGCGGAATACTCGACGGGCAGACGTAGGCACAAGCGCCGCACTCGATGCAGTCGAACAGGTTGTAAGCTTTGAGCTGCTCGTGCTCCTGGCCCAGCGCAAAGAAGTGCAATTGTTGCGGTAGCAGGCTTGCCGGGCACGCTTCTGCACACTCGCCGCAGCGAATGCATGGCAATGCTGGCGGTGGCGGAGGCAGTTCCGTAAGTGTGCTGGCGAGCAGGCAATTGGTGGTCTTGATCAGCGGCACGTCCATCGACGGCAGGGTATAGCCCATCATCGGCCCGCCCATGATCAACCGATTGAGCCGGGTGGGGTCGAGACCGGCGAGGGCCAGCAGGTCAGCCACTGGCGTGCCGATCAACGCCTCGACGTTCATGGGGCGTGCCAAGGCTTCGCCGGTCAATGTCGTAATACGCGAGATTAGCGGTTTGCCCAGCAGTACGGCGTCATGAATGGCAACGCAGGTACCGACGTTCTGGCACAGCATCCCGATGTCGGCCGGCAGGCCGCCGCTGGGGACCTCTTCGCCGGTCAGAATCTGTATCAGCTGCTTTTCGCCACCCGAGGGGTACTTGGTAGGAAACACCTTGACCAGGAATCCTCGTTCGCCCACGGCGGTGCGGACGGCTTCGATCGCCTCCGGTTTGTTGTCCTCGATGCCGATCAGCACCTGCTTCGGCTGGATCAGGTGAACAAGTATCTCGATCCCCGCGACAAGCTCGTTTGCCTTCTCGCGCATCAACCTATCGTCGGCCGTGATATAGGGCTCACATTCGGTGCCGTTGATGATCAGTGCACGAATTTCCCGGGTGGGCGGCCCGTTCAGCTTGACGGCTGTTGGGAAGCCGGCGCCACCGAGTCCGCTTATGCCTGCCTGACGGATCTGTTCCAGCAGCTGGTCAGGCTGCGCTGCTCGGTAATCCGGTTGCGGCTGCAGTTCGATCCATTCGTCCTGGCCATCGCTGTCGATCACGATCGCAGCGCTGAGCATCCCAGACACGTGAGGGTAGGGTTGGGGGCCGATGAAGCTGACCGTTCCGGACGTCGGTGCATGGACCGGCGCACTGACAAAGCCAGCGGCCTCGGCGATCTTCTGCCCCTTGAGCACACGCTCACCCAGCGTAACGCAAGGCTCAGCGGGCGCACCGAGATGCTGGATCAGCGGAACAACCAGACGAGCCGGGAGGGGTGGCCGCTGGATCGGCGTGCGGTTGGAAAGCTCCTTGCACTCCGGTGGGTGTATACCGCCATGAATATCCCAGACGTTCAGTGAGGTCATGCGGCCTGCTCCCGGTCACTGGCGATCAACTGGCCTGGCGTCAGCGGTTGGTTCCACTTCCAGCTCTGCAGATTGCTGCCGAGTTCAATCATGTCGATACAGTCTACCGGGCACGGCTCGACGCAAAGGTCGCAACCGGTGCACTCGGACACGATGACGGTGTGCATCTGCTTGGCGGCGCCGACAATGGCGTCGACCGGGCAGGCCTGGATGCATTTGGTGCAGCCGATGCATTCCGCTTCGCGGATATAGGCGACGCGCGGAGGCACTTCGCCTTCCACTGCGTCCAGCGGCTCAGGCTCGACATCGAGCAGGTCGGCCAGTGCCTGGATCGTTGACTCGCCCCCCGGTGGGCATTTGTTGATCTTGTCACCGCCGGCGATTGCCTCGGCGTAGGGCTTGCAGCCGGGGTAGCCACACTGACCGCATTGGGTCTGTGGCAGCAACCCATTGATCTGTTCGGCAATTGGGTCGCCCTCGACGCGGAAGCGCACCGCGGCAAAGCCGAGAATGGCTCCGCAAACCAGGCACAGCGCGAGAAGCACAAGCACCGCTATCACGACCAGACTCATAGTTTGATCAGCCCACTGAAGCCCATGAACGCCAGCGACATCAGCCCTGCCGTGACCATGCCGATAGCTGCGCCCTGGAAGGACCTGGGTACGTCGGCAATGGCTATGCGCTCACGCATGGCCGCAAACAATACCAGTACCAGGGAAAAACCCAGGCCAGCGGCAAAACCGTTTGCCGTAGCGGTCAGAAAGGTGAATTCGGATTTGTTGGCGTTTAACAGCGCGACGCCTAACACAATGCAGTTGGTCGTGATCAGCGGCAAAAAAATGCCCAGCACGCGGTACAGCAAGGGGCTGGTCTTATTCACCACCATCTCGGTGAACTGCACCACCACCGCAATCACCAAGTTGAAACTGATGGTGCGCAGAAACTCCAGATCCAGCGGCTTGAGGACATACTGCTGAACGATATAGCTGCACATCGCTGCTAGGGTCAGAACAAAGGTTGTGGCCAGCGACAGGCCAATGGCCGTTTCGATTTTCTTCGAAACACCCATGAATGGGCACAGACCGAGAAACTGCACCAGGACAAAATTATTGACCAGGATGGCGCTAACCATGATCAGGGCGAGTTCGGTCATCGCGGATTCCTGTGACGCTCTGCATGAGCCGAGGCTAAAAGGCAGCTATTATCGGGAAGCGGCAGCGGCCGTACAAGGCCGGGACGTGATGTGGCCCCAAGGCAACTGCGGTCTGATGACACATATGGATATGCACCACCTGTCCGGTTGAAAGCCAGCCGACCATTTGCTGTGGTCTGATCAAGTGAGGCCGTAACTCTCAGGTGGCGCGGTTCGTGGAGGTGCATAGTGAAGATACCAATGGCGCTTTTGCTGCTGGCATTGGGGTTTGGGAACCATGCGTTTGCCGACTCCCGGGGTGGTGTGTGGGTCTATCAACCTGATGGCGGCAGCTATCGTGTAGAAAGCCGCGGATATCAGTACGATCCGCGCAGCCCATATCCGCAGCACAGGCAGTATCCACAGAACCTTCCGCCCCGCTATCAGGGGCAGCTCCCTCCGCAGTATTACGATCGCCACCGAGGGGCTGATCGGCACAGCTGGGACCATAGGAGACGGACTGAAGGTCGTCATCCGCAGCGGTGGAAGGATGACCGTAACTCCAGGTTCGATCACCCTTCGCGCTGGGATCGTGATCATTCGAGAGATTTTCGCCGCCCACCGTTAGTGCGCGATGGTCGCGACTACCGTATGCATCACCGGCGCGATTTCGACGGTCGCCACTATCGCCGCTAAGGCACGTGGAGTTAACCGCCCCCGCTGTAGTAGATAAGAATCGCGGACGCGCCACTATTGGTGTCTGCCGGGTTGCGTTTGGCGTAGATCCTTCGCTGCGTATGTTTTCGGATTTTACTTAGCGGTTTCTCCAGCGGGGATCGCGCTTTTCCAAGAACGCATTGACTCCTTCCAGGGTGTCGTCGGCTTCGAACAGGTCGACGAATGCCTCACGCTCTGCCGCTGCAAGACTGGCCGGGCCGCGGCTGTGCATCGAATCAATCAGTGTTTTGATTGTGCGCACGGCCACCGGGCTCTGACGCGCCACGCGGGAGGCCAGCAACAGTGCGTGGCCTCGCGCTTCACCCGGCTCCACAACCTGTTCGACCAGGCCGATACGCATAGCCGTGTCCGCATTGATCCGTTCGCCGCAGAGAATCATCCGCTTCGCCCAGCCTTCGCCTACAAGCCATGCAAGTGCCTGGGTGCCGCCAGCGCAGGGCAGTAAGCCGACCGAGGCTTCAGGTAGGCCTAGCTGAGCCTGTTGCTCAACGATGCGCAGGTCACATGCCAGAGCGCACTCCAGACCTCCCCCAAGCGCGAACCCGTTTATGGCCGCTATGGATACCCCGCGAAACTCTCGAAGGGCTTCGAAGGCCTCACCGAAGCGCTTCGCCATTTCACGTGCACGGGTGCGGTCGCCATCGGCGAAGAGCTTGAGGTCGGCACCCGCGCTGAAGAATTTTTCACCCTGGCCGGTGATTACCAGCGCATAGACCTCATCGTCATGGTTCAGGTGTTCGACGACTTGCTTGAGGCCAATCAGCGAGTCACGGTCCCAGGTGTTGGCAGGGGGGTGGTTGATGGTGAGCAGCGCGGTGTGCCCATGCTTTTCGACGGTCAGTTTGTGGGTCAAATCGAAAAAACCGGACTTATACGGCTCTACTGCAGTGGTGCTCATGGTGTTGGTCATCCTCGTCAGGATCGAATGCCTTCAACCGAGTCTAGTTGCAATCTTTTCGATCTGGCGAGGCGCTGTGGCGCGGGCGGGCGCATAGGGGGAGTTGTTGCAGGAGCGGCGCAAGGCGAGAGAAGTAGTGCGATGGGCCTCGGAGCGGCCTGGTATCCCTGAGCCGCTCCTTTGCGTCCGTTTACTGGAGGGCGAGCGTCTGCCCGCCAGCGCGGCGCTCGGTCTGCCATTCGGCAAGCGATGGGGCAGCCTGGTCGCCGGTGAGGCGATGGACGATTTCGAAATAGTCTTGTTTGAAACGATCCTTGAGCACTTCCTCGCGCGGCTTGACCTTCACCGCATACACCGTCTGCACGTTCTGGTGATCGAAGCTGCGCCATTCCTGTTCGCCCTTGAGTAGGCTGTAGCGGTGGCCCTCCAGCGCGGCAATGATCCGTTCGCTATCGAGGCTGCGGGCCCGAGTAGCCGCGTCAGCCCATTGATAAACGATGCTGTAAGCCGAGGCGGCCGAGCTGGACGGGTGGGTCTGATAGCGTTCATCGTAGTTCTGCACGAACTGCTTGCCCGCCACCGAGCCTTCCAGTTCCGGTACGCGCCAGGTCCAGGGTTCGGTGCCCAATACGCCCCGCATGATGTCAGGGCCGGCTGTTTCGACCATGCTCAGCGTCAGGTTGGGGACTGCAACCTGCATCCGTTTGTTCAGGCCGAGTTCGTCGGCGATCCGCATGGCGCGCACCAGGTCCTCGCCAAACAGGACCAGTACCAGGACTTCGGCATCGCTGCCGGCGACTTGGGTCAGGGCTTCACGGTAGTCGGAGAGGCGGGCACCGGGAAACGCCGTCTTGATGCCCGGGTGCTGACTGCTGTTCTGGGTGGCTGTGGCCTGGCGTAGCGAGCTTTCGCTGGTGTGGCCCCAGGTGTAATCAGAGGTGATGTAGAAGTAACGTTTGTTCGGCAGATGCTTGTTCAGGTATTGGCCCAGCACCTGCGCGCTCATCCAAGCGTTGTTGCACTCGCGGAACATGTAGCGGTGGGCGTCTTTGCCTGTTGTGTCGTTTGAATAGGTCAGGGTGCCGAAATAGAGTAAACCCCTTTCCTTGGCACGCTTGCCTGCGGCGATGGCTACGGCGCTGGACGCGCCACCGAACAGCATGACCGCACCCTCGTCGGCCAGTTTGTCCACGTTGGCGACGGCTTTCTCGGGTCTGGATGCAGAGTTACGGCTGGATAGCTGGAGCGGTCTGCCTAGAACGCCGCCTCTGGCGTTGATTTCATCGACTGCCAGCAGTGCCCCACGCATCTGCGATAGCCCTTCTTCTTTATAGCTACCGGTACGAGGGTAATTGAGGCCGAGGGTGATCGGATCGGCAGCTTCAACTGCCAGACAGAACCCCAGCCCGAGGGCGAGGAGCGTAGTCCGTTTCATTGCTGATTCCTTGTTGTATTTTTTATTAGCGAGAGGCTTTTTTACTGCGCGCTGCGGCCCTTCGTCACGCACTCATTGGTCGTATGGGGACAGTCTTTCGCTTGTCTGTGAGGTGGCCGACATTTTCTGAGAGTTATTGGCGGTAAGGACAGGCTCGGACTCGCGCATTGACTCCGTCAGATCCTTTCCCTAGGGTTCGGCGCCTCAGCAGCCAGGGCAACGCCATGAATCAAGATGACCGCGTCAAACTTGAAGACAGCTGGAAAGCAGCGCTGAAGGAAGAATTCGAGCAGCCGTACATGAAACAGCTGGGCGAGTTTCTGCGTCGCGAGAAGGCGGCCGGGAAAGTCATCTATCCGCCGGGGCCTCTGATATTCAGCGCCTTGAATTCGACTCCGTTGGAGCAGGTTCGCGTCGTAATTCTGGGGCAGGATCCCTATCACGGGGCCGGCCAGGCGCACGGGCTGTGTTTTTCGGTGCAGCCAGGTGTGGCGCCGCCGCCGTCATTGCAAAACATCTTCAAAGAGCTCAAACGCGACCTGAATCTGGACGTACCCAGCCACGGCTATCTTCAGTACTGGGCGGATCAAGGCGTGCTGATGCTCAATACTTCTTTGACTGTGGAGCAGGGGATGGCCGGATCGCACGCCAAGATGGGCTGGCAGCGTCTGACCAATCGGATCATCGAGGTGATAAGCGAAAAGCGCTCGGACGTGGTGTTTCTATTGTGGGGCGCCCACGCCCAAAGCAAAGCGAAGCTGATTGATCCGACCCGGCACCTGTTACTGAAGTCCGTTCATCCCTCGCCACTTTCAGCGCACCGGGGATTCATCGGTAACGGTCACTTCAGTCGCACCAATCAATTTCTCAAACAGCGGGGCCTTGAGCCTATCGATTGGAAGTTGCCGGAGTCGGTTTAAGCGGCGCCGGCAGGCAGCGCCCAGACTCGGTCGGACTTATTGCTGTTTGCCGTGCTTCGACGCCAGCTCCTGAGCCTCATTCAAATGCTGCTCCAGAGTGTTTAGAGTCGATTCGGCGTATTTTTTGAGCTCGGCGTTTTCACCGTTCTTGGCGTATTCGCGAAAAAGCTCAATGGTCTGCTCGTGGGCTACGACTTGATTGTTCGCATAAGCCTCATCGAAATTTTCGCCCTCACGCAGTTCAAGGATCATGGCCTTAGCCTGATCCATCAAGGTGGCATCGTCGGACATCTCTAGGTCTTCATGCTGGCGGGCCAGCTCGGCGAGCTTCTGGTTTGCCTTGGTATGGTCGTCGATCATTTTCTGGGCAAACGCTTTGACATCTTGGGAATTGGTTTCGCTCATGGCCAGCTTGGCTGCTTCGATCTCAGCTATGCCTTTAGCCGACGCTTCGTCTACGAAGTTTTCGCCTTCTGCGGCGAGCGCAAAATTTGCGGCCACGCTGAACAGCAGCGCCGCGGTACCGGAAAAGAACGTCTTGGTCGTGTGGTTCATCGCTAGTCTCCTTCAACCTGACAAGCTCGTAGCGCCAGGGCATAAGCCCTGAGGCAAAGCAAGATGCGGCAACAGCGCCGTCTATTTAGTGACTAGAGGCGGAGGTGGCGGTTCATTGCATCAGGCGAGCGGTCGGTCGATGGGCCAGGTGGATGGCTGAGGAATAGAGCGGGGCGCCGGGAAGCACCCGCCCAGGTATTTACTGAAGCATGCTCATCGCGGCGTCCATCGCGGCGGAGAGATCTTCGTCATCCTGTAACAATGTGCTCGGGTCGAGGCCGAGCTGGGCGAATGCGGGGATCTGATTCCAGTCGAGTTGGGTATAGGGGTGCGAGGTGCCGATATAGCTCTGCAATGTCGCCACCTGGACGATATCGACGTAGTCCACCTTCGTTGAAGTTCGGGAGAAGTCCAGGTACTGGCCGGGGACAGTGGCTATTGAATCGGGAAACTCCCAGGCACGAAGGATCTTTTCCCCGATAATCGGATGAATCCGATCAATGACGTGGTTGAGGCTGATCGAATCGCTAAGCAGCGCGCTGTGCTCTTCGGCGTAGGTGAGGATCGGCAGGACTCCGATCTGATGAACCAGGCCCGCCAGCGTCGCTTGGTCGGCCGGCAGACGAGTGAAGTTGCGGCAGAGCACATGACTGATAGCGGCAATCTCGGTGCTCTTGTTCCAGACTTCACGCATTTTGCGATCCACTACGTCAGTAGTCGCTTGGAACATCTGTTCCATCGCCAGGCCGGTCGCCAGGTTTGACGTGTAGTTGATGCCCAGACGGCTGATCGCCATCTGCAGGTCGTTAATTTCCCTGTTGGTACGCAGCAGCGGGCTGTTTACCACTTTGATGATGCGAGCAGTCAGGGCGGTATCATTGCCGATCACCTTGGCCAGCGTCGGAATACTTACGTCCGGATCCTCAGCGGCTTCTCGCACCCGCAGCGCGACTTCCGGAAGCGTCGGCAGGACCAGTTCGTCATTTTCGATAGCCTGTGTAAGCGCCTGCTGGACCTTGTCGGCAAGAGTGCTCATGTCTTTCCTTACTTATAATTCGGTGTGGAATTTGGCTGGCAACGGTTAGCGCTGGATCTCACGGTCCGCGTCTAGTGTGTAGGGCAGCAGAAGCAGGGTCAGCGGAAGGCCGTCAGGAGAACCTAGGAAAAGTCGACCATCAGATGCCGCATCTTCCTGCAGCACGGCCAACATCTCCAGAGCACCCTTGGCGCCTGCTGCCATGACGACTTCGCCAACGCTTGAGCCATGCACTGGGGAGTAGATTTCAAGCCCGGCGGCCGGCACCGGCGAATCGATGTTCTGCGCAGCAAGGCGATGCAGGCGGCGCTTCAACTTACCCAGATACTGCATCCGCGCGACAATTTCCTGGCCGGTGTAACAGCCCTTCTTGAAGCTGACGCCGCCCAGCGCCTGCAGGTTGATCATCTGTGGGATAAACAGCTCACGGGTCGCGGCTACCACCTGGCCGATACCGGCGCGAATCTGTGCCAGCAGCCAGCGATCAGTCGACGCCTCGGGTAGCTGGGCCGCCAGCCGAAGCTGGGTGGTCTCGGCGTCCGTTGAGCGGGTCCAGAGCTCGGCGCGGCCATCGCTGAGGCGCACGGCGATCAATCCGTGCGCGGCGGCCACGGCGTCGGCCGTCTGGGGAAGATCTAGGCCAAGGCTGACAAGAGCACCGTCACCTTCGCTGAGTCCGAATCGAACCCATTCTGCGCTCTCATCATGCAGTTTGGATTTTGAGAACGCGGCGAACTTGGTCAGCTCGGCGAGTTGTGGCTGGACCAATTCGCGATCCATCGCCAGCAGGTAGCCGTCTCCCTCTGGGAGGATGCGGAAGCTGGACTGCATTCGACCTTTGGGGTTGCAGCGCGCACCGAGACTCGAATGCTGTTCATTGAGGTAATTGAGGTTGCAGGTCAGTTGTCCCTGCAGAAACTTGCTCGCATCCGCGCCGCGTACGGCCAGGACGCCTTCGTGCGACAAAACGCAAAAGAAAGCAGTGTCAGTCATGACGAGTCGCCGTGGAGAAATCCGGACCGGCATCATAGCAGGCCATCGGTGAAATACAGTGTGCGCCAACTGCCACTCCGGGCCCTGTTAATGCGTGTGCCGCCTGAACGCTGCAGTCGGTATAATGCCGCGCTTCAACTCAGGAGCTTTTGCATGGTCGAACAATCCGAACTCAATCGCCTGTTCTGGCAGAGCCGTCGCGGCATGCTCGAGCTGGATGTGCTGCTGGTGCCTTTCGTCAAGGAGGTCTATCCGCAGCTCGACGAAGAGGATCAGCGCCGTTACCGCAAACTGCTGAGCTGTGAGGACCAGGACATGTTTGGCTGGTTCATGGAGCGCGCCGTGCCCAACGACGAAGATCTGCGCTACATGGTTCGAATGATTCTTGACCGTGTCCAGCCGTAGTAGCCAGGCATTCGAATGTCGGTGGCATGCATCTGGCGCGCTGTTGGCGCTGTATCTGCTGATAGTGATGCTGGCCGTAATCACACTCTTGTCATTGCCGGTGCCATCCTGGCTGAGTGCGCTCGGGTTGTTGCTGTGCGCGCTGCACGCAGCCTGGGTTATACCGTCGCACGTCTTGCTTTGTCGTGGTTGTTCATGGCTTGGTCTGCGCCATGATCAGCACGGCTGGTCGCTAAGGAGTCGGGAGGGCGGTTGGCAGCCGGTGCAATTGTTACCTGACAGCATTGCGCTTCCGCTGGTTGTGGTGCTGCGATTCAAATTGCCGGGCGATTGGTTCTCTCAAGGGCTCTGCATTCCGCGCGGGGCTATGACGCCCGAGCAGCACCGACGCTTGCGGCTCAGGCTGAAGTTCAGTCGTCGTAGGTGGGCGGCACCAGAATAGTGTCTGTCGCTTCGGGTAGCTGTTCAGGGTAGTCCAGCGTGAAATGCAAGCCTCGACTTTCCTTGCGTTGCATAGCCGACCCGATCATCAACTCGGCAACCGTTGCTAGGTTCCGCAGCTCGATGAGGTCCCGACTGACTTTGTAATTACTGTAGAACTCATCGATTTCCCCAAGCAGCAAGCGAACCCGGTGCTGCGCGCGCATCAGTCGCTTGGTGGTGCGAACGATGCCAACGTAGTCCCACATGAACCGTCGCAGCTCGTCCCAGTTGTGCGCAATGATGACGTCTTCGTCTGAGTCCGTAACCTGAGTTGCATCCCACGTCGGCAGGACGTTGGGCGAGGCGACGCCCGGTAGTTCGCGCAGCATGTCCTGGGCAGCAGAGCGCGCGTAGACGAAACACTCTAGCAGCGAATTGCTGGCCATGCGATTGGCGCCGTGCAGGCCGGTGAAGCTGGTTTCGCCGATTGCATAGAGCCCAGGTATGTCGGTTCTGCCGGCTTGGTCAACCAGTACGCCGCCGCAGGTGTAGTGAGCCGCAGGCACTACGGGAATTGGCTCGCAGGTAATGTCGATGCCGAACTCCAGACAACGCTCATATACGGTCGGAAAGTGCGCTTTGATGAACTCCGAAGGCTTGTCGCTGATGTCCAGGAAGACGCAATCGATGCCGAGGCGCTTCATTTCATGATCGATCGCGCGGGCCACGATGTCACGTGGCGCCAATTCCGCGCGCGGGTCGAAGCGTGGCATGAAGCGTTCGCCGTTAGGCAATTTCAGTACGGCACCCTCGCCGCGTAATGCCTCGGTAATGAGGAAGCTTTTGGCTTTTGGATGGTAAAGGCAAGTCGGATGAAACTGATTGAACTCCAGGTTGCCCACTCTGCATCCTGCGCGCCACGCCATCGCGATGCCGTCGCCGCATGCCCCGTCGGGGTTGCTGGTATATAGGTATACCTTCGCGGCGCCACCCGTTGCCAGTACGGTGAACTTCGCGTGGAAGGTATCCACTTCGTCGGTGTTTCGGTTCAGCACGTACGCGCCAAGGCACCGCTTGCCGCTCAATCCCAACTTGCGTTCAGTGATCAGGTCAACGGCGACGCGCTGATGCAGCAGATCAATGTTTTCCCGATCATGAGCGCGGGCAAGCAAGGTATTGAATATCGCTGCGCCGGTCGCATCGGCCGCATGAATGATGCGTCTGTGACTGTGTCCGCCCTCCCGGGTCAGGTGGTATTCGAAGCCGTCTTCTTCGCGTTCGGCGTCGTCGCGGGTGAAGGGGACGCCTTGTTCGATCAGCCACTGGATGGCTTCGCGGCTGTGTTCGACGGTAAAGCGTACCGCTTCTTCCTTGCACAGTCCGCCGCCGGCAACGAGGGTGTCGGCGACATGCGATTCGATTGTGTCGGTGTTGTCCAGTACTGCGGCCACACCGCCCTGAGCCCAATACGTCGAGCCGTTGGCCAGCTCGCCCTTACTCAGCACCGCGACCCGAAGCGAGGGTGGGAGGTTGAGCGCCAGGGTCAGACCGGCTGCGCCGCTGCCTATGACTAGAACGTCGTATTGATAATGTCGGCTCATCTCGAATCTCACGTTGAGGCGAGCGCTAGTATATAGGCGCGTCCCCCGGCAAAATAGCGGGCCTTGTTGGACTTGGCTGGATGCTTTGGAACTTTTCTTGCAGGCTCGTCTCTATAGACAGTTGTGGATGCTGACCGGCTGGCCATCGTTCGGTGGGCGGCGGTTTTTTGCTGTGGATATTAGAGGGGTGTCGTCGAAACGGTTCGTTTTGACGCGTCGCTCGTCAATGCCGTCAGGTGTGTTGCAGGAATGCTTGCTTGGAGGGGGAGAACTTTTGTGTAAAGCCCGGGTCTATTCTGGCAGGTCAGCTCGTAGGCGAGCGCAGCACCCCTTCCGGGTCATGGAGGAGTGTTTATGCTAACCCAGGAGCAGGACCAGCAACTGGTCGAACGAGTGCAGCGGGGAGATAAACGGGCTTTCGATTTATTGGTATTGAAATACCAACACAAGATTCTAGGGTTGATCGTGCGCTTTGTGCATGATTCTCACGAAGCCCAGGATGTTGCGCAGGAAGCCTTTATTAAAGCCTACCGCGCGCTTGCGAATTTCCGCGGGGACAGTGCTTTTTATACATGGCTGTACCGCATTGCCATCAACACGGCAAAGAATCATCTGGTGGCCCGAGGAAGGCGGCCGCCTGATAGCGATGTCAGTTCCGAGGATGCCGAGTTCTATGAAGGCGATCACGCCCTCAAAGATATCGAGTCGCCGGAACGAGCGCTTCTCAGGGATGAAATTGAAGACACAGTTCATAGAACTATCCAGCAACTTCCAGAAGATTTGCGTACGGCTCTAACACTGCGTGAATTTGATGGTCTTAGTTATGAAGACATTGCAAACGTCATGCAGTGTCCGGTGGGAACGGTCCGCTCACGGATATTCCGGGCGCGGGAAGCCATCGATAAAGCATTGCAACCCTTGTTGCATGAATCCTGAGACAGCGGCGATAGCCAAGAGAGGAACCGCCATGAGTCGTGAAGCCCTGCATGAATCGCTGTCCGCGGTGATGGATAACGAAGCGGACGAGTTGGAATTACGTCGAGTGCTCTCCGCAGAGGGCGACAATGAAATGCGGTCGACCTGGTCGCGCTACCAGATCGCGCGTGCCGCAATGCATAAGGAGCTGATCGAGCCTCGTCTGGATATTGCCTCGGCAGTGTCGGCGGCGTTGGCTGATGAGCCTGCAATCACCGCCGTTAAGCCACAGCGCTTCGCTTGGCGTAATGTTGGTCGTCTTGCTGTAGCGGCATCGGTTACAGTCGCTGTGTTGGCAGGTGTGCGCCTGTACAATCAGAGTGAAGTAGCCGGGCCTCAGATTGCTCAGCAACCTGCGCAACCGAGTATTGCAGTCCCGCAAGCTACTCAAGGTCCGGCTGTACTAGCTGGATATAGCGAAGGTACGGTTACTTCCGGTGCCCAGGTGTCGGGTGCGGAGACGCCGGCTGAAAGCTGGCATGAAAAGAGATTGCCGGCTTATGTGCGTCAGCACGCTCAGCAGGCCGCTTTCGGTAGCGGTTCGGAAAGTGCTCTGCCCTATGCTCGTGCTGCCAGCATGGAAGATCGTTAAGGAACAACATGCGTGTAATGCCGCTGTTTGTGGTGCTCGGAGGCTGGCTATCAATGCCGGCCTTTGCTGCTGAGGCCGATGTGCTGATGCAGCGACTTGCTGACGCTGAGAAAAAGCAAAGCTATCAAGGCACTTTTGTCTATGAGCGCAACGGAAGTTTTTCCAGTCACTCTGTTTGGCAGCTGGTAAAAGAACAACAGCTGCATGAGCGACTTTTGCAGCTTGATGGTCCGGCTGCAGAGGTTGTGATGCTTAATGGGAAGATTCAGTGTGCATCTGAAGACATGGCTTCCCAAGTGCGGGAGGTTACGCCATGGCGCCAGCAGCAACTGGAGCCGGAGCTGCTCTCCAAGTGGTACAACTTTCAAGTTATCGGCGAATCCCGAGTTGCAGGGCGATCCACGGTCGCGCTAGCGGTTCGTCCCCGGGATCAGCATCGCTATGGCTTCGAGCTGCATCTCGATCGTGAAACCTCCCTGCCGCTTAAATCGTTGTTGCTTGACGAAAGTGGACAGTTGCTCGAGCGCTTTCAGTTCACGCATTTTGCACCAGGCTCAGTGGCTGCCGCAGAGGTAAAGGGTGGAGCTGATTGCAAATCGGTCTCGGTTCCCGCAGGGCAAGCGGAGCCGGCATCAGTTCAATGGCGCTCTGATTGGCTGCCTGATGGGTTTCAGCTAATCGACTCAAGCGTGCGTCCAAGCCCCGCTTCACAAGAGTCGGTGACTTGGCTGGCTTACGGTGATGGCATTGCTCGTGTATCGGTATTTATCGAGCCGTTGGGCGGTGCTGTGGTCGAGGATGCGCGTAGTCAGATGGGGCCCACTGTGGCCGTCTCGAAGCGTATATCCACGGCTGGCGGCGATGTCATGGTCACTGTCATTGGAGAAATTCCCCTAGGTACTGCGGAGCGAATCGCATTGTCCATGCGCTCTGGAGTTGATCAGACGCCGCAATGATCGAGGAGTCAGGTCGTGTAGTCGCGTTGGCGCCCGGAGCTGTCTGGGTTGAGACTGAGCGCCATAGCACCTGTTCAGGCTGCGCCGCAAGGAGTGGCTGCGGCCAGGGGCTGGGTGAAAGACTTGGTATTCGCGAGCGCAAGGGTTTAATACTGGCGGTGTCTGACCTTCGGCTTAGTGTGGGGGATACCGTTGTGGTCGGTATCCACGAGAGCGTGTTGCTACGCGGCGCAGTGCTTGTCTACCTTTTTCCGCTGATCATGCTCTTCATTTCTGCAGTCGTTGCTTCTGAGCTTTCAGCTGCCGAGCCGTACGTGATGCTCGCCGGGCTTGGTGGATTTCTGATGGCCTGGCTCCTCGTGCGCAAGCGCAGTCAGCAAACAGCAATGGATCCCGCGTTACAACCGGTCGTTCTGCGCGCCTCAATGGCCGCTGCGGCGGTGTAATCAGGCTTTGTGGCTGCAGGTATGTCAAAGCCAGCCTGGCCAGTCATCCACTTCTATCTCCCCGTGCTTTGCATCAACCATCTTCCGCAAATCGCGCAGGTTTAATTCGCGTGCTGCTCAGCGTCAGTGAGTTTTCCATCGCATATGGCGTCGAACCGCATGCTCGCAGTGATGGATATGCGTTAGTTTGAGCGCTTTTCGCGTCTCTTGGTGGTTGCGGTGTTCAGTTGGTGCCGAGGAGGCCTGGTGTTGTGAGTCGCCGGGAGCGGCGTGGCACTGATTAGACCTATCAGGTACACTTTGCGGCTATTTTCGGCGGGCAATCGGCTCGCGACGTATTAGAGTGTTGAGCTGTGAGCGACCTGAGTCATATCCGCAATTTTTCCATCATCGCGCACATCGATCATGGCAAGTCGACCCTGGCTGACCGTTTTATTCAGATGTGCGGCGGTCTGACCGAGCGTGAAATGAACGCTCAGGTGCTTGATTCGATGGACCTCGAGCGCGAACGAGGCATCACCATCAAGGCGCACAGCGTCACGCTGTACTACAAAGCGAAGGATGGCAAAACTTATCAGCTGAACTTTATCGACACTCCGGGCCACGTGGACTTTACCTACGAGGTCAGCCGCTCGCTGGCCGCCTGTGAGGGTGCGTTGCTGGTGGTCGATGCGGGGCAGGGCGTAGAAGCGCAATCGGTAGCCAACTGTTACACGGCTATTGAGCAGGGCTTGGAAGTCATGCCAGTGCTGAACAAGATGGACCTGCCTCAGGCCGACCCCGATAAGGTCAAGGACGAAATCGAACATATCATCGGCATCGATGCGACCGACGCAGTGGCGTGCAGCGCCAAAAGCGGCATGGGCGTAGACGATGTGCTTGAACGACTGGTGGCGGTCATTCCCCCTCCAACCGGCGAAATTGATGCGCCGCTGCAGGCACTGATCATCGACTCCTGGTTCGACAACTATCTCGGTGTTGTCTCGCTGGTCCGTGTTCGCCATGGTCGGATCAAGAAGGGCGACAAGGTTCTGGTCAAATCCACCGGCAAGGTGCATCAGGTCGATAGTGTTGGCGTTTTCAACCCGAAACACACCAGCACGACTGATCTGAAAGCCGGTGAAGTGGGCTTCATCATTGCCGGTATCAAGGACATTCACGGTGCTCCAGTCGGTGACACGCTGACACTGTCAAATACGCCTGACGTTGAGATGCTGCCTGGTTTCAAGCGGGTCAAGCCGCAGGTCTATGCGGGCCTGTTTCCCGTAAGCTCGGACGACTTCGAAGACTTCCGTGAAGCGCTGCAAAAGCTAACGCTGAACGATGCCGCGCTGCAATATGAACCCGAGAGTTCGGACGCCCTTGGGTTCGGCTTCCGTATCGGCTTCCTCGGCATGCTGCATATGGAAATCATCCAGGAGCGCCTCGAGCGCGAGTACGACCTGGACCTGATCACTACGGCACCGACCGTGGTCTATGAGCTGTTGTTGAAGAGCGGCGAGACTATTTATGTCGATAGCCCATCCAAGCTGCCCGATCTGTCTTCCATTGAAGACATGCGTGAACCTATCGTCCGGGCCAACATTCTTGTACCTCAAGAACATCTCGGCAGCGTTATTACGCTTTGCGTCGAAAAGCGTGGCATCCAGCGCGACCTGCAGTTTCTCGGAACGCAGGTCCAGGTTCGCTATGACCTGCCTATGAGCGAAGTGGTACTCGACTTCTTCGATCGTCTCAAATCAGTCAGTCGCGGGTACGCTTCGCTGGATTACAGCTTCGAATGCTTCCAGTCAGCCAATCTCACCCGTCTGGATATCCTGATCAATGGTGACAAGGTCGACGCGCTAGCGCTGATCGTGCATCGCGACAATGCGCATTACAAAGGCCGAATCCTCGTCGAGAAGATGAAGGAACTGATTCCCAGACAGATGTTCGACGTGGCCATCCAGGCTGCCCTCGGCGGTCAGATCGTCGCGCGAAGCACAGTCAAAGCCTTGCGCAAGAACGTTCTGGCGAAGTGCTACGGCGGCGACGTGAGCCGTAAACGTAAGCTTCTTGAGAAGCAGAAGGCCGGTAAAAAGCGCATGAAGCAGGTCGGCAACGTGGAAATTCCGCAAGAAGCCTTCCTCGCAGTGCTCAAGGTAGATAGCTGATATGTCGATCAACTTCCCGCTGTTGCTGGTCATTGCCGTTGCTGTGTGCGGTTTTCTGGCGTTGCTCGATCTATTGGTGTTCGCACCTCGTCGTCGGGCTGCAATCGCTAACTACGAGGGCCAGACCGGGGAGCCTGATCAGTCCACGCTGGACGCTTTGAATAAAGAGCCGGTTCTGATCGAGTACGGCAAATCGTTTTTCCCAGTTCTCGCAATCGTGCTGGTATTGCGCTCGTTTCTGATCGAGCCGTTCCAGATTCCGTCGGGATCAATGATTCCAACACTCGAGGTCGGCGATTTCATTCTGGTCAATAAGTTCGCCTATGGCATTCGGCTGCCGGTGGTTGACACCAAGATCATCGAAGTCAGTGATCCGCAGCGTGGCGATGTCATGGTGTTTCGTTATCCCAGCGATCCCAATATCAACTACATCAAGCGTGTCATTGGCCTGCCGGGCGATCTGGTTCGGTACAGCAGCGACAAGCGGCTGAGCATTAACGGCGAGCTGGTTCCTGAAATGCTTATTGGCGAAGAGCCCGGGAGTCTGGGCAGCGCCAAGCTCTACCAGGAAAAACTTGGCGAAGTGGAGCACTTGATTCGCAAGGAAATGGCCCGCTATCGGATCGAACCCAACCGCGAGTGGCGGGTTCCGGCTGGTCATTACTTCATGATGGGTGACAACCGCGACAACTCCAATGACAGTCGCTACTGGCATGACGCGGCGATTCCGGCGGAACTAGCCGGCATGGTTCCGGACCGCAATATCGTCGGCAAGGCCTTCGCCGTATGGATGAGCTGGCCCGATCCGAAGTTCAGCAACCTGCCGCACTTTTCGCGCGTCGGATTGATTCACTAAGTCTGTGAATCAGAGCCCGGTTCCAGCGAGCCGGACCGTTATATTTGCACAGCCCCGATCCGCGGGTAACGTACGACATAGAGGTCGACATGAGTTTCGCTCGTTCGCAAAAAGGGCTGTCCATGCTGAGCTGGATCATGGTGCTGGCACTGGTGGCGTTTTTTGCCAGTACCGCATTCAAGATGCTGCCGCATTACTTCGACTATATGTCGATGGACAAGATCATCTCCGGGGTCGAAAGTGACAAGGCCGCAGACATCCGCACCGTACGAGACTTTTACAGCCATGTACGCAAGGGCATGGATGTTAACGGCATCCGCGATCTGAACCTCGAAGAGGCGCTGAAGGTCGTGATTGAAAACAACGAGTTCAAGGTGCACTTGGACTATGAAAAACGCGAGCCCCTGATCCGTAATCTCGATCTGGTGGCGAACTTCGATAAAGAATATCGCCTAAGGATGCCGTGAGCACTTCGTTAGCCCGTCTCGAGCGTAGGCTCGGATACCAATTCAAGGACCAGGAGCTGATGCTCCTGGCACTGACCCATCGCAGCTATGCCGGACGCAATAATGAGCGTCTGGAGTTTTTGGGCGATGCCATTCTCAACTTCATCGCTGGCGAGGCGTTATTCAACCATTTTCCTCAGGCTAAGGAAGGGCAGTTGTCGCGCCTTCGGGCACGCCTGGTTAAAGGTGAAACGCTTGCTGTACTTGCTCGCGGGTTTGAACTCGGTGAATACCTGCGGCTCGGCTCCGGTGAGCTGAAGAGTGGTGGTTTCCGCCGCGAGTCGATTCTCGCCGATACGCTGGAAGCCCTGATTGGCGCCATCTATCTCGATGCCGGCATGGAGGCGGCGCGTGACCGCGTGCTGGCCTGGCTTGCCAACGAGCTCGAAGGGCTTACGCTGGTTGATACGAACAAGGATCCGAAGACTCGGTTGCAGGAGTTTTTGCAATCGCGGGCATGCGAATTGCCCAAGTATGAAGTCGCGGCGATTCAAGGGGACCCACATTGCCGGACCTTCTTCGTCGAGTGCCAGGTGTCGCTGTTGCACGACAAAACACAAGGGCAGGGCGCCAGCCGGCGTATTGCCGAACAGGTTGCCGCTGCCTCGGCACTGATAGCGCTGGGTGTGGAGAACGGTAATGACTGAAGAACGAGTGGAAGCTGAAGAAATCACCCGCTGCGGCTATGTAGCCATTGTCGGAAGGCCCAATGTGGGTAAGTCGACCCTGCTTAATCATGTCTTGGGCCAAAAGCTCGCGATCACCTCGCGCAAGCCGCAGACAACCCGTCACAACATGCTCGGGATCAAGACCGAGGGCGCCGTCCAGGCGGTCTATGTCGATACCCCCGGTCTTCACAAGAATGGCGAGACGGCGCTGAACCGCTATATGAACCGCACCGCCTCTTCAGCCTTGAAGGATGTCGATGTTGTCGTCTTCGTGGTTGATCGCACACGCTGGACTGATGAGGATCAGCTGGTGCTCGAGCGTGTTCAGTATGTCGAAGGTCCGGTCATCGTTGCGGTGAACAAGACCGATCGTGTCGAGGACAAGGGCGAGTTGCTGCCGCATTTCGAATGGTTGGCTCAACAACTGCCCCGAGCAGAGATTGTGCCTATCTCCGCCCAGCACGGGCAGAATCTGGATGTATTTGAGAAGCTGGTGGCCTCCCACCTGCCCGAGGGCGAGCACTTCTTCCCCGAAGACCAGATCACCGACCGCAGCAGCCGTTTCCTGGCCGCAGAGCTGGTGCGTGAAAAGATCATGCGTCAACTCGGCGCCGAGGTGCCTTACCAGATCACCGTCGAGATTGAGGATTTCAAGCAGCAGGGCCATGTGCTGCATATCCATGCGCTGATTCTGGTAGAGCGCGACGGCCAGAAGAAGATCATCATTGGCGACAAGGGCGAGCGCATCAAGCGCATTGGCCAGGAGGCGCGCAAGGACATGGAGGTGCTATTCGACTCCAAGGTCATGCTCAATCTCTGGGTGAAAGTGAAGAGCGGCTGGTCCGATGACGAGCGTGCACTGCACTCGCTCGGCTATAGCTGACGCAAATGCTGCGACACCTGCCCGACTGCCGCAGCCTTCAGCGGTCGGGCAACCGACATTCGTTCCGTCTCTGCACGTGACCTGCCTCCCATGACCGCTCAAACCGCTTTTGTGCTGCACAGTCGGCCCTACCGTGAAAGCAGCGCGCTTGTGGATTTCTTCACGCCTGAAGGGCGGCTGCGGGCAGTGTTGCGCGGTGCACGCGGCAAGGCGGGCACGCTGGCGCGTCCCTTCGTGCCACTCGAGGTCGAGTTTCGTGGTCGCGGGGATCTGAAAAGCGTCGGTCGGCTGGACAGTGCCGGCCTGGCCTACTGGCTCGATGGCAACGCGCTATTCAGTGGCATGTACCTGAACGAATTGCTGATCCGATTGCTGCCGGCCGAAGACGCTCATCCCGCCATGTTCGATCACTATGCTGCAACCTTGCCGGCGCTGGCGGCTAAACGACCGCTGGAGCCGATTCTTCGTTCGTTCGAATGGCGATTGCTGACCGAGCTTGGTTATGGCTTTGCCCTGGAACGGGATGTGGCTGGCCAGCCCATCGCTGGCGACGGCCTTTATCGTTTGCTTCCAGAGACCGGGCTGGAGCCTGTCGGTCACTTTCAGCCGGGTCTGTTCAATGGCGCGGAACTCCTGGCCATGGCAGAGGCCGATTGGAGTGTGCCGGGGGCTTTGGCCGCCGCAAAGAGACTCATGCGTCAGGCGTTGGCGCCGCATCTGGGCGGTCGACCATTGGTTAGCCGCGAACTGTTCATGAACATCAAGGAGGTCCCGCGTGACTGAAGCGAATCGAATCCTGCTCGGCGTCAATGTTGATCATGTCGCCACCCTGCGACAGGCGCGTGGTACCCGCTACCCTGACCCAGTCAAGGCTGCGCTGGATGCCGAGGAGGCCGGGGCCGACGGCATTACGGTACACCTGCGCGAAGATCGTCGGCACATCCAGGAGCGTGACGTGCTGATGATGAAGGATGCGCTGCAGACGCGGATGAACTTCGAGATGGGAGTCACCGAAGCGATGCTGGCATTTGCCGAGCAATTGCGGCCCGAACACGTTTGCCTAGTGCCCGAAACACGACAAGAGCTCACCACCGAGGGCGGTCTGGATGTCGCGGGGCAAGAAGCGCGGATTCGGGAAGCGGTCAACCGCCTGGCCGCTTGCGGTGCTGAGGTGTCGCTCTTCATAGACGCCGATCCTCGTCAGATTGAAGCGGCTGCTCGTGTGGGAGCACCGGCGATCGAGCTGCACACCGGCCGTTACGCCGATGCGCACGGCGTGGCCGAACGGGCCTGCGAGCTTGCCCGCATTCGCGACGGTGTCGAGTCCGGCTTGAGCCATGGGCTGATCGTCAATGCTGGCCATGGTCTGCATTACCACAATGCCGAAGCGATCGCCGCGATTCGTGGCATCAACGAGCTGAACATCGGCCATGCGCTAGTTGCCCATGCGTTATTCGTCGGTTTCAAGCAGGCCGTCAAGGAAATGAAGCACCTGATCCTCACCGCCGCAGCTCGCGGCTGATAACGCTAGGTGACTCGCTTGAGGCGGGTCACCTAGCGCTTGAACAGGTTCACCAGTACGGTCAGCACAACGCTCAGCACAATCATCGACGTGATCGGAATGTACGTCTTGCTGCGCTCTGATTCGAGGCGAATGTCGCCGGGCAGCTTGCCGAACCAGCTCAGCAGGCCGGGCGCGTAGTGAAGGACAACGCCGAGCAACAGCAATACGACGCCTGCGCCGATCAACCATTTAGCCATTTCCGTTCCCCGCCCGCGCGTTCACTTGTTCTGCTCATCAGTGGTATGCCGCAAAGGCCGCCACTACGTGCTGCGATAGCACTTTCACCGGCTCGCTGCATTGTGCGGCGCTTAGCAACTTGATCTGGTATTCCCCGAGTGCTGGCAGGTCGGCGTCTTCGTCCAGCCGTCTGAGTGGTGGCCTGACCAAGCTCAGCGGGTAGGGCGCAACGGCGAGATCGGCAACCATGGCAGCCTCCTGTCCAGCGCATTGCTCGCTGGAATAGGCGATGCGGTAACTGCGACCGACACGGTCGAGTGCATCCAGAGCCTGGCGGCGCCAGGCACATTCGGCGCTGGCTAGCGCCAGCGGCAACGGGTTGCGCCTCATCGCGACGCCACCCGCCCGACCGGCCCAGACCAGTGGCTCACGGTGGACTACCTCGCCGCGGGCATCGTCCTGACCAAGATTTCCAACACTGATCAAGGCTACATCCAGCTCTCCAGCGTCGATTCGCTGGATCATGTCGACGCTGCGCCCGACCGACACGTTCACCTCGATGCCGGGATGCGTCCGCGCGAAGAGTGACAAGAGTCCCGGCAGGATATGCGTGCCGATGTCGGCTGGCGCGCCGAAGCGCACCTGGCCACTCAGGCTCGGCTTGATGAAAGCGCCCACGGCTTCTTCGTTTAGCTTGAGCAGGCGCCGAGCGTAGCTGAGGAGTCGCTCGCCCTCAGTGGTCAGGGCAACGCGCCGGGCCTCTCGGCTGAACAAGGCGCAGCCTAGCGTGGTTTCCAGACGTTTGATCTGCATGCTGACGGCGGATGTAGTGCGGAAAATCTGAGCGGCCGTGCGGGTAAAGCTGCCGCTTTCTGCGATGGATACGAAGGTGCGCAGCACATCCATCTCGAGTAAGGGCATGGCGGATTGCAGCAGTCGTTCAGGCATGCCGGACATAGGTTGACCCTTCAATATTTCTTAAGCGAGGGTTCTATTCTAGTCGTTTGTTTGAAGTGTCAACGAGGCTCAGTCTGGTTCTGTCGACATCAAGTCGTCGGCAGACAACGGGTGCATTAATGCATCCCTTCTAGCCAGGAGCATCTGATGAACTGTACAGAAGAGCAGTTGAAGCGTGATCGATCAGCGGGAAGGCGTGAACCGTCCATGCCTGACGTGTATCTACCCGCGATGTGGCCGGTGGAGATGCACGCGTTAGCGCTCGACTGGTTCAAAGCATGGCGTAAGCGCCGCTTGTATCAGCGTCTACTTCGCCTCAGCGACAGGCAGCTGCGCTTGCGTGACCTCAGCCGCCGCCTTCTGCTGGCGAAGGTTTCGACGCCATTGCGGCAAATCGTGCAAGAACAGCGAAACGGGCGGGCTCGGCGTTAAGGCTTACGGGCGATCATCACGGCGCGCATCGGTGCGGGGAGACCTTCGATGGTCTTGCTGTGATCCTGCGGGTCGAGGAACTCGGGGAGCGACTGATAGCGCATCCAGTCGGTGCTGCGCTGCTCCTCGACGCTGGTGATGCTGACATCCACGCAGCGCACATCGACGAATCCGGCGCGGCGCAGCCAGCATTCCAGCGCGGCTACCGATGGCAGGAACCAGACGTTGCGCATCTGCGCATAGCGGTCTTCGGGAACCAGAGCGGTGTGCTCGTTTCCGTCAACCACCAGCGTTTCCAAGACCAGTTCGCCACCCTTGATCAGGCAGTCCTTCAGGTCCAGCAGATGATCGACAGGCGAGCGCCGATGGTAGAGCACGCCCATGGAGAACACGGTTTCGAAGCCTTCGAGCTTGCTCGGCAGCTCCTCCAGCGCCATCGGCAAATGCCAGACCGGCAGCGCATCGAGGTAGCGCTTCATGGCGTGGAACTGGCAGAAGAACAGCCAGTTCGGATCGATACCGACAACCGAGTCGGCGCCCGCACCGAGCATGCGCCACATGTAATAGCCGTTGCCGCAGCCGACATCGAGGATGCGCTTGCCGGTCAGGTCCAGGTGCGGGGAAACGCGGTCCCACTTCCAATCCGAGCGCCATTCGGTGTCGACATGCACGCCGAACACATCGAAGGGCCCTTTGCGCCAAGGCGACAGGCCGAACAGAGCATCGTGTGTGATGGCACGTGTGGCCTCGTCGCAGTCGGACTCCAGCCGGAAGGCCTCACGTAGCTCTACCCCACTAGGCTGGATATCAGGCAGTGCTTCGACGGCACGGCGCCAGCGCGGCAAGTCGCCGTGGCCAATGGCGAGTTTGGCGTCGAGTTGCGCTTGCAGGCCGTTGGCCCAGGCCGCCAGCGGGGTGCCGGCCAGGCGCCAGGCGAGGGGAGTCAGGTCGAGATTCATGGCAGGGCAATCAGGGAGGCAAAATTCAGGCATTGGAACCAGGGCACGACTTTGGAAAAACCGGCGTCCAGCAATCGCTGGCGATGGGTTTCCAGGCTGTCGGGTTTCATCACGTTCTCGATGGCGCTGCGTTTCTGCGCAATTTCCAGCTCGCTGTAGCCATTGGCACGCTTGAAGGCGATATGCAGCTCCGTCAGCAGATCCTGTTCCTGGTCGTCTTCGAAGCGCAGCTTTTCCGAGAGAATCAGCGCGCCGCTCGGCACCAGCGCCTGGCGAATGGCGCTGAGCAGCTCAGGCCGCTGTTCCGGTGGGATGAACTGCAGGGTGAAGTTGAGGGCGACCAGCGAGGCGGGATGGAACTGGAGAGCGAGCACGTCGGCTTCGATCACTTCAACCGGGAGCAGCTCCTGAAACATCGAATCCTGCCCGTGCAGATACTCACGGCAGCGCTCGACCATCGCCGCAGAGTTATCAACGGCAATCACGTGACATTTATCGGTCTTGACGTGCCGACGCAACGCTTGTGTCACCGCACCCAGCGAGCAGCCGAGGTCATACAGGCAGGTGTTCGGCTGGGCGAATTGCGCCGCCAGCACGCCGATGTTCTCGACGATGGTGGGGTAGCCCGGCACCGAGCGCTTGATCATGTCGGGAAACACCCGCACGACGTCTTCGTTGAAGACGAAGTCCTGGGGCTGGGCAAGGGGGTGGGCGAACAGGCGATCGGGTTCGTGGCTCACGGCGGCGTCTGGGCAGGCTGAAAAACAGGGGCAGCATTGTAGCGGAAAGCCGCACCGATGGCCGTGCCCGAGTGGACGGCCGGTGCCCGTTCCCGGCTATTCGACTTCGATGCGGCAGTCGAACAGCCCGGCCGGTTCGGCGTCGGCTTCCCAGGGGCGCTGGTAGGTGAGGTAGAGGCGGCCGCTGCCGGCCTCGGCCGCCTGGAAGCGCCAGGTAGACAGGCCATCGCCGCCAATGACGTCGCTTTCGGGCGAGCTGAACACTTCCGGGCCGAGGCTTTTCAGTTGTTCGCTCGAAACCTCGAGCAGGCTCCAGCGATAACCCGTGGTGGGATTGCTTGGCAGGCTCAGGATCAGCATCTGGCCGGGCTGCAAGGTCAGCGGACAGTCAGCATCATCGCTCAGCGCGATACTGCTGGACGGGCCACTGGCGCAGCCGGCAAGCAGGAGCAAAGGGGCGAACGACGACAGCACGCGGGTTACGGACATAGGCGACCGACTCAAACAAGGGAAAGGAAACGCTCGGGCGTCGGTTGAACCATAAGACCCGCAGACGCGCGCGTAAAGCCATTCTCTGCTGGCCGAGGGTCCGGGCAGCGGGGCCGTGGTGTAGGGTTCACGGCCCCGCATTGTCAGAACAGGACCTTTACCACGTCGCTGAAGCGCTTGGCGAAATGCATCGTCAGCCCTTCCTTGAGGTAATCCGGCAGTTCTTCGAAGTCACCCCGGTTCAGCTCGGGAATGATCAGCTCGTAGAGCTTCAAGCGCCGCGCGGCAATGACTTTTTCCCGCAACCCGCCGATAGGTAGAACCAGCCCGGTCAGGGTCAGCTCACCGGTCATGGCCACGCCTTTCTTGGGCGCCTGGTTGCGTGCCAGCGAGAGCAGGGCGCTGGCCATGCTGATGCCGGCGCTGGGACCGTCCTTAGGCGTGGCGCCTTCCGGCACGTGCATGTGCACAAAGGCCTGATCGAAGAATTTCGGGTCGCCCTTGAACTCCTTCAGGTGGGAGTTCACGTAGCTGAAGGCGATTTCGGCCGACTCTTTCATCACATCGCCGAGTTTGCCGGTGAGCTTGAAACCACGGTTGAGCGTATGGATTCGCGTCGCCTCGATGGGCAGGGTGGCGCCGCCCATGCTGTTCCAGGCCAGACCGGTGACCACGCCAACCCCGGTGAGCAACTGCTCGGGATGCCAGAACGGCATGCCCAGGTAACTCTCGATGTCCTTCGGACCGATCTTGATGTTGGCCTCTGGCTCATCGAGCAGCTTGACCACTGCCTTGCGCACCACCTTGCCGAGCTGCTTGTCCAGCTGGCGCACCCCCGCTTCGCGTGCGTAGCCCTCGATCAGGCTGCGTAGAGCGCTGTCGCTGATCGAAAGCCGTTTCTTCGGCACACCGGCGCGGTCCAGTTGTCGCGGCCAGAGATGACGCTTGGCGATGGCCAGCTTTTCCTCGGTGATGTAGCCGGACAACCGGATGATTTCCATGCGGTCGAGCAGGGGGCCGGGGATTGAGTAAAGGCTGTTGGCGGTGCAAACGAACAGCACCTTGGACAGGTCCACGCGCAGATCGAGGTAATGGTCGAGAAAGCCGACGTTCTGCTCGGGGTCGAGGGTCTCCAGCAGCGCCGACGCCGGGTCGCCCTGATGGCTGTTGCCGAGCTTGTCGACCTCGTCGAGCATGATCACCGGATTCATCACCTCGACTTCTTTCAACGCCTGGACCAGCTTGCCGGGCAAGGCGCCGATATAAGTGCGTCGATGGCCTTTGATCTCGGCCTCGTCACGCATGCCGCCGACGCTGAAGCGATAAAAGCGGCGCCCGAGTGACTCGGCGATGGACTTGCCGATGCTGGTCTTGCCCACGCCGGGCGGGCCCACCAGCAGCACGATGGAGCCGGAAATTTCGCCACGGAAGGCGCCGACGGCGAGAAACTCGATGATCCGGCTCTTGATGTCGTCGAGCCCGGCGTGGTGAGCATTGAGCACCTTGCGCGCATGTTCGAGGTCCAGCTTGTCCTCGCTGTACAGGCCCCAGGGCATGGAGGTGGCCCAGTCCAGATAATTGCGGGTGACGGCGTACTCTGGGGATCCGGTCTCCAGCACTGATAGCTTTTGCAATTCGTCGTCGATGCGTTTCTGTGCCGCGGGTGGCACGACCTTGCCCTCCAGGCGCGAGCGGAATTCATCGGCGTCGGCGCTGCGGTCATCCTTGGTGATGCCGAGTTCCTGCTGGATGATCTTCAGCTGTTCCTTGAGAAAGAACTCGCGCTGGCGTTCGCCGATCTTGCGGTTCACTTCGCCGGTCAGCTCCTTCTGCAACTTGGCGACCTCGACCTCCTTGCGCAGCAGCGGGAGGACCTTTTCCATGCGCTTGAGTACCGGCACGGTGTCGAGCACTTCCTGCAGTTCCGGGCCTGGCGCAGTGGTCAGCGCGGCGGCGAAATCGGTCAGGGGCGAGGGCGCGTTCGGGCTGAAACGGTTGAGGTAGTTCTTCAACTCTTCGCTATACAGCGGGTTGAGCGGCAGCAGCTCTTTGATCGCGTTGATCAGCGCCATGCCGTAGGCCTTCACCTCATCACGCGGGTCTTCGTCGCTTTGCGGGTAGTCCACTTCCACCAGATACGGCGGCTTGCGCCGCAGCCAGCCGCGAATTCGCACCCGCGCCAGGCCCTGGGCTACGAATTGCAGTTTGCCGCCTTCTTTCGATGCGTGATGCACGCGAACCATGGTGCCGTGCTCGGGCAGGCTGTCCGGGTCGAAGCTGGCAGTATCCTGCGCTGGCGAGTCCATAAAGAAGAGGGCCAGGCGCTGATGCGGCGTTTTGGAGACCAGGTCCAGGGTTTCGGCCCAGGGCTCTTCGTTGACAATGACCGGCAGCACCTGGGCCGGGAAGAACGGCCGGTTGTGGATCGGGATGATGTACAGCTTGTCGGGCTGCTCCTGGTCCGGCAACACCAGCCCGGTAGATGAATGGTCCTGCTCGAGGTCCTGATGGATGTCGTCGTTCATGCGGCACCTGTGGCGAGTACGTGCTCTTTAGATGGGTATCCGACAAATGATTTCAATCCAATCCCGTTATCGACCGTTGGGGCTGGCTGTAAAAACGGGTTTGCCTCCGGTAGAGTGCGGCAATACGTCAGGTATCCCCCATGCTCAACGCACGTCTGCTTCGCCTCGATGACCAGGCTCACGAACACGCTCACGACTACCACCAGTTGGTCATGTCGCTGTCGGGCTGTGCCGAATTTGAAGTGGACGGGACGGGTGGAGAGGTGTGCCGTATGCGTGCCTGCCTTGTGCCGGGATACGCCGAGCACGAGTTCGCCGGCAAGGGCGACAACCGCATGCTCATCATCGACCTCGATGAGAATGATCTGAGTGCAGACGACCCGCGCCTGCTGGCGCAACTGTTCGAAACCCCGCGTTATCCCGCGCTCGACGCTGACTTTCACAACCTGTTGAACTATGCCGGTGCCGAACTGGCCCGTTACGGCAGCGACCCTTTGCTGGCGCGGGCGCTGGGTGGCGTGTTGTTGCGTGCGCTGCACCTGCGAGTGTTCGGGGAAGGCACGCGCCAGCCGACTGGTCCACTGGACGTTGCCCGGCTGGATGCACACATCGAAAGCAATCTTGCTCGACGGATTACCGTTGCCGAGCTGGCGCAGGTCGCCTGCCTGAGCCCCAGCCATTTTCACGCGCAATTCAAGGACAGCGTCGGCCTGACGCCGCATCAATATCTGCTCAAAAGCCGCCTCAACCGTGCTGCACGGCTGCTTCGCGAGAGTCCGCTGCCCTTGGTTCGGATTGCAGAGGAGTGCGGTTTTTCAAGTCAGAGCGCCTTGACGACGGCGACACGCCGTTATCTGGGGCTGACGCCCAAAAAGCTGCGACGCAGCGACGGTTAGAACAATAAGACGCACCGCATCGGTGCGTTTTTCATTTTTCAGCTAACTTTCTGCACCGCTCTAGTGAGCTTTTATGACCGCATTTCTACGGTCGTGTAAAGCCGTAGGTTTTTGTAAAAGTTCAGTAGATATCTGCAACAACGCAAAACTCTCTCGCCGTAGATTCCCCTACCCGTTTGTCGGCCACCGCTGCGCCATCATTGGTGTGGGCGACCCGCCGGGCCTGATTCATCACAACAACACTCCACGAGAGGAGCGGCGCGATGTTCAAAGCCGGTCAAGTCTTGCAGGGCGATTTCGCCAATCTGAAAGCCGCCGAATTCTTCCCCGCCATCAGCGCGAATTATAGCGTTGACGAGGCGGCCTACCTGAACGAGCTGTTGCAGTTGGCCGATCCGGGCGAGGCGGGCATCGAAGCCATTCGCCGCGAAGCACGTGGCCTGATCGAAGCCGTGCGCGGCCGTGATAACGCCGTCGACACTCTCGACGCGCTGCTGCGCCAGTACAGCTTGGACACCCATGAAGGCCTGATGCTGATGTGCCTGGCCGAAGCGCTGTTGCGCGTGCCGGACTCGGCCACCGCTGACGCTTTGATCCGCGACAAGCTCAACGCCGCCGAATGGGAACGCCACCTCGGTCAGAGCGACAACGTGCTTGTCAACTTCGCTGCCTGGGGCCTGGTGATGACCGGCAAGGTGGTCGACCCGGAAAGCGCCGACGGCCGCCCGAAGAACGTTATCGGTCGACTGGTCAAGCGCTCCGGCGAACCCGTCATCCGCGCCGCGATGAACCAGGCGATGAAGCTGATGGGCAAGCAGTTCGTGCTGGGCCGCACCATCTCCGAGGCGCTGAAGAACGGCCGTCCCGAGCGCGAAAAGGGCTACACCTATTCCTTCGACATGCTCGGCGAAGCGGCACTGACCGTCGAGGACGCGCGCAAGTACATGGCCGACTACCGTCAGGCCGTGGAAACCGTAGGCGCGGAGCCTCAGGTAGGCCTTGGTCCGCGTCCGTCGGTGTCGATCAAGCTGTCGGCGCTGCATCCGCGTTATGAAGTGGCTCAGCGTGAGCGCGTACTGACCGAGCTGTTCGCCAGCGTCCGCGAACTGGCGATCCTGGCGCGCCGCCTGGATGTCGGCATCACCATCGACGCCGAAGAGGCCGATCGCCTCGAGCTGTCGCTGGAGCTCTATGAAAAGCTGATGCGTGACCCAGCCATCGCTGGCTGGGGCGAGTTTGGCCTGGTCATTCAGGCGTATTCCAAGCGCTGTCTGCCGGTGCTGGTCTGGCTGACCCTGCTGGGCAAGGAGCTGAATGCGCGGATCCCATTGCGTCTGGTGAAGGGCGCTTACTGGGACAGCGAAATCAAGCAGTGTCAGGTGCAGGGCCTCGACGGCTATCCGGTCTACACCCGCAAGGAAGGCACCGACACCGCCTATCTGGCCTGCGCCCGTTACCTGCTGTCCGAACAGACACGCGGCGTGATCTACCCGCAGTTCGCCAGCCACAACGCCCACACCGTCAGCTGCATCCTGTCGATGGTTGGCGAACTGAAGACGCCGCGCGAATTCGAGTTCCAGCGTCTGCACGGTATGGGCGACGCGCTCTACGACACCGTGATCGAGAAGTACCGCAAGAACGTGCGCATCTATGCGCCGGTCGGTGCGCACAAAGACCTGCTGCCGTACCTGGTGCGCCGTCTACTGGAAAACGGTGCGAACTCCTCGTTCGTCCACCAGCTGGTCGACCCGCGCGTACCGGTCGATTCCCTGATCGACCACCCGGTGACCCAGCTGCGTCAATTCAAGACCCTCGGCAACCATCGCATTCCGTTTCCGCCGGCGCTGTACGGCAATCGGACCAACTCGCAAGGCATCAACATGAACATCCAGACTCAGTGGAATGAATTGTCCAGCGCCTACCAGACCTTCCTTGACCGTCAGTGGCAGGCCGCTCCGGTGATCGGCGGGCAAAAACTCACTGGTACCGCGCACAAGGTGCATTGCCCGTATCAGCTCAGCCAGGAGGTGGGCACCGCTCAGTTCGCCACCGCCGAGCAGGCCAAGCAGGCTATCGACGGTCTGGCCGCTTTCTGGCCGCGCTGGAACGCCACGCCGATCGAACAGCGCGCACAGATCCTTGAGCGGCTTGGTGATCTGCTCGAAGCCAACCGTGCCGAGCTGATGGCCATGTGCACACTAGAAGCAGGCAAGACCCTGCAGGACGGCATCGACGAAGTCCGCGAAGCGGTGGATTTCTGCCGTTACTACGCACTGCAGGCACGCCTGAAGCTCGGTCGTGAAGAGCTCAAGGGCCCGACCGGCGAGCGCAACGAGCTGTTCCATGAAGGCCGCGGCGTGTTCGTCTGCATCAGCCCCTGGAACTTCCCGCTGGCGATCTACCTCGGTCAAATCACCGCGGCGCTGGTGGCCGGCAATACCGTACTGGCCAAGCCAGCCGAACAGGCCAGCCTGATCGCTGCCCGCGCGCTGGAGCTGATGTTCGAAGCCGGCCTGCCGAAGGAGGCGGTTGCCTTCCTGCCAGGCGACGGCGCCACGCTCGGCGGCGTGTTCTGCCGCGATCCGCGTGTGGTGGGCGTGTGCTTTACCGGCTCCACCGATACGGCGCGCATCATCAACCGCCAGCTGGCCGAGAAGGAGGGCGCCATTGCTGCCCTGATCGCCGAGACCGGTGGCCAGAACGCGATGATCGTCGATTCCACCGCGCTGCCTGAGCAAGTGGTCAAGGATGCCGTCGGTTCGGCCTTTACCAGTGCCGGTCAGCGTTGCTCGGCCCTGCGCGTGCTCTACGTCCAGCGCGACATTGCTGACCGTGTGATCGAGCTGCTCAAGGGCGCCATGGCCGAGCTGAAGGTCGGGCCGACCCACCTGCGCGAAAACGACCTGGGCCCGGTGATCGATGCCGAGGCGCGCGAAGGCCTGCTGGCGCACATCCAGCAGCTCAAGGCTGAAGGCAAGCTGATCGCCGAAGCAGAGCTGCCTGGCAGCCTCAACGGCCATTTCGTGGCGCCGGTAGCGTTCGAGATCGGCAGCATTCTCGAGCTGAAGAAGGAGCAGTTCGGACCGGTGCTGCACGTGGTGCGTTTCGATGCGGCCGATCTGGAGAAGGTCGTCGCCGACATCAATGCCACCGGTTACGGCCTGACGCTTGGCGTGCACAGCCGCAACGAGGAAACCGCTGAGCGCATTGAAGCGCTGGCGCGGGTCGGCAACCTCTACGTCAACCGCAACCAGGTCGGCGCAGTGGTCGGCGTGCAGCCGTTCGGTGGCTGTGGCCTGTCCGGTACCGGCCCGAAGGCGGGTGGTCCGAGCTACCTGCTGCGCTTCGTCAACGAGCGCACCACCTCGACCAACACCACCGCTGTAGGCGGTAACGCGTCCCTGCTGTCGCTGGGCGATGATTGAGGGACGTTTCGCAGGCCGGGCGGGCTGCTTTCGCCGCGAGGGGGCGCCTCCCACACAGGGAGCGGTGTACGCCTGCCGCTTTCGTGGGAGGCCCGCCTCGGGGCGAAGCTTTTAAGCTCAGCTTTGTTTGCGACACTGGTTTCATCCCGGCCCCCTCGGCGGCCGGATCAAAATAACAACCAGAACAGTTGGCGGATCGCTCTTCCGCCTCTGATGGGCTCAGGTGAGCCCGTCCCGGTGATGGCGCGAATCGCCATCGCCCTCTGCCAGGTGGGATCGGGAATACCCTCGCGCCCATCAACAACAACTAACGAGGGAACAAAATGAGCATAAGTACTCCTACTTTGATCACGTTCGTGATCTACATCGGCGCGATGCTGTTGATCGGCTTCATTGCCTACCGTGCAACCAAGAACTTCGATGACTACATCCTCGGGGGACGTAGCCTGGGCAGTTTTGTCACGGCGCTGTCTGCCGGCGCTTCGGACATGAGCGGCTGGCTGCTGATGGGCTTGCCGGGCGCAATTTTTGTCGCCGGTCTTTCGGAAAGCTGGATCGCCATCGGCCTGATCGCCGGTGCCTGGCTGAATTGGCTGTTCGTGGCCGGACGCCTGCGTGTACACACCGAGCGCAACAAGAATGCGCTGACCCTGCCGGACTACTTCTCGCACCGTTTCGAAGATGAAAGCCGCATGCTGCGCATCTTCTCGGCGCTGGTCGTGCTGGTGTTCTTCACCATCTACTGCGCCTCGGGTGTCGTGGCTGGTGCGCGTCTGTTCGAGAGCAGCTTCGGCGTGCCGTACGACGTCGCGTTGTGGATCGGTGCAGCAGCCACCATTCTTTACGTGTTCATCGGCGGCTTCCTCGCAGTCAGCTGGACTGACACCGTTCAAGCCACCCTGATGATCTTCGCGCTGTTGATCACCCCGGTGTTCGTGATCCTGGCGCTGGGCGACATGGGCGCTGCGATGGACACCATTGCTACGCAAAACCCGGCTGCGTTCGACATGTTCAACGGGCTCTCCTTCGTCGCCATCGTCTCCTTGCTGGCCTGGGGCTTGGGCTACTTCGGTCAGCCGCACATCCTGGTGCGCTTCATGGCCGCCGATTCGGTGAAGACCATCCCCAACGCCCGCCGCATTGGCATGGCGTGGATGATTCTGACGCTGGCTGGCGCGGTGGCGGTGGGCTTCTTCGGTATCGCCTATTTTGCAGGCCATCCAGAGCTGGCCGGCCCAGTGTCTGAAAACGGTGAACGCGTGTTCATGGAACTGGTGAAGATCCTGTTCAACCCTTGGGTGGCGGGCATTATCCTGTCCGGCGTACTGGCTGCTGTGATGAGTACGCTCAGCGCCCAGCTGCTGGTGAGCTCCAGCGCCCTGACCCAGGACTTCTACAAGGCCATGCTGCGCAAGAACGCCTCACAGACCGAGCTGGTCTGGGTCGGTCGTGCGATGGTGCTGCTGATTGCCTTCATCGCCCTGGGTATCGCTTCGAACCCTGACAGCAAGGTGCTGGGCCTGGTGTCCTACGCCTGGGCCGGCTTTGGCGCCGCCTTTGGTCCGGTGGTGCTGATCTCCCTGCTGTGGAAGCACATGACCCGCAATGGCGCGCTGGCCGGCATGGTCGTCGGTGCGGTCACCGTGGTGGTCTGGAAGGAATTCATCGGCATGGGTCTTTACG
>JAKUTK010000004.1 GCA_022448005.1 Pseudomonas sp.
CTCTAAGCCATCCGGGTCTAGCGGCGTCAGCTAAAACTGGCGACGCAGCTTTAGCCGTTAGCGGATGGTGGGTATTGTAGAACGTGGGCTGCAAAGTCCATCAGCGAGACGAAGCCGCACTGATCGGCTTTCCTTCACGCTGTTGGTGGTAGCCCCGCTTAACCAATCAGCTCTACGAATGCCTGAGTGATCACAACCGCTGCGGCCAATGCGCGAACGGACTTTGGGAGCGCCATCGTCAGGAAAAGCACTACAAGCGAGTTGTGAGTGCTTGAACTGAAGGCCGATAGCTGGAGGCGACCTCGATGTGCGCTAGTGCTACGTTCTAGTGACAGTCCCCGTGCCCAAAATGTGGTCTGCAAATTCGCTCAGGCTAACGAATCGCTCAGGACTACTGATGGCATCGCGTTGTAGGTGGAATCCATGCATTCCCAGCCTTTCGGGACCGAACACATCGGCCTCCAATGTATCGCCGATCATTGCAATGGAAGACGCTTTGCAACCCAACCGCTTTAGCAGATGTTCGTAGATCGCTGGCTCCGGTTTGATCGCGCCCACCTCGAAGCTCCAGGCATAGGCGTCAAACTCAGGCAGTAGCAACTTGGCAGGTATGGCATAGGGGGTAGCCAAGTTGGAGCACAGCGCCACTTTCAGCCCCGCTCTCTTAAGGCTTTCCAGTGCCCGCAGGGCATCATCATAGGGACGCACGCTGGCCAGTTCCGCGTAGAGATCAAGCTCCAAAATAGCAAGCTCATCGTTACCTAGTTGTGTACCAAACAGGTCGGCGGCGCCGGCCAGCCCCAAGTTTCGTGTCATCAATGTCCTGGCATCATCGGCCCTAGGTTGACGACCTTGGCTGCGTACCTGTTTTAAGAGCTTGCGAAATGGCCGCCGTCGTTCACTGATTTGCAGGAGTGTGCCATAGACATCAAAAATTACGGCTTCTATCAAAACAGAGCACCTGCGCTTAGGCTTTGCACGGTTCGGTATTCATTAAAAGAAAGCGGCCGGGCTTCGGATAAGGGAGGCATAGGCTAGGCCAGCAAGCGGTATTCGCGCGAGCTACTTTTTTCAGCAGCTCGCTTCAGCATTCGTACGACCTGACATACCGGAGAACCTGACAGAAATGTAATGGTTACTTCAGCCTTTGGTCAGGACGCTTTGCATATATTGGTTGTCGGACGCTGTAAGCATCGGAAAAACCACAAACGTCCCCGCAGTAGGCTGTTCGTTGCTAACCAATCCATAAGGAGCCCGCATGACCTCCTCGCATTGCCATCATCAGCCTGACCAAACGAAAGGCTCTGCAGGACTCACAGACCCCGTCTGCGGGATGAAGGTGAAAGAGGACAGCGAGCATCAAGAGCATTATCAGGGAAGCACTTACCGCTTCTGCAGCCAGGGTTGCCAGACCAAGTTTCGTTCCGACCCTGCTCGATATCTCGCTGCACCGCAGGCTCATGGGACCTCCTCTCGGGCATCTACCCCACCCGCACAGAAACCACCCGCCGGTGATGCAACGACAGAGTACACCTGCCCAATGCACCCTGAAATCCGCCAAATGGGGCCAGGTGATTGCCCTATTTGCGGGATGTCATTGGAACCGCTGATTCCTGAACTCGACGAGGAGGAAAATCCTGAACTCAAGGACTTTTCGAAACGATTCTGGTGGTCACTGCCCCTGACCGTAGCAGTGACACTGTTGGCCATGGCGGGACATGCGATACCGCTGTTTCACGGGGCTAGCCAGAACTGGGTTGAACTAGCCCTTACGACCCCGGTTGTCTTGTGGGCAGGCTGGCCATTTTTCGTGCGCGGTTTCGCATCAGTTAAGCATCGCAGCCCAAACATGTGGACGTTGATCGGGCTTGGCACAGGGGCTGCGTATATTTACAGCATCGTAGCAACCGTCTTACCGAGCATATTTCCAGAGTCATTCACTGTGGGCGGCCGGATAGGCGTTTATTACGAAGCCGCCGCGGTCATCATTTCCCTGACGCTTTTAGGGCAGCTGCTCGAATTGAAGGCCCGCTCCCAGACGTCCTCGGCAATCAAGTCCTTGCTTGGCCTATCGCCCAAAACAGCTCGCCGTATCGCCAAGGATGGTTCCGAGGAGGACATTCCGCTTACACATGTTCACGAGGGTGACCATCTGCGCGTTCGTCCTGGTGAAAAGGTACCGGTGGATGGAGAAGTATTGGAGGGCGAGAGCGCCGTCGACGAATCCATGCTAACGGGCGAGCCCGTCCCGGTGACGAAGCGGACAGGCGATGCGCTCATCGGCGCGACGATGAACACGAGTGGCTCGCTTGTCATGCGAGCCACTAAAGTTGGCTCCGGGACCATGCTTTCACAAATCGTCCAGATGGTTGCGAATGCGCAACGCTCAAAAGCACCCATGCAGCGCATGGCGGACACGGTT
>JAKUTK010000040.1 GCA_022448005.1 Pseudomonas sp.
GGGCATAAAAAATCCGATACCAGAGGACTGGTATCGGATTTTCTAGAAGCCCCAGCTTGGACTCAAATGCTTAAGTGGACAGCATTAGGCATCACGCCGGGCTTGTTTGTTGGCGTGTCGCTTACTGCACTTCGACCGCCAGGCTGTCGGCGATCTTCTGCTGCCAGATCGCCGGGCCAGTGATGTGCACTGACTCGCCGTTGGTGTCGACCGCAACGGTGACCGGCATGTCCTTCACTTCAAACTCGTAGATGGCTTCCATACCCAGTTCGGCGAAGGCCAGTACCTTGGACTTCTTGATTGCCTGAGCGACCAGGTAGGCGGCGCCGCCGACCGCCATCAAGTAGACAGCCTTGTTGTCCTTGATCGCGTCGATGGCAATTGGGCCGCGCTCGGACTTGCCGATCATGCCCAGCAGGCCAGTGCTTTCAAGAATCTGACGGGTGAATTTGTCCATGCGCGTTGCGGTGGTCGGGCCTGCAGGTCCAACCACTTCATCACCGACCGGATCGACCGGCCCGACGTAGTAGATAAAGCGACCCTTGAGGTCCACCGGCAGCTCTTCACCCTTGTTGAGCATGTCGACCATGCGCTTGTGCGCAGCGTCGCGGCCGGTGAGCATCTTGCCGTTGAGCAGGACGGTCTCGCCCGGCTTCCAGCTCTGCACTTCTTCCGGGGTGATGGTGTCGAGATTGACGCGGCGAGCGCTCGGGCCGGCTTCCCAGACGATTTCCGGATAGGCGTCGAGCGGTGGCGGGGTCAGTTCGGCTGGGCCGGAACCGTCGAGCACGAAGTGCGCGTGGCGGGTCGCCGCGCAGTTGGGGATCATGCACACCGGCAGCGAGGCGGCGTGGGTCGGGTAGTCCATGATCTTCACATCGAGCACGGTAGTCAGGCCGCCGAGGCCCTGGGCGCCGATGCCCAGCTGGTTGACCTTCTCGAACAGCTCCAGACGCAGCTCTTCGATGCGGTTCTGCGGGCCACGGGCTTTCAGCTCATGGATGTCGATGGATTCCATCAACACTTCCTTGGCCATCACCGCAGCTTTCTCGGCGGTGCCGCCGATGCCGATGCCAAGCATGCCCGGCGGGCACCAGCCAGCACCCATGGTCGGAACGGTCTTTAGGACCCAGTCGACGATGGAGTCGGACGGGTTGAGCATCGCCATCTTCGACTTGTTTTCCGAACCGCCGCCCTTGGCTGCAACGTCCACTTCCACCTTGTCGCCGGGGACGATGGAGTAGTGGATGACGGCTGGGGTGTTGTCTTTGGTGTTCTTGCGGGAACCTGCCGGGTCGGCCAGGATCGAAGCACGCAGAACGTTCTCCGGCAGGTTGTAAGCACGGCGAACACCCTCATTGATCATGTCGTCGAGGCTCATGTTTGCGCCGTCCCAGCGTACGTCCATGCCCACACGCACGAATACAGTGACGATGCCGGTGTCCTGGCAGATCGGCCGGTGGCCGGTCGCACACATCCGCGAGTTGATCAAGATCTGTGCCATGGAATCGCGGGCAGCTGGCGATTCTTCGCGCAGGTAGGCCTCGTGCATCGCCTGGATGAAGTCGACGGGGTGGTAGTAGGAGATGAACTGCAAAGCGTCAGCAACGCTTTGTATCAGGTCGTCTTGCTTGATCACGGTCATGCAGCGCGTCCTCTTGGCGGGGCGGAAACAGTGCGTATCGAGAAAGCGACCGACACGCTCAGTAAAAAATGCGCAGCAGTATAACCTGCTGTAGAGCAGGGAACACAGACGGACCAAAGGTGAAGGGATGCACAGCGGAAACTGGCATGACGCCGGCAGCGACACGGCGTTGAACGACGGGCCGACACGCCGGCTCCGCATCGGCGCGAGCGCAATAGCAAAGGTCTTGTTGAAGATGATCGTTCGATTGCAGCGGTTTCTGGTGATGTTTTCTCATACTGTCGATACAGCTGCGTATAGGTTTTTTACAACGCGCGGCGTAAAGTGTGACGAATTGCCACTATGGGATGGATTCCATGCGCGCTAGTCGTGACGAAAGCGAACAGCAAGCGCTGCAGTTATTGGTGACCAAGCGCTTTGGCATGGCGGCCGCCACCTACGGGCTGGCATTGCTGCTGACCTGGATTACTGTGGCTGCCGGCTTCTACCAGGCGCCGGTCGAAACGGCGGTCGCGGGGTCGGTGATGATTGCGGCTAGCCAGCTAACGTTTTTCTGGGTCTTCTATCGCGGCCACAACCTGCGCTTTCGCGACCCCAGTCTGACCGAACCACAAGTGCTGGTTGCCCTGGTCTGGCTGACCTTTTTTTTGTTCAATCTCGGCGATAACCGCGGATCGTTGCTGGTGCTGTACGTGCTGGTGTTGATGTTTGCCGTGTTCCTCCCGCCGAAAATTTTCCTTCGCTATGCCGTGCTGGCGCTCATCAGTTTCGTCGGCATGGTGTATTTCGATGCGCAAATGGGGCACCTGAACGACCCGCAGACAGCACTGCTGCAGACGGGGGTGCTGCTGGTGACCCTGGTCTGGATGTGCTTGTTCGTCAGCTATGTCTACAGGTTGCGTCAACGCATGCGTCAGCGCCGCTTTGCCCTGCAGGCGCACCAAGAAACGCTGCGCGGCATGATGCGGCAGCTGGAAGACCTGGCCTCGACCGATGAGCTGACAGGGCTCTTCAACCGCCGGCACTTCCTGCGCAAGGCGGAAGCCGAGCTGAATCGGCTGCGGGCAGGGCATCAGTCCGGCCTGGCGCTGATCGATCTCGACTATTTCAAACGAGTCAACGATCTGCATGGGCATGCGGTGGGGGACCGGGTGCTGCAAACCTTCGCGTCCGTGGCTCGATCCTGTCTGCGAGACGACGACATATTGGCTCGCTACGGTGGCGAAGAGTTCGTTCTATTGCTGCCGAACACCGATGCCGAGCAATTCAGCGCCTGTTGCGAGCGCTTGCGCGAAGCTTTCGCCAACGCCCCGCTGCCGGAAGGGATTAAGCAGGCTGGCCATTTGAGCCTTTCGGTCGGCTTGACCCTGCTTCGTGAAGGCGATGATCTTGATGAATCCTTGCAGCGCGCCGACGACGCGCTGTACCGAGCCAAGGGAAATGGTCGGAATCGATGCGAAACCAGCTGGACAGCGGTGAATGCCTGAGATCACCCACGGGGAGCGGACCTGGCGGGTGGCGAAGGGCAGCAATCTGCTCGATGCGCTCAATGATGCTGGCCTGAACGTACCCTTCAGCTGCCGAGCGGGCAGTTGCCATGCCTGCCTGGTTCGCTGCCTGCAAGGTGAACCACAGGATGCCCGCCCGCAGGCACTCGACTCTGCGCGGCGCCTGGAAGGCTGGCGGCTCGCTTGCCAATGCAGTGTGGCGGAAAACCTCAATGTTGCGATCTTCGATCCTGCGCGCGAAGGTCTACCGGCGCGGGTAATAGGACACGACTGGCTGGACGACCGGGTTTTGCGGTTACGCCTGCTGCCGACCGCGCGGCCGCTGCGCTACCAGGCGGGTCAGCATGTGCTGTTGTGGAGTAACCATGGAGTCGCCCGGCCCTATTCATTGGCAAGCGTACCCTGGGAAGATAGCTGGCTTGAGTTTCACCTCGATTGTCGGCACAACGGTGCCTTTTGCGATGCGGCGCGTACGCTGACCGTCGATGACACTCTGCACTTGGGCCAACCGCATACCGGCGCGCTGCGCTACGAGCCCGAATGGCAGATGAGGCCGTTACTGTTGCTGGCTGCCGGGACGGGACTCGCCCCGCTCTGGAGCCTGCTGCGAGAAGCGCTGCATCAGGAGCACGAGGGACCGATCCGTTTGCTGCATTTCTGCCGTGGCGCCTCCTATCTGCAAGGGCCGCTAGAGGCCCTTGCCGAGGCGAATAGCAACCTGAGCATCGAATACGTCGATGCGGGACATACAGGCAGCCGTCTGCTGTCGCTGCGCGCCACGTCGCGTCAGGAAGTAGCGCTGATCTGCGGCGGCAGCGGCTTTGTCGAAGACTGCGCCAAGCGCATGTTTCTGGCGGGGCTGCCGCGGGGGCAGGTATTGAGTGACGCCTTTCTGACCCGTCAGTTCGGGGCATAACTAACCGCAGCAGGCATAAATCTTTAATTGGGAACGGCGCGCCAGGTCGCTCTGACCGGCAGCTGGCGCGCCGCGCCAATCAGGTCAACGAATCGCCCACACGCAGAATCTTCATGGTGTTGGTGCCACCGGTGCCGTGGTAGGTATCGCCCTTGGTCAGGATCACCCAGTCGCCAACATTAACGATGTTGCGCTTGAGCAGCTCGTCTACAGCCGACTGGCTGACCTTGTCGGCCGGCAGGGCTGCCGGGTCGAAGGGGATGGTTTGCACGCCGCGGAACATGGCGACACGCGCCTGAGTGTCGCGATGGGGCGAAAAGGCGAAGATCGGTACCGACGAGCGAATCCGCGACATGATCAGCGGGGTGTAGCCGCTTTCGGTCAAGCTGATGATCGCCTTGACGCCGGGGAAGTGGTTCGCCGTGTACATGGCAGCCAGGGCGGTGCTTTCGTCGCTGCGCTCGAAGCGCTGACCAAGACGATGGCCCGACTTGATACTGGTCGGATGCTTCTCGGCACCGACACAAACGCGCGCCATTGCCTTGATGGCTTCGACCGGGTACTCGCCCGCGGCGCTTTCAGCCGAGAGCATTACCGCGTCGGTGTAGTCGAGCACGGCGTTGGCTACATCGGACACTTCGGCGCGAGTCGGCATCGGATTCTGGATCATCGACTCCATCATCTGGGTCGCGGTGATCACCACCTTGTTGTTGCGGCGCGCGTGCAGAATGATCTTCTTCTGAATGCCTACCAGCTCGGCATCGCCGATTTCCACGCCCAGATCGCCACGCGCAACCATCACGCCATCACTGGCGCGGATCAGGCCATCCAGCGCTTCGTCATCGGCGACGGCTTCGGCACGCTCGATCTTGGCGATCAGCCAGGCACTTGAGCCGGCTTCGTCGCGTAGGCGGCGGGCCAGCTCCATATCTGCGGCATCACGCGGAAAGGAAACGGCGAGATAGTCCAGGTTCATATCGGCGGCCAGCTTGATGTCGGCTTTGTCCTTGGCGGTCAACGCCGGGGCAGTCAGGCCGCCGCCGCGACGGTTGATGCCTTTGTTGTCTGACAGCGGCCCGCCGATCAGCACAGTGCAATGCAGTTCGTCGGCCGTAGTGGCGTCTACGCGCATGACTACGCGACCATCGTCGAGCAGAAGTTCGTCACCGACGCTACAGTCTTTCACCAGATCCGGATAATCGATCCCAACCACTTCTTGGGTGCCGGCATCGCGGGGGTGGGTAACGGAGAAGCGAAAGCTGTCGCCTTCGGCCAGCTCGATGCGCTTGTTGGCGAACTTGGCGATTCGGATCTTCGGTCCCTGCAAGTCACCGAGCAGCGCGACAAAGCGACCATGCTTCGCGGCAATGTCCCGTACCAGCTGCGCGCGTGCGCGGTGCTCATCCGGCGTCCCGTGGGAAAAATTCAGGCGGGCCACATCGAGCCCGGCAACGATCATTTTTTCCAGCACCTCCGGCGAACTGCTGGCTGGACCCAGAGTGGCGACGATTTTGGTACGGCGCGAGATCATTCAATGCTCCTTTTTCAGAATGGCGGCGAGGCTACTATGCCGGGCGGCTGTAGTCATTGTTGGGCTGCACTACTCTTTTGGCAGTGGCCTGGCGGGTGTTCAAGTGACGTTTGGCAGCCGAGCGGGCTGTAGTTTTTTCCCTGACGGTCGATACGCCAGCATCGGAGGAATCACCTATGCGCACACTGTTCATCATTGTTCTGGCCACCCTCAGCGTAGGCTGCAGCAGCAAAAATGCGCTTCATCGCCATCTCGATATGGCCTACAAGCAATACGAGTTGGGTGATTGCGACAAAGTCATGCTCGAACTCTCCCAGGCCGAGCGGCGCAGTCGACCACGGGATAATCTGCAACCGGAAATATCGCTATTGCGCGGTCAGTGCCTGGAGCGTCAGGGCCTGTTTGTCGACGCGGCGCAGACCTATCAGTTCATTCAGTCGCGCTATCCGGCCAGCGAATACGCTTTTCGCAGTCGCGCCAGGCTGGAGACGCTGCGTCAGTTGGGGCACTATCAGCCGGAGGAACGAGTGGTGACCCACGCCGTCAAACCCTGAAATGAGAGCGGGTCTTTTGACCGGCTGGGGAAGGATCCCATGCGTATCGCATTACTGATCGTCAGCGTTTTGTTAAGCCCGCTGGCGACGGCCGACATCTACCGCTGGGTCGATCCGGGAGGCAACGTGCACTTCAGTGCGAAGCCGCAGCCCGGCGCAGAGCAGGTCGAGGTCCGGCCGCAGGTGGTCCACAGAGACGATGCGACCCGGGAGCGCCAGGCGCGCACGGAGCGCTTCTTCGAAGCTCGTCGGGAGGAACAGGCGGCGGCCAGGGTGGCAGCGAGCGCCAGGCAGGGGCAGCGTGAGCAAGAGTGCCAGCAGCTGCGCGACCGCTTATCGCGGCTGTCTCACGGCGGGCGCTACTTCAGTGCCGATGCAAAGGGTGGGCGGGTCTACTACAGTGATGAAGAAATAGGGGCGGCGCGGCGGCAGTTGGCCAGTCGTATCAGTCAGATCTGCCGCTGAAGGCCGGACACGGCAGCAGCGATAAAACTTGGCGGCAGGCCCGCATCCGATGGACATGCATAATCAACGCAGTATCCAACGGCACCAGTTGCCGTATTACCTCAACGTATTCAACCGTTTCACGGACAAGCCCTTGGGTTTCATTGGCAACCTGTCCGAGACAGGACTGATGTTGATCAGCCCCTATCCGATGATGACCGACGTACGTTTCGATATGCGGCTGAAAATCCCCGGGCAGCATAGCCAGCTGCGCTATATCGATTTCAGTGCCGTCTGCCGTTGGTCGCGTGAGGACGTCACGCCCGGCAGTTTCGATTCCGGTTTCGTGTTTGCCTCACCGCCGCGTGAGATTCGTGAAATGATCGATGCGCTGCACCACTACTTCAGTTTTCGTCCCATGCAGCATATCCCGCCCGCGCGTCTGCCCCGTATCGAATCAGCCGGGAACAAGTCCGCCGACCAGGATTGCTGCAAAGGCAGCTGAACCTACGCCACCTGGCAAAGCGTGCATCGCTTAAGCGCTCTGCGCAGCAACCCTAGACAAGCGGTTACAGCACTCCGCCTTTCTTCCAGGCCAGGTAGCGGCTGATCAGCGCTGGTCCGAGCTCGTGCGGATGGACATCGAGCACTGGGACCCCATGGGCAACAAGCTGTTCATGAAGCGTGCCGCGGGCGTTGAGGTAGTCGAGTGTTCCGCAATAATCGAGGGCTTGCTGAAAGGTTTCGACGGGCTGTTGACGTAACCTGTCCAGAACCGGCTCGCGCAGGCTCACGACCAACACACGGTGTCGGCGGGAAAGTCGCTGGACGGCTCCGAGCAGCTCTTCGTCGTCTTCGTCGCGCAGGTTGCTGATGATGATCACCAGTGCGCGGCGTTTCTGCAGGGCCAGGACATCGGTAATGGCAAGGGAGAAATCGGCTGGTCGCTGCGTATTGACCAAGTCATAAACACCGTTGAGCAACGTATTGAGTTGCATTTGGCCTTTGGCGGGAGCGAAGAAGAGCCGTTGCTCGGTGGCGAAGGTATAGAGTCCTAAAGCGTCGCCCTGGCGCAGCGCGACATAGCCCAGCAGCAGGCTGGCATTGAGCGCATGATCAAAGTGCGTAAGCGGGCCGTCCTGGCTGCGCATCCGTCTGCCGCAATCGAGCATCAGTAGGATCTGCTGGTCCCTATCGTCCTGATACTCCCGGACGATGGGCGTGCGGTTGCGCGCCGTGGCCTTCCAGTCGATTTGCCGCAGGGTGTCGCCATCGTGGAAGCTGCGTAACTGGTGAAAATCCATGCCAAGCCCCCGCCTGGGCTGCTGGCGTACACCCAAGCGGCTCAGCCAGCGGTCCACTGCCATCAGTGGCGCACCGTGCAGCTGGGTGAAATCGGGATAGACCCGCGTCTGCGATGGCAGCGGCAGTAGGCGCCGCTCTCGCCACAACCCCAGAGGGCTGAACAAGCGAATCTCGCAATGCTCGAAATGGAAGTGCCCGCGACGCGCCGGCTGCAGACGGTAGCTGAGCTGGCAGAACTGCTGAGCATGCAGCAGCAACTGCTGTGGCAGCGCCTGCATGTCCAGCCCAGCAGGCACATGGTCGAAAACTTCGGCACGCATGGCGTGCGCCATTGGGTGTCGAATCTCGAGCTGAACTTCATGCCAGCGGCCCAGCGCAAGGTTGCCGGCCAGTACGCGCCGTAGCTCTGGAGAAGGCAGGCGGTGCAGATGCAAGGCGTCAAGCGTTGCAACCAGTCCCAGGCACAGCAACAGACCCCACCAGGCCGTATGGATAGCCGACGGCACGGCGCTTTCGAGTGCCGCCGCGGTACCCAGCAAAAGCCCAAGGCAAAGCACAGCGGCCAGGGCGTAGAGCAATCGACGTGACGGATTCATCGAGGCGCTCGCATGCCGATGAGCGTCACAGGCGCGGTGCCGCGATCTGCTCCAGCAGCTGTTGGAGCAGCTGGTCCACCGCAGTGCCTTCGATGTCGAGTTCGGGCGAGAGCCTGACCCGATGTCGCAGAACGGCCAGCGCGCAGCCTTTTACATCGTCAGGGACGACAAAATCGCCGCCGCGCAACAAGGCGCGTGCACGGGCGCAGCGCACCAGCGCGATCGACGCTCGTGGCCCCGCGCCCAGCGCCAGGCCGGGCCAGCTGCGAGTGGCTCGGGCCAGCCGAACGGCATAGTCGAGCACCTGGTCGTCCAGCGGCAAGTCGCTGGCGATTTTCTGCAGCGCCTGGACATCTTTGGCCTGCAGCAGGACACGCAAGCCGCTGACGTCAAGAATGTCGGTGCGAACCGAGCGAGTAACCTGGCGCACCAGCGTCAACTCCTCGTCCGCCTGCGGGTAATCCATGCGCAGCATCAACATGAAGCGGTCTAGCTCGGCTTCCGGCAACGGGTAGGTGCCTTCCTGCTCAATGGGGTTCTGCGTGGCCATGACCAGGAACGGCTGTGGTGCAGCGAGTGCGCGGCCCTCAAGGGTAACCTGACGCTCCTGCATGACTTCCAGCAACGCCGCCTGGGTCTTGGCGGGCGCACGATTGATCTCGTCAGCCAACAACAGGTTGGTGAACACCGGGCCCTTGCGCAACTTGAATTGTTCGCTGGCCATGTCGTAGATCGCATGGCCGGTTATGTCGCTGGGCATCAGGTCCGGCGTGAACTGGATACGCGCGAAGTCACCTCCAAAGCAGCGCGCCAATGCCCGCACCAATAGCGTCTTGCCTAGCCCCGGTACCCCTTCGACTAGAACGTGACCACCAGCGATCAGCGCTGTGAGCAACCCGTCGACGACGTCGTGCTGGCCGATCACGGCTTTATGCAGCTCGTGGCGTAGCGCCTGGGCGAGCTGACTGGCACGTTGGCGCTGGTTGTTCGGCGGCGCGTCTGGATTGACGCTGTTCGGATCCGTGGGTGAGTCACTCATAAGCTGTTCCTGAGGCTTTGCAGGTGGGCAACCTGGCGGGTGAATTCGGAGGCGCTGACGGGTTTGTTCGATGGCGGCTGCATGGCCTGCGTGACAGCCCCTGAGGTGGTCTGGCTGATTGCTGCCAATACTTGGCACTGTTCAACGTATCCGAGGGTTTTGAAGCCCGGATGGCGTCGCTGCGCCTGCCGCCGGACATCGTCTTGCAGGTTGCTAAGTAACTGGCGTTGTCCGGCCCTGCGATATAGGAAATCGGCACTGCCGCGCAGATGCTCTTGCAGCCGCCGGCGATTCCGTTCGACCGGCTCCATCAACGGGCCCTGTCGCTGCGCCACATGCCAGAGCGTGGCAAGCAGCATCAGTAGCAGCGCCGCCAGTGCTTCGGGGAAGTAACGCAGCAACCGTTGCAGCAAATCATCATGTTCGGTGCGATAGATCAGCGTTACGTCGCGGTCCTGGGTGAGGTACCACAGCAGCCAGGCATGGTCGTATTGGGCTATGGCATCGTTTCGCCAGATCCAGCTGTCGGTCAGGGCCGTGATCAGGCCGTTCCCACGCTGCAGTTGCAGCATATGCGTCGCGCTGGCGCTGTTGGCCCATGCGTGCGCGCTGCCACCGGCGTCGTAGAGGTGATAGTTGGTATCAAAGGCGAGATAGGCGGGGGCATCCTCGTTCTCGAGATAGAGGCGAGTCAACACAGGGCGTTTCTCGGCGTTCGCGGCGCCATCAGCGTTATGGCTGTCATCGAGGTTCTCGCCTGCCTCGTGCTGCTGAAGGTTCAGCGCATCGAGCAGCAGGTCGCCGCTGCTTCCGCTATTTTCGTCCCATATACGCTCAGCGACAAATACCAGGTGGCCACCTTGATCGACCCAGCGCAACAGGCGTTCGGCCTGGCCGGGCGTCATGTTGCTGCGCTCGCCCAGCAGCAACAGCACCTGTTGATTGCTTTTGGACTTGGCGAGGCCATCGAGGCCTTGTGCATGATCGACGGCGCGCCCCTGGTCGATCAGGAAACGCTCTGCGGCCAGGTACGGATTGCTGCGTACCTCCGGTGCGGGGCCATGCTCGATCGTTTCCTCATAGGGCGTCGCCTTGCTCAGGGCAAAAAGCAGCAACAGCCCAAGCAGCAACCCGCTCGCAGCAAGCAGAAAGAACCGACGTGGCCTGCTCATACGAGCCGCTCACTGCCAAACAGTGCGCGCCAGCGCTCGCACAGCTCGTCGCGGGCCCTCTCGGATGGAAGCTGATGTCCGTAGGCCAGGCGCAGCCAGTCGCGCGTCAAGGCTTCGGCGTACTCGAGCAGCTCTGGCCGAGCTTCCAGGCGCAGCAGTTCGAGTATTTCTCCCTCGGTATGCGAGCTCTTCAATGGCAGTTGCTGTTCGTGCAGCAGGCGGCTGAGAAAGGCCCGGTAGAGCAGGCCAAGCGCTTCGCGTGGGTGCTGGTGCCAGAGCCGCTGTACCTCGGCGACAACGTCCGCCGGAATGCTTTCGGGTTGCAGGTCAAGCCCGAACAGTACGGCAGGGGACGCTTGGCGCTTTCTGATCCGCAATTGGCCAGGTGTCACATATAGCTTGAGCCACTCACGGTAGCGCCACAGCAGCCAGCCGGTCAGGCTGAAAAGGGCGGTCCATAGAAACACTTCGATTACGCTTGTGAGGGTTTCGGGGCGCTGGGGCAGCAGGTCGCTGCGAAGCAGTCGCTCCAGCAGACGTGCCAGCCAACCCGGCTCGTCCCTAGACTCTTCCGTGAAGCGCCAGCGGGTCACGGTCTCGCGGTTTCGGAAGGGCGGCTGATCAAGCAATTCTCCAATCCGGTCACTGGCTGCTTTGCTGGTCAAGGGCTGCTTGAGCAGGCGATTAGTGTCTGGGCCGGAGGCCTCGATCGCTTGCGTCGTTCCCTCTGCGCCAGTAGCAGCGAGTGCCACCTCGGGTGGCGATACCAACCACAAACCCAGCCCCACCAGCAGCACTGGCAGCAACGACTTCATGCGTGTCTGCAAACGGCGAAACGTCAGTTCGATATCCCAGGCCTCAAGCGTAGTGCGGCGGTTGAGGTAAAGACTGAAACCGCTGGCGACATAAATTGGCTCCCAGACCACCAGCACCAAGGCATAGAGCAGGTTGGACAGGTGTTCGAACCACAGCCAATCGCCGCTCATGCCGAGGAGGTCTTGCCAGTCCCAGTCCGCCAGCATCTGCTGTGGGATGAGCATATACATCAGCGCCAGAGCACCAAACCACAGCCCCATCTCCAGATGCATGCCCACCAGGGTCAGCCAGGATGCGGCCCGACTGTCCCGTTGTCCCAGCACCGCGAGGCGCTGCTGACGAGCCGAGCCGGCCAACTGCTCGAGCTGCAGCACTGGAAGATCGAAACTGCGAGTCACGCTGAAGCGGCGCCATGTCACGCTGGAAAACCACTGGGGACGCAGCAGGGGTGGCAGTGTCGTGATGCTCTGGCGCAGCGACGGTGTGTCGCCGAACAGTGCTCGCGACAGGATGAACAGAGGCAGCCGTTCATAGAGCGGCTTGAACCACCAGAACAGCAACAACGAGAGCGTCGGGTGTTGCCAGAACAACAGACTGAACAGGGCGAAGATCGGCAACGTCACCAGCGCCCAGCTGCCCATCAGCAATGCAGCATGACGCCGTGCTAATAGAATGCCGAGATCCAGCGCCTCCCACGCGGTGCGGGGACGGATCGCCATGCTGGCGTCATTCAGGCGCATGGAAATGTCGCCCGCTCCGCGCCAAATAGACCCCGACCAGTAGCCACAACAGAACGCCGACGGCGTATTTGACGGGCGCTGGGGGATAAGTCATCGAGGACCAGTAGGCCTCGATAAAGGCTGCGATCAAGAGAAACAGCGTGGCCCCGACAATCAGCCTCACTGCTGTGGCGGCTGCCAGGCGCAATGCCTCGCTGCGTGTTCGACGGCCGGGTGACACAAGGGCAGCACCCAGTTTCAGCCCGGCTGCTCCCGCCAATGTGATGGCCGTCAGTTCAAACGCGCCATGGCCAATGACGAATGACCAGAACGGCTGACCGTAGCCGATGCCGGTCAGGTGGCCGGCAATGGCACCAATGATCAAGCCGTTGAACAGCAGATAAAACAGGCTGCCAAGGCCGAAGAGCAGGCCACCGGCAAAGGTCTGGAAAGCGATGCCGATGTTATGCATCACGTAGTAACCGAACATGACCCAGTCGTCAGCAGACCCACGCTCGCCGAAGCGGCCGAGACGACTGGCGTCAGGGTCGTACATGGCTTCCATCTCCGCGACCTGTTCCGGGCTGATGAGGCTGTAGACCAACTCCGGAAAGGCCAGCACCAGCGCAGCCATACCCAGCAGACTCAGGTAGAAAATCAGACTCGCTGCTGCCAGATAGCGCCACTCTGTGCGAACGAGTCTGGCAAAACCGCCAAGAAAGAAGCCGAGCAGGCGACCACCCAACGGGCTCCGATGTCGATACATTTGATGGTGCCCGCGCTGAGCCAGCAGCTGCAGACGCTCGACGAAGCGCATGCTGTAACCGCGCGACTGTGCCAGTGCCAGCTGCTGGCAAAGCCGTCGATAGGCGGCCGGAAAGCCAGCGACTGCTTCTGGCGTACGGGCTTTGCCGCGCTCCAATGTTGTGAGCATTTCTTCGAACGCCTGCCACTCGGCCTGATGCCGGGTTTCGAACTGGCTTTGCTTCATGCCGGGCCCACCAGGCTACGGGCGATGCCGTGGATCCGGGCTTCCGCCTGTGTGGGTTCAATCTGCAGCGGCTCGGCCAGGATCGAGGCCAGCTCGAGCCGCCTTTGCGGCGTGAGCGTCGAATGGCGCTCGGCAAAGGCGATTAGCGCTTGCTGCTCAGCCAGTGTCAGAGGTAGCGGGGGCGTTACTGCTTCAGCGGCTGGCAGGTCTGGTGCGCTGACGTTGCGCTCGCGGTACACCACCATGGTGCCCGCGGCGAGGTCGCCCAAGCGCTTGAACGATGGGTGCCAGAGACAGCAGAGAGCCCCGAGGAAATAGCCGAACGGCAGCATGTCGACGAAACGCAACAGATTGCGTGCTAAGGAGGAAGCCCAACCGACCGGCGTGCCGTCATCATGGATAACGCGCAGCCCCAGCCATTGCTTGCCCGGGGTGCGGCCCTGGTTCAGCACTTCGAACAGCACCATGTACCACCATTGCACCAGAAACAGCAGCAGCGCCCCAATACCCATCCCGAACTTGCCCAGCAACGCGAACGCAAAACCCAAAGCCGCCAATAGAGCGCCCCGTATCAGCAGGTCCAGTGCAAATGCCAAGGCGCGAGGGACCAGGCCGGCTGGATGGAGCAACAAATCGATACCTTCCGGCGTTTCGACGCGGTGCGTGTTATCCAGCAAGGCGGTGGCTGAAGAGGCGGATTGCACGGCTCTGGCTCGTAAATGGGGGACTGGATGCTATGCGCACATTGCGTACAGAGCAACGCCTGGCGGAAGCGGTGCTGCTGAATGAAACCATTGAATGACATCTGCGGCCATAACCGGCTTGGCACTTTGATTGATGCGCCAGCGGATTACTTACGTCAGCACTCAATCGCTACCTGCACTAGGCGCCGGACCATTCGGTGAGGGCGGGTCGGCGCGTTAGACTGTGGGCGACAATCGAGAAGGAAGCTCCCTTGACTTCTAGCATCTTCTGGTACGACTTCGAAACAACCGGCATATCGCCTCGCTGTGACCGGCCTGTGCAAGTGGCCGGCATCCGCACCAATGAGGCGCTGGAGGAAATTGGCGAACCGCTGAACATCTATTGCCGGCTGAGCGACGACATCCTCCCGCATCCCGCGGCGTGCCTAGTCACGGGTATCACACCTGCCACGCTGGCGGAAAAAGGCCTGTGCGAGGCCGAGTTCGTGGCCCGGTTGCATCATGAACTGGCGGTGCCAGGCACCTGTGGCGCGGGGTACAACAGCTTGCGCTTCGATGATGAAGTGCTGCGCTACAGCCTCTATCGCAACTTCTTCGATCCCTATGCGCGTGAATGGCAGGGCGGTAACAGTCGCTGGGACCTCATTGATCTGGTCCGCACCGCTTACGCCTTGCGACCGGAAGGCATCGTCTGGCCGGAAGAGGAGGGGCGAGTCACGTTGAAACTGGAACGGCTCAGTGCTGCCAATGGACTCGAGCACCTGAATGCCCATGATGCATTGTCCGATGTTCGGGCAACGATTGCCTTGGCTCGCCTGATTCGCACGCGTCAACCGCGTCTCTATGACTACCTCTACAAGCTACGCCGTAAACATGCGGTGATCGAACAAGTCCAGCTGCTCAAACCAATGGTGCATGTATCGGGTCGGTTTTCCGCAGCGCGTCATTTTCTATCGGTGGTCTTGCCGCTGGCCTGGCACCCTCGCAACCGTAATGCCCTGATCGTCTGTGACTTGAGTGCCGACTGCGCGCCGCTGTGGGAAGAACAGGCCGAGGCTATTCGCGAACGGCTCTATACCCGTCGGGAAGACTTGGGGGAGAAACTTCCGATTCCCTTGAAACTCGTGCACATGAACCGTTGCCCCGTGCTGGCGCCAATGAGCGTCCTGCGGCCATCGGATATTGCGCGGCTGGGACTGGATATCCAATGTAGCGAGTCTAGAGCTGCCGAGTTACGTGGGCGCGAACCGGAGTGGAGCTGGAAGCTTGCCGACATCTACAAGGAGGATGTCTTTGCGGGTTCGTCCGATCCGGAGCAGCAGTTGTATGACGGCTTTTTCAATGATCGCGACCGGCGACTGTGCGAGCAGGTACGAAGTACTTCGCCGCTTTCGACAGGCGCCGCACTGCCGTTTGATGACCCGCGCTTGCCAGAACTGCATTTCCGCTATCGCGCGCGTAACTTTCCCGAGTGTTTATCACTTGCCGAAGTTGAGCAGTGGCATGCCTTCTGCCGGCAGCGCTTGATGGAACCCGAGTTCGGCGCGCCGAACACCTTGGAGCAGTTTGAAAAAGCTGTGCAGGCTTTGTTGCCATCAAGCACACCCGAACAAGCGTGTCTTCTGCAGCAATGGTTAATACATGTTCGCGGTCTACGGGAGCGCTACATGCTTTGAATGCTTGGTCGGGAAACAAAAAAGCCATCTGAAGCAGCATCACTGCGCCAGATGGCTTTTGGGGTGCGGCGTAAAACTTAGCCCAACAGAGTGGCCCAGCTTTCAACCTCGTCGGAACCCCATTGTGCTTTCCACTCTTTCAGCGTCTTGTGATTGCCGCCTTTGGTTTCAATCACTTCACCGTTGTGAGGGTTCTTGTACTGCTTGACGCGACGGGCGCGTTTGGTTGCAGCAGGCGCTTTGGATGCGCGTTGCGTCTTGTTGCTGCGGGCATCTGGATCGAGCAGAGCGATAATGTCGCGAAGGGACTTCTGATATTCGCCCATCAGCTCGCGCAGTTTGCCTTCAAACTCGAGTTCCTTTTTCAGCTTGTCATCTTCAGACAAGGATTTCAGGCGCTCCTGTAGTTCCTTGATAGCTTCTTCAGTAGCGCGGTATTCGTTGATCAGCGACATGTCACTTCCTTGGTATAGGTTTGAACGCAAGTGACAGCAATCATAGACAGCTGCTGCAGACAAGTAAATGTTGCTCTGAACAAAGTTTACTCAGTTTGTTTCATTGTGGTGCGTTAGGCGCGCTGAGCTGCAGTTAAACGTAGCCAGGGTGAACTACTGCACATAACCGAAGGATGCGCCGGATCACGTCCGGCTTATTTATGCCGTCCCGGTATTTGAGTATGCAGTTCTGCAACCCGTTGCGGTGTTGCGTTTCCTTTGCTCGCTGGGCCCTTTTCCAGCAACTTGAACCCCCAAAAGTTAAGGTTTCAATCATGGTTTTTTACAAATCAGCTGGTTCGTCTCGCGCCGCGTGTGGCGACCGTTGAGGCGTGCCGTGCTCCGGCTTGAATAATTTGGTGGTGGTTTTCTTCGCTGCGCTAGAATGCCGGGTCTTTATGAGTAAGCCGGAGTTAACTTAAGAATGCGCACTTTCAGGCTGGTTATCGCCTGTCCCGACGGCGTCGGTATTGTGGCCAAGGTCGGCAATTTCCTGGCGACCTACAACGGCTGGATCACCGAAGCTAATCACCATTCCGATCATCAGAGTGGCTGGTTCTTCATGCGGCATGAGATACGGGCCGACTCGCTGCCTTTTGATCTCGATGGTTTTCGCCAGGCGTTTGCGCCAATAGCGCGCGAGTTTTCCATGGAATGGCGCATCACCGACTCTGCCCAGCGCAAGCGAGTCGTGCTGATGGCCAGCCGCGAGTCGCACTGCCTCGCCGATCTGCTGCATCGTTGGCACAGTGGGGAACTGGACTGTGACATTCCTTGCGTGATCTCCAACCACGACGATCTGCGCAGTATGGTCGAATGGCATGGCATTCCGTATTTCCATGTGCCCGTCCAGCCGGGGCGCAAGGAAGAAGCTTTTGCCGAGGTGTCGCGACTCGTACGCGAGCAGCACGCCGACGCCATCGTATTAGCGCGCTACATGCAAATTCTTCCTGCTGAGCTCTGCGAGGAATATGCGCAACGGGTGATTAACATCCATCACAGCTTTCTGCCGTCGTTCGTCGGTGCAAAACCGTACCACCAGGCCTCGCTGCGAGGGGTCAAGCTCATAGGTGCGACCTGCCACTATGTGACAGAAGAGCTTGATGCCGGGCCGATCATCGAGCAGGACGTGGTGCGCGTCAGCCATAGAGACAGCATCGAGGACATGGTTCGGCTGGGCAAGGACGTGGAAAAGATGGTGTTGTCCCGTGGTTTGCGCTATCACCTAGAAGAGCGGGTGCTGGTGCATAGCAACAAGACGCTGGTATTCAACTGATCCATCGTTATTGGCGCGGGAGGCGAGATGAGCGACCCACTGGACAAGGCTGGCGCGAAAGCGCCGCCGATCATCGGTAGCGGTTGTACTCAACGCTACGATCCGGACCGGCTGGGCCCCGACCTGGGCACCGACTTCCCAGGTGCCGAAACACTCTGGGAGCGGCATGTGGAGGCGCTCAATGCCTCTGTTGGCGATGGCGAAAGCGACGTTGTGGTCGGCGCTGAAGCCAGCGGCTCGAAGGCCGGCTGAATGACGTTGCCGAATACTCCATTGTTCAGTTCGAGGCCTTCGGATGAAACAGACAAACTGCCTGGTACTGGGTGCTGACGGGACGGGCGAGCCGAACTGCCACCCGCTGCATCTGGCCAACCGGCACGGTTTGATCGCCGGCGCTACGGGCACCGGCAAGACCGTAACCTTGCAGCGCCTTGCTGAGCAATTCAGCGAGGCTGGCGTCGCGGTTTTCGCAGCGGACATCAAAGGTGACTTGTGTGGCCTGGGCGCGGCTGGCGAGCCGCAAGGAAAGATCGCCGAGCGGATCGCCAGCATGCCTTGGCTAGACCATCGACCCCAGGCCTATCCGGTGATTTTGTGGGACGTGCACGGTGTGAGCGGTCATCCGCTGAGAACCACGCTGACAGAGATGGGCCCTTTGCTGTTGGGCAATCTGCTGGAACTGAGCGACAGCCAGCAGGCAGCACTCTATGCCGCATTCAAGGTCGCTGATCGCGAAGCGCTACTGTTGCTCGATCTGAAAGACCTCAAGGCCTTGCTTGCTCATCTGAAAAAACATCCTGAGATGCTCGGTGACGATGCGGCCTTGCTAACCAGCGCATCGTCCCAGGCGCTGTTACGGCGGTTGGCAACGCTGGAGCAGCAAGGTGCCGAGGCGCTGTTTGGTGAGCCGGCTCTGGCGCTTGAGGACATTCTGCAGCCTGCGAGCGACGGGCGTGGACGGATCCACCTGCTCGACGCCAGCCAGCTCGTCCATCAGGCCCCCAAAGTCTATGCGACCTTTCTGCTGTGGCTGTTGGCTGAGCTGTTCGAACAGCTTCCCGAGCGCGGTGACGCTGATCGACCACTGCTCGCGCTGTTTTTCGACGAAGCGCATCTGTTGTTCAACAGCACCCCGAAAGCTTTGCAAGACAGGTTGCTGCAAGTGGTCAGGCTGATTCGCTCGAAGGGCGTTGGCGTCTATTTCGTAACTCAAAGTCCCACAGACCTGCCGGATGATGTGCTGGCTCAGTTGGGCCTGCGCGTGCAGCACGGACTCAGGGCCTACACGGTCAAGGAGCAGAAAGCGCTGCGAGCGGTGGCGGACGGTTTCCGCGCTAACCCAGCGTTTTCATCGCTGGACACTTTGTCCAGTCTGGGAACCGGCGAAGCGCTGGTCGGTGGCCTCGAGGATAGAGGCATGCCGTCGATGGTCCAGCGTGTTGCGGTCGCGCCGCCTCAGTCGCGGGTCGGGCCGCTGACCGAGCGCGAGAGACACGACCTGATCGCCAGCTCACCCCTGAGAGGACGTTACGACAGACCAGTCGATCGTGAATCTGCTTACGAAATATTGCTCGAACGGGCAAAGCAGGCTTCCGAGGACCAGCCACAAGCGAAGAGCGCTGTGTCAAAAAATGGTGTTGCCGATGCGCTAGGTGAAGCGGCCGGACAGGTCTTCAAGAGCGCAATGCGCCAGGTTGCAACACAGTTAGGTCGGCAGTTGGCACGAGGGCTTCTGGGCTCTTTATTGGGCGGTAAGCGCTGAGCAAAAAATCGGCTACAGCTGCTTAGTTTCTGACTGCTGTGCTTGCGGTGCGCATTCACGGTGCCGCAGTTCACTTAACCTCTGAGGCTTGCTCTGACAACTCTTTCTCGATCTTCTGCAACTCGGCCTTGAATACTTGATCATGGACGGTCGGCTTTTTACGCCATGGCTTTCGTTCTGGATCAGGCTGCGCGGCATAGGTCGTGATTTCCCCACCGTAGACAGCCTGGAAACGGTTGGCTTGCTTCTCCAGTTCGGCGCGTAGTTCTTCTTTTGTCACGTCTTGTATGGCCTCTTTATTAAAGTTTATTTTCAGCGCGGCGCGCTAAGGGGCGCGAGCTTCTGGGCTCGAAATGAGGCCCGGCTCGAATTGGGTGCGTATGCGATAGGAGAGACAGTACTGCAAGCGGCCTGGGCTAAACAAGTGTGACGTTAAAACTGCATTCAGCCCGGTAGTTTAGTGCGATGTAGGTCGTATGAAATCTGTCTGCGTGAGTTATGGGAAAAGGAAAGCCCCAGCTTGGGCTGTAACGACAATATTTGTGAGGCAGGCTCTGACCAGTGCAAACAAGCGAGTTCAGCAGTATCTAGCCGCCGTAGAAAATCCATTAATAAAAAAACCGCGCCTGATTCGGCGCGGTTTTTTTGCCACATCTGATCTTTAGCGAGCCGACTGGCTGGCCAGGTCATTTGGCGCGCGGCCATATACGTCATCCAGACGCTCGATGTCATCCTCGCCCAGATAACTGCCCGACTGGACTTCAATAATCTCCAGTGGAATCTTGCCCGGATTGGCAAGTCGGTGAATGGAGGTCACCGGAATGTAGGTCGACTGATTCTCGGTGAGCAGGAAGGTCTTGTCGTTGCAGGTGACCTGCGCAGTGCCGGAGACGACGATCCAATGCTCGGCGCGATGATGGTGCATCTGCAATGACAGCTGTGCGCCTGGGTTGACGCAGATCCGCTTGACCTGGAAGCGACCGCCCATATCGACCGAATCGTACCAGCCCCAAGGGCGGTAGACGGCACAGTGGTTCTGCGTTTCGGAGCGCTTCATGGCGTCGAGCTTGTTCACCAGCTTCTTGACGTCCTGGACCTTATCCTTATGGGCGATCATCGTGGCGTCCTTGGTCTCGACTACCACGATGTTGTCCAGGCCAACAACGGTTACCAGCTTGCCGTTACCGTGCACGAGGCAGTTGCGGCTGTCTTCGACAATCACGTCGCCGCGGGTCACGTTACCGTTTTCGTCTTTTTCCAGAACATCCCAAAGCGATGACCAGGAGCCCACATCGCTCCAGCCTGCCGACATCGGAACGACACATGCCAGTTCGGTTTTTTCCATCACGGCATAGTCGATCGAGTTGTCGGGGCAGCAGGCAAAGGTGGCCGGGTCGATCAGCAGCTCTTCACCATTCTTGATGCTGCGCTCCAGCGCTACCCAGCAGGTGTCGTAGATGTCCGGGTCGTGCTTCTTCAGCTCGTCAAGGAATACGCTGGCGCGGAACAGGAACATGCCGCTGTTCCAGTAGTAGTCGCCGGAATCGACATATTCCTGAGCGCGAACCTCGTCCGGCTTCTCGACGAACTGTGTGACGCGGTTGACGCCTTCAGGCAGGCCGTTGCGTCCCTGATGATCGCACTTGATGTAGCCGTAGCCAGTCTCCGGGCTGGTGGCCGGAATGCCGAACAGTACCATCCCGCCGTTTTCGGCTGCATTGGTGGCAAGGGCGAGGGAGCGCTGGAAGGCTTTGTGGTCTTCGATGACGTGGTCGGCCGGCAGCACCAGCAGCAGCTCGTCACGTTCATCGGCAAGCAACTTCATCGCGGCGATGGCAATCGCCGGCGCGGTATTACGGCCGAAGGGTTCGAGCATGAGGCCTTGGGTTTGAAGCTTTCGTGCGGCCAGCTGCTCTTTAACGATGAACCGGTGCTCCTTGTTGCAGACCAGCAGCGGCGCTTGCATGCCTTCAAAGGCCAGGCGCTCGATGGTTTGCTGAAACAGCGTTTGCTCGGCCGTCAGCGCGAGGAACTGCTTGGGAAAGGCCTTGCGCGAAAGAGGCCAGAGTCGAGAACCGCTGCCGCCTGAGAGGATGACCGGAATCATGTTGTTTCTCCTGAATCGTTGAGAAGGGGAAGTTCTTCTTGTCCATGTGGGCGGCCAGATGTCTGTGCTCGCCATGCGCTTCTTGGTCGGGCCTTCAGGTGCCGCGTGCCATCAAGTTCCGTTTTCCAACAGGAAAACTGCTTTCGGGGCGAACTGCGTGCTCCGAGCCTGAATGTGGGGGGTGCTGTCTGATAGTCGATGGGCGCCGCACTTGCTAAAGCAGAGCGGATAGCGGATTCGAAGCGGGCGCCTGCAAGGCTTTCATCAATCTTGAAAAGGCCGGGAGCCGTACTGCTCTGCTGTGGGCCAGCTGCCCGAAATTGGCGCGCTTGACAGTCTCGCCTAAGCACTGACACCGTGCCGATCCAGCCCGTCTGTCCTCTGTCGGACATGCCGGACGTCACTAAAAGTGTGTCCTGGCTGACAAGCCGAATGCATTGTTTTGAATTCCACTGCACGTTCATGTGCGACGTCCCTTTCCGTCTGGAAATGCCGGTACGCGCTTATGATTGCAGGTGCCTTCGGATAGTTCCCCGTACGCCTGCCGTCGATCGGGGAGTTTTTGACGGGCATCGAAAAAGCGACAGTCCGCTGGCGCAGGAGGCCTTTATCCTCGGCAGGTTCCAGGTCCGTGGTGCACCAGCGGCAGTGTTTTTATGCGGGAGATGTGACTCCCCCAGCGTTAAGAACGAGGGGGTGGCGCTGCTTTCAGTCCTGAGCGTCTCGTAAAAAGACCAAGTGGTCAGGGGTCGAGCTGTCAGGACAATAACGATACCCGTCGTAATCAAAGTCTTTCAGCTGTTCAGGATCCTGGACGCGTTCCTTGATGACGAAGCGGCTCATCAGGCCCCGGGCTTTCTTTGCGTAGAAGCTGATGATCTTGTATTGGCCGTTCTTCATATCCTTGAAGTCAACGTCGATCACCCGGGCGTTCAGCGCCTTGCGTTTCACAGCACTGAAGTATTCTTTTGATGCCAGGTTGAGCAATACGTCGTCACCCTGCGCCGCCAGCGCTTCGTTGAGCCACTCGCTTATCCGTTCGCCCCAGAAAGCGTAAAGATCCTTGCCGCGTGGATTGGCCAGCTTTGTGCCCATTTCCAGACGATAGGGCTGCATCAGATCAAGTGGTCGCAGCACTCCATAGAGCCCGGACAGCATACGCAGATGGTCCTGGGCGAAATCGAGATCTTCTTCAGTGAGCTCATTGGCGTCCAGCCCGGTGTAGACGTCGCCCTTGAACGCAAGCAGCGCCTGCTTGGCATTACCCGGCGTAAAGTCTGCATCCCAGCTGCCATAGCGAGCGACGTTAAGCGCCGCGAGCTTATCGGAGAGGTGCATCAGTTCGCCGATTTGCTGAGGCGACATATCGCGCAGTTGACTGATCAGCGCCTGCGCGTGATCCAAATGTTCGGGCAGGGTGAAACGTTGGGTTGTCGGTGGGGTGTCGTAGTCCAGAGTCTTGGCTGGGGAAATCACCATCAGCATGCAACGGTCTCCTTTAATGTGAGCGGATTCTAGGCGTTATACCCATCGCCGCTCCAGCTATGGCCTCGATTAGGTGTTGACCTTGACCCGGGCTAAGGGGGCACGCTTCTCTGTAGCTAACGAAGGAGGAAACATGACCGATTGCAACCACGCGCACTGGCAGCCCTCGCACGATTACCGTCCTCTGGAGCAGGGTGCGGAAAAACAGACCTGGGCGGTGGTGCTGTTGACTGGCCTGACGATGGTCGCAGAGATCATGGCCGGCTACTGGTTCAATTCGATGGCATTGCTAGCGGATGGTTGGCATATGGCGTCGCACATGGTGGCTATCGGCATGGCGGCAATCGCCTACTGGCTGGCTCGACGCTACGTGCACGATCGGCGTTTTGCCTTCGGTACCTGGAAGATCGAGGTGCTGGCAGGTTTTGCCAGCGCTGTCTTGCTGGTCATGGTGGCATTGCTGATGATCGGTGAGTCGCTAATGCGTTTCTGGTCACCGGCCCTGATCGGTTTTGACGAGGCGCTATGGGTCGCGGTGATCGGTTTGTTGGTGAATATGCTGTCCGCCTGGTTGCTGCGCGACCAGCACCACCATCACGGCCACGATCACGATCACGATCACGATCATTCAAGCGAGCCAGGCAAGGACCTGAACCGTCATGCAGCTTTTATCCATGTCTTGACTGATGGCCTGACCTCCCTTGCGGCAATCGTTGCCTTGCTGGGAGGCAAGTACTTCGGCTGGGGTTGGCTGGATCCCCTGATGGGGATTATCGGTGCGATCGTGATTCTGATCTGGGCCAAAGGCTTACTGCGTGAAACGACGAAGGCTTTGCTTGACCGGGAAATGGACGACCCACTGGTGCGGCGAGTGCGGGAACAGTTGGAGCAAATGCCGGATACCGACGTGACCGATCTGCATCTGTGGCGCGTCGGGCGAGCGCAATACAGCTGCATCGTCAGCATCGTTACTCACCAGCCGTACTCGGCCGATTGCTACAAAGCGCAACTGGCCGGGTTTCCAGAGCTGGTTCATGTGACCGCGGAGGTGAACCGGTGCGGCGAAAACGCACAGATTGATCAGCGAGACTAGTCCTCGAACAGGCCTGCGCCAAGCGCTATTCGTCGTTCCGATAAAAAAACGTCATCAGTTTGAAAAAGACTTTTTCCTGTCATCTTTTTTGCGGTATTACCTGATGTAAGACCGCCGAAACCTGCACTCACAGGTGGCGGCCTCTGGGTGGCCCCAAGCCCCTGCTACCCAAGTCCGCTCATCTTGCGCACGGTGGTTCTTTCTACGGCGGAGTGCTTTGGCCCTCCGTCGGACCGGCTCCGAAAAGGTGATCGCGTATGGATGACTACGGCAGACCCCGCGCAACTCAGCCCACCCTTTACGTTCTCGATACCAACGTTCTGATTCACGACCCCAACGCGCTATTGAATTTCCAGGAGCATCAGGTCGCCATTCCGATGACCGTGCTCGAAGAGCTGGACCAGCTCAAGACCGGCAAGCACACCGTGGCTGCCGAATGCCGACAGGCGATCCGCCTGATCGACAAGGTGTTGGGTGATGCCACCCCTGAAGAAGTGGAACTCGGCGTGCCCATCCAGCGTGAGAAAAGCGGCCCTAGCGGCAGCCTGTCGATCCTGATGAGCAAGGTCGCCGACTCTAGTGGACTGCCAGAGGATCTCAACGACAACAAGATCATCAATCAGGTCGTCGACCTGCAGCGGCGCAGTGCGGGCGTTCCTGTGGTCTTGGTCACCAACGACATCAACATGCGTCTGAAGGCGCGGGCCTGTGGCGTTGCCTCGGAGGACTATCACACCGACAAGCTGGTCGACGATGTCGGGCAGCTGTCACGCGGCTACCACAGCCTCAGCGGGTCGTTCTGGGACAGGGTCAGTAAGGTCGATACCCACCAGGGGCATGGCCGCACATGGCACCGGGTACAACTGATCGATAACCTGCCTGCCGTGCACGTCAATGAGTTCATCCTCGATGAGCAAGGCTTCGTTGGATGGATCAAGGGCATCAAGGCTGACGAGCTGCTACTGCTCGACATGCACCAGGAACCGTTGCTTCATCAGGAAGCCTGGGGCCTGAAGCCACGTGACATCCACCAGGCACTGGCGCTCTTCGCACTGCTTGATCCGGATATTCATCTGGTCAATCTGTCGGGCGCCGCCGGGTCGGGCAAGACGATTCTGGCCTTGGCAGCGGCCATCGAGCAGACGGTGGTGAGCAAGCGCTACCGCCGCATCATCGCGACACGCAGCGTGCAGGGGCTGGATGAAGACATCGGCTTTCTGCCGGGCACCGAGGCGGAAAAGATGGAGCCGTGGCTGGGCGCGATCACCGATAACCTCGAAGCGCTCCACATGGACGACGAGAGCACTCACGGCAGCGTCGACTACATCCTGCAAAAGGTGCCGTTGCAGTTCAAATCCCTCAACTACATCCGCGGGCGCAGCTTCCAGCAGAGCCTGATCCTGATCGATGAATGCCAGAACCTTACCCCGCACCAGATGAAGACCATCATTACCCGCGCCGGTAGCGGGTCGAAGGTGGTCTGCCTCGGTAACCTGGCTCAGATCGATACGCCTTACCTTTCTGCAACCAGCTCGGGTCTCACCTACCTCACCGAACGCTTCAAGGATTTCCCGCACGGGATGCACATTACCTTACAGGGCGTTCCTCGTTCGGTCCTGGCCGAGTACGCCGAGGCCCATATGTAAGAGAGCCGCTGGAGGCTGGAGCCAACGCTCGAGCAAAGGCTGACCTGGAAGGAAACGAGCCTTCAGCTTCCGGCTTCCAGCTGCGCTAAACTGCGGGACCCCCACAGTTTAGGCAGGATGAAAAATGCTCACCCATCTCGATTCCCAAGGGCGGGCCAACATGGTCGACGTAACCGCCAAGGCCGTCACGGCGCGCGAGGCGGTGGCGGAGGCCAGGGTCCGCATGCTTCCCGAAACCCTGCAGATGATCCAGCAGGGCGGGCATCCGAAGGGCGACGTCTTCGCGGTTGCCCGAATCGCGGGCATTCAGGCGGCGAAAAAGACCCATGACCTGATCCCCCTTTGTCACCCGCTATTGCTGACCAGCATCAAGCTCGATCTGCAGCCGGACGGCAACGACTGCGTGCGCATCGAGGCGCGTTGCAAGCTGGCGGGCCAGACGGGTGTGGAGATGGAGGCGCTCACCGCGGCAAGTGTCGCTGCCCTAACGATCTATGACATGTGCAAGGCGGTCGATAAAGGCATGGTCATCGAGGGGGTTCGACTGTTGGAAAAACTTGGCGGCAAGAGTGGCCACTGGCAGGTGCCAGCATGATCCAGGTTCAGTTTTTCGCACGCTACCGTGAGGCCCTTGGCCGCGATTCAGAGCAGTTGGACTGGGACGCCTCCTGGCAAGTCGTTGACCACCTTCGCTTGCAACTGCTGGCACGGGGCGGCGAGTGGACGGTGTTAAGCGAGCAGAACCTGATGTGCGCGCGCAATCAGGAGCTATGCAGCCTTGACGAGCCATTGGCTGATGGCGATGAAGTGGCGTTCTTTCCCACCGTGACGGGAGGCTGACCATGGGTGTACGAGTCCAGCAGGATCCATTCGATCCAGGCGCCGAGCTCAATGCCTTGCATGCGGCCAATCTCGGTATCGGTGCGGTCACCGGTTTCGTCGGCTATGTGCGCGATTTCAATGACGGTCGCGACGTTGCCGGAATGTTCCTCGAGCATGCCCCAGGGATGACAGAGAATGCGCTGCAGAAAATCGTCGACGAGGCCGCTGAACGTTGGCCGCTGCTGTCGCTGGAGATCCTGCATCGGGTAGGGCGGCTGGAACCGGGGGATCCGATCGTTTTTGTCGGTGCGGCCAGCGCCCATCGAGAGGCGGCCTTTGATGGGTGTCGATTCGTCATGGATTACCTGAAGACCCGTGCGCCTTTCTGGAAAAAGGAAGACACCCCGGAGGGATCGCGCTGGGTCGAAGGTCGCTGCAGCGATCAGGCTGCGGCCGATCGCTGGCAGCAGGGGGAGGGCAGCTAGCCGAGTGCGATCTGCAATTAGCAGAGCAGTACGGCGATAGCATGGAAACGATGCCTGTCCAGTCTGTGCGGCTCACTGCGTTGCTCGCGGAAATTAAAGCCTGGACGCAGCGGCGAAACCGGATAAAAAAAGGCGAAGCCGTTACAGCTTCGCCTTTTGCATTTCAGCCTTAGCGCTTGGGTGGGACGGCTGCCAGCAGCTCAGCAGGCGGCATCTCGCAACTGATCGTTCGACCCAGCAATGCCTCGATGGCCGGCAGGGCGAACGAATCGTCTTCCCCGGCAAAACTGATCGACGTGCCGCTGGCCCCGGCTCGGCCGGTACGGCCGATGCGGTGGACGTAGTCGTCGGGGACTTCCGGCAGGGTGAAATTGATCACGTGGCTGATGCCATCGACATGAATCCCACGGCCGGCAACATCGGTGGCAACCATCACGCGAATCTTGCCCTCCCGGAAGCCTTCCAAGGCGCGGATACGCTTGTGCTGCGGAACGTCGCCTGACATCTGTACTGCGCTGATACCGTCGCGGGTCAAGCGCTCCTCAATGCGGCGCACCTCGTCCTTGCGGTTGGCAAACACCATCACTCGGGTCCAGTCGTTTTGGGTGATCAAGTTGTACAACAGCTTGTACTTGTCGCTGCCTGCCACCGCGTAGACATGCTGCTCGACCGTGTCGCTGGCGACATTGACCGCTTCGATCTCGACGATGGCCGGGTCCGTGGTCCATTGCTTGGCCAGATTCATCACGTCTTCGGTGAAAGTGGCCGAGAACAGCAACGTCTGGCGTTCGCTCTTCGGCGGCGTCTGGCGAATAATCTGGCGGACCTGAGGAATGAAGCCCATGTCCAGCATGCGATCCGCTTCGTCGAGCACCAGCACCTCAACCATATCCAGATGCACTTCTCCGCGCTGATTGAAGTCCAGCAGACGTCCGGGCGTTGCTACCAGGATGTCGCAATAGCGGGATTCGAGTGCCTTGAGCTGCTTGTCGAAATCCATACCGCCGACAAAGCTCATGACATTCAAACCGGTGTACTTGGTCAGGTTGAGTGCGTCATTGGCGATTTGAACGACCAGCTCCCGAGTCGGCGCGATGATCAGCGCGCGTGGTTCGCCCATGTAACGATCAGCTGGCGGTGGCGTCTGTAGCAGCTGGGTGATGGTTGAGATAAGAAACGCGGCGGTCTTGCCGGTGCCGGTCTGCGCCCGACCGATGGCATCACGGCCCTTGAGCGTAAAGCCGAGAACCTGCGCCTGGATGGGCGTGCAATAAGGAAAGCCGAGGTCGTGGATGGCGTGCATCAGCTCGGGGGCGAGTTTGAAATCGTGAAATCGGGTCTTGCCTTCGGCTGGCTCGACAGTGAAGTCTTCCGGCTTCCAGGCTGGTGCGGGTGGGACAGTCGGCTTGCTTGCCCGTTCGCGGCGCGGCTTGCTGCTCGCCTTTGGAACATCATCCTGTTGCGTTTTGGTCTTTTCGGCGTGCGCCAGACCGCTAACGCCCTGGTGTGTTGAGGTGCTGCTTTCAATTTCGGTGGCAGCCGACTCATCCGAGCCTTTGCCAAACATCTTCTTGAGTGCTTTGAGCACGGTCTTCTCGTCTGTGTCTTATAAGGTTTGCTCGCCAGTGTAATGCAAGAAGCAGATACGGCGAAGGGTGCTCCGGGATGGTCCGCCGCTGCACTGTCACCCGCAAACGCGATTGCGGCCCTGTTCCTTGGCTCGGTAAAGTGCTCGATCAGCCACGTTGATGAGGCTGTCCAAGTCATCGTTCAATCGCATCGGCGCTACGCCGATCGAGATGGTCACACCCGGCAATAAGCCAATCGGCGAATGAAACGAGTTGATCTCTGCAAGACTGTGACGCAATCGCTCTGCCGCGTTCTGTGCATCTCCAAAGGTCATTTCAGGCAGCAGCACTACGAACTCTTCACCGCCATAGCGCACCAGGCTATCGGCCGGGCGCAGGAGTTTGCCGAGCGTGTTGACTACCAGGCACAGCGCATGATCGCCAGCCAGGTGGCCATGTCTGTCGTTGTACGCCTTGAAGCGGTCGACATCGAGCATGAGTAACGACAGCGGCTGGCCACCAAGTGCGCAACGGGCACTTTCGCGCCCATAAATATGCTCAAGCCAGCGGCGGTTGAACGAGCCGGTCAGCTTGTCGATGTTAGCGTTCTGCTCGCTGTTGATGATCAGCCGGTCGCTCAGGCGCACGCGCTGGCAGAGCAGTTCGGCCAGGTTCTGCATCAATTGTGGCGAGCGGGTCAGCAACTGCATCGAGCGTCGATGCACGCGCAGCAAGACCGTATTCTCCAGGGCGAGGACGTAGGCCGACGGCGGCAGATCGTCCATGAAGCTGATTTCGCCAGCGCATTCGCCTGGACCAATCAATCGAACAGGGCTGCCTTCGAGCGAATCGAGATGAACCGCCAGCTCGCCTCCGAGCACCAGATAGAGGTAGTGGTTATGTTCGTGCGGTGATAACAGAACTTCGCCAGGCGCGGCCGTGCAGGGCTCGAAGACTTCCCGCAGCAGGCGCAGACAGGGCTCGTCCACCCGGTCTAGTAGCCGCGCCTCTTTAAGGTGCTGCATTTCCACCCGCCAATTGGCTGGGTTCATGGCTGCATCATCTGCTCGGGTGACATCCTCGTCATGGCTCTCGCACGCGTTCCTTCAGGACTGGCTGGGCCGGCTTCTTCTGGCCGCAATGCTCGCTACTACGGCAGGCGCATCGAGTCTTGCTCTACCCATGCCAAGCGTAGCCGTATTCGCTTACCGGGACAGGCGCGCAGCGTCACATTTTTTCTTTGAAGCCGGTCCGTATCGAAGCGGACCTCAACCCAGCCGAGCGACCAGCCATTCGCCGATATCACGAATCTCCTCTGGCACCACCTCGTGCGCCATTGGGTAATCCTTCCATTGTGCCTGCACCTGGTTCTGTATCAGACAGTCATAGGCGGCGTGCCCCATCGCCGGCAGCACAACACCGTCTCGGGTGCCATGTAGCGCCAATACCGGGAGCGCGGCCTGCAAGGGCGACAGCTTCAGGTCGGGATTGAAGGTCGGGGCGTACGTGGAGAGGGCAATGACGCCACCCAGCGGGCCGGGCCAGCGCAGGAAGGCCGTGTGGTAGACCACTGCGCCGCCCTGGGAAAAACCGGCCAGAAAAATGCGCCCGGGATCGATGCCGCTGTCGCGCTGAGCTTCGATCAGGTCGATCACGCTCTGCGCGGACTGTTCCAGTTGCGCCTGGTCGATGGCGCGAGCGGGGCTCATTGCAACAATGTCGTACCAGCTTGGCATGGCCCAGCCGCCGTTGATGGTGACTGCGCGAGTCGGGGCCTGGGGCAATACGAAGCGGGTCGTCGTCAAGCGTTGTTGCAGGGCTTCGGCAACCGGCAGGAAGTCGTAGCGGTCGGCACCGAGACCATGCAACCAGATGACGCAAGCGTTGGCGGTTATTGCGGGCTCGATGATCAGCGGGTCACTCATGATGGGCTCCGTTCGGATGAAGCGCGCCAGGATGGTGCGGGCGCAGCGAAAAATGCAGCAATCTGCAGCGAGGTTACCTGTAGCGAGCCTGGCAATGAAGCGCAAAGCCGCGCGCGATAGCGTTTCAGGTTCTGGTACGCCGCTTGCTTTGGTCGAGACACCCAATGCGCCGGAAGTCGTCGGCACTTCTGCAACCATGCGTGTAGGGAAGAGTTGCTGATAATCAAACGGCGGCTAGACTGAGGTCAGTTTCTTCTTCGTCCCCTCGAAAGGTATCGAGCGGCAGCCTGCGATCCAGGCGGAAGACTCTGACCACAAGAATAAAAGCAAACTGGAGGTTTCGATGATAAGGGTTAAATCCACACTGGCCGTGCTTGGTGCCGCGACACTTTTGGGCGCAAGCGGCTTGGCTCAGGCAGGGGCGACTCTGGACGCGGTGAAGAGCAAAGGCTTCGTGCAATGCGGCGTGAGCGACGGGCTACCGGGCTTTTCTTATACCGATGCCAAGGGAGAGTACAAGGGAATCGACGTGGATATCTGCCGTGCCGTTGCGGCCGCGGTTTTTGGCGATGCAAGCAAGGTCAAGTACAGCCCGCTGACCGCCAAGGAGCGCTTCACCGCGCTGCAGTCTGGTGAAGTCGATATGCTGTCGCGTAACACCACCTGGACCAGTTCACGCGATGCAGCGATGGGCCTGAACTTCACCGGCGTGACCTACTACGACGGGCAGGGCTTTCTCGTCAACAAGGCAGTTGGTGTCTCCAGCGCCAAGGAGCTCGATGGCGCAACGGTCTGCATCCAGGCCGGCACTACCACAGAGCTGAATCTCTCTGACTATTTCCGCGCCAACAACCTCAAATACACCCCTATCACTTACGACACCTCCGACGAGAGCGCCAAGTCGCTGGAGTCAGGGCGTTGCGACGTGCTCACCTCTGACCAGTCTCAGCTCTACGCCCAGCGCATCAAGCTGGCGAAGCCGGGCGACTATGTAGTGCTTCCGGAAGTCATTTCCAAAGAGCCGCTTGGTCCGGCCGTGCGTCAGGGCGATGAAGAGTGGTTCGACATCGTTCGCTGGGCTCTGTACGGCATGATCAATGCGGAAGAGCTGGGGATTACTTCGGCCAACGTCGAAGAGAAGGCTAAGAACACCAAGAACCCTGACGTGGCGCGTCTGCTGGGTGCTGAAGGTGAATACGGCAAAGATCTGAAACTGCCAAAGGACTGGGCCGTACAGATCGTCAAGCAAGTTGGTAATTACGGTGAAGTGTTCGAGCGCAACATCGGTTCCGGTAGCGATCTGAAGATCGAACGCGGCCTGAACGCGCTTTGGACCAATGGAGGTCTGCAGTACGCACCACCGGTGCGTTGACCGAGCCGGGCCGGCGCACAGTCGGCCTTGTTTCAAGGATGAGCGCTGCCGGTGCGAGAGCACCGGCAGCGCCGTATGAGGTTTCTTGATGCGAACCATTGCCAAAGCGGGGGCCGCGCGCGGCTCGCTGCTCACGGATCCGCAGGCGCGTGCCTGGGTGTTCCAGATCATCGCGGTAATAACTGTAGTAGGGATCGGCTGGTTTTTGTTTCACAACACCCAGACCAATCTTGCCCATCGAGGCATCACGTCAGGCTTCGGTTTTCTCGATAACGCTGCCGGCTTCGGCATCTCCCAACATCTGATCGACTACAGCGAGAGCGACTCTTACGGTCGGGTCTTCTGGGTCGGCCTGCTCAATACGCTGCTGGTCAGCATCATCGGCATCATCCTGGCGACCATCATCGGTTTCATTCTCGGTGTAGCCCGGCTGTCTCCCAATTGGTTGATCCGCAAGATCGCCACCGTTTATATCGAGACGTTTCGCAACATCCCCCCGTTGCTACAGATTTTCTTTGTCTACTTTGCGGTGCTCAGCCCGCTGCCCGGGCCCAGGGAAAGCTTGAGTCTTTGGGACGTGGTGTTCATCAACAACCGAGGTGTGCAGATGCCGGCCCCGAGCGCCGGACAGGGGTTCTGGTCGTTCTGGGTAGCCATGTTTGTGGCGCTGGTCGCAATCGTGATGCTCAATCGCTGGGCACGCGCTCGGCGTCACGCCACCGGCCAGACATTTCCAGTGTTCTCCGCCAGCCTGGCGCTGTTTATCGCAATTCCAGGGCTTTGCTCGCTGATCATGGGCGCGCCCTTTCTGTGGGAAGTGCCGGAGCTGCAGCGTTTCAACATTCGCGGCGGCTGGGTGGTGATTCCAGAACTGGTGTCGATTGTGCTGGCGTTGTCGATCTATACCGCCGCCTTTATTGGTGAAACGGTGCGCGCGGGCATCCAGTCAGTGAGCCACGGTCAGACCGAAGCGGCGGCCTCGTTGGGTCTTCGTCCCGGTCGTGTATTGCGGCTGGTCATCATTCCCCAAGCCATGCGAGTGATCATCCCTCCGCTGACCAGCCAATACCTGAACCTGGCCAAAAACTCTTCGCTCGCGGCCGCGATCGGCTATCCCGACATGGTTTCGCTGTTTGCCGGCACGGTACTCAACCAGACCGGCCAGGCGATCGAAACCATGGCTATCACCATGAGTGTGTACCTCGCCATCAGCATCAGCATTTCGCTGCTGATGAACTGGTACAACAAGCGCATTGCGCTAATCGAGCGGTGAGGATCAGCGCATGACAAGCCATACGTTCAAACCGGACCTGCCGGCACCGTCCACCAATATTGGTGTGCTGGGCTGGATGCGGGCCAATCTGTTTTCTAACTGGATCAATACGCTGCTGACCTTGGTCGGCCTCTATCTGATCTGGCTGATAGTGCCTCCCCTCATCGATTGGGCCATCATCAAGGCCGACTGGACCGGTGACACCCGTGCCGACTGCAGTCGTGAAGGGGCGTGCTGGGTGTTCGTGCAGACACGTTTCAGTCAATTCATGTACGGTTTTTACCCACCGGAGCTGCGCTGGCGTGTGGATGCCACTGCCTGGCTCGCCATCATCGGTGCCGCGCCGCTGTTCCTGAAGCAGATGCGGCATAAAGCAAGCTACGGCATCGCCTTTCTGGTGATTTACCCGCTGGTTGCTTATTGGCTGCTGCACGGTGGTTTTCTGGGGTTGGAAACAGTACCCACGAGCCGCTGGGGCGGGCTGATGCTGACCATCGTCATTGCGGCCGTTGGTATCGCTGGGGCGCTGCCGCTCGGAATCCTGCTGGCGCTTGGACGGCGTTCCGACATGCCGGCTATCCGCGTGTTGTGCATCACTTTTATCGAGTTCTGGCGCGGTGTCCCGCTGATCACCGTGCTGTTCATGTCCTCGGTGATGCTGCCGTTATTCCTGCCGGAGGGCATGAGCCTCGACAAGCTGATGCGCGCCATGGTGATGGTGATTTTCTTCGAAGCAGCCTACATCGCCGAAGTCGTGCGCGGAGGCTTGCAGGCGATCCCCAAAGGCCAATACGAGGCGGCCGCGGCGATGGGCTTGGGCTACTGGCGCAGCATGATTCTTGTCATCCTGCCGCAGGCGCTGAAGATGGTCATTCCGGGCATCGTCAACACCTTTATCGCACTGTTCAAGGACACGAGCCTGGTGATCATCATCGGCCTGTTCGACTTCCTCAACAGCATCAAGCGCGCCACCTCGGACCCTGCCTGGCTGGGCATGTCGACCGAGGGGTATGTGTTTGCAGCGCTGGTCTACTGGATTTTCTGTTTTGGCATGTCGCGCTATTCCATGCATCTGGAACGCAAGCTCGACACGGGTCACCGGAATTAGGAGCGTTACACATGAATGAAACATCTTTGAATAGCCAGCAGCCCGAGCAGTCCGGTGAATCCGTGATCCAGATGCAGGGTGTGCACAAGTGGTTCGGTCAGTTTCACGTGCTCAAGGACATCAATCTGAACGTCACCCAGGGCGAACGTATCGTCCTTTGCGGTCCGTCCGGCTCAGGCAAGTCCACTACCATTCGCTGCCTCAACCGGCTGGAAGAGCACCAGCAGGGTCGTATCGTCATCAATGGCGTTGAGCTGACCAATGACCTCAAGCAGATCGAAGCGATTCGCAGCGAGGTCGGCATGGTGTTCCAGCATTTCAACCTGTTCCCCCATCTCACGGTGCTGCAGAACTGCACCCTGGCTCCAATGTGGGTACGCAAGATGCCCCGGCGCCAGGCCGAGGAGGTCGCCATGCATTACCTCGAGCGGGTACGTATCCCGGAGCAGGCCGACAAGTTTCCAGGGCAGCTGTCTGGCGGTCAGCAGCAGCGGGTCGCGATTGCACGGGCGCTGTGCATGAAGCCAAAGATCATGCTGTTCGACGAGCCCACCTCAGCACTGGACCCGGAGATGGTGAAGGAGGTGCTCGATACCATGGTCGGCCTCGCTGAAAGCGGTATGACGATGCTTTGCGTGACCCATGAAATGGGCTTCGCGCGCACCGTCGCTGATCGGGTGATCTTCATGGACAAGGGCGAGATCGTCGAGGAGGCCGACCCTGAGACCTTCTTTACCAATCCCGGCAACGAGCGCACCAAGCTGTTCCTCAGTCAGATTCTGCATTGACTTGTCGCTGCATCGGGCTGAACGCTCAGTTCTGACTGAATGTTCAGCTTCTATCTCCAAGCTTAATTCGACGGCGTCCCCTTAGCCGCGGGCGCCGTCATGGGCTAGAATACGCGGCCCGATTGCTCCCCCCTCCGAGGCTGTTCCGACGATGTTGATCCTGCGCGGCGCTCCCGCTCTTTCCGCCTTCCGTCACGGTAAGCTCCTGGCCCAATTGACCGACAAGGTCCCCGCTGTCAGCGGGTTGTACGCCGAGTTTGCTCATTTCGCCGAGGTATCCGGCACGCTTGGTGCGGACGAGCAGCAAGTACTGGCCCGGCTGTTGAAATACGGCCCCAGCGTTCCGGTTCAGGAGCCTGCAGGACGACTGTTCCTGGTGATCCCGCGCTTTGGCACCATCTCGCCCTGGTCCAGCAAGGCCAGCGACATTGCGCGGAATTGTGGCCTCGACAAGATTCAGCGCCTTGAGCGCGGCATTGCCTACTATGTTGAAGGCGATTTCTCGGAGGCCGATGCGGGCCTGATCGCAGCGGCTCTGCACGACCGGATGACCCAGCTGGTCCTCGAGCGGTTCGAAGGCGCGGCAGAGCTGTTCAGCCACGCACAACCCAAGCCGCTGCGTGCGATCGATGTGCTGGCGGGTGGCCGTGCCGCGCTGGAACAGGCCAACGTGGAATTGGGTCTGGCATTGGCCGAAGACGAGATCGACTATCTAGTCTCCAGCTTCAACGGCCTTGGGCGTAACCCGCACGACATCGAACTGATGATGTTCGCGCAGGCCAACTCCGAGCATTGCCGTCACAAGATCTTCAATGCCAGCTGGGACATTGATGGCGAAAGCCAGGACAAGTCGCTGTTCGGCATGATCAAGAATACCTTTCAGATGCACGGCGAAGGTGTGTTGTCGGCCTACAAGGACAACGCTGCGGTCATCGTCGGTAACGTAGCCGGACGGTTCTACCCGGACGCGGAAACGGGCGAATACACGGCGAACCAGCAGCCCGTGCACATCTTGATGAAGGTCGAAACGCACAACCACCCGACCGCCATTGCGCCATTCCCGGGCGCGGCTACCGGCTCCGGTGGCGAAATACGAGATGAAGGCGCAACCGGACGTGGCGCCAAGCCGAAGGCCGGCCTCACCGGGTTCACCGTGTCCAACCTAAACATCCCAGGCTTCGAACAGCCCTGGGAAGTGCCATACGGCAAGCCTGAGCGCATTGTCACGCCGCTCGACATCATGATCGAAGGCCCGCTGGGTGGCGCGGCTTTCAACAACGAATTCGGTCGTCCAGCTCTGAATGGCTATTTCCGGACCTTCGAGCAGGCGATCAGCACGCCGCGTGGTGAGGAAGTCCGCGGATATCACAAGCCGATCATGTTGGCCGGCGGTATGGGCAACATTCGTGAAGATCATGTTCAGAAAGCCGAAATCTCGGTCGGCGGCAAACTGATCGTGCTCGGTGGCCCGGCGATGCTCATCGGCCTGGGCGGTGGCGCGGCATCCTCCATGGCGACTGGCAGCAGTTCGGCCGATCTGGATTTCGCGTCAGTGCAGCGTGACAACCCAGAAATGGAACGCCGCTGTCAGGAAGTCATTGATCGCTGCTGGCAGCTCGGCGACAAGAACCCGATCAAGTTCATCCACGACGTCGGTGCCGGCGGCCTGTCCAACGCTTTCCCTGAGTTGGTCAATGACGGCGGTCGTGGCGGTCGTTTCGAACTGCGCAAGGTGCCTAACGATGAGCCAGGCATGGCGCCGCATGAGATCTGGTGCAATGAGTCCCAGGAGCGGTATGTCCTGTCCGTCGATGCGGCTGATCTCGAGCGTTTCGAAGAGATCTGCAAGCGCGAGCGTTGCCCCTTCGCCGTAGTCGGCGAAGCCACGGCCGAGCCGCACCTGACGGTGGCCGACAGCCATTTCGGTGATAAGCCGGTCGATATGCCGCTCAACGTTTTGCTCGGCAAAGCGCCGCGCATGCATCGCAGCGCCGTTCGTGAAGCCGAACTGGGGGATGACTTTTCAGCTGATCAGGTCGACCTCTCCGAGGCGATCAATCGTGTGCTTCATCACCCTGCGGTCGCGAGCAAGAGCTTCCTGATCACCATCGGCGATCGCAGCATCACCGGCATGGTTGCGCGCGATCAGATGGTCGGGCCGTGGCAGGTGCCGGTGGCCGATTGCGCGGTTACGGCTACCAGCTACGACGTTTACACCGGTGAAGCCATGGCCATGGGCGAGCGCACACCGCTGGCTCTGCTAGACGCACCGGCGTCGGGCCGCATGGCCATCGGCGAAACGCTGACCAACCTCGCTGCAGCACGTATCGAGAAGATTTCTGACATCAAGCTTTCCGCCAACTGGATGGCCGCAGCCGGACATCCGGGCGAGGATGCGCGCCTGTTCGACACGGTCAAGGCGGTTGGCATGGAGCTGTGTCCGGAGCTGGGTATCACCATTCCGGTGGGCAAAGACTCCATGTCGATGAAGACCCGTTGGAGCGAAGAGGGCGTAGACAAGAGCGTGACCTCACCACTCTCGCTCGTGGTGTCCGGCTTTGCCCCGGTTGTAGACATCCGTCAGACCCTGACGCCGCAGCTGCGTTTGGATAAGGGCGAAACCGACCTGGTCCTGATTGATCTTGGCCGCGGTCAGAACCGTATGGGTGCGTCCATCCTGGCGCAGGTCTATGGGCAGATGGCCCGTCAGGCGCCGGATGTGGACGATGCGGAAGATCTGCAAGCCTTTTTCGCCGTGATCCAGGGGCTGAACGCAGACGGGTTGTTGCTGGCTTACCACGACCGCTCCGACGGCGGCTTGCTGACTACCGCACTGGAAATGGCCTTTGCCGGTCATTGCGGTCTCAACCTGAATCTCGATTCGCTGGTTGAAGCGGCCACTCAGATCCCGGCAGCATTGTTCAACGAAGAGCTAGGTGCCTTGATCCAGGTTCGTCAGGGCGATACACAGATCGTGCTCGCTCAATTCAGCGCGGCAGGCCTTGCCGATTGCGTTTCGGTCATCGGGCAGCCGGTTAACAACGGCCATGTGGCAATCAAGTTCGAGGGTGCCGATATCTTCGCCGGTGATCGCCGTCTGCTGCAGCGGCAGTGGTCCGAGACAAGCTATCAGATCCAGCGCCTTCGGGACAATGTCGACTGCGCCGATCAGGAGTTCGATGCACTGCTTGAGGAAGACAACCCCGGGTTGAGCGTCACCCTGGGCTTCGACGTGAACGACAATATAGCTGCGCCGTATATCAAGCGTGGCGTACGGCCTGAGGTGGCGATCCTTCGTGAGCAAGGCGTAAACGGCCAGACTGAAATGGCGGCAGCTTTCGATCGCGCGGGTTTTGCCGCGGTCGACGTGCACATGAGCGATATTCTGTCGGGCCGCATCAGCCTTGAGCGATTCAAGGGGCTGGTTGCTTGTGGCGGTTTCTCCTACGGCGACGTGCTGGGCGCCGGCGAAGGCTGGGCCAAGTCGATACTGTTTAATGCTCGCGCGCGTGAAGATTTCAGTGCCTTCTTTGAGCGTAAAGACAGCTTTGCCCTTGGCGTCTGTAATGGATGTCAGATGTTGTCTAACCTTCACGAGCTGGTACCTGGCAGCGAATCCTGGCCGCACTTTGTGCGCAACCGTTCCGAGCAGTTCGAAGCGCGTGTGGCGATGGTCCAAGTTCAGGATTCGCCGTCGATCTTCCTCCAAGGTATGGCCGGATCGCGTTTGCCGATTGCCATTGCGCACGGCGAAGGTCACGCGGAATTCGAAAGCGAGGAGGCGCTGCTTGAAGCCGACTTGTCCGGCACGGTAGCGCTGCGCTACATCGATAATCACGGCAAGGTCACCGAGCGGTACCCGGCCAACCCTGGCGGCTCGCCCCGTGGCATTACCGGCCTGACGACTCGGGACGGGCGTGTGACGATCATGATGCCGCACCCTGAGCGCGTATTCCGTGCCGTCACCAACTCCTGGCGTCCGGACGAGTGGCAGGAAGACGGCGGCTGGATGCGCATGTTCCGTAATGCGCGGGTGTGGGTGGATTGAAGTTGAGCTGAGATAAAGAGCCCGAAGCGTGCGAGCGCTTCGGGCTTTTTATTGCCTGTTAGGCGTTACCTCGCGACCGCTGAACCAAGCACCGAGGTCAACGTCTGATCTTGACCTGGGGCGCGCAAGGACGCTCTGGACCTGAACATAATCACCCGGCGGAGCTCGTGCTCTGCTCACCGTTTTTCAGTGCGGAGATGTTGATGTACAAGCTGTGTTTCTATGTCCCAGAGGGCCATCTGGATGCCGTCAAACAAGCGGTTTTTGCGGCGGGTGGCGGGCGTATCGGTGCGTACGACAGTTGCTGCTGGCAGGTGTTGGGGCATGGGCAATATCGCCCGCTGGAGGGCAGCACGCCCTATCTGGGGCAGCAGGGCCAGGTTCAATCGGTTTCCGAGTGGAAGGTCGAGTTGGTGGTCGCTGATGAGCTGATCCACGATAGCGTCAAGGCGCTCAAACGCACTCATCCTTACGAGACGCCAGCTTTCGAAGTCTGGCGGCTGTCCGACCTGCAGTTCTGACTGATCGATGTCGATAGAAAAGCCGAGTCGCCAGTGGTGATTCGGCTTTTATGCATCATGTCAGCTAGTCAGACGCTGACGTTCAGGCGTACTTCGATGTTCCCACGTGTAGCGTTGGAATAGGGACAGACTTGGTGCGCCGCTTCGGTCAGCTGCTCGGCTGCGGTCTGCTCCAGGCCTGGAAGATTGACGTTCAGCTCCACTTCAAGACCGAAACCTCCGGGAATCTGGCCTATGCCGACCTGGCCCGAGACCGAAGTGTCGGCAGGAAGCGGCTGCTTCAGCTGGCTCGCGGCAAACTTGAGTGCGCCAATGAAACAAGCCGAATACCCCGCGGCGAAGAGCTGCTCCGGGTTGGTGCCATCGCCGTCTTGGCCGCCGAGCTCGCGAGGCGTGGACAGTTTCAGGTCGAGTAGACCGTCTGGCGATACAGCACAGCCATCGCGACCGCCGGTTGCGGTGGCCGTGGCGGTATAGAGAGCCTTGATGCTTTGCATGGTTCGCGTCCTTCCAAGAATGGGTAGTCCATTTAAACTATAGCGATAATATTTATCGCGCAAGATAAAATTGCTTCAATGTCCACGCGCTTGCATCAAGGTGTGGAGGAGGGGTGCAGTTAGTCGCGGGCCAGCAATGCGCTTCGAAGGGAAACGAGCTGATCGCGTAGTGCCAACAACGCTTCCTGTGATTGCCCTGTGCATTCGAGCATGCAGGCCGGAAAGTCGCGAGCCTGCACTTTCATGGCCCGCCCGGCCTCCGTGAGACGCAGTTCGACCACTCGCTCGTCGCGGCTGCTGCGGGTACGGCTGATCAGGCCTTCGGCCTCCAGGCGCTTGAGTAAAGGGGTCAATGACCCGGGCTCGGTCAGCAAGCGCGCGCTGATCTCCCCGACGGTCAGGCCGTCGCGCTCCCAAAGGACTAGCATGGCCAGGTATTGCGGATAGGTGAGGCCGATGCTCTGCAAAAGCGGCTTGTACGCTTTGGTCATCTGCAGAGAGGCAGAGTACAGCGCGAAACACAGCTGGTGATCCAGCTGCAGTTGTTCGTCGGAGGGGCGCTTCGTCATGAGAGGTCGAATAGCGAGAAAATGGCTTTCACCCTAGCGCGCGGCCTTGCCTATTGCCAAGCTCGGCGCTCGTTCAGGGGCGAATTTCTATCAAGGTGCCGTCTTTAACCAGACTCCAGATTTCGCGCATATCGTCGTTCTTCAGGGCGATGCAGCCTTCCGTCCAGTCGAGCGTGTGGAAGTACCACTCGGGGTATTCTTCGTCGAGCGGCGTGCCATGCAACATGATCATGCTGCCCGGTCTCGCGCCCTCGCTGCTCGCGCGTGCCAGGTCCTTGGCGTTCGGGTAAGAGATGTGCATCGCCAGGTTGTACTTGTCTGAGACTTTGCGCCAGTCGATCCAGTAAAGACCTTCAGGGGTGCGCTGGTCTCCTTCGCGTTGTTTGGGGCCTGCTTGTTTGCCGAGAGAGACACGGTAGCTTTTCATGCTGACGCCGCGGCTGATCAAGTGCAGCTTGCGTTCGGACTTGACCACCAGAACCTTGTCGATGAAAGCGTCGTCGAGGGCAGGGGCCGCGTTTGCGTAGGAGAGGGTGGCGAAACTAAAGCAGACTATTGCTAACAGCCAGCGCATTGGGGCGAATCCTGAATCAAAACTGCATCAGACCTGTTTGCGCGCCACCCGCATTGCTTCGATGGCTTCGTTGCGCACCGGGAAGGCCTGCTGCACCCGGTCGGCGAAGAAGTATTCTAGGGTACGGCCGACGGTCGGAAAAGCCAGCTCTGACCAAGGGATATCGGTTTGTCGAAAGAGTCGGACTTCGAGGCTTTCGTCTCCTGGACTGAATCGTTCGTCGACCAGCTCGGCGCGAAAGAACATGTAGACCTGGTTGATATGCGGCAAGTCGAACAGTGTGTACAGCTGTAGACCAGTTACGTGGGCGCAGGCTTCCTCGAGAGTTTCGCGTTCTGCGGCCTGTTGTACGGTTTCGCCGTTTTCCATAAAGCCGGCCGGCAGTGTCCAATATCCCCGTCGTGGCTCGATTGCGCGCCGGCAAAGCAGCACGCACTCATCCCAGACCGGCAGACAGCCCGCGACGATGCGCGGGTTCTGGTAGTGGATCGTATCGCAGGACGTACAGACGAAACGTTGCCTATTGTCGCCCTCGGGCACCCGCGATATGACCGAGTCGCCGCACTGACTACAAAATTTCATCGCGACTCCTTCAATTGCGGTAGTTGGCTAATCCCAGTTTCGATCATCGAGCTGGCTATTGCTGAGAGCCGGCTGGCCGGGGAAAGTTTGCCAGCAACGGTTGGCCTCGTCGAACGCGTCATTGTCAGGGGCGCCAGGGCCGCTGGATTTTGGTTAGGCCTGCCTTGGGCGCCTCGGTGATTCATGCCATGATGCGAGGCAAAGACAGAAAGAGAAGTTCGATGTTGGACAAGATTCTCCAACGGGTGCGTGATTACTCTCCGCATCTTCTGGAGCCGGAAGGCAGGATGCCCGAGGCGGCCGTATTGATGCCCATTACCCGCAGCGACTCGCCGGAACTGGTGCTGACCCTGCGCGCCAGTGGTCTGTCTACCCATGGCGGTGAGGTGGCATTCCCTGGGGGGCGACGCGATCCGGAGGATCGTGACCTCATCCACACCGCGTTGCGCGAGGCTGAGGAGGAAGTCGGGCTGGCGCCGGGGATAGTTGAAATCGTTGGGCCTCTGAGCAGTCTGGTTTCACTGCACGGGATCCATGTCACGCCCTACGTCGGAATCGTCCCGGACTACGTCGAATATCGCGCCAACGATGCGGAAATCGCCTCGGTGTTTTCCGTCCCGCTGGAGTTTTTCTGCGAGGATGCGCGTGAAGTAACCCACCGGATCGACTACCAGGGCGGCGCATGGTACGTCCCGTCTTACCAGTATGGCGAATACAAGATCTGGGGTCTGACAGCGATCATGGTCGTCGAGTTAGTCAACCTGGTGTACGACGCCGGGATCGAAATGCGCCTGCCTCCCACCTCCTACATCGATCTGAGTCAGAAGAGGTCATAACCGTGAAATATCGCCTGGGTGATTCCCTCGTTGAAACCCATCCGCAGAGCTGGGTAGCACCCAATGCCACGTTGGTGGGCAAGATTCGCCTCGATGCCGGCGCCAACGTCTGGTTTGGTGCCGTGCTGCGTGGTGACAACGAGTTGATCCATATCGGTGAGAACAGCAATGTGCAGGACGGCAGCGTTATGCACACTGATATGGGCTATCCGCTGACGCTGGGTACCGGAGTCACTGTTGGTCACAACGCCATGCTGCACGGCTGCTCGGTGGGTGACTACAGCTTGGTTGGTATCAATGCCGTGGTTCTCAACGGCGCGAAGATCGGTAAATACTGCATCATCGGCGCCAACACTCTGATTGCTGAGGGCAAGGAGATCCCAGACGGCTCGTTGGTGGTCGGTTCGCCAGGTAAGGTGGTGCGTGAGCTGACCGACCAGCAGAAGAAAATGCTTGAAGCCAGCGCGGCGCACTACGTGCACAACGCTCAGCGCTATGCCCGTGATCTGGCGGAGCAGGACGATTGATAGCAGCGGAGAAGCCTGTGGCATCACCCTGCGTAAGTGTCTGCGCGTTGGACGAAGACGATATCTGCACGGGCTGCCAGCGTAGTATCGATGAGATTCGGCGCTGGGGACGAATGGATAATCCTGAGCGGCGACAGGTGCTGTTGCGTTGTCACGAGCGTGCTCGCCAAAGCGGTCTGCTCTTTTAGTCGAAGCGCACCATGCTGCTGATCATCTTTCCCTTTTCCGTATTGCGAGGAATTTCATGCCCCGAATTGGTACGCCGCTATCGGCCAGTGCTACCCGCGTGCTGCTTTGTGGTTCTGGTGAGCTTGGCAAAGAGCTGGTCATCGAGCTTCAACGTCTGGGCGTGGAAGTCATCGCGGTGGACCGCTACGCCAACGCGCCAGCCATGCAGGTCGCGCACCGCCATCATGTGATCGACATGCTCGATGGTGCAGCGTTGCGGGCCATCATCGAGCAGGAAAATCCGCATTTCATCGTTCCCGAAATCGAGGCGATTGCCACTGCGACGCTAGTGGAACTGGAACGCGAAGGCTATACCGTTATCCCTACCGCGCGGGCCGCGCAGCTCACCATGAATCGGGAGGGCATCCGCCGACTGGCTGCCGAAGAGCTGGGGTTGCCAACCTCGCCATACCGTTTCGCTGATTCCCTGGAGGCGTGCCGTACGGCGGTCTCCGAGCTCGGCTTTCCCTGTTTGATCAAGCCGGTGATGAGTTCGTCAGGCAAAGGACAATCGGTTTTGCGCAGTGAGGATGATCTTCTCAAGGCCTGGGAGTACGCCCAGGCCGGCGGTCGTGCGGGAAAGGGGCGCGTGATCGTGGAGGGCTTCATTGATTTCGACTACGAGATTACCCTGCTGACGGTGCGCCACGCAGGCGGGACTACCTTCTGCCAGCCGGTCGGGCATCGTCAGGAAAAAGGGGACTACCAGGAGTCTTGGCAACCGCAGCCGATGACCGTCGCCGCGATGGCGGAGGCCGAGCGAATCGCCTTGGCGGTTACCGGTGCATTGGGTGGACGCGGCATCTTTGGGGTCGAGCTGTTCATCAAGGGCGACAAAGTGTGGTTTTGCGATACGGGTGAGGTTGCTACTATGGACATGGTACGGTGATGATTCACAGTGTGGACATTTAGGGTTTGACGAAAG
>JAKUTK010000041.1 GCA_022448005.1 Pseudomonas sp.
CCGGATGTGGTGATCACGTCATCGGCGCGGCCAACGAAACTGATGCTGCCGTCGGCGTTGAGTTCGACAGTGTCGCCGCTCAGGTAGTAGTGCCCAACGAAGGCTTTGGTACGGCCACCCGCATAACCATTGAACCAGAGCAACGGTGACTGATTGCGGTCCAGTGCGAGCATGCCGGGTTTGCCGGGCTCCAGTTCGCGTTGTTGATCATCGATCACCACGACGCGGTGTCCGGGCATTGCGTAGCCCGCCGTGCCGATGCGCACGGTATGACTCAGGGCATGGTGGTTGCACAGGACCATCCCCAGTTCAGTCTGCCCGTAATGATCGTGGATCGTGCAGCCAAGGCCACTGCTGAACCAGCGGATCACTTCCGGTGTGAGCGGTTCGCCCGCGCTGCTCACGGCGCGCAGCTGCCCCCTGATCTTGCCTTCGACCTCATGCCGCGCTGCCAGCAGCAGGCGGAACGCGGTAGGAGAGCCGGCCATGTTGGTGATCCTGTATTCATCAACGACGCGGCAGGTGCTGTCGACAGTGAATCCGCCTTCATAAAACAAAGTCGAATGGCCCATCGCGAGCGGCCCGGTAACGGCGTAGTACAGACCGTACGCCCAGCCCGGATCGGCAATGTTCCAGAAATTGTCTTCGGGCCGGAGATCGACCGCATCGCGCATATAGGTGACGAACGCCACGATGGCCTTGAGCGGCACATGCAGCTGCTTTGCCGGCCCGGTAGTACCCGAGGTGAACATGGCGAGAAAGGGCGCCTCGCCGTCCAGCAGCACCGGCTCGAATTCGCTCGGTTGTTGATTGACCTGTGACCAGAAGTCGCCAGCTCCGTCGCCGACCACCAGACGACGTGGAGCGGCTTCGATGGCGTCCAACTTCTCGCTGTTGGCCGCATCGGTGACGACCATCTTCGCGCCGGATTCCTTGACCCGATGCTCGACCGCTTTGGGGCCGAAGGCGGTGAACAACGGCTGATAGATGGCACCCGCGCGCCAAGTGCCGAGGATCGTGATCAATAACTCGGGCGTGCGCGGCAGCAGACCGGCCACGGTATCGCCCGGCTGGATGCCATAACTGTCCAGCAGGTTGGCGAAACGCGCCGAGGCTTCCTTGAGCTGGCCGAAGGTCCATGTGGCGCGTTGACCCTCGCGACCTTCCCAGATAAGGGCGACCTTGTCTGAATCGACGTGGCGGTCACAGCACTCGACACAGGCATTCATCGAGGAGAGATCGCCGCTAAGAATGGCCGAGACCGTTTGCTCGTAGTCGAACTCACTGGCCGCAGTGGCATGGTCGCGCATGGCTGGCTCCTGGATCTTGTTGTTATTGGGTTGTCCGGATATTGGCGCTGCGAGGTGCCCGCAACAATGGCAAAAGCCACCAAGGTGGCTGAGCGGTTTGGACAAATGCTGCCGCACGACCTGCGGCGGGCACCAATTCCTTGTAACTACGTCCAACCGTAGGCAAACAAGGGCTAAACGGAGGTGTTACATGAGTATCGATCCGCTCGACAGACCCCACGACCAGCAACCGGTCCCAGGGCAGGACCAGAACCCCAGCCATTCGCCTGAACCCGATTTCATTACCGACAATCCTGATGTGCAGCCTGGCTCTGACCATGCCAACGGCAACCAACCGTCAGGCCCGGCGAAGCGCCCTCCAGCTACCGATCCGAACGAGCCAGGGCTAGGCAATCCGCTGCCTTGAGTCCGTTAGTGTTTTATGGCGGTTGTACGGACGGAGCAGGCTTGCTCCCCTGAAGCAGGGTCGAGAAGCCTAGGGTTCGGCTGTCCATAGGTTTCGTTGTCCAGGCCCACTTTTCGTCCTGGCACTTCGTTGAAAACGCTGCAGGTGAGGGTGGTCCGAGGCGTTTTATGGACGTTTAAGCCAGTGCGCTGCACTTGCGTCGATGGTGTCAATCGCGCTCTTGGGGAACAGTGACTTATCAGCCGCAGCTCTGAAATGCCGGCGATATCAGTGCGAGTTGTCCGCCGTCAAATACTTTGTGATTCATAGCCTTATGCTGGCGTCGGACATGGCGGCGTTGGCGCCGCCGAGCGCTTGTCTCAGCAGTATTGGAAAAAGCCGCGGCCGCCACTGGCCGCTTGGCTAGTGCGCATGCGTGCCGACTGGTCAATGTCAACGGAGCGGTAGTGTGAGCGCCCCAGTGAGTATCTCCTATGTATTGATTGCCTATAACGAGCCCTGGCGCGCTGACGAGCTTGCCCGCCTGGTTGTAGCACTGCGTCCGGGAATCCGTACTGTTCAGGTCAATGATGGGCAGGCGGCACTCAGGGTCTGCCGAAAGCAACCGCCGAGCTTTTTGATAGCTGACGGCGAGCTGGCGCAATTGGATGCTCGCAATCTGTTGCACGAGTTGCGTAATCACCAGGCTACGCGGCTGTTGCCCGCCATAGTCATCAGCGACCGGGTGGACGGTGCCAGTGTGCGTGCCGTGCGTCCGTTGGCGCCGAAGGCCTATCTGAAGAAGCCTTACAGCTTGGGCGACTTGCGGGTTCGCCTGAACTCACTCTTGCCCGGTCCCCGTACAGTTAGCACACCAGCCGCTAGCGCAACCGGGACGCTTAGCGACTTTCTAGACCGAATGCGCTCGAACAACGCCGGTGCGCCAATTATGGAGTCGGTGCAGGTTGCTGTCGCAGCCTGCATGCAAACGGAAGACTGGGACCTTGCGGTGCTGGAATCGAAGCTATCGCCAGATCCTCAAATTACGGCTCGCCTGGTATCTATTGCCAACAGTGCCGGGCAGCACAGCGGCGCCGTGTGCAAGACACTTGGCCAGGCTTTGCCGCGCCTTGGTGTGAAGCGAGCGCTGAATCTAACTTTACAGCTTGCGCTTCAGAATAATGCCACCTTGTCGGACCCCCGCTTGAGGCATCAGGCGGCTTCCAGCACTGAGTATGCTCAGCGCGCCGCAGAGCTTGCTCACTGGCTGGCACGCAAACTCAAGCTCGACACAGAGATCTCCTACACCGCAGGACTGCTGCATAACATCGGCGAGCTTGCTCTGCTCAGAAGTCTGCAGGAGTGGTTGGATAGCGGTGGTGAACTGACGGAGGACGAAGTCCTCTGTGCCTTACGCGAACGCTCCGCCAGCTTTGGATCAGCCCTGCGGGCGCAGTGGAGAATACCGTTGCGGTTACGCCAGCTAATCGCCGCGTTCTATTCCCTGGGCGCGGAGGTCTTCACCCGAGAAGCGCTGGTTCTCAACGTGACCGGTTCATTGCTGCGCTTACCACCGTCCAGTCCCATTGACGAGCTACTGCAAGACCGGGCGGTTCGACTGCTTCGACTTGATGAAGCGATCCTTGACCGAGCGCCGCGCGAACGAGCCTGAACGCGAAGTCTGATCCATCGCCTTCGTTGCTTTGGGCGTGTGCAACACGGCAAGTGTTGAATGAACCTGGAAAAAAGCTACCGCATTCCGGCCTAGCGTCAGGCCGGCGTGGCTGGATGCCCGCGGCCCAAGTACATGCTTGTATTCCTTTTGCCAGCCATGCGCCCCCAATCGAAGAAATTCTTTTTGACGGTTTGGTTAGGAGTGATAGCATTTTGACTCTACGGTTCTTTAGAGCTGTCAATCGCTAGCCGACAAGTGTTTCGCTGTTTTGATGGACGCGTACTTGCCTGACTGTATAGACGCCATTCTGGAGAGTGAAATTGTTGCGACATTGCTCCATCGAGGCCAAAGCCGGGCTCGTGGTTATCGTTGCGTTACTGGCAACGCTGATACCCATGTGGGTCATTCTTAACGCGTGGCTCAAACATGAAAATGAGTTGGTAGAGAAAGCCGCGCGCAATGACGCGATGAACCTGGCGATAGCCTTTGAAGAGCACGTGCACAGTGTTGTCCGCTACGCCGACGCCTTGATACAGGACATGCGTGAAGAGCTGATAAAGGACCCTGACGCGTTTCAGACGTTAGCTAAAACGAAACTTCCTCGGTACGGGGCCCTGGTTGGCCAGCTCGCACTGATAGATGCAGAAGGATTGTTGGTTGGCACGTCTCTGGACTCGCTAGCTAAAAAAGTCGACCTGAGCGATCGCGAACATTTTCGCGTGCACCGAGATAACCTTGGGCAAGACCAGCTATTTGTGAGTAAACCCATCCTCGGCCGTGTGTCGGGAATCTGGTCCATACAATTGACCAGACCGGTCATTAAGGACGGAAAGTTTACCGGTGTGCTCGTTCTTTCGATTCCGGTTGCCTTCTTCACCGATTTCTACAAACAGATCAACATCGGACAGCATGGGCTAATCGCTCTGGTTGGTCTGGACCGGGTGCCACGCGCAGCGGCCTCGTCGATTAACCTGGATGCGTGCCTGGATGGAATGGTGGTGCCTGCAGATCGCCCCTATTTCGATAGCACGAAACCTGATGAGGGCTTCTTCCGGGGACCGAGCGCCATTGACCAGATTAATCGCCTGACCGCATACCGCCGTCTGGAGGATGTTGGACTGGTTGTTGTCGTTCAGCTGTCACCGGCCGAATACCTATCAGCTTCTCGTGAGCGTCGTCAGTTCCTGATTTTTTGTGCTGCTGCCATCTCGGCCTTATTACTGGCCTTTGCTTCATATCTGTACTTCGCGACCCGGCGACATCTGAAAAGCACAGCGGCCCTCAGGCGAGCGCATGACTCGTTGCGGCAGATCGTCAACATTGACCTTCTGACTGGCGCTAGAAGCCGGCGTGACTTCCTCGAGACGTTGGAAAATGAGCTAGGCCGTGCTTTGCGCCACGACGCGCCGCTCAGCCTGGTGCTGCTTGATATCGACTTCTTCAAACATGTGAACGATACGTACGGGCATCCGATTGGCGACGTCGTTCTGCGAGAACTGTCGGCACGGTGTAGCGCTGTTCTGCGCGCACATGATGTGTTCGGGAGGCTTGGCGGTGAGGAGTTCGGTTTGATTCTTCCTCAGACAGACGAGGAGGGCGCCATGCTCGTCGCTGAAAAGCTGCGGTTGGCCGTTGAGAATGCCGTTATTCCAACTGACCGCGGCCCGGTACATATCACGGTCAGCGCAGGTGTTGCGTCCGCCATACCAGCAGCCGATGACTCCAGTCGCTTGATTGTTCGGGCTGACGATGCGCTATACACCGCTAAGCAAACGGGTCGAAATAAGGTTTGTGTCGCGTCTTCAGAAGGATCTTCTCCGCAATTTGGCGAGGCCCAGGCAGAGATCAACTAACGCCGCCCCCGCGCAATACGCTCGAATCAGCAACTAGTCCGAACTTGCCATCAGCACTAAGCGCTCGTTATGACGCTTATTGCTGGTGTCACTTCTCGCTGATTTTGCCGCTTCGCCATCCGGCTCAACCATGAAGATTTACGGGGGCGGACTACGGTTATAACGGCCGTATAGCCCGCCTGAGTAACTTGCCTTACGCTATATGAGAATTATTATCTTCTGGCGATGGGTGAAGCTCACCCGACAGGGAGTCGAGATGGGGGCGTATCTGGCTGAAGTATTGGTCATCGAGGACGATCAGGTGCTGATCGAGCGACTGGGCGAGTTGCTTCGCCTGCAGGGATACGCGGTGCGCTTGAGCCCGCTGGGTGAGAGTGGTCTGGCGATGGCACTGGCTCACGCGCCGGATCTGATTTTGCTGGATGTGATGCTGCCGGACGTGAATGGCTTCTCCGTGTTACGTCGCTTGCGCGAGCAGCAACAGACGCCGGTCATCATGCTGACTGCTTGCGGTGCTGAAGAGGAGCGCATCCGAGGATTGCGCCATGGGGCGGATGATTACCTGGCCAAGCCTTTCAACCTGACGGAGCTGCAGCTGCGCATCGATGCGATATTGCGGCGTACGCGCAGCGCCGAGAGCCGAGCCGTACAACCGCCGTCGTTGAACATCGATGCCTTGGTTCTGGATCGGCATACGCTACGTGCCCGCGTTGGAGAGCAGGATCTGGCACTGACGCCCTTGCAGTTCCGGCTGCTCTGGCAATTGATGTTGCAACGCGGCGAAGTGCTGACCAAGCCTTATCTGTACCGGGTTGTTTTCGAGCGCGAGCACAGCGGCTACGACCGTAGCCTCGACATGCACGTCAGCCGCATCCGCCGCCGGCTGACCGAAGCCGGGCTAGCGGCCGATCGCTTGCAGACGCTCCACGGACGCGGTTACAGCTTCCAATGAACCGGCGACTGTTCTGGAAGTTGTGCCTCGGCGTCGCCCTTGGAAGCGTGGCGCTGTTCTGGGTCATTGCGCGCTTGAGCGGCCAGGCGGAAGAGCAGATGAGCTTCATCGATGCCGAGCACCAGCGCACGCTTCGTGAGTACGGCGCGCAGGCTGAAGCCCTGTACCGTGCCGGTGATGAAAAGGCTTTGCAAGATTGGCTGCAGACGCTTCAGCATCGCGAGCAGACCTGGGCGGCGATCGTCGATCCGCAGTTGCACGCCCTTGCCGGCAGTGAACTGTCCGAGCGGTTCACGCGGGAGTTCAGCCTCGGGCGGGATCCGTCCTGGAAGATTCATCTCTACTTTCAAGAAAACCCGATCATGGATGTGCCGTTCGCTGATGGGCAGCTGCGCTTCCTGATCCAGTTGCCGCAGCGCATGCGCCCTGGGCATTACTGGTATCCAGCGCGGCTGCTGCTCGAACTGGTGCTGCCCCTGGTGCTGTTGGTCTGTGGCTGTTTGTTGCTCTATCGTCACCTGATGCAGCCGCTGCGGAGGTTGGAGCAGGCGACCCGGCAGTTCAGCGAAGGTGACTACACCGCTCGTGCGGGTGCGCTGTTGGGTTCAAGGCGCGACGAGCTGGCAGGTGTAGCCGAGACCTTTGATGCCATGGCTGAGCGCATCGGCGGACTGATCATCGATCAGCGTCAGCGACTGGCCGAAATGTCCCACGAGCTTCGCACGCCGCTGGCCCGCATCGAGATGGCGGTCAGCCTGGCTGAGCAGGGTAGCGACACAGCTGCTTTGTTGCCACGCATTCGTCAGGACTGCTCGGCGATGCGCCGTCTGGTTGAGGATGCGCTAACGCTGAGCTGGCTTGAGACGGAGCGGCCCATGCTGCGTGACGAAACGCTGGATCTGACGGACTTGCTCGACAGCATTCTCGACGATGCACGCTTCGAATATCCGGATCGCCGGATCCAAACGCAGCTGCCAGCCGAAGCAGAGCTGATCGGCAGCTGCCACCGCGCGCTCGGCCAAGCGATCGAAAATATCGTGCGTAACGCACTCGACCACACGCCGTCTGGCAAACAACTGCAGGTTCAGCTTCAAGCCGAACCTCACGCCTACCGATTGGACATCATCGACCAGGGCCCCGGCGTTCCGCCGCAATGGCTCGAGCGTATATTTCAGCCGTTCGAGCGCGTCAGCAGTGACCGTCCCGGTTTTGGCTTGGGTCTGGCATTGGCGCAGCGACAGATACGTGCGATTGGCGGGCGTCTCGCGGCGAGCAATCACGAGCAGGGTGGACTGTGCATGACGATCTGGCTGCCTCGCACCGGGAACACAACGTAACAGTTGTAAAAGTGATACGTGGCAGCACCGCCATAGGTGGAGAATCAGTAATACGAAACGTTCGCATTAATGATTCAGAGGTTTTCCATGCAACACTGTCCCATCCCGTTATCGATTCTTGGCTCGCTGTCCTTTGCTGCGCTGGCTGGCGCCATACCGTGCCAGGTGCATGCGCAAACCACGGAGCCGCTGGAGCTGAGCGTTAGCGAGGTGACTGCTCGCCACGTACAAGGTGACAGCGTCGAAGCCGATCAGCTGCAGCATTATCAGGCCGCTGATTTGCAGGATGTATTCGAGGCCAGCCCGGAAGTATCGGTCGGCGGTGGCCCGGGCGTCGCTCAGAAGCTGTATTTGCGCGGTCTCGAAGACACGCTGTTGAACATCACCATCGATGGCGCCAGCCAACCGGGGCAGACGTTCCACCATACGGGGCGCATCGGAATTGAGCCGGAGCTTCTCAAGCGTGCCGAGGTTCAGCCCGGCACGGGCGACGCAACGGCAGGCCCCGGCGCACTGGGCGGCTCCGTCCGTTTCGTGACCAAAGACCCGGACGATCTGCTGCGTGCCGGGGAACGCGTTGGCGGCTTGATCAAAGGCACCTACTTCAGCAGTGCCGAAGGTTATAAATCCAGCACCAGCCTGTTCGGCAGGTTCAACGACAACTGGTCGGCCATGGCGGTGGCGACTTACCAGGACCAGAACGACTACGAAGATGGCAACGAGCGGGATGTACTCGGCACCGGTGCGCGTCAACAGTTGGGGTTCGCCAAGCTGGTGGGCCGCTTGACGGATGAGCAGACGTTGCGCCTGGCTTACGAAAAACGGACTGACGAGGGTGAACGCAGCCAGCGTCCGCAGTGGATTCTAAGCGGCTTCAACCCCCTGTTCCCGCTTGAGACGGAGCGGGAAACGCTGACGTTCAATTACGGCTGGAACCCGCTGAGCAACGACTTGCTCGATGTCGAAGTAACGACCTACCACACCTCTACCGAGCTGCAGCAAGACGGTCGCTATGGCCTCTACATTGGGGATACCACCAGCGCTGGGCTGGATGTGCGCAACACCAGTGAACTGGGCGCCCATAGGCTGACCTATGGCGTCGACTATCGAGATGACCGCACCCGCCTGGGGCCGGATGGTGATCGAGATCTGGATGAAGAAAACGGCGACGTGCTGGGCTTCTATCTACAGGACAGCTATCAGGCCACCGAAAAGCTGCTGCTGGGCATGGGCCTACGCTACGACCGCTACCGCCTCGACGACCGTGACGGCCAGCAATTCTCGGATTCCGGCGTCAGCCCCAACGCCAGCCTTCGTTATCAGCTGACCCCGGAACTGGCCTTGCTGGCCAGCCACGCGCAAGCGTTACGTGGCGTGCAGGTACGTGATGCGTTCAAGCTCGATGCATCCGGCAACGACCCGGAGCTGGACGCCGAGAAGGCGCGCACCAATGAAGTCGGTTTCGAGTATCGCCAGGGCGGGCTGGCGTTGTCCGGGCGGGTCTATGACACCCGTGTGCGCGATGCCATCTACGATCCGAGCGGCCGTCCCAACCTTTACGTCAATGGCGGGACGCTAGAGACCCAGGGTGTGCTGCTGCAGAGCGCCTACTACTGGCAGCAGCTGAGCGTCGGGCTGAGCTACCACCACAACGATGTCGATCTGGACGGTGAGGAACTCAATGTCTACGAGCACAACGGCTTGGGCACGACCCTGGGCGACACCTGGATCGGATTTGCCGAATATCGTGCGACTGACAGGCTGAGCTATGGCTGGCAGGGCCGCTTCGTCACGGCTGTCGATTCGCTGCGGACCGGTGTGGGCACCCTCGATAAACCCGGTTACGGCGTACACGACCTTTATGCCCAGTGGTCAGCGTTAAGTGACGACCGACTCGTATTCAACCTGACGCTGAAGAATCTATTCGACAAGCAGTACCTGGATCACGCCAGCAATGAAGATTTCGAAAGCATTCCCGGCTATGAAGGTATTCGCGGCAGTTACGAGCCAGGCCGCGAACTGCGACTGGGTGTTGCGCTGCGTATCTGAGGTTGGTTGCAGCGAGCGTTAGCCAAGAGAAGGCAGGGGAGCGTGCTGGCATTGCTACATGCAACCCTGCCTTATCCGATCAGCCAGCTCGGCTGTGGAGCTGAAGGTCGTTGGTGACGTCTGGGAGTTGATGGGGAGCTGATAGGCGCGACTCAAGGAGCTGAACGAAAGCTCGGGCCTCGGACTCGTTGCGAAACGTGACCTTGTTTCGGTCCAAGCGAACCTCCCAGCTGCTGCCTTCGAATGACGTAAGCGGTCGGATTTGAATATCCATGATGCCTCCGGAGTCTGGAAAAGACAGACGAACGCTAATCCTCTGCCATACGCCAGTCAATTTGCATCATTGACGCAGGAGCATCCGCTGACGCCGTTCGTCCCGTTTGCCGTTAGGCACCCATCCGCGCACTGATCTTGCGCGCGATCTCTAGCAATCGCTTCGCCGCGTCGCCATCTGCTTCAGCCATGAAGCCAGGCTCGCCGCCGACAATGGTGATGACGCCTGCCAATCGCTGATCGCCACTGAACAGCGGCGCGGAGAGGGCGTTGACGCCGGCCATCAACAGACCGTGCACAGGCTGGATGTGGGTGCGTTGCAGTTCGCTCATGGCGTGCTGCAGCGCATCAGGAGTGGGGGCCGAGGGAAGCCGCAGTTCCTCTTCGCGCAATTGTGCGGTTTCGGCATTGGGCATGAACGCGTTGAACACAAGCCCGGTGGACGAGCCCAGCAGGGGTAGCACCGAGCCCACCTGCGTCACCAGCGTCACGGCGCGCACCGCCTGCTCGACATGCACGACGGCCGGGCCGCGGTTGCCCCATACCGCCAGAAAGCAGGTTTCGTTGAGTTCGTCGCGCAGCTGCGCCAGATGCGGCGTCGCCAGTTTGACCACGTCCAGTCGGCCCAAAGCGGCCAGCCCTACGAACAGCGCGGCGCGGCCCAGCCCGTAGTGGTTGGTCAGCGGATCCTGTTCGGCGAAACCGCTGGCCATCAGCGCCTGCAAATAACGATGGACCTTGCTGGCGGGCATGCCGACATGTTCGGCCAGGCGCGACAGGGAGGTCGCCGGGGCCAGTTCGGCCAGGGCGGTGAGAATGTCAGTACCTACCTCGGCGGCCTGTACTTTCTGCCGCCGTGGCGCCGTGTCCGCGTTGCTGTCTGCCATGGTTTCCAATGCCCGTTGTGCCGGCCTGCTTGAATAAGGCGCTGTTTATAACTTGACGCCCCAGGGAGTTCAAATTACTTTTTGCGTAAACGCATTACGCGAAATGAGAGATGGCTATGCAACCACAACAACAAATGGGCGAAACCTCTCGATACTTGTCCGGCTTTGGCAACGAATTCAGCAGCGAGGCCCTGCCAGGTGCGTTGCCTGTTGGGCAGAACTCGCCGCAAAAGGTCCCTTATGGCCTTTACACCGAATTGCTCTCTGGCACCGCTTTTACCGTGGCGCGCAGCGAAGCACGGCGAACCTGGCTGTACCGTATTCGACCCTCGGCCAATCACGGTCAATATCAGCGCCTGGAGCGGCAGCTGAACAGCGAGTTGGGGCCGATCACACCCAACCGACTGCGTTGGAATCCTGAACCCATTCCCGAGAGCGCGACTGATTTTCTCGACGGGCTGACGTGCGTAGTCGCCAACGCCGAGCCCAGTCAGCCTGCCGGGGCGAGCATCTACCGCTACGCAGCCAATCAGTCGATGGAACGGGTGTTCTTCAACGCAGACGGCGAGCTCTTGATCGTGCCGCAGCTGGGTGCGCTCAACCTGGTCACCGAACTGGGCGTGCTGGAGGTTGCACCGCTTGAGATCGCGGTGATCCCGCGCGGCATGCGCTTTCGGGTCGAGCTGCTGGACTCCACTGCGCGTGGCTACGTCTGCGAAAACCACGGATGTGCGCTGCGCCTGCCGGACCTCGGACCGATTGGCAGCAATGGCCTGGCTAACCCGCGCGACTTCCTGACGCCGGTGGCGCACTTCGAAGAGCGCGACGAGCCAGTGCAGCTGGTACAGAAGTTTCTCGGCGAGCTCTGGTCGACCGAACTGGATCACTCACCATTGGATGTGGTCGCCTGGCATGGCAACAACGTGCCGTACAAGTATGACCTGCGCCGCTTCAACACTATCGGCACGGTCAGCTTCGATCATCCCGATCCGTCGATCTTCACCGTGCTGACCTCACCCAGCGCGGTTCACGGGATGGCCAACATCGACTTCGTGATTTTCCCGCCGCGCTGGATGGTGGCGGAGAACACCTTCCGTCCGCCGTGGTTCCACCGCAACCTGATGAACGAGTTCATGGGCCTGATCGATGGCGCCTACGACGCCAAGGCTGACGGCTTCCTGCCGGGTGGCGCCTCGTTGCACAACTGCATGAGCGCTCACGGCCCGGACCACCTGTCGACCGAACAGGCGATCAAGGCCGAACTCAAACCGCACAAGATCGAAAACACCATGGCCTTCATGTTCGAGACCGGCCAAGTGCTTCGCCCCACACGCCAGGCGCTGGAAAGCTCTCTACTGCAGACTGAGTACGACAGCTGCTGGGCCGGCCTGGCCAAAACTTTCGACCAGAACCAGAAATGACAGGACGGCACAGACCATGACCGTACAAAACGATCAACGCAGCTGGGTCGAGTCGGCCAATGGCCATTCGGATTTCTCCCTCGCCAACCTGCCGCTGGGCGTGTTCAGCCGTGACTGCGACCAGCCACGCGGCGGCGTCGCCATTGGTGATTTCATCTTTGATCTGAGGGCAGCCTGCGAAGCCGGCCTGTTCGATGGTCCAGCGCTGGAAGCGGCAAAGGCAGCCAGCGGCAGCAGCCTCAATAGCTTCTTTGCACTTGGAGCCCCAGCGCGCCAAGCGCTGCGCGGCGCGCTGCAGGATCTGGTCGGCGAGGCCAGCGCTCAGCGTGAGCGTCTGCAGGGCATGGGCGAGTCGCTGCTGCAGCCGATGGACCGTTGCCAGATGCATCTGCCAGCCAAGGTGGGCGACTACACCGACTTCTATGTCGGCATCCACCACGCCAACAACGTCGGCAAGCTGTTCCGGCCGGACAACCCCTTGCTGCCAAACTACAAGTACGTGCCCATCGGTTATCACGGCCGCGCTTCTACCATTGATGTGTCCGGTGCGACGGTCAAACGCCCCAATGGCCAGACCCTGCCGCCGGGTGCCAGCGAGCCGAGCTTCGGGCCCAGCAAGCGGCTCGATCACGAGCTGGAGCTGGGCATCTGGATCGGGCCAGGCAACGCGCGCGGTGAGTCGATCCCGATCGGTGAAGCAAGCAGCCATGTCGCCGGTTTCTGCCTGCTCAACGACTGGTCTGCACGTGATCTACAAGCCTGGGAATACCAGCCGCTGGGCCCGTTCCTGTCGAAGAGCTTCGCCACCAGCGTCTCGCCATGGGTGGTGACGCCTGAAGCACTTGAGCCTTTCCGCTGTGCGCAACCCAAGCGTGCCGAAGGCGATCCGCAGCCGTTGCCCTATCTTTTCGATGAGCAGGATCAGCAGCAGGGGGCGCTTGATATCGAACTTGAAGTGCTGCTGCTGACTGCGGCCATGCGCGACAAGGGTCAGCCTGCGCAGCGCATCGCGTTGAGCAGTACGAAGAATATGTACTGGACCGTGGCGCAGATGGTCGCGCACCACAGCGTCAACGGCTGCAGCCTGCAACCCGGCGATCTGTTCGGCTCCGGCACCCTGTCCGGTAGCAGCGCTGAAAGCCTCGGTAGCCTGCTGGAAATCACCCAGGGCGGGAAACAGCCTTTGAAACTGCCCAGCGGCGAGTCCCGCACCTTTCTGGAAGATGGGGACGAAATCATCCTCAAGGCGCGTTGCCGTCAAGACGGACACGCGTCCATCGGCTTTGGCGAGTGTCGCGGGCGGGTGATGCCGGCCTGATACTGAGAGCAGTGAGCAAAAAACCCGGGCATGTTCAAACAGCCCGGGCTTTTGTATTTCTATAACCGCAATCAGGGCACCTTGGCGGTTTCCAGGGTCGGTGACGGCACAGGCGCGATTGCCGTGTCACGCATCTGTTCGGCCAAGGCTGCGGTGAATTCCCGGACCACGGACCAGCGCATGTGTACCGCGTCGACAAAGGAGGTAACAGGCGTGCTCCAGTCCTTGTCGGCGTTCCAGTAGGTGCCTCCGGTGGCGCTGAGCGTGTCCATGATTCGCTTGTCGAAATCGGCCAGGAAGGTACCGTCCGGATCGAACTTTTCCTTCCACTTTGGATGCAGCGGCGTGGAGACAACCATCAGCTCACGGCCTTCTTCGGCCAGGCGCGCGCTCATCCCGCGCAGTGCGTCGAAACAGCTGGCGTCCAGTGGGTCCGGGCGGCCATAGAGCAGCTCGCGGGTATTGCTCGTGTCCAGCGGACCATCGCCGAAGCGATTAAACACCAGCGGGTCCCATTCGATCTCGCCTGCGCGCTGCGCTTTTACCGTCAACGCGTTGCGTGCCAACGACTTCGGCGAGAAATAACGCATGTAGTGTCCCCAGGGCGAGGCGTTCTCGTAGACATAGGGGTCGACGTGCTCACGGTTGAACACCGCTGCGGGTACGCGCCAGCAACCGGCGAAATCCTGTGGGTCGGCAATCATCACCACGCTCTGGATGCTCGGCTGGCGGTCGAGCAGCCAGTGCCCCACGTAGGTCGACTGGTTGGCGAACAGCCCACAGAATGCGCCGTTCATCGGTCGCACCTCTGGCAATGCCTCGGTCAGCACGTTGCCGTCTACGTGGCGCCACGCCACGGAGGAACCGATGATCAGCAGGTTTGGCGATTGAATCGGGTTGTCGCGCATGAAGCTGAGCTTTTCATCAGCGCAGGAAATGTTGGAGAACGCGGGTGGCGGCAGGTTGCCGGTCCGGTCCAGCATGAACAGCGTCAGGCAGAACACCGCCAGTGTGCCGAACAACCCGACAAACAATGACAGCAGATACCATGAACGCATCCGGCTCGGCGCGCTGGCCGTGCTGCCGGCATCCTGCTCGGCATGACTCCCGTCCTTGGGGACACCTGCTGTCTGGATCATGATCTACTTTCCCTCCAGCTTGGCGCTGATGACCTGTGCGAAATGGCCGACGTTGCGCAGCGATTCGAGCTCCGCCGTCCGAAACTTGATGCCGAAGCGCTGCTCGGCCGCGACCGTGAGCATGACGTGGGTCTGACTGTCCCAGCCCTCGATATCGTTGGCTGTCATTTCCGGGGAAAGCACAATGCTGTCGTCGTCGAACACATCATGGAAAACCGGGGTGAGCTGCTTGAGTACTTCTGCTTCGGTCATGCCAATACCTCGATGAAATGGCGGGGTGTGCGGGAAGAGCTGAGTTCGTAGCGCCAGAAGGTCGCGTCTGGCTCACTGTCGGAAAGCGCCGGATGCTGAACGAAGCCCAGCCGCGGGTAATGCTCAGCAACCATGCCGTTACGTTCGGTCGGTCGGTACTCACCGATCAATGCGCGGTAGCCGGCAGCGGTGGCCACGGCTGCCAGCACGTCGAGTACAGCGTCTTCGACCTGACGACCCAGCACGCGGCAGCTCATCAGCCAGCTGTCGATCAGCAGTTCGTCGCTGGCGACGGCTGCATCCGGGCGCGCCAGGACGACGCTGATCAGGCCGTTGTCGCCGAACTTGTCGGCCAGTCGGATTGCCAGGGCGACGGCTGCCGGGTCGCTGGCAATGCGCTCGACTTCGGCCTCGCTGTAACGGCGCGTGGTGAGATTGAACTGGTTGGTCTTGTTGATCAGCTGCGTGCTGCGGGCCAGTTCGGCGGCGCCAATCGGGGTGGCGGTGAGCACCATCTCCAGACCGCGCAGGTAGCCTTCCATGTCGGTGGCCTGGCTCATCGCCGCCTTGCGCTCGGCATTCAGGGCGTAGTTGCGCCCGCGTGTGGCATCGTCGGAGGTAAAGGAGACAGCTTCGAAGTACCCGGCGGCGGCGACCCGTGCCGGATAGTCGGCTACGTCGTCCGGCAATTCCGGCACGGCGACTTCCGGCAGCTCGCGCCGCACGATGTCTCGCTCGGCCGGGTTGTCGTCGACGAACACCAGGCTGTCGAGGCCAATGTCCAGCATCGAGGCGATGCGCCGCAGGTTGCCGGCCTTGTCCTCCCAGTTGGCCACGAAGGCCGCAATGTCGCTGCGCTTGAGCGCCATCTCGGGATGATTGAATGCTGCTTCGGCGACGCTCAGATCATTCTTGCTGCACACCGCGAGGATGATTCCGCGGCGCGCCAACTGTGCTGCGTAGCGCTGGAAGGCGAGGAAGGCTTCGCCACTGGGCGAGCCCTGGCCGAGATGGATACCCTCGACACCATCGTCGCCGACCACGCCGCCCCACAACGTGTTGTCCAGATCCAGCACCAGGCATTTGCGCGATAGGCCGGCGCTGGCCGCGGCGATGCGAGCCAGTTGGTCGCCATACAGCGGCGCCAGGTTCGGGCTGACCAATTGCTTGGCCTGGTGCCAGCGCACCGGTTCGGCCAGGCCGTCGCCATAACTGCCACGGGCGGCTTCCCAGGCCAGATCCATCAGCAGCACGCCGTCTTCATGGGCCGCGGCACGAATGGCCGCATTGAGGCGATCGATAAGAGCGTAGGGCGAGGCCGGAACGAGCGCTTCGAACGAGCCGAAAATCGGAGGGTCGGCAGGCACGATGGTCTGCTGAACGACCTGTGCGGCATAGCGCTCGCGCGCGCGGCGCCAGAGCAGGCGCAACTCGTCGACACGCTCGGCCACTGCAACATCAACGTCTTGCTGCGAGGCTTCGAGTGGCAGCTGCAGGGGTGCATCTCTGGCATCCAGCGCCAGGACAATCAGCTGCGGGGCAAAGCTGGCGAGCTCGGGGTCGTCCATCAACAAGGCCTGACGATACATGCCATAGGGCGCGACGTGCACCGAGAGCGCCAGCCGGCGTTGAAAGCCCGCGACGCGAATCGCCGGCACAAGATGATCCACGGTATGCGACGACAGCAGGGCGATGCGCAACGGATGCAGCCCACTGGAAGGGGGTTCGCCGTTTGCCAGTGCGCGCAGACCTTCGCTTGCAAGCCGGTCCAGCCGGGTCGTGAGCGTGAAGTCGCGGCGGTACCCGGCGAGCTGCGCGGCCAGACCCAGGCGAACCAAGGGGTCGGCTTCCCGTTTGGCCTCGCCGATGGCGGCGCCAAGATCCGGGTGCTGCGCTAACCAGAGAAGCTGATCCATTTAGCGTGTTACTCCTTTGTTATTTGGGCGGTTAGAACTGGAAGTAGAGAAACTCGGTAGGCGCCACGGAAAAGGCCACAGCCAAGGCAAAGAAGCCCAGCACGCCGATGGCCAGGCCGATGACCGGCGTCGGGCTCCACACGGCGATCGGGAACCAGCGCAGCAGCCAGTTCTCGCGCGGCTGGGCGTCCAGCGCGGTACGAAAGCCTGCCATCCACTGCTGCACGTTGGGCATGATCCAGACGAAGGCAAGCAGTATGGCGACGGTGAGGTAGTCGGACTTGTCGAAGTCGGTATGCAACTCGCTCAAGCCAACCATCCCCGTCAGCATGGCCATCGCCGCCGTCAGGCTGTTGGCCCGGAAGAACACCATCGCCACGACTACACAGAGGAAGGTCAGCAGCACGGCGCCGGCGTGGTGCCAGAGCTTGTCGCTGTCCAATGGCAGACCATGGCGCGCCTTGTAGGCTCGGAAGCCGTGGGCGACGACCAGGTAGAAGCCGTGCAACAGCCCAAATGCCACGAACTGCCAGCCAGCACCGTGCCAGACGCCCGAGATGAACATGGTCAGCACGGTGGGGTAGGCGATCAGCACGACAAAGGTCCCGACACTCATCTTTCCTCGCCGGGGTAACGGCTTGCCGGCGGCCATCCGCTTGCGGGTGATGCGCATCACGATGGGGTTATAGATGTAGGCGGTGAGAAAGCGCGTAAGCGTCATGTGCCAGCGCGACCAGTAGTCGATCACGTTGTGCGCTTTGAACGGGCTGTTGAAGTTCACCGGCAGACGCAGGCCGAACAGCAATCCCAGGCCGATCGCCATGTCGCTGTAGCCGGAAAAGTCGAAATAGATTTGCAGCGTATAACTGAGCGCGCCGTACCAGGCGTCGTACAGCGACGGCACCGTTCCACTGGCGGCGACCGCGAAGATCGGCGAGGCGTTTTCTCCCAGCGGGTCGGCGAGGATCACCTTCTTGAACAGGCCGAGCACGAAGACCGTGAGCCCCAGCGAGATATTGTCGATCCGCGGGCGAAAGGTGCTGCTGTCATTGAACTGCTTGAGCATCTCGCCGTGGTGGGTAATGGGACCGGCAATCAATTGTGGGAAGAAACTGATGAACAGGCAGTAATTGACGAAATCATGCTCGGCGACCTCACCGTCGTGGGCGTCGACCAGATAGGCGATCTGCTGAAATGTGAAGAACGAAATCGCCAGCGGCAGAATGATGTCGCCCACTGACCAGCCGAGGTCGAAGGCACTGTCGAGTGTGCCGAAGAGAAAGCCTGTGTATTTGTAATAACCCAGCAAGGCGACGTTAGCGGCAACGCCAAGTATCAGCACAGCCTTCGAGGGCCGTCGCATCAGGTAGCCACCGATCAGGTAGTTGACCACCATGCTGCCCACCAGCAGCGGCACATAGGCGGGGTTCCACCAGCCGTAGAAGACCAGCGACGCCAGTGTCAGCCAGATGGCGGCAAAGCGTTGTCTGCCGGAGCCCGCGAGAAGAATGAAGCCCAGTAGAACCACCGGAAGAAACCCGGCGATAAAGACCATCGAGTTGAAGAGCATCGTTCTTATTCCCTATCCCTGAACAAATAACAGCCGTTCTTCGGAACGGTGAATGTTGTGATGACCGCTCACCTACCGAACTACGCGCGCTGGTGTGTTTCCGAAGTCACCCACACAAGCCTGAACATGGCTCTTGTTGCGAACAATTTTCAGCTGCACATAACCAATGCCTGGTCTGTTAACTGCGACACAGAGTTGTAAGGAAAAGTTGCGCCGTTCATCCCTTTGTCTAAACAGTCCAGACAGGCGGGAAAGCCAATGAAATCAAGCGAAACGGCCGGTTTAGAGCCGTTTGGGAGAGAGTAGTGAAAAAGCGAAAAGACGGGGCGGCAGGTTGCCGCATGCGTCAGGGCCGCACGCTGGTGCTCTGCGCTTGGATTCGCCTAGCCTCGAATGGGCCCTGAACCTAGAGGATCCGCAATTTCTTCAACGCGACCAGCGTTGTGAAGCCTCCTAAGGATTCGCTTTGAACAAGCCGATATGCAGTTGCACCGAGCGCGATTCTGTATCGGTGCAGGTATTTAAAACGGAGCGAAAAAAGCTGCCGTGCGGTCTTTTCGCGGCAAGTGTGCTGTTCGTCACAGAACCTCTTCCTGAGGTTTGACCGGCGTCAAGATCCGGCTGAGTCAGCCGATGACTGATAAGTACTCACATACTCGGATGCCATCCATGCGACTCACGCTAAAAATTAAAGTCCTTCTTCTTGCGCTGGTGCCCGTCACTCTTTTTGCACTGGTCCTAAGCGGCGCCGCGGCAAAAATCCTTCACGGTCTCGCCGACGAAGAGTTGGAAACTACCCGTGAGCGTATGATCGACGATGCCCGGACACGACTCGAGGATTACATGCGAATCGGTGTGAGCAGCGTGGCTCACCTCTACGAGCCAGCCGCGCAAGGGGACCTGGCCAGCCGTGACGAGGCCATCGCCATCCTCAGGAAGATCAAGTTCGGCAAAGACGGTTACTTTTTCGGCCATGACTCCAATGTGGTTCGGCTGTTCCGCGGCGAAAGTCCGGTGGATGTGGGCACCAACCTCAATGACCGACGCGACTCCAACGGCGTCTACATCAACCGTGAATTGGTGGCCGTGGCGAAAAACAACACCTACTTCGTGAATTACTCATCGCCGTTGCCCGGTAACGACAAGGTATCGGTGCCAAAACTTGCCTACAGCTATTACCTGCCGAAGTGGGACTTGGCGCTGGGTACGGCGGTCAATCTCGACAATATCGAATCGGCCCTGGACCGGGTAAGGACGGACATCGACGGCCGGGTCAACTCGATCCTAACCAGCATTCTGGTTATCGCTGGCGTGATGCTGGCAGCGCTATGCATCGCCGGCGTGGTGATCAGCAATTCCATCGTCAGGCCGATCCAGGTGATTCGCGCTCAGCTCGATGACATCGCCGCTGGCGACGGTGACCTGACTCACCGCCTGCCGGAAGATCGCAGCGACGAACTGGGCCAGCTGGCCGGCTCGTTCAACCGCTTCGTTGGCAAGATCCACACAATGGTCAGCCAGGTTGCGGAGATGACCGGACAACTGACCGGCATGGTGGCCGAGGTCGCTTCCCAGGCGCAGCGCTCCGAAAAAGCCATGGAGACCCAACGCCAGGAAACCGATCAGGTTGCTACGGCAATCAATGAGATGTCCGCTGCGGCGCAGGAAGTGGCACACAGCGCGCAAGGGGCCGCTGAAGCTGCTCAACAGACCGATCAGGAAGGTCAGCAGGCAAAAGCCGTAGTCGATTCAAGCATTCGCCAGATCCATTCACTGGTTGAAGAAATCCGCAGCAGCGGCACCTCGCTGGATGCTTTGCAGCAGGATGTGCATGCGATCGTGGGCGTGCTCGACGTGATCCGCTCGATTGCCGAACAGACCAACCTGCTAGCGTTGAACGCCGCCATCGAGGCAGCACGTGCCGGTGAGGCTGGACGTGGCTTCGCGGTCGTCGCCGACGAGGTTCGGGCACTGGCCAGTCGCACCCAGCAGAGCACCCAGGAAATCCAGGGAATGATTGACCGCTTGCAGAGCGGCGCCAAGCAGGCCGTAGCCGCCATGAGCCGTTCCAGCGAAGCGGGTGATGCCAGCAGTGCTCAGGCCAATCAGGCCGGCGCTTCGCTGGACGCCATTGCCCAGCTGATCGCCACCATCAACGGTATGAACGCACAGATCGCCAGCGCCGCCGAAGAGCAGACGGCCGTGGCTGAAGAGATCAACCGCAGCGTCCACCAGATCGCCACAGCAGTGGAAAATGTCGCCGAGGAAACTCAGCAGGGCGCGCAGACCGCGCGCAACCTGGCGAATGTAGGCGAACGTCTGGGTGGGTTGGTGCGGCAGTTCCGCATCTGACGTGGGCTGATTTCGCCATGTCGGGCTCAACTTAGTCTCAAAGAAAACCCCGCATGCGCGCCGCATGCGGGGTTTTCCGTTTAGCGCAAGCCAGCTTTCTAAGTGCCGGGCTTAGCCTATCAGCCGAAGACAATTCGGCAGCCCTTCAAAAGCGCTACAGACAAAGCCCCCTGGCCCACCCATCTCCATGCTCACGTGGGTGAATCACGCTTCACCGATCCACCGGGTGGCGATCCACCGTGTGGCGACACACCAAGCGGCGTCACGGTGCATTTAAAAAGCGACATCCACCCTGCCGGCCCCGCATCAGCCGAAGAAATACAGGCAGCCTGAAATGACGATGCCCGAATAAACCAGCATCAGCAGGCAATAGCCCATGATGTCGCGCGCGCCGAGCCCAACGATGCCCAGGATCGGCAATGCCCAGAACGGTTGGATCATATTGGTCCAGGCGTCCCCCCAGGCAATCGCCATGGCAGTGACGGCTGGCGTCACGCCGAGCGCCTGGCCAGCCGGCAGCATGATCGGCCCTTGCACCGCCCATTGGCCGCCACCGGATGGCACGAAGACGTTGACCAGTCCGGCGCTCAGGAAAGCCAGCACCGGGAAGGTATCGGCCGATGACCAGGCGATGAAGGTGTCGGTGATCTGCCGGCCCAGTGACAATCCTTCGGCGTTGGCGCCGACCATCATCCCCATGATTCCGGCGTAGAAGGGGAACTGGATGACGATGCCGCTGATGCCACCGATCCCGTCCTGTACCGCACGCATGTAGCGTTCTGGCGAGCCGTGCAGCGCCAGGCCGATAAACAGGAACAAGCCGATGACAATGTTCAGCGTGAGCGCGAAGCCGTTCTCGGCGAAGTAGAAACCGAAATACACCGCAGCCAGCGCAACGATGATCAGGTTGAGGATGCGGCTGTCGTCCATGCGCTGCGCCAGGGTGTTACGCGGCAGGGCCTCATGGGCGGGGTCGAGCAGTTTTGCAGGGTCTGCAACTTTCGGGTCTTTCGGATGCATGGCCCAATTGAGGATCGGCAGACCGATCACCAGCAGCGCAATGATCGTCAGGTTCATGGCAGTGAATAGTGTGTCGCCGACGCCGATGGCGGCAGTCACCACGCCGCCGGTCATGCGCTCCAGGTCTGCGCCTCCGGTGGCCAGCGAAAGGGGAATGGAACCGGACAGGCCGCCGTGCCAGATCAGAAAGCCCGAGTAGGCCGCAGCGACCAGCAGTGGATAGTCTACGCCTTTTACTTCACGGGCCAGGGCACGGGCAAACACCGCACCGATCACCAGGCCGAAGCCCCAGTTGATCCAAGAGCCGGCCAGCGCCACAAGCGTAACCAGCACTACCGCACGGCCCGGCGTGCGGGCGGTTCGTGCCAGTCCCGCCAGCAAGCGATGGATCAAGGGGGCGCTGGCCAGGGCATGGCCGGTGACCAGAATCAATGCCATCTGCATGGCGAAGGTGAGCAAATTCCAAAAACCCGTACCCCAGTGCTGGGCCATGGCGGGCAAACCCTGGCCGGTGACCAGCATGCTGGCGGCGAGGACGATGAGGCTGAGGAGAATGGCAAACACGAAAGGCGAGGGGAGGTATCGCTGAATGAGCTTGACGCTCAAAGCGGTAACGGAGCTGAGCATGGCTATTGATCCTTGGTTGTTCTTCTTTTTAAGGCGGCGCACGTGCGTGGCGTGCGCCGCAGTCATTTCAATACGTCGAGGCGGTCGATCCTGACCGCAGCGTTAACCCTCCGTTATGAGCCGATGTAGTTGGTTCAGCCGCGCTCGATGGCCAGTGCAACGCCCTGGCCGCCGCCGATGCACAGCGTGGCAAGGCCTTTTTTCGCGTCGCGGCGAATCATCTCGTGCAGCAGGGTGACCAGCACCCGGCAGCCCGAAGCACCAATCGGGTGGCCCAGGGCGATGGCGCCGCCGTTGACGTTGACCTTGCTCGCATCCCAGCCGAGCTCTTGCCCCACCGACAGTGCCTGAGCGGCAAAGGCCTCGTTGGCTTCGATCAGGTCCAGCTCGTCGAGCGACCAGCCGGCTTTGTCCAGGCAGCGACGGGTGGCCGACACCGGCGCAATCCCCATGATTGCTGGGTCAACGCCTGCGTTGGCGTAGGCCTTGATCGTCGCCAGCACCGGCAGGCCGAGCGCCTTGGCTTTGCCGGCGCTCATCAGCAACACCGCCGCGGCGCCATCGTTGAGACTGGAGGCGTTGCCGGCGGTGACTGAACCGTCCTTCTTGAAGGCTGGCCTGAGTTTGGCCAGTGACTCGGCGGTGGTGCCGGCGCGCGGTTGCTCGTCGGTGTCGAAACGCAGCGGATCACCTTTGCGTTGAGGAATTTCGATGGGCGTGATCTCGTCGTTGAAACGCCCGGCCTCGATGGCGGCGACTGCCTTCTGCTGCGATGCGGCGGCAAATGCGTCCTGCGCTTCACGGCTGATCTCGTACTTGTCGACGAGGTTCTCCGCCGTGATACCCATATGAAAATCATTGAAGGCATCCCAAAGGCCATCGCTGATCATGCTGTCGACCAGCTCGGCATGGCCCATGCGCAGACCGGTGCGCGCCTTGGGCAGCACATAGGGCGCGAGGCTCATGTTTTCCTGGCCCCCGGCAATTACCACCTCGGCATCGCCGCAGCGAATGGCCTGGGTCGCCAAATGCAGCGCCTTGAGCCCCGAACCGCACACCTTGTTCAGCGTGAATGACGGCACCGCATGGGGCAGGCCGGCCTTGATCGACGCCTGACGGGCGGGGTTCTGTCCGGAACCGGCGGTCAGTACCTGGCCGAGAATGACTTCATCGACTTCGGCGGGATTCAGCCCGGTCTGTTCGAGTAGGCGTTTGATTACCGCTGCGCCCAGATCAGGCGCGGCGATGTTGGCCAGGCTGCCTTGGAAGGCGCCAATGGCAGTGCGGGTGGCGGCTACGATAACGACGTCTTGCATGTTCTTGCTCCGGTTGAGTCGGGTGTTGTAGAGCGGGCGGTCGCCGGGCTCTGTAGAGCGTTCGCGAGCAAGCTCGCTCCTACAAGGAAGCGTGTGCGCTCAGAACGTCATTTCCGGTACGTGATCCGGCACCACCAGCTCACCGGCAGTCTTGGCCACGATTTCCTCGACGCTCACACCCGGCGCGCGTTCCTTGAGGACAAAGGCGCCGTTCTCGATCTCCAGATAGGCCAGATCGGTCAGCACGCGCTTGATGCAGCCGGCGCCGGTCAGCGGCAGGGTGCACTTGGGCAGCAACTTGGACTCGCCATCCTTGGAGGCGTGCGTCATCAGTACGATGATGTTTTCGGCGCCCGCCACCAGGTCCATCGCGCCGCCCATGCCTTTGACCAGCTTGCCGGGAATCATCCAGGAGGCGATGTTGCCCTGTACGTCGACCTCGAAAGCGCCGAGCACGGTGAGGTCGATATGCCCGCCGCGAATCATCGCGAAGGATTCGGCGGAGTTGAAAATCGAGGCGCCGACGCGTGCGGTGACGGTCTGTTTGCCAGCATTGATCATGTCGGCATCGAGTTCTTCTTCTGTGGGAAAGGCGCCCATGCCGAGCAGGCCGTTCTCCGATTGCAGCATCACTTCCATGCCCTCGGGCACGTAGTTGGCAACCAGCGTCGGGATGCCGATGCCGAGGTTCACGTAGAAGCCGTCCTGCAGTTCGCGGGCGACGCGCTGGGCCATTTGTTCACGGGAAAGTGCCATGGTCTGTTCCTCTTATTCTTTTAATCAGGCGCGGACGGTGCGCTTTTCGATGCGCTTCTCGAAGGTGCCGCAGATGATGCGGTCGACGTAGATGCCGGGCGTGTGAATCTGGGTGGGATCGATCTCGCCGGGCTCGACGATTTCCTCGACCTCGACCACCGTGATCTTTCCGGCGGCTGCCGCCAGCGGGTTGAAGTTCTGCGCGGTGTGACGGTAGATGACGTTACCGTAGCGGTCGGCCTTCCAGCCTTTGACGATGGCGAAGTCGCCGGTGATGGCGTGCTCAAGGATGTGTGGGCGGCCGTTGAATTCACGCACGTCCTTGCCATCGGCGATGGGGGTGCCGTATCCGGTGGCGGTGTAGAAGGCCGGAATGCCGCCGCCGCCGGCGCGCATTTTTTCAGCCAAGGTGCCCTGAGGCGTCAGTTCGACCTCCAGCTCGCCGTTGAGCAGCTGCTTTTCGAACAGCGCGTTTTCACCGACGTAGGAGGCGATCATCTTGCGGATTTGCCGATCCTCCAGCAGTACCCCGAGGCCGAACCCGTCGACGCCGCAGTTGTTGGAAACGACTGTCAGATCGCGGGTGCCCTTGCGCTTGATTTCGGCGATCAGGTTTTCAGGGATGCCGCAGAGACCGAAGCCACCGGCCAGAACGGTCATGCCGTCTTCGAGGCCTTCAAGTGCCTCGGCATAGGAATTCACGCGCTTGTCGAAACCAGCCATAAACCTTTCCTTCTTGTTGTTGGAGACCTGATCGTGAGTGATAACGGGGTCGTGGCTTGAGTCTTCCCCTGATGAGTCGATTTGTTAAGTTGATTTTTAAGAGCTATTAATTGATAAATCGAAACAACCTATCGATTACTGCAACCCCGTTGCTCCTGGACGCTGCTGATGACCGTCAAACAACTTCGCGCATTCCTGGCTGTGGCGCACACCTTGAGTTTTGCCCAGGCCTGCGAGCGTCTGCATCTGTCGCAGTCGGCGCTGAGCCTGACCATCAAGGCGCTTGAGGACGGCCTGGGAGGGCGGTTGTTCAGCCGCACCACGCGTGCCGTCAGCCTTACCCCTGAAGGCGAAGCGCTGCTGCCGCTGGCGCGTCGCTTGCTGGCCGATTGGGATAATGCCGAGGATGAGCTGCGTCAGCGGTTTACGCTGCGACAGGGCCGGGTGGTTCTGGCCTCGATGCCGTCCTTTGCCGGCAACCTGCTGCCGGCGGTCCTGCGAACCTTTCGCGACCGTTACCCCTCAATCAGCGTCACCGTGCATGACGTGATCAACGAGCAGGTGATGGAGATGGTCCGTGACCGCCTGGTGGAAATCGGCATTGCCTTCGAGCCCGAGCCCAGCACACCGCTGACCTTCACGCCGCTGTACACCGACCGCTTCGTGGCGGTGGTGCCGGCTGACTCGATGTTGGCGAGCCAGACGGAAGTGAGTTGGGACGCCTTGCTGGAATATCCCTTCATTACCCTTCAGCGCCCCTCGACGGTGCGCGTCATGCTTGAAGACCACCTGCGCCCGCGGGGCCGTCAGTTACCGGTGCAGTTCGAGAGTCACCAGCTGGCAACGGTGGGGCGCATGGTGGGCAGTGGTCTGGGTGTCAGTGCCGTACCGGCGCTTTGTCGTCAGCAGATGCTGGAGCTCGGTGCGTGCTGTGTTGCACTGACCTATCCGGTGATCGAGAAACCTGTGGGCATCCTGACCAAGCCCGGTCACGAACTCTCGGTGGCGGCGCAGGCGATTGCAGACACCTTGCGCGCAGAAACGAGCTACCCATACGGTCCTGCCTGAACTCGGCCATTGGCATCGCCCGAAAGGGTTCGGTAACCGGCCGTCCAGTGGCCGGTGGCCGAACTCTTGTGTTGCGCGAATGCCTATGCTGTTGGAAGCCGACCGCCTGCGCATTTCCGTTTGCGGCCAGCGCTGGTCATAATCCCGACTAAATCACTCGATCAGAGGTTGTGCATGCCAGGAGTTGCCTCGTCGAACACGCCCATGACAGTGGATGATCGATATCGCCTGCTGGTTGATGCGGTGACCGACTACGCCATCTACATGCTTGATGTCGATGGCCGGATCGTCAGCTGGAACGCCGGCGCGAAGCGCTTCAAGGGCTACGAAGAGGCCGAGATCATCGGCGAGCACTTCTCTCGCTTTTATACGGCGGAAGACCGCGCGGCCGGCATGCCGCAGCGAACCCTGGACCAAGCGGCGAGTGGGCGTTTCGAGGGCGAGGGCTGGCGGATGCGCAAAGATGGCTCGCGCTTCTGGTGCCATGTGGTGGTCGACCCGATCCGCTCGCCGGATGGCAGCCTGATTGGTTTTGCCAAGATCACCCGCGACCTCACCGAGCGCAAGCTGGCCGAAGAGTCGCTGAAACAGAGCGAACAGCAGTTTCGGCTACTGGTGCAGAGCGTCACCGACTATGCCATCTACATGCTGGACCCGACCGGCGTCGTCACCAACTGGAATGCCGGTGCGCAACGCATCAAGGGTTATCAGCCCGAGGAAATCATCGGCCAGCACTATTCCCTGTTCTTCACCGAGGAGGATCGGCAGAAAGGCACGCCGCAGCGTGGCTTGGCCACGGCGTTGCGCGATGGCCGATTCGAAAGCCAGGGTTGGCGCGTCCGCAAGGACGGCTCGCGGTTCTGGGCGAACGTGGTGGTCGACCCGATTCGCAGCGACACCGGCGCGTTGGTGGGATTCGCCAAGGTCACGCGCGATATCACCGACAGTGTCGAGGCCCAGCGTGCGCTGGAAGACGCGCGCGAGGCGCTATTCCAGGCGCAGAAGATGGAGTCGCTCGGCAGGCTGACCGGCGGTATCGCTCATGATTTCAATAACCTGCTGATGGCGGTGGTCGGCGGGCTGGAGATCGTACGCCGGCGGGTTGACGACGACCCGAGAATCGTTCCTTTGCTAGACAACGCCATTCACGGCGCCCAGCGCGGTATATCGCTGTCCCAGCGCATGCTGGCCTACGCGCGGCGCCAGGAGCTGCATCTCGAGCTGGTTGATCTCTGCGCGCTGGTGCGCGGTATGGCGGATCTGCTCAGACAGTCGCTTGGCCCATGGATCGCAATCGAAACGCGCTTTCCAATTTCACTCAAGCCCGTCCTGGCGGATGCCAACCAGGTCGAGCTGGCACTACTGAACCTGGCGGTCAACGCACGGGACGCCATGCCCAACGGCGGCACCGTCATCATCACTGCGCGCGAACACCAGCTGGATACAAAGGACGGTTCGTTGGAGCCGGGCGACTACGTGTGCCTGTCGCTGACCGACGAAGGCTCGGGGATGGACGAGGTAACGCTTGCACAGGCAATGGAGCCGTTCTTCACCACCAAGGGCGTTGGCAAGGGCACCGGGCTCGGCCTCTCGATGGTTCACGGTTTGGCCGCTCAATCGGGCGGGCGCCTGTTGCTCAAGAGTGAGAAGGGCAGCGGCACGACTGCCGAGTTGTGGTTGCCTCTGGCGATCAGTGCGCCGGTGCTGGCCGAAACCGACAGCGTCCAGCAGCCGGAGCCACAGTGCCTCATGGCGCTGAAAGTGCTGGCGGTCGATGACGACCCGCTGGTGTTGATGACGACCGCTGCAATGCTCGAAGAGCTTGGCTGCGAGGTGATAGAGGCGGCGTCGGCCGAGCAAGCGCTGGAGGTACTGACGCAACAGAGCATCGATCTGGTGTTGACCGATCAGGCCATGCCGCAGATGACCGGTGCTCAGCTGGCCTACCTCATACAGCAGCGGTATCCGCACCTGCCGGTTATCCTCGCCACCGGCTACACCGATAAGCTTGGCGGGCAGGCCGGCAGTCTTCCCAGGCTCGGCAAGCCATTCGACATGGACGCCCTGGCCGAGAAAATCACAGCGGTCATGAGCCAGCTCTGACGGCTGGCTCCGCTCGACAATCCTTCAACGAAGGACGCGATAAGAACCGTCCGATCTTCAACTATAGCTGGCAACAGCAGTAACCTAGTCAGCGTCTAACGGCTCTGCGATTATCGAACGCCAGTACGATAATCGCCCATCGCTTTAGCCAAGGACGCCTGCCATGAATGACGAATCCCGCCCCAGTCTTGCTCCGATGGCGCCGGCCATCATCGCGTCGCCGGCCAAACGCATCGAAGCGCTGACCGGCGATCCCAATTTCATGACCTCGCTGGCGCGCGGGCTGGCGGTGATACATGCGTTTCAGGAGCGCAAGCGCCACCTGACCATTGCCCAGATCAGCCACCGCACAGAAATCCCCCGGGCCGCGGTGCGGCGTTGCCTGCACACGCTGATCAAGCTGGGCTACGCCACGACTGACGGGCGCACCTATTCGCTGCTGCCCAAGGTGCTGACCCTCGGCCATGCCTATCTGTCCTCAACGCCGCTGGCGGTCACCGCGCAGCCGATCCTCGACCGTCTGAGCGATCAACTCCACGAAGCCTGTTCGATGGCAACGCTGGAAGGCGATGAAGTCCTCTACGTGGCGCGTTCTGCCACGCCACAGCGGCTGATTTCGGTCGATCTCAGTGTCGGCAGCCGGCTGCCGGCGTACTGCACCTCTATGGGCCGCATTCTGCTGGCGGCACTGGATGATGCGGCGCTGGACGACTATCTGGAACATGCCAATCTGCAGATCAAGACCAGCCGTACGCTGCACACGCCCGAGGCCATCCGTGGCTCGATAGCCGAGATACGACAAAAGGGCTGGGTGATCATTGACCAGGAGTTGGAAGTCGGCCTGCGGTCGCTGGCCGTGCCGCTCAAGGATTCTGCGGGCCAAGTGCTGGCCGCGCTTAACGTCGGCACCCACGCCAGCCGCATGACCAAGCAGGAGCTAGAGACACGCTTCCTGCCGGTGTTGCTGGAGGCGAGTCAGGAGCTGAGTACCCGTCTGTTCCACTGATGCTGCAGCCGTTATCCGAATACTGCGGATGGCGAGGGCACCCTGTCTTGGTCGGACCGAGGTGCTGAGGTTAGTGTTCGGTAATCGCACAGCTAATCGATTATCGGATTGTCCCGGCGGGGCTCGATGGGTAGTGTGGATTGCAAGCGCATCACGCGCATTTCGCTATTTACACGAGACTGACCCATGGCCGACCTCCTTTCCCTTCGCGAAGCAGTGGATTGCTTCGTCAGCAACGGTGACACCGTTGCGCTTGAAGGCTTCACGCATCTGATTCCCACCGCCGCCGCCCATGAACTCATCCGTCAGGACAAGAAGGACCTGACCCTGGTTCGGATGACCCCCGACCTGGTCTATGACCTACTGATCGGCGCGGGATGTGCGAAGAAGCTGGTGTTCTCCTGGGGTGGCAATCCGGGTGTGGGTTCCTTGCATCGCCTGCGTGATGCGGTGGAAAAGCAGTGGCCGCAGCCGCTGGAAATCGAAGAGCACAGCCATGCCGATCTGGCCAACGCCTACGTTGCCGGTGCGTCCGGACTGCCGTTTGCCGTCCTGCGCGCCTACCTCGGTTCCGATTTGCCGAAGGTCAATCCGATGATCAAGTTCATCGACTGCCCGTTCACCGGCGAAACCCTGGCTGCAGTTCCCAGCGTGCGTCCGGATGTCACCGTGATTCACGCGCAGAAGGCCGATCGCAAGGGCAACGTGCTGATCGCCGGCATTCTGGGTGTGCAGAAGGAAGCAGCGCTGGCGGCCAAGCGCTGCATCGTCACCGTAGAGGAAATCGTCGATGACCTGCAGGCACCGATGAATGCCTGCGTGTTGCCGACCTGGGCGCTGAGCGCCGTGTGTCTGGTACCGGGAGGGGCGCATCCGTCCTACGCGTATGGCTACTACGAGCGCGACAACCGCTTCTATCAGCAGTGGGACCCGATTGCCCGCGACCGCGATACCTTCACCGCCTGGATTGATGAGTTCATTCGCGGTACCGAAGATTTCTCCGCCTTTCAAGAAAAGATAGGGGCCAAGCTGGCCGCGCAGCAGGAGGCCAAGTGATGAGCGCTCACGCCAATGACTACAGCACCAACGAAATGATGACGGTCGCCGCCTCCCGCCGGCTCGGTGATGGCAGCGTCTGCTTTGTCGGCATCGGCCTGCCGTCCAAAGCCGCCAACCTGGCGCGCCTGACTCACGCACCGGAGGTGGTACTGATCTACGAATCCGGCCCCATTGGCGCCAAGCCCTCGGTGCTGCCGCTATCCATCGGTGACGGTGAACTGGCCGAGACCGCCGACACTGTGGTGCCCACCGCGGAGATCTTCCGCTACTGGCTGCAAGGTGGCCGCATCGACGTCGGCTTTCTCGGCGCGGCGCAGGTCGACAAATACGGCAACATCAACACCACGGTGATCGGTGACTATCACCAACCGAAAGTTCGCTTGCCAGGGGCAGGCGGGGCGCCGGAAATTGCCGGGTCGGCCAAGCAGGTGCTGATCATTCTCAAGCAGTCGCATCGCACCTTTGTCGACAAGCTGGCGTTCATCACTTCGGTCGGTTTTGGCGAGGGCGGTGATCATCGCAAACAGCTCGGGCTGCCGGGCAATGGGCCGCTGGGAATCATCACTGACCTGTGCATCATGGAGCCCGAAGCCGGGTCCAACGAATTCGTGGTGACCTCGCTGCACCCGGGCGTGACCCGTGAACAGGTAATCGAGAACACCGGCTGGGCCATCCGTTTCGCCGATCAGCTGAGCGAAACCGAGGCGCCGACCACTACTGAACTGGAGGCCCTGCGTGCCCTTGAGGCCCGCACCGCCGCCGCCCACGGACAAGCTGGAGGTGACGAGTGACACGCGAAGTCTATATCTGCGATGCAGTACGCACGCCCATTGGCCGCTTCGGCGGTGCGCTTGCTACCGTGCGAACCGATGATCTGGCCGCCACGCCGATCAAGGCACTGCTCGAGCGCAACCCCGGGCTCGACCCGGCGGCGGTTGAAGAAGTCTTCATGGGCAGCGCCAACCAGGCGGGTGAGGACAACCGTAACGTCGCGCGTATGGCCGCGCTCTTGGCCGGCCTGCCGGAAACCGTACCGGGCATGACACTCAATCGCCTCTGTGCGTCGGGCATGGATGCCGTGGGCAGCGCCTTTCGCGCCATTGCCTGCGGTGAAATGGAGCTGGCCATTGCCGGCGGCGTCGAGTCCATGACCCGAGCGCCGTACGTGATGGGCAAGGCCGATACCGCTTTTGGCCGCACCCAGAAGATCGAGGACACCACCATCGGCTGGCGCTTCATCAACCCGAAAATGAAGGAGATGTACGGCGTAGACGCCATGCCGCAGACCGCCGACAACGTGGCCGAAGAGCACCAGATCAGCCGTGAGGACCAGGACGCCTTCGCGCTGCGCAGTCAGCAACGTACTGGCAAGGCGCAGGCGGCCGGGTTCTTCGCCGAGGAAATCGTCCCGGTGGTGATCAAGGGCCGTAAGGGCGACACCGTCGTGGATAGCGACGAGCATCCGCGTCCGGACACCACCTCCGAAGCGCTGGCCAAGCTCAAGCCGGTCAACGGGCCGGACAAGACGGTCACCGCCGGTAACGCTTCGGGTGTCAACGACGGCGCGGCGGCGATGATTCTTGCAAGCGCCGAAGCGGTAAAGAAGTACGGACTCAAGCCTCGCGCCAAAGTGCTCGGCATGGCCAGCGCCGGCGTGGCGCCTCGGGTCATGGGCTACGGTCCGGTACCGGCAGTGCGCAAGCTGTGCGAGCGGTTGAATCTGGCCGTGAGCGACTTCGATGTGATCGAACTCAACGAAGCCTTCGCCGCTCAGGCGCTGGCGGTGACGCGTGACCTGGGGCTGGAAGATGACAGCCCGAAGGTCAACCCGCAGGGCGGCGCCATTGCCCTTGGCCACCCACTCGGCATGAGCGGTGCCAGGCTGGTACTGACGACCGTGCATGCGCTGGAAAAGAACGGCGGCAAGTTGGGGCTGGCGACCATGTGTGTGGGGGTAGGGCAGGGCCTGGCGTTAGCAGTTGAGAAAGTCTAAGAGGCGCGCCGTGGTGGGCTGAAGCCCACCGTTGTGACCGCCATGGCGGCATATGGCCTTTGATGGGCTTCGCGCCATGATGAATGACTCATTGCGGCACGCCACAAGCCCATCGTTTTCGCTCGTTTTCGCTCGTTTTCGGCTACTTTTAGATCAAATTTCCAAGAGAGATTGCCATGCCCATCGTCAAACTCGCCGATGGCGAACTGAACTACCGTCTCGAAGGCCCGGTCGATGCGCCGGTGCTGGTGCTATCCAACTCGCTGGGAACCACGCACGAGATGTGGGATGCCCAGGTGCCTGCCTTCAGCGAACACTTCCGGGTGCTGCGCTACGACACCCGCGGCCACGGCAGCTCGTCTGTCACGCCGGGGCCCTACAGCATCGAACAGCTTGGGCAGGATGTCCTGGTGCTTGTCGATTCTCTAGGCATCGACCGTTTCGCCTTCTGCGGTTTGTCCATGGGTGGCCTGATCGGCCAATGGCTGGGCATCCACGCAGGCGAGCGCTTGACCCGTCTGGTGCTGTGCAACACCGGCGCGAAAATCGGCACCGACGCGCTGTGGAACGAGCGGATCGACGGCGTGCTGCGCGGCGGCGAGCAGGCCATGCGCGACATGCGCGATGCCGCCATTTCACGCTGGTTCACAGCGACCTTTGCCGGTCGCTCGCCCGAGCAAGCCGGCCGTATCACCCAGATGATCGCAGGCACCTCACCGGCCGGATACGCCGCCAACTGCGCTGCGGTGCGCGATGCCGATTATCGAGAGCAGCTGGGCGCGATCAAGGTACCGACGCTGGTGGTCTGTGGCCGCCACGATCCGGTCACGACACCTGAGCACGGTCGCTTCATCCAGGCTCAGGTGAACGGTGCGCAGCTGATCGAACTGGAGGCGGCGCACCTGTCGAATGTCGAGACCGGCGATGATTTCACCCGTCCGGTGCTGGCGTTTCTGCGCGGGTAAGGGACCCTCGATTCGATAAAAAACCGGGCCGCAAGGGCCCGGTAGAGGATCAACGAGGAGGTATTGCGGTGCTGCTCAGGACGCTTACCAGAGCGCCAGGGTGTAGCTGAGAATCACGCGGGTTTCGTTGATGTCGCTGCCGAAGTTGCTACGCACGGTTGCGTTGCGCACCTTCATGCCGAGGTTCTTCAACGGCCCGCTCTGGACTACATAGGCGATGTCGGTGTCGCGCTCCCACTCTTCGCCTTCACCCCCAGCCGCCAGATTAACGTTGTCGCCACTGACGTAGCGGGTCATCAGGCTCAGCCCTGGAATGCCCATCGCAGCAAAATCGTAGTCATAGCGAACCTGCCATGACTTCTCATCTTCGTTACCGAAGTCATTGATCTGCAAAAGATTGATCAACATATTGTCGCCACCGCTGACGTACGCAAAGCCGGTGTCACCGCTCAACGTCTGGTAGCCGCCAGTGAAGCCATGGCCGCCGATCTTGTAGGTGAACAGCGCGCCAAACGCGTTGTTGTCGACGTTGCTGCCGCCGTCGTCAGTGGAGCGCACGTAGCGCAGGTCGGTCTTGAAGCTCTGGTTTTCGCCGAGCGCCATTATGTGGACCAGCTGCATGTTGTGTTGCTTGTAGATGCCGTCCAGTGCGCCGTAGTAGTAGTTGCCGGTCAGTTCGGGCATGAACTGGTATTTACCACCGGCGAACACGAACTCGTCGCTGGTGGCGGTATTCCCCAGCACAATATTTCGCGCGCCGCCATTGAACACCGCCATCTCTTCGTAGTTCGAGGAGTCACGGTAGCTGGTGCGGTCGAGCATGCCGAGATCGAGCGTAAGCCCGTCGACTTCCTTGCTTTGCAACCAGGCACCACGGTAGATGCTGGGCAGCAGACGGCTGTCGTTGCGCATTACCACCGGGATGATCGGCTGCAGGGTGCCGACGTGCAGGGTCGTGTTGGACATCTTCGCTTTGGCGGTCAGGCCGGCGGTGCCGTAGTCGTCCTGGGCTCGATTGGTTTCCCGGTCGCGCTGCAGGATGCCAGTGCCGGAGCGATCCGGGCTGGAGTCGAGCTTGACGCCCAACAGGCCGATGGCATCGACGCCGAAACCGACTGGTCCGTCGGTGTAACCCGACTCGATTTTCATGATGAAGCCTTGGGCCCACTCGTCCGCCTCAGACTGCGGTGCGCCACTCTGGCGGAAATCACGGTTCATGTAGAAGTTGCGCAGCTCGACGCTGGCTTTGCTGTCATCGAGGAACGCAGCGCTGGCTGGGCCGGTGATGCTCAGTGCAACGCTGGCGCAGAGCAGGTTGCGGGCGAAATTGCGGAGGTCTGTCATGGTGCTTCCTTTTGTTGTTATTGGTTCGGTGTCGCCAGGTTTCCCTTCAGCGAATAGCGAATGCCGTGCCAGGCGCACCGGCAGAGCCGGCATTCCACTGCTATCTGGCGCGGAGCTCTAGCCAGAGCCCAGCAGCCACTACCTCAAGGACCGCACGGCCACAAAACGGGTAGGGCAGCGCTGTCTGTCTGGCTGGACATGTTCGCCAGGGCAGGCCAAACGCTGTCCATTCGGCTGGAAGCCGGTCGCCGCGCCTACCAGATGGTGCGTGGGGCGCGGCTTCGATGCGGCTCTAGTTGAGGCCTTTGTGGCTCTTCACGCAGAAAAAGCTGGAGGCATCGTTAACATCGCCGCGCCGCTTGTACTTCGGCCAGCCTGGGTATTCGCACAGCGGACGGGTGCGGCCGGGCACGGCGACGGTGTCGGTGACGACCTGGCGCTTGGGTGTCACGCCGCGTTCGACCCAGTTCTCCAGCGCGGTCAGTGAATCCCAAGCGGCGTTGAACACCGTGCTGGCCGCGTGTGCGTAGCCGGGAATCTCGTAGTACCGCATGAACCGGCGGGTCTGCCCGACCCCCATGTCCTGCTGCAGGCGCCGGTAATACTCAGCCGTGGCGCGGGTGCTGACCAGCTGATCCGAGGTGCCATGGGCCATCAGAATCTTGCCGCCGTTGGCAACGAACGCCGACAGATCGGTCTGGTTGACGTCCTGACGCAGCGACAGTGCATCGACTCGCGCCTGCCACGGACCGAGGTCGGTCGGGTCCAGCGTCAGGGAGTTGAATGCCGGGTTGCGGGTGACGAAGTAGCGCACCCACTCGTCCCAGAACCCTGAATGGTAGGGCGCGCCTTCGGCAAAGCCGGTGCCATGCACGGGCATCGGATAATCGGGTTGCAGGGTATTCAACCCCAGCCGATTGACGACCAGTTGCAGGCCTTCGCCGGGACGGCCCAGGTCGGTGCCCCAGGTATTGAAGCCGGGATAGCCACGTTCACCGCTGGCCAATGGCTGGCCGAAACGAATCGGCGTATCGAACACCTTGAGCGCATTGATCTGCGTATCGGACAAGCAGCTGCTACCCGTGTCAGCCCCGTCACGGCAGCGCAAGGGACGGCCGTTGAGCTTGGCGTTCGCTGGATCGAATTGCGCATTGCACGCCGCCTGATGGCTGATCACTCGATCACGCACGCCATCGAGCCCGTCGCAGGCTTGCATCGCGGCTTCCAGTAGCGCGGCGCGCTTTTCCAGGCTGGGATAGGCGCCTGGCGCAGCCAAGGCGCGCGTAATGCGGCCAAACTGCAAATCCAGTGCGGCGGCGTTGTAGGCCGGGTAGAGCACGATTGCACCGTGAAAGTCCTTTGGCCACTGCTGCACCACGGCAAGCGCCTCCCGGCCACCGGTGGAACCGCCGGCAAAATAGCTGCGTACCGGAGGCTGGCCGTAGCGTTGCTCGATCAGGTACATCGCCGTATCACGGGTTTTCTTCAGGGCATCGTGACCGTAGTTGGCCAAGGCTTCCTCGTTCCAGGCGAAGTCACCCGGATGAACCGGGTTGGCCACGTGGCCCGAGTCGCTGGCGAACACCGCATAGCCACGGCCCAGCGGCGTCGGTTGGTCGACCGGGCCGGCCGGAACATTGCCGGCCACGTTAGGCACGGTGCCGTTATAGCCGCCCCCGCCATACATCATTGCCTTGTTGTTCCACTGTTCGGGCAGGACGATGCGCATCCTGATGGCGGGCGCGCTGGGGTCGACCGGAGCGATGTCCACGCTCAGGTCGCAATGCGGGCCGAACGTCTGCGGTGCGTTGCCTCCGCCTGGCACCTGCGTCGCGGCGGTGACCTTGGCACCCGAGGTCGGCAGGGCGATCACGGCGGCAGGAACCTGGGCTCCGGCCAGCTCATTGCAGCTGACGGCGAGGGTGGGCTCGGCGATCGTCAGTGCGAGCAAGGCGGGCAGGGCCAGCCGCAGGCGCGGCGATGGTGCGAAGCGAAAGCGGGACGCATGGAATGCTTTCATGTGGGTCTTTCCTTCTTCTTGTTGTCATGCCCCGCAGCGGCCGCCACGAGGTGGGGGTTACCCGGAAGACACCGCAGCAACCGGGCATGGCGTGTTGAGCCAAAGCTGTGCCAGCGGAACAGGCGAAGGCCGCGGCACCGATGACCGGTCACGCGATGTCCACCGGGCCGCTCTAGCGCGACGAAGGCTAGGCTGAACGCGGCGCGGCGATGAAAGATGTGTTTTGTCCAGCCTGCAGGACAGTGATAGCTGGAATGTCATGGCTGCTGGACACTCTGTATGGCGGCTCGGACCTTTTTCGACAGGCGGTGCGGTCGATGTCGGAGAAAAGCGACCTACAGGCGTGACGGGGTGCCGGCGCGGTGACGTCTGTGCTTGTAGCACGCAGGGCGTCGCGGTCGACGGCCTTTAGTCCGAGCGGATCTGACCCACGAACCGGCTATTCCTAAATCCCAGGACTATACTTTTGTCGTATGCGCGCAACGGTCGCATGCCCCGCCTATTTTTTGTAGAGATCAGCCCGCCTCATGGAAACGCTTTACCTCATCTTCCTGCTACTGCTTGCGGTAGGCGCAAGTCGTATTCTGGCCAATGTCGTTCCGCTGCCACTGCCAATTCTGCAGATCATCATGGGTAGTTTGCTGGCACTTCCGCCGTTCGGCATGGGCGTCGAGCTACGGCCCGAGATCTTCATGCTGCTGTTCATCCCACCGTTGCTGTTTTACGACGGCTGGAAGATACCCAAGCGCGAGTTCACCGAGCACGGCGCGGAAATGACCGCGATGGCGCTGGTGCTGGTGCTGATCATTTTGGTGGTGGTCGGCTATTTCATTCATTGGCTGCTGCCGGCCATTCCGCTGGGCGCAGCGTTCGCACTGGCTGCCATCCTGTCACCGACCGATGCGCTGGCGGTGATCGCCATTGCCCAGGGACGGTTGCCGCGACATATGTCTCACCAGCTGGAAGGTGAGGCGATGATGAACGATGCCACCGGCCTGGTTTCCTTCAAGTTCGCGTTGGCTGCGGCCATCACCGGCTCTTTCTCGTTGGTCACCGTTACCGGCGAGTTCTTCGTCATTGCCCTGGGCGGCCTCGCGATTGGTGCAGGATTGAGCTGGTCGGTCGGCAAGGCCAAACAGTGGATGACGGCGCGGGATCTGTTTGATCCCTCGACCTACGTGGTGATGATCCTGCTGCTGCCGTTCGCTGCGTTCTTCCTGGCCGAGCATGCCGGCATGTCCGGCATTCTTTCGGCAGTGGCAGCAGGCATGGTGCAGAGTCGCATCGACATGCTGCCAGTCAAGACCAGCACCCGGATCCTCAATCGCAGCATCTGGGAAATGCTCGATTTCAGCTTTAACGGGTTGGTGTTCCTGTTGCTGGGTCTGCAGTTCCCGCGGATCGTAGAGCGTGTCTGGGAAGCGGCGGGGCACGAAACCTACAGCATGCCGATGCTGGTGTTCAGTGCGCTGGCGATCATGGCGCTGCTGCTGGTGGTGCGCTTCGTGTTCGTATTCGTCTATCACTGGAGCGAGGCCCGCGTGCGGCGCCTGCTCGGCAAGACTGTCCAGCCCAAGCCTCTTCGCTTGTTCTCCGCACTCAGCGCGGTGGCTGGCGTGCGCGGCGCCATCACCCTGGCCGGTGTGCTCTCGATCCCGTTGATGATTGGCGATACGCCGTTTCCTGGCCGGGATCTAATGATCTTCCTCGCCGCCGCAGTGATCATTCTGTCCTTGCTGATCGGGGCGCTGGGCATTCCGTATTTCCTCAAGCAGCTACCCAACAACGATTTCGAAGAACATAGGGAAGAGCTGAAAAAGGCACGACGGCTGGCTGCTCAGGCGGCGGTCAGCTGGCTGGAGGGCTGGAAGCAGGCCAACCCGGTAGAGGATGCGGATAGCGCGCTGCTGCGAAGCGAGGTGACCGCGCGGGTCACTGAGTCGTACCGTCACGACATCGAAGCGTTGATGGACCATCACGGTCGAGCAAACCAGGCCCGTGAAACCATGACGTTGGAGCGGGTCATTCGCGTTCAAGCCATCGCGGTGCAGCGCAAGGAAATGTATCGGATGAGAAAACGGCACGAGATCGACGAGCAGATGCTGCAGACGCTGCTACGTGAACTCGATTATGAAGAGGCTGCGCTCGGGGCCGGTGAGAGCGCTTAACGGCCTACCGAGTCCTGTTGTTGCTCGGGTTCAAGCACCGCGATCGTATGGTCGCTGTGCTTGAACGCCACCAGCTGGGTCAGCCAGGCCTGCAGCACAGGAGAGTGGGATTTTCGGTTGCGCATCGCAATCGCCAGAATCTCGCGAGCAATGGTGACAACGGCGCTCTTGCTGCCGAGAAAGTGCCAGTTGAACCAGCCATCGCCATAGGTCAGCGGCGTGTGTTGCCCGGCCGGCAAGGGTATGTACACCTTGACTGAAAGGTCGAACAGCACTTCAGGCTTGGAGATGATCAGCAGCTTTACATCCGCCACCTTACTCAACCAATAGCGATGATCGAAACGCCCCCCCGTCAGCTCCGCAGACTGGCTCAAGGCATCGTTGATCAGCGCTCGGTTATCGATGAGTTGCACGGTTATGGCTTCCGTCTGCAGGGTGGTTGTGGCGCATTGCGAGCTGAAGCGATCAATACGCAGCAGGACGAAATCCGCGAGCTAGCGCCGTGCGAGGCTTACAGCTGTGAGCTGTTCAGCCTTCGCTTGGCATGACGGGTTATCGGTTGATCGAGGCTTTTGTTTAGCCCCGAGCGCGCGAAAAGTTTGTCCGTCACGCAGCTCTTATCTGCTGAATGCCTTTGTCGCTGCCACCATTCCCGGTGCAGGTGATCACGCTAGCGCCGTCGGCGTACCCGAGCAGAACGAAGGCGTGCGGGAGACAGCAGGCTGCAGCGAACGGATGACGGTCTGACGGACGCCGTCTCGGAATCAGATGCGGTTGCTCCGCTTAGTCGTTGCAGTCCAACCGCACCCACTGACCAGCACGAGTGCGTTCAGGCCGGCGTTGCACCGGCACTCGCTCGCAGCGGGTTTGAGTATCAGTAAGCCATCCGCTGCGATGCTTCCGCGATCTGCTGCATGCCTCTGATCAAGCACAGGGGCATCAGTCCGATAGCGGAAGGTCGAGCGGTTCAACGCCGTCCATTAATACCTGCTCGGCGTAGCCGACGATGCTCAATCAGCCTGACCATCAGGGTCATTTGGCGAACAGCTGGCTCATGTCCTTGAAGGCTTTGAATTCCAGGGCATTGCCGCAGGGGTCGAAAAGAAACATGGTGGCCTGTTCGCCTACCTGCCCCTGAAAGCGCACGTAGGGTTCGATCACGAACTGAGTGCCGCGGGCGCGCAGACGCTCGGCCAAGGCTTCCCACTCGGACCAGCTGAGCACGATGCCGAAATGCGGGACCGGGACGTCGTGACCGTCTACCGCGTTGGTGTGTGCGGCTTCCTGCGTAGCAGTGCGCGGGTGCTCGTGAATGACCAGTTGATGGCCGTAGAAGTCGAAGTCGACCCAGTGCTCCGACGATCGTCCTTCGGCCAGGCCGAAGACTTCACCGTAAAAGCGGCGCGCGGCCGGCAAGTCGTAGACGGGAATCGCAAGGTGAAAAGGGGAGAGGCTCATCAGGGCTTCCTTCTGTTGTGGGGCCTTGAGTGCCATCTTGCCGATTTGTCGCACCCGTCAACAGCGGATATCGTTCATGTCGAGCCTCGAATATTTCGATCAATCTAGGTCTTTATGATCCGTGAACTGAGAACTTTTATCGCAGTCGCCCGCTGCGGCAGTTTTGCTGCTGCAGGCAACAAGGTCGGCCTGACTCAATCTGCCGTCAGCGCTCAGATCAAGAATCTCGAAACGGCGCTGGGCCTGCGTTTGTTTGATCGAACGGGCCGCTCGGCTTATCTCAACCCGGCCGGACTGCGGGCCGTGCCGATGGCCGAGCAGATCCTGGAGACGTTCAGTCTGATGGGGCAGCCGGACTCTCTCGAAGACTACCGGGGCGAACTGCGCATCGGCGCGATCGGAACCGTACAGACCGGGCTGTTACCGTCAGTGCTGCTTCGCCTGCTGGAACAGGCGCCGGGTGTCGCGCCAAAGCTGATTCCCGGCGTTTCGCTGAATCTGCTGTCGCAGGTCGATGCTGGCGAGATCGACCTGGCCATCATGATCCGACCGCCGTTCGCCCTGCCCAAGGAACTGCACGCCGAGCTGATTCAACGCGAGCAGTTCGTGCTGATCACGCCGCTCGACGTAGCCGGTGATGACCCGCTGAAACTGCTCGTCGAGCAGCCTTTCGTGCGTTACGACCGCAGCTCGTTTGGCGGTCGGCAGGTGAGTCAGTTCTTGCGCAAACATCACCTGGATGTACGGCCGGGTCTGGAACTCGATGAACTGGATGCCATTGTCAAGATGGTCGCCTGTAGTTTAGGCGTCGCGCTGGTGCCAGAGGCCGGGTTATGGCTTGAGCGTCAGCCGACCGTTCGCGTCTTGCGTCTGGGAGGCGCGACCTTTCACCGGGAGCTGGTCTTGGTTGGCCGACACAGCGCCCGACAGCTGCCGGTGCAGCAGCTGTTTCGCCGCTGTGTGCGGGAAATGCTGGCGGAGCAGGGTCGTCCGGCGCCTGCTTAGTGAATCGACGAGATAGAGCGTCTGCCAGCCGCGCCGAACGTCGGCTATAGAAGGCTTTTTCCGGGGCATGCCGGGCTCTTGGGCTACCCTAGTCAAGGTGGAAGGCAATGCAATGCCGCGCATATGGATTCGCCTCAGAACGGTAACCGACTCTGTGGGTCCAACCTGAAGCCCGCCATACACTCCATTGGATAATCTGCATGGCCCAACCAGATCTGCAATCCCGGCTTGCTTTCACGCTGCAATCGGCTGGATTGCTGGAGTGGTACGTCGAACTGGACGATTCGCTGAGCGATACCCAGGCGACGGTCGAAGCCGTTACCCATGCGCTCGATGCCTGTTCGTTAGGCAGCACCTCGCTCACCGAATTTCTTGAACATATCCATCCCGACGACCGCGATCCGGTCGCCGAGCACGTCGCCATCGCCCTTTCAACCGGCAATGAGGTGCGCTTCGAATGCCGTGTTCTGGTTGGCGACAGTGGCGTGCAAATGGTCAGCGTGTCGGGTCGCTCCACCGCCCATCCCGAACTACGCGCGCTGCACTTCATCAGCCAGGACGTGACTGACTGCCGCCGCTCCGAGGCGATTGCCGAAGGGCAGATGCGCTCACTCGAGCTGGCGGTGGCCGGTGCACCCTTGACGGAGGTGCTGGTTGAACTTACCCGCTCGGCCCAGAAGCAGTCGGCTGGAACCATTCGTGCCGCGATCATGCGCCTGGATGAGGACGGCAAGCTGCGATTCGTTGAAGCCTCCAGCCTCCCTGCGGATTTTGTCGCAGCGGTAGATGAGATAGATGCCGGTTCCAATGAATCCAGTTGCAGCTTGGCGGTGCGCACCGCCAAGCCAAGTGTTGCCGTGGATATCGGCAGCGATCCGTATTGGGCCAAACACCGGGACAAGGCGCTCGAGCATGGCCTGCGCGCGTGCTGGTCCACGCCGGTCCTTTCGGACGGCGGCGAGGTGATGGGCACCATTGCCTGTTACAGCACCATTTGTGCAGCGCCGTCGTCACTGGAACAGGAAGGCATTACCCTCCTGGCCAATACGGCGGCGCTGGTGGTGCAGCGAGAGCGAGCCAACCGGGCGCGGCTCAAGGTTGAGCGAAAAATGGCCGCCAACGAGCGTCGCTTCAAGGGACTGGTAAAGGCCACCAATAGCCTGATCTGGTCGACCAGCCCCGAAGTGGACATCACCGAGCCACAGCTCGACTGGAATGACTTTACCGGCCAGACGTTCGAGCAATCCCGCGGCAAAGGCTGGCTCGAAGCCGTGCATCCGGAAGACCGACCCGAACTTGAAACCGTGCTCGAGGAGATGCGTTCGGTCTTTACCAACAAGCGTGCCGAGTACCGCATCCGCCGTGCCGACGGCCAGTTTCGGCACATGGCGGGCCATGCCGTGCCGATCTTCGACGATCAGGGCGTGATGAAGGAATGGTCTGGTGGCCTGACTGATATCACCGACCGCAAGCAGGTCGAACATCGCCTCCATCACATGGCAACTCACGACGCGCTGACCGGGCTGCCCAACCGAACCTATCTCAATGATCACCTGCGCGAGCTGGTTAACTTCATCCCAGAATACCAGCAGCTGATGATCATGCTGATCGACCTTGATCGCTTCAAGGAGGTGAACGACTCGATGGGCCACGGCTATGGCGATGTGCTATTGGTCCAAATCGCCCATCGCCTGCGCGAGGCTTTGCCATCCGGTGATCTGGTGGCGCGCCTGGGCGGTGATGAATTCGTGGTGGTGGCGCATTTGCCGGATGGCGTGCGCTCGGCCGAGCGGCTGGCAACCGATTTGCTGCGGGCGATCCAGGTGCCCTGTGACGTGCTTGGCACGCGCTATTACCCCTCGGCATCGATGGGCATGTGCTTGTATCCGAACCCCGACACCAGCATCGACGAGTTGCTACAGCATGCCGATATCGCCATGTACCGTGCCAAGGATGCAGGCGGCACCGGGATGCAGTTTTTCTCCGCCGAGATGAGCATCGAGACGAAGAACCGCATGGCGCTTGAGCTCGATTTGCGCGAAGCGCTGGAGCGCAACGAGTTCGTGCTGCACTACCAGCCCCGCATTTGCCTGGACGATGACGTTCCATGCGGTGTGGAGGCGCTGATCCGCTGGAACCACCCAAGCAAGGGACTGGTATCGCCGGCGGTGTTCATACCCATCGCCGAAACCACGGGGCTGATCTGCAAAATCGGTAACTGGGTGCTGCAGCAGGCGTGCAAAGACATTCAGCAGTTGACCGAACGCATCGGTACCGAGCTGATGCTGTCGGTGAACGTGTCACCGGTGCAGCTCAAATCGCCGACGCTGTGCAGCGAAGTCAACCGGGCATTGCAGGCAGCTGGGATGGATACGCACCGTCTTGAACTGGAGCTGACCGAGTCCGGGCTGATCGAGGACACTGACACCTCGCATCAATTGCTGAACGACCTTGGCGCCATTGGCGTGAGGCTCGCGATCGATGATTTCGGCACTGGATACGCCGGCATCGCTTACTTGCGCCAGTACCCGATCGACGTTGTAAAGCTCGACAGGACATTTCTCTGTCCCTCGAGCAAGGCCGACAACTGTCTCGATTTCATCAAGGCGGTGACCGAAATGTGCCACTCGCTTGGCATGCGCGTCGTAGCCGAAGGTGTGGAGGATGCCGATATGCTGCGTCAGTTGATGCGGTCGTCATGTGACGAGGCGC
>JAKUTK010000042.1:0-36138 GCA_022448005.1 Pseudomonas sp.
ACGAAAAATGCCCGTATCTCACGATACGGGCATTTTCTCTAACCACCGTTCAGACCGCTAGGTTTTCACACAGTCTGCCTGGGAGCGGTTTTCTGGATCAACGCTTGGTTGTCATCTGCCGGCGTTCATAATCGACAATGCGCTGGCGATAGTGCTCGATGGTCTGAGCCGTAAGCACGCTGCGCTGATCGTCCTTGAGCTCGCCGTTCAGCTCCTGTGACAACTTCCGAGCAGCGGCAACCATGACATCGAAGGCTTGCTTCGGATGGCGCGGGCCTGGCAGACCCAGAAAGAAGCTCACGGCTGGGGTTGTGAAGTGGTCGATGTCATCCAGATCGAAAGTGCCAGGCTTGACCGCATTGGCCATGGAAAACAGCACTTCGCCGTTGCCCGCCATGCTTTCGTGACGATGGAAGATGTCCATCTCACCGAAGCGCAGACCGCTTTCCAGAATATTCTGCAACAGTGCAGGACCCCGGAAACCATGGGTATCACGCGAGATCACATTAATGACCAGCACTTCCTCGACGGGAGGCAGATCCTGATCGAAATGTTCATCCGACTCCGCCTCTTCGTCCGCTACCGGATCCAACAGCGTCGGAACAGGAGCATCGTCGCTCGAGAAATGCAGATCGCCCTGCCGCGGCTCGGCGGTGCGACGCTTACCGGTTTCGCGCGCGCTCATCGAGGGAAGATCGGTTTCGTCCAGTGAGGGCTCGTTGTTTCGACTCACGACACGCGGCGGGCCCAACAGCTCGTTCGACTCGTCTTCATCGGGAAGATTGCTCGCGATGTTGCGGTCCAGCTTGAACTTCAACTTGCCCTTGCTACCGCGCATCCGCCGCCAGCCATCAAAAAGAATGCCGGCGATGACAATGATGCCGATGACGATCAGCCACTCGCGCAGACCGATATCCATTAATGCTTGAACCCCTGAAATCGATGATAAAGACGCAGATTCACAGCCGCTGAACAGGCTCATCTGCGCATCGTAAAAATTGCGCTCTAAACTAGCACGACGAACGGTAGTTTTGCACCGCCCGACACCGCTCTTTTATTGGTCTTCCAACACCTTCCACTGCGCTTGAAACAGCGCCGTTCAAGCTTCTACGAGCGCTACCGCCTGCTCCACGTCGACTGCGACAAGTCTTGAACATCCCGGCTCGTGCATGGTTACGCCCATCAGCTGGTCGGCCATTTCCATCGCAATCTTGTTGTGCGTGATGTAAATGAACTGCACCTTCTCGGACATCTCCTTGACCAGCCGCGCATAGCGCCCAACGTTGGCGTCATCCAATGGTGCATCCACTTCGTCCAGCATGCAGAACGGCGCCGGATTGAGTTGGAAGATCGCAAACACCAACGCCAGCGCGGTCAGTGCCTTCTCACCGCCTGACAGCAGATGAATAGTGCTGTTCTTCTTACCCGGCGGACGCGCCATGATCGCCACCCCGGTATCGAGTAAATCTTCCCCGGTAAGTTCCAGATAAGCGTTGCCGCCACCGAAAACCTTCGGAAAAAGCGCCTGCAAACCGGTGTTGATCTGGTCGAAGGTTTCCTTGAAGCGATTACGCGTTTCCTTGTCGATCTTGCGGATAACGTTTTCCAGCGTATCCAGTGCTTCGGCCAGGTCGTCGTTCTGCGCATCGAGATAGCGTTTGCGCTCCGATTGCTGCTGGTATTCGTCGATCGCCGCGAGGTTGATCGGGCCAAGGCGCTGAATACGCGCAGCCAGACGCTCGAGTTCGTCCTCCCACGCCGCCTCGCCGGCCTCGGCAGGCAGCGTCGCCAGGACGCCATGCAGGTCGAAACCGTCCTCGTGCAGCTGGTCCTGTAGCGTCTTGCGCCTGACGCTAAGGGCCTGCCAGTCCATTCGCTGCTGTTCCAGCTGGCCACGTAGCGACTGTGCCTGCTGCTCGGCCTGCGACCGGCGCTTCTCGGCATCTCGCAGTTCACGATCAGCATCTTCGAGCGCCAGGCGCGCCAGTTTGAGTTCGTCCTCGACGCCCATGCGCCGCTCCAGCAGCTCTTCGAGCTTCATGCGCAGCTCTTCGAGCGGCGCCTCGCCCTCCTCCAGATTCAGATTCAGCTGCTCGCGGCGCTCCACTGCGCGTTCGAACTGCTGCTCGAGGCGTTCGAGCGCCTGGCGGATCGAGTCATGCTGGGCTCTCAGCGAGCCAATCCGTACGGCCAGCTGGTGCGCGTGATCCTTGTGCTGGCGGGCGTCCTGGCGAACCCGGTCGAGTTTTTCCCGAATCGTGTCGCGGTTCGCCAGTAGTGACTCGCGCTGCTCGGTATCGATGGCCATCGCGTCGAGCGCATCCTGCAACTGCAGCCGCGACTCGCCCAGCTGCTCGGTTTCCAGGGTGCGCTGCTCGGAGAGTTCCAGGAGCTCCTCATCCAGCCGGCGCCGACGCAGGCTCAGCTGCTCCAGCTTGGCCTGGCTGGCCGACAAGCGAGCATTCAATTCGCCTTGCTGACGGGACAGCTCCTGATGTTGGCGCCTTTGCTGCTCGCGGCATTCCTCTTGCTCGCGTTGCGCCTCTCGCAGTTGTCCAAGCTGCTCGGCCCACTGATCAAGGCTCGCCTCACAGTCATCACGTTCGGTCTGCAACAGCGTCAGCTCCTGACTGCGCGCCAACAGCCCGGACTCGGCCTCCCCGGCTCGCTTGACCCTGAGAAAATGCCGGCCAACCCAATAGCCGTCACGGCTGATCAAGCTCTCGCCATCACCGAGTGAGCCACGTGCTGCCAAGGCCTGCTCGAGATCGTCCACCGGGCGCACCCGAGCCAGCCATGGCGACAGATCGGTCGCTGAGTCGACCTTGTCCAGCAGACTTCCGTCGATCAGGCCGCGTCCGTGTGCGGCACTGACCAGACGCAAATCGCCCTGTTCGAAGCCACTCATGTCCAGGCCGTCGAAGTTGTCCAATAGCACCGCCTGCAGATCCGCGCCCAGCACGGTTTCGACGGCCAGCTCCCAGCCCGGCTCGACGCGTAGTTCTTCGGCCAGGCGCGGTCGCTGGTCGAGCCCTCGCTCATGCAGCCAATCGGAAACACCTTTCCCAGGATCCATGGCGGCCTGCTGCAGGGCTTCCAGCGAAGCAATACGGCCATCCATACGCTGCAACTGGCCCAGCGCCTCCTGCTCGGCGCGGCTCGCCTGTTGCAGCTGTTCACGGAGCCCCTCGAGCTGCTGGTCGGTCAGCTCCTGTGCCGCAGACAGCTCCTCGAGATTCATCTCGCCGATGGCCAACTGTTCGCTAATCTCGGTAACCATGGCATCTTCCGGATCGCCGGCGAGCAAGCTGAGTTCATCCTCAAGACGTCGCCGACGCTCGGCCAGCCGCTCCAGGCTCTGTTCAAGCTGCTGGATACGCGACTGCTCGACCTCCGCCGTTCGGCGCGGTTCGGCGCTCTGCTGGTTGAACCGCTCCCACCGGTCTTGCCAGTGCTGCATGGTGGTCTCGGATTCTTCGAGCTGGGCGGCAGTCTCTTCAGCGGCCGCGCCTGCGATCTCTTGCTCCGGCTCGAGCATCGCCAGCTCTTCACCAAGGGTGGCGAGCACGGTCCGGTCGTGCCCTAGATGAGATTCGGTTTCCAGCCGGGCCCGCTCGGCCTCGCGCAGATCGTCCTGCAGCTGACGCAAACGCTGTTGGCCATGCTGAATGCTCTGCTCGACGCGTGCGATATCACCGCCGACAGAATAGAAGCGCCCCTGAACGAGGTTGAAGCGCTCCGACAGTTCGTGGTGCCCGTCGCGCAGACGCTCGATGCTGGCGTCGGCATTCCGTTGTTCCGCTATCAGCGCCTCAAAACTGACCTCCTGATCGCCGATCACCTGCTCACGCTGACCCACCTGATCGTTCAGCGTTTGCCAGCGCAGCGCCGCCAGCTGGGCCTTCAGCTGACGCTCCTCGGCTTTGTACTCCTGATATTTCTCCGCCGACTGCGCCTGGCGATGCAGGCGCTCCAGCTGACGCTCGAGCTCTTCGCGCAGATCGGTCAGGCGAGCCAGGTTTTCATGGGTTCGGCGAATACGATTTTCAGTTTCGCGGCGGCGCTCCTTGTACTTGGAGATACCGGCCGCCTCTTCGATGAAGTTGCGCAGGTCTTCAGGCTTGGCCTCGATCAGCTTGGAGATCATGCCTTGCTCGATGATCGAGTAGCTGCGTGGCCCCAGCCCGGTGCCCAGGAAGATATCGGTGATGTCGCGCCGACGACATTTCACGCCATTGAGGAAGTAGGTGTTCTGGGCGTCGCGGGTCACCCGGCGGCGGATCGAGATCTCCGCAAACGCCGCGTATTCGCCGAGCAGCGTGCCGTCCGAATTATCGAAGATCAGCTCGATGCTGGCCTGCGTCACTGGCTTGCGTGTGTTCGAGCCATTGAAGATGACGTCTGTCATCGACTCGCCACGCAGGTTTTTAGCCGAACTCTCGCCCATGACCCAGCGTACGGCATCGATGATATTGGACTTGCCACAACCGTTCGGGCCGACCACTGCCGCCATGTTGCTGGGGAAACTTACCGTGGTGGGATCGACGAAGGATTTGAAACCGGCGAGCTTGATGCTTTTCAGACGCATTGAGGCCTATCCGTGGCAATCGGTACGTAAGCCGGAGCGTCGTATTCACCGTGGGCTTGATGGGTTTCCCGGGGCATTGCTGGAGTCGTCTGGGCGGTCGGCTGCGCAGTTTATCACGACGACAAGCGGGCCTCTCAGGGCCCGTAGCACAAAGCGAAAACGTGTGTGGGGAAGTCAGAAATGACAGGTTTGACCGCGAGCTAACGGCCGGCAGTGGTTAGCCATTGTCGAAGGGAAAAGCCGCTACCACGCCACGACTGAACTGACATCGATGGCGTGAGGGCGAGCGACATCCTTCACAAAGGATGCTGGCGCTAGCCACCCGTCATGCTCATGAATCGCACAACCTGGACCTGTTCATCAGTGCGGAATTCATGTTTCTCAGGCTTGAGCTGCAGCGCATCGACCAACGCCTGGCGCAGCCGTTCGCTGTCGCCGGGGTAGCGACGCATCAAAGTCTTGAGATCCAGCGCGCCTTCATGCCCGAGGCAGAGCACCAGCTTGCCTTCGGCTGTCACCCGCACCCGGTTGCAACTGCCGCAAAAGTTGTTGCTATGAGGCGAGATGAAGCCCACCTGGGTGTTACTGCCGGCCACTTGCCAATACCGCGAGGGACCGCCGGTGGTGTGGCTGCTTCGTATCAGCTGATGGCCGACTTCGATACGCTCGCGAACCTCCTCGCTGGAGCAGAACGTGATCTCACGCTCATGGCTGGAGACGTTGCCCAACGGCATCTCTTCGATAAAGCTGATATCCAGCCCGCGCTCGACGGCGAAATTCACCAGATCAAGCACTTCATCGTCGTTACGGCCCTTCTGAATCACGCTGTTGAGCTTGATTCGCTCGAACCCGGCACGACGTGCAGCATCGATACCGGCGACCACCTGTTCGAGCATGTCGCGGCGCGTGAGCTCGGCGAAACGTTTACGTTTGAGCGAATCCAGGCTTACATTCAGACGCTTGACGCCAGCCTCGCGAAGCACCGGTGCAAGTTTCGGCAGCTGCGAACCGTTGGTTGTGATTGCCAGATCTTCCAACTCTTCACGCGCACCCAGTCGACTCAACAGGCTCGGCAACCCCTTGCGCACCAGCGGCTCTCCACCCGTAACACGGATACGCTTGACGCCCAGACTGATAAAGGCGTCAGCCACGGCATAGAGCTCTTCCAGCGTGAGGATCTGCGCACGCGGGGCGAAGACCATATCCTCACTCATGCAGTAGGTGCACCGGAAATCGCAACGGTCGGTGACCGACAATCGGAGGTAGGTGATGCGTCGGCCGAATGGGTCGACCAACTTCGAATCTGGCATTTCGCTCTCCAGCGGTTTGATGCGCACGACTAAGACTATTACTGAACGCCAGGCGTAGCAAAGGCTGCGGGCTGAATGGTAGACCGAGGTAGCCGGGATCGACTCAGCATGCTTGGACTTTAGCCTGTCGCAGCGCCTCGATCAGGCTACAAACGAGACGCCCTTGCAACGATCCTTTTGCCTGCGGATCGAACTCGGGGATACTTCGCGCTCGAGTTTTGCCGGGAGCCCATATGGACAACGACGCCCTCCAGTCGATGAGCTGGCGAGAACGCCTCTATATCATCATTTTTTTCACCAATACGCCGGCCGGGAAGCGCTTCGATACCTGGTTGCTGGTGGTCATCTTCGCCAGCCTGGTAGTGGTGATGCTGGACAGCGTTGCGCTGTACAGCGAGCGCTACGGCGGCTTGCTGGACGGCCTGGAATGGTTATTCACCGCCGTTTTCCTGATCGAGTATCTGATCCGGATTTACTGTCATCCCGAGCCGCGCAAGTACATTTTCAGCTTCTACGGTGCGATCGATGTGCTTTCAGTCGTTCCGGCCTTCATAGCCCTGCTGCTGCCAGATGCTGAGTATCTATTGGTAGTACGCGCGATCCGGATGCTGCGCGTCTTCCGCGTGCTCAAACTCACCCAGTACCTGAGTCAGGCCAACTTTCTGATGGTCGCGCTGCGAGGCAGCAAGCAGAAAATCATCGTCTTTCTGCTCAGCGTCAGCACCATGGTGCTGGTTTTCGGCACCTTGATGTATGTAATCGAAGGGCCATCGAGGGGCTTTACCAGCATTCCGATGAGTATTTACTGGGCGATCGTGACCATCACCACTGTCGGCTTCGGCGATATCACCCCGCAGACCCCCATGGGCAAGGCGATAGCCAGCCTGGTGATGATCACGGGCTATTCGATCATCGCAGTGCCCACCGGCATTTTTACCGCGGAGCTGGCCACCGCCATGCGTGCCGACAGTCTTCAGCAGCGCTGCCCGACCTGCGAAAAGCTGAGCCACGAACCAAACGCGGCCTTTTGCAGCCGCTGTGGCACTCACCTGTTCAAACGCAGTGAGCCTGAGCCCGACGAGGAGCAGGATCCACCGAAGCAGCAGAGCGACTGAGCCAGCGCTGCGCTTCGCCGATCTGGATCCTCTTCCATACGCTTCCATTGCGAGCTCCGAACCCCCCCGGCAAGCGGCTGTCACAACCTCTGACTTGCCGCGGGCTGGACGGAGACATGCATGCCCTTGCTCAAACTGGTGCACTTTGCGGGCTTACTCTGCTGGTGCGGCACCCTGCTCTACCTGCCTGCGCTGATTGCAGCAGGTACTCGACGCAGTGACCCACTTTTCTATCGTGACCATGCGCATCTGACGCGCATGGTGTTCAACCTGATCGGCACGCCAGCGGCGCTGGTCGCCATTGGTTCGGGTACAGCGCTTTTCCTGAGCCAGGGTCTCGTGGCCGGCTGGTTGATCGTCAAGCTCAGCACCGTGGCCGGGATGGTGCTCTGCCACACCCTGTGTGGCGTGCTGGTACTGCATATCGAACGGGCGCCTGAGCAGAGCGTGAGCATCCGTTGTCGTTTCCTTGGAGCAGTTGCCGCAACGTTCATCACCGCGACGCTTTGGCTGGTGCTGGCAAAACCTTTCTAGCCCGTGCCCCGAACCGCTCGATCACCTCGAAGATGCCCATGACCGAACGATCCCAAGCCCCGTATTTTTCTGATTCAGACCTTGTCCAGGTCGACCCCGACAGCATGCTCGTAGACCAGCCGGCCGCCGAGATACGCCGCGAGGGAAATCAACACGGCGGTGATTGCCGAAAGGTACAGCCCCCACAGCTGCATACTCTGGGCGTCGTTCTGGTAGCGCAGCAGCCAGTTCAGCGAAGCCAGAGACAGCATCATCACGGCGAGAATCGCATGACACCAGGCAGTGATCTTGTGGCGAATCTCACGCACGGTCACCAAATCGATCAGTCCGAAGATGCTGGCGATCCAGCCACCCAGGGCGCCCACGCCGGACAGCCAAAGGCCGGCACGCCACCAGAAATCATCCAACGTCCAGAGGTGCGCGAGATCAACCGGCAGCAAGCCGGTCAGCGCGGCGACCGGAAAATGAATCAACATCGGGTGCAGCGGGTGGCCGGCTATCGCAGCGCGGCTGTGGATGGAATCTCTGTATCGGGCCATTGGGCGCTCCGGCAGCATTTGTCGGGGGTAGGCCACCGCGCAAAACGAGCCGGCGACCTTTTGAAATGGACCACGCTGGCGCTGGCAGTTCCTTTACTGAGTGGCTGTGGCGGTCCGCTGTCGTCGCTCAACCCAGCCAGTCCCATGGCGCGCCAGATATCTCATGTCTGGTGGGGCATGTTTGCCTTCGCCACGCTGGTGCTGGTCGCAGTCAGCGCGATATGGATCTATGCGCTGGCACGCAAGCCGCGGGAAACCAGCGAGGAAACGGCGCTCAAGATCAATCGCCGCTGGGTCATTGGCGGCGGCATCGTACTGCCGAGTCTGAGCATCGTTGTTTTGCTGATTTTCGGCATACCTACCGGGCGCAGCATGATGCCCTTGCCGGTCGAAGGTCAGCAGCCGCTGGAGGTAGAGGTTACTGGCCACCAATGGTGGTGGGAGGTGCACTACCCCGAGAGCGGTGTCACCACGGCGAACCAGCTGATCATCCCGGCCGGACGACTGATAGACGTGAATGTCACCAGCGCCGATGTCATCCATTCGTTCTGGATTCCGCGACTCGGCGGCAAAATGGACATGATCCCTGGGCGTACCAATGTCATCCGTCTGCAAGCAGGCCATACCGGCGTCTTTCACGGCCAGTGTTCGGAATTCTGCGGGTTGCAGCATGCGCACATGAAACTGCATGTCGAGGCGCTGGACGAAGCCGGTTTCGATCAATGGATCGCCGTGCGGGAGAATCTCACTATCAAGCAACGCGCCCCTGGCGACGCCGGTCGGGTGTTCGATGAGCGCTGCGGTCAATGCCACCGCGTCGCGGGCATCAGCAACGGCACTCGTGCGCCGGACCTCACCGACCTCGCCACACGGCCAACCCTCGGCGCGGGGGTGCTCGACAACAACCATGACGGGCTGCGGCAGTGGCTACGTGACCACAAGACGCTCAAATTCGGCAACGGCATGCCCGCGCATGACGACGTTCCGCCGCAAACACTCGATCAGATTGCCGACTGGCTGGAGACGCTCGCTCCATGACTCAACTCGACCAAAGCAGCAAGCCCAGCACGCATCCGGATCAGCTACGCGACCAGTTCAACGACGTCTGGGGCAACCCGCGCGGCTGGCGCGCGCTGACTATCGTCAACCACACCACGATTGGTCTGCGCTTTCTGGTCACGGGAGCCGTGTTCTTCCTCATCGGCGGGCTGATGGCGATGCTTATCCGCACCCAGCTCGCCCTGCCCGGCTATGTATTGATGGAGCCTGAGGTGTACAACCAGGTCTTCACCATGCATGGCTCGGTGATGATGTTCCTGTTCGCCGTACCGATGATGGAGGGGCTGGCGGTCTACCTGATCCCAAAGATGATCGGCGCGCGAGACCTGATCTTTCCGCGCCTCTCGTCACTTGGCTACTTCTGCTATCTGTTCGGCGGCATCATCCTGCTGTCCAGCGTGTTTCTCGGCGTCGCGCCCAAGGCGGGCTGGTTCATGTACACCCCGCTGTCGAGCTCGGCGCACATGCCTGGCGTCAACTCCGACTTCTGGCTGCTCGGCATCACCTTCGTCGAGATCTCCGCAGTCAGTGCCGGTGTCGAGCTGGTGGTTTCTATCCTGCGCACCCGAACCAACGGCATGGCGCTGCACAAGATGCCGCTGTATGCCTGGTACATCCTGGTGATGGCGCTGATGATCGTGTTCGGCTTCCCTCCGCTGATTCTGGGCAGCATTTTGCTGGAGCTGGAGCGCGCTGCCGGCATGCCATTTTTCGATTCAGCCAAGGGCGGCGATCCGGTGCTTTGGCAGCACCTGTTCTGGCTGTTCGGCCATCCAGAGGTGTACATCATCTTCCTGCCCGGAGCCGGCATCGTTTCCACCTTGCTACCCGTGTTCTGTCAGCGGCCATTGGTGGGGTATCGGTGGGTGGTGCTCGGCGTACTGACCACCGGATTCCTGAGCTTCGGGCTGTGGGTGCACCACATGTTCACCGTCGGCATTCCAGCACTGGCGCTGGGGTTCTTTTCGGCGGCGAGCATGCTTGTGGCGATCCCCACCGGGGTACAGATCTTTGCGTGGATCGCAACGCTCTGGCTGGGTAAGCCGGTCTATCACGTGCCGATGCTTTGGTTGGTGGGCTTCCTCATCGTGTTCGTCTGTGGCGGCCTGACTGGGGTGATGGTGGCGCTGGTCCCCTTCGACTGGCAGGTGCATGACACCCACTTCATCGTCGCGCACATGCATTACGTGCTAGTGGGCGGGATGTTCTTTCCGCTGATGGCTGGGCTTTACTACTGGCTGCCGCATTTTTCCGGCCGTATGCCCTCGGTACGATTGGGTCGCTGGGGCTTCTGGCTGGTGTTCATAGGCTTCAACACCACGTTTCTGATCATGCACTGGACCGGCCTGATCGGCATGCCGCGACGGGTCTATACCTACGACACCGGGCTGGGCTGGGACATGCCTAACCTGATCTCGTCGATCGGCAGCTTCATCATGGCCATCGGCATCGGCACCATTTTGCTGGATATCGTGCTGCACTTTCGCTTCGGCCAACCGGCAAAAACCAACCCCTGGAATGCCGACACCCTGGAATGGGCCACTTGCCTGCCGCCGAGCCCGTACAACTTCGTCAGCCTGCCGGACGTCACCGAGCGCCATCCGCTGTGGAAGGATCCGGACCTACCCAACAGCATCGCCCGTGGCGAACATTCCTTGAAGGCCATCGATCACGGCCGGCGCGAAACCTGGGGCTCGGACCCGCTGACTGGCAAGGTCCGTGAAATCATCCATCTGCCTGGCAACAGCTGGTGGCCTTTCGTGGCTTCGGTGTTTCTGGCAGTGCTCTGCCTGAGCCTGCTGAACAAATTTTACTGGGTCGCATTGATTGCCACAGTCGCCACCTTGATCGTGTTGTTTCGCTGGTCATGGGAGAACGGTGCCCACCCCGCCGCCGCGCCCGATGCGCAAACGCAACCTGGCGAGCCACCGTTGCATTCGCGAACCTTTGACGGGCCCGGCCTCTGGGGAATGGGGGTCACCCTACTGGCCAACGGCACCCTTTACTTGTCATTGCTGTTCGGCTGGTTCTATCTGTGGACGGTGTCACCGGAATGGATGGTGCCCGAGCATTCCGATCTGAATGGATGGCTCATGCTCGCCAGCGCCCTGGTGCTGACGATCGGCACGCTGTGGATGCGCCTTGTGCCCGGCCGGTTGCGCCGCGGAAATGGTGGGCAGTTGATGGTCAACCTCGGCGCCATCACGGTCATCGGTGCCGCGCAGTGGGCAATGATGCTGTGGCTGCTGCTAACCGCCAATCTTAGGGTGACCGAGACAGCGCACGACGCGGTGGTCTTCGTGATTCTGGCCTATGGCCTGATCCATTGCGGGCTGGCGACGATTCTCACGTTACTGCAGACGCTGCGGGTAATGTACGGCTACGTGGGCGACAAAGCGCCCTACGAAGTGGTGGTCGTCGAACAGCTCTGGTACTACAACCTCGGCGTGGTCTGGAGCGCCTATGCCGCGATTGTCCTGTTCCCGAATGCATGGGGAGCTGCCTGATGAAGTACAACCGCACATCTGTCTTCCACCCCATTCAGATTCCGTTCGGCCTGACCATCTGGAGTCTCTGGTTTGCGATCATGTATGGCTCGCACGCGGTGGTCTGCTCGATCGCCCCGCCGGACCCCAACCTCGGGGTCTTCAATTGGCTGAATGCGAGCTTCGGGCTGTTTACGGTACTGGTGATCGTGCTGCTACTTTGGCTAGGACGTCGGACCTGGAAGCTGTCTCATGAACCGAACGATTTCAATGAACGCCAGGTTTTCGTGATCAAGGTGTCGTCCGGGATTCACTTCATCGCAGCGTTGGCGACGGTTTTCGTTGGCATGCAGCTGGTGTTTCTGCCGCCCTGCATCTAAACCAGGCGCCCAAACATTGCGGTGTCTAGTCGAGCTTTTTGCGTATCCAGTACAGATAGGTGCCTTCGTCGGTCTGCTGGTCGACCAGTTCATGACCCAGAAAAACGCAGAACTTGGGAATATCGCGCTGGGTCGACGGATCGGTCGCAATGACCTTCAAGACGTCGCCCGCGGGCAGATCGCGCACCTTGTTGTGCAGCATCATGACTGGCTCGGGGCAATTGAGGCCGCTGGCATCGAGCAGCGCATCAGCAGACAGTTCGGTAGTTCGAGACATCAGAGGCTCCAGAAAACGGGACGGTATTGTCGCGCAAGAAAGCAGGCGGCAGGGCTCACAACCGACGCAGATGGCAAGTCACTTCCTCGCGGTCATGATAGAGCTGCTTGCAGCCGATGCTCGCTTTCACCCCTCGTTCGGCAAGCCCATCGGCGATGCGTTCCAGCAGTCGCTTTACCTCGGCATAGCGCTGCTTCATCGGCAGCTTCAGGTTGACCACTGCTTCGCGACACAAGCCTTCGCCGATCCAGGTTTCAAGCAACGCGGCATTTTTCGCCGGCTTTTCGACGATATCGCAGACCATCCAGTTCACCGGGCGCTTAGGGCGGAAGGCGAAGCCATCGGCGCGGTAATGCCCCACCAGACCGGACTCGAGCAGCTCCTCGTTCATCGGCCCGTTGTCGACAGCCATTACTTCGATGTCGCGATTGACCAGCTGCCAGGTCCAGCCGCCGGGCGAGGCGCCGAGGTCGACCGCCGTCATACCTGGCGCCAAGCGTTCATCCCATTGCTCGCGCGGGATGAAATGGTGCCACGCCTCCTCAAGCTTCAAGGTCGAGCGGCTCGGCGCCTGGCGAGGAAATTTCAGGCGGGGAATGCCCATCGGCCACATGGCACTGTTCTCTGCTTCGGCAAGCCCAACAAAGACCTCACGACCACTCTTGAACGTGAGCAACAAGCGGGGGCCGTGGCCCCCCTCCTTCAGCCTGCCGGCTTTTTCCAGCGCCTTGCGCAACGGCGCCTCAAACTTGCGGCAGAAGTTCGACAGCTCTTTGCCGTCGTTGGTATCCAACACTTCCAGCCACAGACTGCCGCACACCGGCAGGGATTTCAGCTGATCGAGCAATACACCGATCCGGTCAGTTTCCGGAAGCGCCAGCCATTCCCCGCGCGCCCACTGCCGGGGAAATATAAGCCGTGCGAAACGCGCGCCGCGCATCAGGCGCTCAGGCCCTGCCGCGTCGTTGCAGATGAACTCGGCACAGGCACTGTCGGCTTTGGCCTTGGCGTAGCCGGCCACATCGAGGCGAGCGGCCTGATCGCTGATTTCGGCGCAGACCTCGTTCTCGAAACCGGGGCGGCAATGGAGCAGCAATGTATTCATGTTACGAACCCTATAAGCGGCGCAAAGCGCATCGGCGCCGCCCCTACTACAAAAGCCGCACATGATAGCCGAGTGGGGAACCACGGGCTTGCTGGTTCGGTCCAGTGAACAGTTGCAGGAGTCGTTTGCGCCCCGGCAAGCAGCGCCTTTACGCCGCTGCGAACACGCTGTCGCGGCTCGACTCTCGCACTTCGCCATAACGATTGGCGGCCAGTTTCGTGGCGAATCACTTCGCCAGAGGCTAGGTTCCAAGAACGCTCCCGACTCAATCAGCCCGGCCGTGCGGGCACAAGGAGAGACGAATGCCATCCCTGGACAGCCTTAATTGCCGTCGCAGTCTCGACGTGAACGGCAAGACCTACCACTACTACAGCCTCCCGGAAGCCGCGACGCAGTTGGGCGACATCAGCCGACTGCCCACGTCGCTGAAGGTACTGCTGGAAAATCTGCTGCGCTGGGAAGATGGCGCCACCGTTCGCGCCGATGACTTCAACTCGCTGGCCGTGTGGCTCAAGACACACACCTCCGAACGCGAGATTCAATATCGCCCCGCGCGGGTTTTGATGCAGGACTTTACTGGCGTACCCGCGGTTGTCGACCTGACGGCCATGCGTGACGCGGTCTCTCGTGCCGGTGCCGATCCACAGCGCATCAATCCGTTGTCGCCGGTCGATCTGGTGATCGACCACTCGGTAATGGTGGACCGTTTCGGCACGGACAAAGCGTTCGAGCAGAATGTCGACATCGAAATGCAGCGTAATGGCGAGCGCTACGAGTTTCTGCGCTGGGGTCAGCAAGCATTCGACAATTTCCGCGTGGTGCCGCCGGGCACCGGCATCTGCCACCAGGTCAACCTGGAATATCTGGGGCAGGTTGTCTGGACCAAGGAAGAGAACGGCGAAACCATTGCCTACCCCGACACCCTGGTCGGTACTGACTCGCATACCACGATGATCAACGGTCTTGGCGTGCTGGGCTGGGGCGTCGGCGGCATCGAAGCGGAAGCCGCGATGCTCGGCCAACCGGTCTCGATGCTGATCCCGGAAGTGATCGGCATGCGCTTGACTGGCAAGCTCAACGAAGGCGTGACCGCTACCGATTTGGTGCTGACCGTGACCCAGATACTGCGTAAGCACGGTGTGGTGGGCAAGTTCGTCGAGTTCTTCGGCCCCGGTCTGGATCACCTTCCACTTGCTGATCGCGCGACCATCGGCAACATGGCACCGGAATACGGTGCGACCTGCGGCTTCTTCCCGGTCGATCAGGTCACCATCGATTACCTGCGTCTGACCGGACGTGACGAAGACCGTATCGCGCTGGTCGAGGCCTACAGCAAAGCTCAGGGAATGTGGCGCGACACCAACTCGCCGGACCCTGTTTTTACAGCCACCTTGGAGTTGGACCTCGCCGAGGTCAAGCCATCCCTGGCCGGCCCAAAGCGCCCACAGGATCGCGTATCGCTTGAGGATATTGGCGCCAACTTCGACCTGTTGCTGGAAACCAGTGGCAAGGCTCAGCAAGCCGCAAGCTCGGTCCCGGTGGCCGGCGAAGACTACGGCCTCAAGCACGGCGCGGTCGTGATTGCAGCCATTACTTCCTGCACAAACACCTCCAACCCGAACGTGCTGATGGCTGCCGGTCTGGTGGCGAAGAAGGCACTCGAGCGTGGCCTCAAGCGCGCGCCGTGGGTGAAGTCTTCCTTAGCGCCGGGCTCCAAGGTCGTCACCGACTACCTCGAGCGAGCCGGATTGACCACCTACCTCGATCAACTGGGCTTCAACCTCGTCGGCTATGGCTGCACAACCTGCATCGGTAACTCCGGCCCACTTCCTGATGCCATCGGCCAGGCGATCACCGATAACGACCTGGTGGTGTCCTCGGTGCTCTCGGGCAACCGTAACTTCGAAGGACGCGTGCATCCGCTGGTCAAGGCCAATTGGCTGGCATCGCCGCCGTTGGTGGTGGCCTTTGCGCTGGCTGGGACCACGCGGATCAACATGGAGAAAGATCCGCTGGGCTATGACGAGCAGAACCAGCCCGTTTACCTCAAGGACATCTGGCCGACCAGTGCCGAGGTGAACGAGGCAGTCAGCAAGATCGACGGCCAGATGTTCCGCACCCGCTACGCCGATGTATTCAGCGGCGATGAGCATTGGCAGTCCATTGCGGTCACCGCTGGCGACACCTACAAATGGAACAACAATTCCAGCTATGTGCAGAACCCACCCTTCTTCGAGGATATCGGGCAACCCCTGACGCCACCGAAGGACGTTGAGAACGCGCGAGTCCTTGCGGTATTTGGTGACTCCATCACCACCGACCACATCTCTCCGGCCGGAAACATCAAGGCCAGTTCCCCTGCCGGCGTCTATCTGCAGGAGCTGGGCGTACAGCCGGAGGACTTCAACTCCTATGGTTCACGCCGCGGTAATCACGAAGTCATGATGCGCGGCACCTTTGCCAACATCCGCATCAAAAACGAGATGCTCGGCGGCGAAGAAGGCGGCAACACCCTGTATCAGCCAAGTGGCGAACGGATGTCCATCTATGACGCTGCGATGCGTTACCAGGCGGAGGCTGTGCCCCTGGTCGTCATCGCGGGCAAAGAGTACGGCACCGGCTCCAGCCGCGACTGGGCCGCGAAAGGCACCAATCTGCTAGGGGTGAAAGCCGTTATTGCCGAGAGCTTTGAGCGAATCCACCGTTCGAACCTGATTGGCATGGGCGTTCTGGCGCTGCAGTTCGTCGGCGACCAGACCCGGCAGTCGCTGGGGCTGACCGGAAACGAGAAGCTGTCGATCCGCGGCCTGGGCGCCGATATCAAGCCACGCCAGCTGCTGACAGTCGATCTGGAACGTGCCGACGGTGGCCGCGACAGCTTTCAGGTGCTCTGCCGCATCGACACGCTCAACGAGGTTGAGTACTTCAAAGCCGGCGGTATTTTGCATTACGTGCTGCGCCAGTTGATCGAGGGCTGATAGACAGGAACAGTCGTCGCTTCAATGAAGGCCCGCTGCAGCACATCTGCAGCGGGCTTTTTTTGTGCTGCCATTTATACACTGCTGCTTAAGTCTTTGGAAAATCAGCCGTTACGATGCCAAGCACAACGGTCGTGAACTTGGCGTCAAAATGCCATCATTCCCAGGGCCGCAGAATTTGCGGACTGACCGAACACAATAAGTGGCCATGGCCACCCCGACTTGCCAGGCGTATTGCATGCGAAACAACCAGCCCGTTACTCAACGTGAATATGCGTTTCCCGATCAGCAGAGATTGATTTCCACCACTGACCTGACCGGCAAGATTACTTATTGCAACGACATCTTTGCTGAGGTCAGTGGCTTTGAACGCAGTGAGCTGATCGGCGCACCACATAACCTGATACGCCATCCAGACGTCCCTTCGGCGGTGTTCGGCCATATGTGGGCCACACTCAAGGACGGCAAGCCCTGGATGGGCATCGTCAAGAACCGCCGCAACAACGGCGATCACTATTGGGTCAACGCGTACGTCACGCCGGTGCTGGATGCTCAGCGCAAGGTCATCGGATATGAGTCGGTTCGCACCAAGCCAACCCGCGAGCAGGTCGGGCGTGCGGAAGCGCTCTATGCTCGGCTAAACGCGGGGAAAAGTGGGGTTCCCCAGCGCGACAAGTGGCTCCCAACCGTGGTCAATTGGCTGCCCTTTATCGTCATCAGCCAGATTGGCTTCCTGATCGGCGCTTGGCACGACCACGGCTGGGGGTTCGCGCTTGCCGCTCTGCTATCGATACCCCTCGGCTTGATCGGTCGTCACTGGCAGATGCGCGGGATGCAACGATTGCTAGGCCTGGCCCAGCAGTCAACCAGTGATCCGCTGATCGCTAAAATGTATACCGACAGCCACGGCGCCGAGGCACAGCTGGAAATGGCCCTGCTTAGCGAGCATGCACGACTCAAGACATGCCTGACCCGCCTGCAGGACAGCGCCGTGCAACTGCAGCAGCAGGCCAAGCGGGCGGACAACTTGGCCCATAGCTGCTCTGATGGATTGTCGCGCCAGCATCACGAGACCGAGCAGGTCGCTGCCGCAATCACGCAGATGGCCGCCACCACCCAGGAGGTCGCCAGCAACGTCGCCCTTGCAGCGGAGGCCACCGAACAAGCCAACCAGCTCACTGCTCAGGGTCGGCAGATCAGCGCGCAGACGCGCAAGGCCATCGAACTACTGGCCGCGGCCGTTACCGAAACCGGCGACGCGGTGTCCGCACTGGCACAGAACAGTAATGAAATTGGCACCGTAGTTGATGTGATCAAGAGCATTGCCGACCAGACCAACCTGCTGGCACTGAACGCAGCCATCGAAGCCGCGCGAGCGGGTGAAAGCGGTCGCGGCTTCGCTGTGGTGGCTGACGAGGTCCGGCAACTGGCTCAACGCACGGCATCCGCCACGGGACAGATTCACCAGCTGATCGAAAAGCTGCAGCAGCAAGCGCGCCAGGCCGTGGAAACCACTGAGCAAGGCCGAAGCCAGGCGAGCCGCGGCGTTGAGCGCGTCATTGACGCCGACGGGGCACTGACCGGCATCAGCGAGGCGGTGGGCCGTATTATCGACATGACCGCGCAGATCGCTTCCGCAACCGAGCAGCAAAGCGCAGTGGCTGACGAAATCAGCCAGAACGTTGGCAATATCGCTCGCCTTGCCGACCAAACCTCTGGCGATGCACAGAGCTCGGCGCTGCTTTCCGAAGACCTGGCGGCGACTGCCCAGTCGCAGTACAGCCTGGTAGAGCGCTTCAACCGCTAACTAAAGCATCAACTCAGTATTGTTGAGGCCACCAAGCATGCCCGCTTACCGCGTCACGGTAGCGGGCATTTTGGGTTTGATCGAGCCTAAAGGCTGGAGAGGAATGCCGCGATTGCGTCCGCAGCCTTGTCCAGAGACTGCTCGTGGGTAAAGCCTGAGCGTTTCAGTGGTTTGAGATCATGGTCGGCCGCCATCAGCCAATCGAGGCGAATCGCCGACGACAGGGAGTAACCGGCGACGGTGTCTCGGTTACCCAGGGCATCGCGCTCCCCCTGAATAATCAGCGTCGGAGTTCGCAGCTCTGCCAGGTGCGCCACTCGTGGTTTTTCCGGCTTTCCCACGGCATGAAACGGATAGCCCAAACATACCAGCGCATCAACCGCGAGCTCGTCAGCCAACATGCTCGCCATTCGCCCGCCCATTGACTTGCCACAGATCGCCAATCGCCCTGCGGTTTGCTGTCGCACCGTTCGATAAACCGCCCGCCATTGCTGAAGCAACTGCGCCTGTGGATTTGGCGGACGCTTGCGTTCATCGATGCGCCTGCGGGCCATATAGGCAAACTCGAAACGAAAGACCGCCACGCCCCGCGCCACCAGCCGTTCAGTCATCTCTTCCATGAACGGGCTGTCCATTGGAGCGCCGGCTCCATGCGCCAGGATCAGGCCCGCGCAAACCGTCCCCTTTGGTTGATCACGCCGGACGAATGGAATTTCCTCGCCCTGTGAGTATTGACCGGCGTCAATACCGGCCATTTGCCCAGTGCCCATCCTTGCCCCCGCTTTCTATTGAAAGAAATCTCTGCTCACCGCAACAGAAAAACATGCTCATTACCGTGGATGGAAGCCCATACATGAACACAGCAACCAGTACCGCCTATGACTACAAGGTGGTCCGCCAATTTGCCATCATGACGGTGGTGTGGGGAATCGTCGGGATGGGGCTCGGCGTTTTCATCGCAGCACAATTGGCCTGGCCATTTCTCAACTTTGACCTCCCATGGACCAGTTTCGGTCGTCTACGCCCATTGCACACCAACGCGGTGATCTTCGCCTTCGGCGGCTGTGCATTGTTCGCGACGTCTTACTATTCGGTCCAGCGCACTTGTCAGACCACTCTGTTCGCACCCAAGCTGGCTGCGTTCACGTTCTGGGGTTGGCAACTGGTCATCCTGCTGGCCGCGATCTCTCTGCCGCTGGGCTTTACCAGCTCCAAGGAATACGCCGAACTGGAATGGCCGATCGATATCCTGATTACCATCGTCTGGGTGTCCTACGCGGTCGTGTTCTTCGGCACCCTGGCCACGCGCAAGGTCAAGCACATCTACGTCGGTAACTGGTTCTTCGGCGCCTTCATCCTGACCGTGGCGATCCTGCATCTCGTCAACAACCTCGAAGTCCCGGTCACAGCAATGAAGTCCTACTCGGTGTATGCCGGTGCGACCGATGCGATGGTCCAGTGGTGGTACGGCCACAATGCCGTAGGGTTCTTCCTCACTGCTGGCTTCCTCGGGATCATGTACTACTTCGTGCCCAAGCAGGCCGAACGTCCCGTGTATTCCTATCGTCTGTCGATCGTCCACTTCTGGGCACTGATCACCGTCTACATCTGGGCCGGTCCACACCACCTGCACTACACCGCACTGCCGGACTGGGCGCAGTCGCTGGGCATGGTGATGTCGCTGATTCTGCTGGCGCCAAGCTGGGGTGGCATGATCAACGGCATGATGACGCTTTCCGGGGCTTGGCATAAGTTGCGCAGCGACCCGATCCTGCGCTTCCTGGTCGTATCTTTGGCGTTCTATGGCATGTCGACCTTCGAAGGTCCGATGATGGCCATCAAGACCGTCAACGCGCTGTCCCACTACACCGACTGGACCATCGGTCACGTTCATGCCGGTGCGCTCGGCTGGGTAGCCATGGTTTCCATCGGTGCGCTCTATCACCTGATTCCGAAAGTGTTCGGTCGTGTCCAGATGCACAGCATCGGCCTGATTAACGCGCATTTCTGGCTCGCCACTATCGGCACCGTGCTCTACATCGCCTCGATGTGGGTCAACGGTATCGCTCAGGGCCTTATGTGGCGTGCGATCAACGAAGACGGCACCCTCACCTACTCCTTCGTCGAAGCGCTTGAAGCCAGTCATCCAGGCTTTGTGGTTCGCATGATCGGTGGTGCGATCTTCTTCACCGGCATGCTGCTGATGGCCTACAACACCTGGCGCACCGTACAGGCCGCCAAGCCGGCCGAATACGAAGCCGCCGCGCAAATCGCCTGAGGAGCAGACTGATGAAGAAGCACGAAATACTCGAGAAGAACGTCGGCCTGCTGACTCTGTTCATGATTCTGGCAGTGAGCATCGGCGGTCTGACCCAAATCGTTCCGCTGTTCTTTCAGGACGTGGTCAACGAGCCGGTGGAAGGTATGAAGCCTTACACCGCGCTGCAACTGGAAGGCCGTGACATCTACATCCGGGAAGGCTGCGTCGGCTGTCACTCGCAGATGATCCGTCCGTTCCGTGCCGAGACCGAGCGCTATGGACACTACTCGGTGGCGGGTGAAAGCGTGTACGACCACCCGTTCCTGTGGGGCTCCAAGCGTACCGGTCCGGACCTGGCCCGCGTTGGCGGCCGCTACTCCGATGACTGGCATCGTGCGCACCTCTACAACCCGCGCAACGTCGTGCCTGAATCGAAGATGCCGTCCTATCCGTGGCTGGTTGAGGACACCCTTGACGGCCAGGACACCGCTACGAAGATGAAAGCGCTGCGCACCGTCGGCGTTCCTTACAGCGACGAGGACATCGCCACTGCGGGAGACGCTGTCAAGGGCAAGACCGAGATGGACGCTCTGGTGGCCTACCTGCAGGTGCTCGGTACCGCGCTGCAGAACAAGCGCTGAGATCGACGGCAAGCTATCGAGAACGACGCGCTGCAGCGCAGCCGTCAGGGAACCAACATCGCGGGCAGTTCGAGCGTTCGGGCTGCCCAGGAGTAACAGATGAACGCTTTCTGGAGTGGATACATCGCCCTGCTGACGCTGGGCACCATTGTCGCTCTGTTCTGGCTGATCTTCGCCACCCGCAAGGGCGAATCTGCAGGCACGACCGACAAGACCATGGGACATTCCTTCGACGGTATCGAGGAATACGACAATCCGCTGCCTCGGTGGTGGTTCTTGCTCTTCATCGGCACTCTGGTGTTCGGCATTTTCTACCTGGTGCTCTACCCGGGCCTGGGTAACTGGAAAGGCGTGATGCCAGGCTATGAAGACGGCTGGACGCAGGACAAGCAATGGCAGCGTGAAGTTGATCAGGCCGACGCGAAATTTGGTCCGATCTTCGCCAAATATTCCGCCATGACAGTGGCGCAGGTCGCTCAGGACGAGCGGGCGCTGAAGATCGGCGGTCGCCTGTTCGCCAACTACTGCTCGGTTTGCCACGGCTCGGACGCCAAGGGCGCGGTCGGTTTCCCGAACCTGGCGGATAGTGAATGGCGCTGGGGTGGCGATGCCGAAACCATCAAGACGACTATCCTCCACGGTCGCGTGGCAGCGATGCCTGCTTGGGGTCAGGTCATCGGTGAAGAAGGCGTGAAGAATGTCGCAGCCTATGTACGCAATGATCTGGGTGGTCTGCCCTTGCCGGAAGGCAGCGATGCAGACACTGCTGCGGGTGGCCAGGTCTACGCTCAGACCTGCTCGGTCTGCCACGGTGCTAACGGGGAAGGCATGGCAGCCCTCGGCGCACCGAAACTCACCAACCCAGCCGGCTGGATCTACGGCTCCAGCCTGCCGCAGCTGCAGCAGACCATTCGTCACGGCCGCAACGGGCAGATGCCTGCGCAGGAACAGTACCTGGGCAACGACAAAGTGCACCTCCTGGCCGCTTACGTTTATAGCCTTTCGCAGCAACCAGAACGCGTAGCCAAGCAGTAACCCTCTACAGGGCGATACGCCGTATCGCCCTGCTCCTGATCAATTTTCTGCCGTCTGCGACGCTCTGTCGCAGACCGCCCACCCTTCCTCCGCTTGCTCCCCCCTCCCGCTGATCTAATATTCCTCTCTACTCGCCGAAGTCGCGCAGAACTATAAGGCGAAGCCCTCGATTCATCACATCGGCATGATGTGCTAAACGACCCTGCAAAGAGCATGGAAAACGCTTGGGATCAGGGTCCGAACGGCATGAGACGGCCTGGGCCTTGATTGCATTGCCCCCCTCCTTTCTCCATACTTGCCGCCGTTTTTGCCCCCTTGAAATGCCATTAGCGTGGAAGCCTTGCATGAGCACAGCAATAAGTGAGACTGCATATAACTATAAGGTGGTTCGCCAATTCGCCATCATGACGGTGGTGTGGGGAATTATCGGAATGGGCCTGGGTGTGTTTATCGCCGCACAGCTGGTCTGGCCCCAACTCAACTTCGACCTGCCTTGGACCAGTTTCGGTCGTTTACGTCCTCTTCACACCAACGCGGTGATTTTTGCCTTCGGTGGTTGTGCCCTGATGGCCACGTCCTTCTATGTGGTACAGCGTACCTCGCAGGCCCGCCTGTTCTCGGATGGCCTCGCGTCATTCGTCTTCTGGGGCTGGCAGGCGGTGATCGTTCTCGCTGTCATCACGTTGCCGCAAGGCTTCACCAGCTCGAAGGAATACGCCGAGCTCGAGTGGCCGATCGACATCCTGATCACCCTCGTATGGGTCAGCTATGCCGTGGTGTTCTTCGGCACGATCATGAAGCGCAAGGCTGCTCATATCTATGTCGGTAACTGGTTCTACGGTGCCTTCATCCTGGTGACGGCGATGCTGCATATCGTCAACAACCTAGAAGTACCGGCGAGCTGGTTCAAGTCCTACTCGATCTACTCGGGTGCAACCGATGCGATGGTTCAGTGGTGGTACGGCCATAACGCCGTAGGCTTCTTCCTGACCACCGGCTTCCTGGGAATGATGTATTACTTCGTACCCAAGCAGGCTGGCCGTCCGGTCTACTCGTACCGCCTGTCTATCGTGCATTTCTGGGCGCTTATCACGCTTTATATCTGGGCCGGCCCTCACCACCTGCACTACACCGCGTTGCCAGAGTGGGCACAGAGTTTGGGCATGGTGATGTCGATCATCCTGCTAGCCCCGAGCTGGGGTGGCATGATTAACGGCATGATGACCCTGTCGGGCGCTTGGCATAAGCTGCGTACCGATCCGATTCTGCGCTTCCTGGTCGTGTCCCTGGCGTTCTATGGCATGTCGACCTTCGAAGGTCCGATGATGGCCATCAAGACCGTCAACGCGCTGTCCCACTACACCGACTGGACCATCGGCCACGTTCACGCCGGCGCCCTCGGCTGGGTCGCGATGATCTCCATCGGCTCCTTGTATCACCTGATTCCGAAGGTCTTCGCTCGCGAGCAGATGTACAGCATCGGTCTGATCAACGCCCACTTCTGGTTGGCGACCATCGGTACCGTGCTTTACATCGCTTCGATGTGGGTCAACGGCATCACTCAGGGCCTGATGTGGCGCGCAATCAACGAAGACGGCACGCTGACCTACTCCTTCGTTGAGGCACTGGAAGCCAGCCATCCTGGTTTCATGGTGCGGGCATTGGGCGGCGCGTTCTTCCTCGCCGGCATGCTGCTGATGGCTTACAACACCTGGCGCACTGTGCGTGCTGCCAAGTCGGCTGAATTCGAAGCCGCTGCGCAGATCGCCTGAGGGAACCGATAAATGAAGAATCACGAAATACTCGAAAAGAACATCGGTCTGCTGACCCTGTTCATGATCCTGGCAGTGAGCATCGGCGGTCTGACTCAGATCGTTCCGCTGTTCTTTCAGGACGTGGTCAACGAGCCGGTGGAAGGCATGAAGCCTTACACCGCGCTGCAACTGGAAGGCCGCGACATCTATATCCGTGAAGGTTGCGTTGGCTGCCATTCGCAGATGGTTCGTCCGTTCCGCGCTGAGACCGAGCGCTATGGCCACTACTCGGTTGCTGGTGAAAGCGTGTACGACCACCCGTTCCTGTGGGGTTCCAAGCGTACCGGCCCGGACCTGGCGCGTGTCGGCGGTCGCTACTCCGATGACTGGCACCGTGCGCACCTCTACAACCCGCGCAACGTAGTGCCGGAATCGAAGATGCCTTCCTACCCATGGCTGGTCGAGCACAGCCTTGATGGCAAGAACACCGCCGACAAGATGGTTGCGCTGCGCAGCGTTGGCGTGCCTTACACCGAAGAAGACATCGCCGGCGCTAAGGACGCGGTCAAAGGCAAATCCGAAATGGATGCCCTTGTCGCCTACCTGCAAGTACTCGGCACTGCACTCACCAACAAACGGTAACGCACCATGGATATCGGGACTCTTCGCGGCTTGGGCACCATTCTTGTTTTCGTCGCAATGATAGCCATCATCCTCTGGGCTTATAGCAGCAAGCGCAAGAAAAGCTTCGACGAAGCGGCCAACCTGCCCTTCGCGGATGAGCCCGACGCCAAGAAGCGTGATGAAGAAGCTTCCAGGAGTAAGAAATAAATGACCTCGTTTTGGAGTTGGTACATCACCCTGCTGAGCCTGGGGACCATTGCCGCACTGGTCTGGCTATTGCTCGCCACTCGCAAGGGACAACGCCACGACAGCACCGAAGAAACCGTCGGCCATTCCTATGATGGAATCGAGGAGTACGACAATCCGCTCCCGCGCTGGTGGTTCCTGCTGTTCGTTGCCACCGTGATCTTCGCACTGGGTTACCTGGCCCTGTATCCGGGGCTGGGTAACTGGAAGGGCATGCTGCCCGGCTATGAAGGTGGCTGGACCCAGGTGAAGGAATGGCAGCGCGAGATGGACAAGGCGAACGAGCAGTACGGCCCGCTTTATGCCAAGTTCGCGGCGATGCCCGTTGAGCAGGTCGCTCAGGATCCGCAAGCCCTGAAAATGGGTGGCCGCCTGTTCGCTTCCAACTGCTCCGTCTGCCATGGTTCGGATGCCAAGGGTGCCTACGGCTTCCCCAACCTGACCGACAACGACTGGCTATGGGGCGGTGCGCCTGAAACCATCAAAACCACCATCATGGGCGGTCGACAGGCAGCGATGCCGGCATGGCGCGACGTGATTGGCGAAGATGGTATTCGCAATGTCGCCGGTTACGTGCGCAGCCTGTCCGGCCGCGATACCCCTGAGGGTATTAACGTCGACATTGAGCAGGGTCAAAAAATCTTCGCAGCCAATTGTGTAGCTTGTCATGGTCCTGCAGGCAAAGGCACTCAGGCCATGGGCGCGCCTGATCTGACCGACAACGTCTGGCTTTACGGCTCGAGTTTCGGACAGATCCAGCAGACCCTGCGCTACGGTCGGAACGGCCGTATGCCTGCCCAGGAAGACATTCTTGGCAACGACAAGGTGCACCTGCTGGCAGCGTATGTGTATAGCCTCTCGCAAGCGTCGGAGGATTGATCCATTGGTCCTGGCGCGACCCAAGGTCGCACCTTAGTTCGACTGACGAGGCGTACCATTCGCAGCAGGTAAGCAAAAGATCCCGGCCGACATGTATCGGCCGGGACACTCACCCTCCGCCGTGGTACGCACTTGATGACTGAGCAGATTCCCGTCCGCAACGTAACACCCCCCTCCAAGTCCGAAGCAGCGGGCGACCTCTACGCCGCGCGCGAAAAGATCTATACACGAGCCTTCAGCGGACTGTTTCGCAATTTGCGACTCGTTGGCGGGGCACTGCTGTTCGTACTTTACTTCGGCACCGTGTGGCTGACCTGGAACGGTCGACAGGCGGTCTGGTGGGATTTGCCAGAGCGCAAGTTCTACATATTTGGCGCTACCTTCTGGCCGCAAGACTTCATCCTGCTTTCTGCGCTGTTGATCATTTGCGCATTCGGCCTGTTCTTCATCACCGTTTTCGCCGGTCGCGTCTGGTGTGGCTATACCTGCCCCCAGAGCGTGTTTACCTGGGTCTTCATGTGGGCCGAGAAGGTCACAGAGGGTGACCGGAACCAGCGCATGAAGCTCGACAAGGCGCCCATGAGTGCCAACAAGTTCTTGCGCAAAGCCGCCAAGCACTCGATCTGGCTGGCAGTGTCTCTAGCGATCGGTATCACCTTTGTCGGCTATTTCACACCGATCAGGGACCTGGTACCTGATCTCGTGACCCTTCAGGTAGGCGGCTGGGCGTTGTTCTGGGTGGGATTCTTCACCCTTGCGACTTACGGCAACGCGGGTTACTTGCGCGAGCAGGTGTGCATCTACATGTGCCCGTACGCCCGTTTCCAGAGCGTGATGTTCGACAAGGACACCCTAATCGTCTCCTACGATCCACGCCGTGGCGAACGTCGAGGTCCGCGGAAAAAGGATTCCGACTATAAAGCGATGGGGCTGGGTGATTGCATCGACTGCACCATGTGCGTGCAGGTATGCCCCACCGGCATCGACATCCGCGACGGACTGCAGATTGAATGTATCGGGTGCGCCGCGTGCATTGACGCTTGCGACACCATCATGGACAAGATGAACTACCCGCGCGGACTGATCAGCTACACCACCGAGCACAACCTGTCCGGACAAAAAACCCATTTGGTGCGGCCGCGCCTGATCGGCTATGCCGTTGCGCTGACGGCGATGATGGGCGTGTTCGCCTATGCCGTCTCGGACCGTGCGCTCGTCAAGCTCGACGTGCTCAAGGACCGCGTGCTTTACCGGGAAAACGAGCAAGGACGGATCGAAAACGTCTATACGCTCAAGGTGATGAACAAGGCCCAAAGTGAGCAGACCTTCATCATCGAGGCCGTTGGCCTTGAAGGCTTGCAATACGAGGGGCGAAACGAGGTTCGTGCTGAAGCAGGCGAACTGGTCACCATTCCAGTGGAACTGTCAGTTGCACCAGAGCAGCTTCCGTCGAGCACCAACGAAGTCGTCTTCCACATCAGATCGGCAGATGATTCCTCAATTGAAGATGAAGCAGAAAGCCGCTTCATCGGCCCCAGCATCCGCTAAACAGGTAGTACATGAGCAATTCCGAGCAAGAAAGTACCCGTTGGTACAAGCAGTTCTGGGCCTGGTTCGTGATCGGCATCCTGCTGATGTCAGTCATCCTTGGCACCTCAATGCTGACAATCGCGATTCGCAATGCCGACACCCTGGTCTCAGACAACTATTACGACGCTGGCAAGGGTATAAACCAGTCACTGGAGCGCGAAAAGCTCGCCGAGCGCCTGCAAATGCAGGCGCAACTCAACCTCAACGATGAGCGCGGGCTCGCCGAGGTCCAGCTGAACGGTGCAAGCCGTCCGCAACAAGTGATACTCAACCTGATCTCCCCTACGCAGCCAGAACGCGATCGTCGCATCGTTCTACAGCCGCAGGGCAATGGCTTCTATCAGGGGCAGATGCAGGAGCCGGTCACCGGCAGGCGCTTCGTTGAGCTGCTTGGCCGTGAGGGCGACCAGGATTGGCGGCTGTTCGAGGAGAAGGAAATCGCTAGCGGTCAGACGATCAAACTGAGCTACTGACCGAACGATGGCAAGCCCTGTCCCCTGCTACCACTGCGGGCTGCCAGTTCCTGCTGGCAGTACCTACCACGCCCGCGTGCTCAACGAGCAGCGGGCGCTGTGCTGTCCTGGCTGCCAGGCCGTTGCGGAAGCAATCGTCCAGGGCGGTTTGGAAAGCTACTATTCGCATCGCAGCGATGCGTCCATCAATCCCAACGCACTGCCGCAAGCGCTGACCGAAGAGCTGGAGCTTTACGATCGTAAGGACGTACAAGAGCCTTTCGTACGCCACGAAGGTGAGCTGGCCGATGCCTCCCTGATGATTGAAGGCATCAGCTGTGCAGCTTGCGGCTGGCTGATCGAAAAACACCTGCGTCGGCTCGAAGCAGTTTCCGAGGCCAGCCTGAACTTGTCGAACCACCGCCTGCGGGTGCGCTGGAATGATGCCTCGTTGCCGCTCAGCGAGCTACTCGCCGAGCTTCGTCGTGTCGGTTACGCCGCCCACCCCTACCAAGCGGACCAGGCTGCAGAACGACTTGCACATGAGAACCGCCGCAGCATGCGCCAGCTGGGCGTGGCCGGCTTGCTCTGGATGCAGGTGATGATGGCGACCATGGCGACCTGGCCCGAATTCAACATCGACCTCTCGGCAGGCATGGCTAGCATCCTTCGCTGGACCGCTCTGCTGCTCACCACTCCAATTGTCTTCTATTGCTGCACTGACTTCTTCAAAGGTGCGCTGCGTGACCTGCGCACCCGTCATCTCACCATGGACGTTTCTGTTTCGCTGGCGATCGGCGGCGCCTACGTTGCCGGTATCTGGTCGACGGTCACCGGTCAGGGTGAACTGTATTTCGACGCCGTGGGCATGTTCGCCTTGTTTCTTCTAGCTGGACGCTTTCTCGAGCGCCGTGCGCGCGAGCGCACCGCCGCGGCGACTGCACAGTTGGTCAATCTGCTGCCAGCTTCGTGCCTGAAATTGACCGACGACGGGCAAACTGCTCGCATTCTGCTTCGAGAATTGCAGCTTGGCGATCAAGTGCTGGTTCAACCCGGCGCGCTGATTCCGGCCGACGGCCGTATCCTCAGCGGCCAATCGAGTGTGGACGAATCGGTACTCACCGGCGAATACCTGCCACAGGTTCGGATTGTTGGCGATACCGTCACTGCTGGGACCCTCAACGTCGAGGGCGCATTGACCATCGAGGTTCAAGCGCTGGGCGACAACACGCGCCTTTCTGCCATTGTCGGCCTGCTGGAGCGCGCCCAGTCCGACAAGCCACGCCTGGCCGAGCTGGCCGACCGCGTTTCGCAGTGGTTCCTGATAATTGTGCTATTGACAGCCGCGGTGGTTGGCTTTGCGTGGTGGCAAATCGACCCGCAACGCACTTTCTGGATCGTTCTTGCCTTGCTCGTGGCCACCTGCCCCTGTGCCTTGTCATTGGCTACGCCCACCGCATTGACCACGGCCACCGGCACGCTGCACAAACTGGGTTTACTGCTCACCCGGGGGCATGTACTGGAGGGGCTCAATCACATCGACACGGTGATTTTCGACAAGACCGGAACCCTCACCGAAGGGCGACTGACCTTGAATGAAGTTCGACCACTGGCTGAGCTGGAAGCCGGTGCCTGCCTGGAGTTGGCCGCCGCCCTGGAAAACCGCTCCGAGCACCCGATTGCCCGGGCGTTCGGTCGGGCGCCCCTGGCGGCCGATGCCGTGACCAGCTTTCCCGGTTTAGGCCTCCAAGGTTCGGTTGGCCAACGTACGCTGCGTATCGGACAACCCGATTTCGTAGCGGTCGGCTATGCCGGTGCAGCGCCCGAGATTCCTGGAAATGAGGGCCAGTGGTTGCTGTTGGGCGACACCCAGGGGCCTCTGGCCTGGCTGGTGCTGAACGACCGCTTGCGCAATGACGCGCCGGCACTGTTGCAGGCGTGTAAATCACGAGGCTGGGACACCGTCCTGTTGTCCGGCGACAGCTCGCCAATGGTAGGAGAAATCGCTCAGCAGCTCGGCATCAGTGATGCCCACGGCGGCATGACCCCAACCGACAAACTCACTCACCTGCAGAGACTGCAAGCCGACGGTCGTCGTGTGCTGATGATCGGCGACGGTGTCAATGATGCGCCGGTCCTCGCAGCGGCGGACATCAGCGTAGCCATGGGGTCAGCGACCGATCTTGCCAAGACCAGCGCTGACGCCGTCCTGCTCAGCAATCGTCTCGACAGTCTGGTGCAGGCATTCAGCGTGGCGCGCCGCAGCCGCCACATCATCATCGAAAACCTGACCTGGGCGAGCCTGTACAACGGTTTGATCTTGCCGTTTGCGGCTATCGGCTGGGTAACACCGCTATGGGCGGCGCTGGGCATGTCTGCCAGTTCGCTGCTGGTGGTACTGAACGCATTGCGCCTGAGCCGAGTGCCAACTCAGCAGGGACCCGACAGTCTGCCCTGACCGGCGTAGGATAGCTAGCGGGCCTACTCGAACATCGCGATATCCACCACTTCTGGAGGCTCTTTTGGCCGCACTTTACATCTTGATTCCAGTAGCCGTGGTTCTGGTCGCGTTGGCCATCTGGATATTCTTCTGGGCCGTGGACAGCGGCCAGTATGATGATCTGGACGGTCCGGCCCACAGCATCCTTTTCGATGAAGAGGACCCCAAGCACAGGGCAGGCATCGAGCAGGCAGACAAAGGTCACGATGAGGGGAAGCCTGATCGTGAGTGAATTGTTGCCTCTGCTGGTGTCGGCGCTGGTGCTCGGCCTGCTTGGCGGTGGCCACTGTCTGGGCATGTGTGGCGGCTTGATGGGTGCGCTGACCATGGCCATTCCTGCTGAGCAGCGTGGCAAGCGCCTGCGCTTGCTCGTGGCTTATAACCTGGGCCGGGTACTCAGTTATACCAGTGCCGGCCTGCTCATCGGGCTGGCCGGCTGGGCCGTTGCCAACAGCCCTGCCGCGATGGCGCTACGAATTTTAGCCGCGCTACTGTTGATCAGCATGGGCCTGTACCTGGCGGGCTGGTGGACAGGCCTAACGCGTGTCGAAGCGATCGGAAGGGGACTGTGGCGGCATATTCAACCGTTCGCGAGCAGGCTGATGCCCGTCAAGAGTGTGCCGCGAGCGCTCCTGCTTGGCGCGCTCTGGGGTTGGTTGCCGTGCGGTCTCGTTTACAGCACCTTGCTGTGGGCCGCGAGCCAGGGCGATGCGCTGGATAGCGCCTTGCTGATGTTGGCATTTGGTATCGGTACCTGGCCCGTGCTTTTGGCGACCGGCCTGGCCGCAGAACGCATTACCGCACTGCTTCGCAAACGCGGCGTACGAATGTTCGGCGGACTCACGGTAATTCTTTTCGGACTCTGGACACTTCCAGGCCCTCACCAGCAATGGTTGATGGGCCATGGGCATGTTAGCAGTGCGCCCGCGCAGCAAGCGCCCACGCACCTTCATCACTGAAGCGTCGCTGACCGAAATAGCCCGCCGAGTCGCGGGCATGCGTTCAACGGGGCTACTTTCAACGGTGTTTTTCTCAGGGCTCTTTCGGCAGCTGGCGCTTGTGTGCGGATTTGTCGTAGGTGTCGATGATGATGCGAGCCGCCTCGTCCGGCACTGATCGGCCCTGTAGAAAGGCATCGATATGCTGATAGCTCACCCCGTGAGCATCCTCGTCCGGCTTGCCAGGTGAAAGCTCCTCGAGATCGGCGGTGGGGATTTTTTTCACCAGCAGCTCGGGTGCACATAATGCAGCAGCCAGCTCACGAACCTGATGCTTGACCAGACCCGCCAGCGGCGTCAGGTCGCAAGCGCCATCACCAAACTTGGTAAAGAACCCCATAACCGCCTCAGCGGCATGATCGGTGCCGATAACCAGTCCCTGCCGGGCATTGGCAATGGTGTACTGCGCCACCATGCGCATCCTCGCCTTGGTATTGCCAACAACGAAGTCACGTTTCTCCGGCGCCAAGACATCAAGCGCTTCGGTCGCTCGCGTCAAACCTTGCACGGCGGCGCCGATGTTGACCGTATGGCACTCATCCGGCTTGATCGAATCGACTGCAAGTTGCGCTTCATCTTCGTCATGCTGGACTTGGTAGGGGAGCCGGACAGCAATGAATCGGTAGTCGTCGCCTTCGCCAGCTTCGCGCATGCCCTCAACGGCGCGCTGCGCAAGCAACCCGGCAGTGGTCGAGTCGACCCCACCACTGATGCCCAGTACCAGTGTCTTGAGCCCAGAATCGCGCAGGCATTGCTGAATGAAGGCGACCCGCCGGTCAATCTCGGCCTGTATTGCTGCGGCCCCATCGAAAGGTGCACAAACGTTAAGCGCTGCAGCGATTTCTTGCTGACGATGATGCATGGGTTTCTCCTTGCAGTAGATAAGGTTGGCAAGACGGTAGCTAATCCGACCATAACTCAGCCAATAAATCTCCTTGTATGTACCGTCGGTCTCGAGCTCCGCAGCAGGGTCTGGACTCGCTTGATACAGGTCAAGTCTACGCAATGGCGCCCGCCCTAGAATCCGGTCACCGCAGTCAACCCGAGACCGTATGATGCTCGACGCCATTCGCTGGGATGCCGACCTGATTCATCGTTACGATCAGGACGGGCCGCGCTATACCCTTTATCCGACACCGCTGCAGTTCAACTGCAACCTGGGCTCGTTCGACTTGCTGCATGCGCTGCGCAGCAGCCGCCAAGCGGCAAGACCGCTGTCTCTGTATGTTCATCTGCCATTTTGTGCCGACATCTGCTACCACTGCCAGCGCAACAAGGTCATTAGCAAAGACCGCGAGCGCGCCTCTCCGTACCTGGCGCGGCTGGAAAAGGAAATCGAGCTGGTCGGCTGTCATCTCAGCCAGGATCAGGTGGTGGAGCAGCTTCATTTCGGCGGTGGCACACCGACCTTTCTCGGGCATGCGGAGCTGCGCGGGTTAATGAGCCATTTGCGCAAGCACTTCAACCTGCAAAACGACGATCATGGCGATTTCAGCATCGATATCGATCCACGTGAAGCAGACTGGCCAACGATGGGATTACTGCGTGAGCTTGGCTTTAACCGCATCAACATAGGCCTGGCAGATCTTGATCCAGAGGTGCAGCGGGCAATCAACCGCACTCAGACCCTACAACAGACCCAGACAGTCATTGAGGCTGCCCGAACGCTGCAGTTCCGCTCGATACAGATCGATCTGAGCTACGGATTGCCGCTGCAAACCCCCGAACGGTTTGCTCACACGCTGGCTGCTGTGGTTGCGCTGCAGCCGGAACGGGTTTCTGTTTCCAGTTATACGCATCAACCCGAGCGCTACATGGCGCAGCGAAAGATCAACGCCACAGAGCTGCCAACCCGGTTGGATAAGTTGGCGATGCTGCAGCACAGCGTGGAACAGCTGACTCGCGCGGGCTATCGCTACATAGGCATGGAGCTTTTCGCCCTGCCTGACGATGAGCTCGCGATGGCTCAGGAAGATGGCGCACTGCAACGCAGCTTCCAGGGCTATACGACTCATGGACATTGCGATCTGGTCGGCCTCGGGGTTTCAGCGATCAGCCAGATCGGCGACTTGTACTGCCAGAACAACAGCGACATTACGCTCTACCAACAGTCGCTGGCACAAGGCCAACTCGCCACCATCCGCGGTCTGCGATGCAGTCAGGACGATCAGATCCGGCACTACACCATGCAGGCATTGATCTGTGATTTCGAGCTACGTTTCGACGAGATAGAGAGCATCTTCGGTGTCAGCTTCAAGACCTATTTTGAGGAGACCTGGCCCACCCTGGAGCAAATGGCTGCCGATGGTCTCATCCAGCTAAGTATGGACGCGATGACCATCCTGCCGGCTGGGCGGTTACTCGTGCATGCCGTGTGTAAGCAGTTCGACCACTGTCTGCCGCCCCGCTCCACCTCTCGGTTTTTACACGCCATGTGAATGCCGGTGCTTGCCAACGCCCCACTGCGACCCTTGTACCGATTGGCCTAAGGTGCCTGCGTGAGTTAATCTTGCGCACCGTAAGGTTTTTCAGGATCCCGCAATGTCCGAGCCCATCAAGGTCCGCAAGCAGCCGCAGGCTAATTGCAAGGATTGCAGCCTCTCTGGCCTATGTCTGCCGCTTTCGTTGAACATGCAGGACATGGAATCGCTGGACGAAATCGTCAAGCGCGGACGCCCCCTGAAAAAAGGCGAAACACTGTTCCGTCAGGGTGATGCGTTCAATTCCGTGTTCGCCATCCGCTCCGGTGCCCTTCGCACTTTCAGCGTCACGGATGCCGGCGAGGAACAGATCACTGGTTTCCACCTGCCGAGCGAGCTGGTCGGGCTTTCCGGCATGGACACCGAAACCTATCCAGTTTCCGCACAAGCGCTGGAAACCACCTCGGTGTGTGAAATCCCTTTCGAGCGCCTCGACGAGCTCAGTGTGCTGCTGCCCCAGCTGCGCCGTCAGCTGATGCGCATCATGAGCCGCGAGATTCGCGATGATCAGCAGATGATGATGCTGCTGTCGAAGAAGACTGCCGACGAACGCATCGCGACCTTTCTGATCAATCTGTCGGCCCGCTTCAGCGCCCGCGGCTTTTCCGCCAATCAGTTCCGCCTGCCCATGTCACGCAATGAAATAGGCAACTACCTCGGTCTCGCGGTAGAAACCGTTTCGCGCGTATTCACACGCTGCCAGGCGAGTGGGCTGCTCGAAGCAGAAGGAAAGGAAGTCCGAATTCTTGATTCCATCCGGTTGTGCGCCCTGGCGGGCGGAAACATGGACGCCTAACGGAGCTCGTATGATCTTTGACGAATTCGCGATCAAAACCCTGATCAGACCAGTCCCTGACTTCCCCAAGCCGGGTGTGGTGTTCCGTGATATCACGCCACTCTTGCAGTCGCCAAAAGCCCTGCGCATGGTGGCGGACAGTCTGATTCAGCGCTATGTCGAAAGCGATTTCACCCACGTGGGTGCGCTGGATGCCCGTGGATTTCTGATCGGTTCGATCATCGCCTACGAACTGAACCGGCCTTTGGTCCTGTTTCGTAAGAAGGGCAAGCTTCCAGCCGACGTGCTGGCAGCGGCCTACAGTACCGAATACGGCGAAGCCTACCTTGAAGTGCATACCGACAGCCTCTGCGAAGGGGATTCGGTTCTACTGCTGGATGACCTGATCGCCACCGGCGGTACGCTGGTCGCGGCAGCTCAGCTGGTTCGCCGCATGGGCGCTCATATTCATGAAGCCGCTGCGATTATCGACCTGCCTGAGCTCGGAGGATCGCGCAAGTTACAGGACATGGGCATCCCCACCTTCACCCTGACCGCATTCGAACTGAACGAGCGCTAGACTTGAGCAGCAGTTGCGTGTCTGCCCTGCGCTGCGGAGCGCTGCTCGGGCTCCTGGCATTCTGCTCAACGTCTTTTGCACTCGACCGCGACGCCATGCTCGACGAAGCGAACCTGCTAGTGCTTCCACGGGAGCGACATTTGCCTATTGTCGAACTCGTTGACGAACAGGGCCTGAGCTTCACAAGCGATGCGCTACGAGACCGCTGGTTCCTGCTTTTTTTCGGATTCACGGCTTGCCCTGACATCTGCCCGACAACGTTGAGCGACATGCGTCGTTTACTCAACCAGCTGCCGCCCAAGGTGCGTGACCAGCTGCAAGTGATTTTGGTCAGCGCCGATCCTGCACGCGACACGCCTGAAGCGTTGCGTACCTACCTGAGTTATTACCGAGCAGGCTTCAAAGGATTGACCGGCGAAATGCCCGAGCTGCAGAACCTCTCCAAAGGGCTTGGGCTTCCTTTCGTTGCTACAACCGACTCGACAGTAGCCGACTACAGTGTCAGCCACAGCGGCAATCTAGCAATCGTCGGCCCGAACGGGACGCTGCGCGGACATATCCGAGCCCCATTGAAGCTGGAAGGGCTAAGCAAGGCCTTGCCCCAGCTAATCGACGCAAGATGACGCCATCTACGGCCGAAAGACCTAGTGACAATCAAGCGTATCGGCAAGCACGTAGGCCTGAAAGGCAACCTCGTCAATCCAGTGCTGCGTTATCTCAACCAAAGCATCCTGCCCGTCCCGGCTGGCAGTGAATTGCTCGACGCGCTGTTGCAGCGCTCTATCTCCTGCCGCGACCCTTAATGTGAGGCGAGTATAGTCAAGGGCAGGTAGCAGCTGATCGTAGCGACGCCACTCAGGCAGCTCAGCGATCTGCCGCAGCAAGACAAGGTCGTCCACAACCGCCTTGCACTCACCGAGTTTCAGACCGATCAGTGCCTGTGCCGCGCTGGGATAAATACGTGCGCTACCGCCGAAGCGGTCTGCCACAACCCCTGCATGCGGGCTTCCTGCCGTGACGCAGAATGACTCGCCAGCAAGATCAGCCCAGTCGGCTGGCCCTGCTTTACTAGCGGTTAAAGCACCGATCTCGCTGGAATAATAAGCGGCGCCAGCACCAAGCTTACCGAAGCGAAGCTGACCCTCC
>JAKUTK010000042.1:36148-42432 GCA_022448005.1 Pseudomonas sp.
CCCAGGGGCGACTACTGGCACTATGTCGTGGCCCAAGGCTTCGCCCAGACGGGCAAGCCAAGCGGCCTCGAAACCCTGCCCGATTAATTCAGCCTCCGCCGCTTTGAGCGGACGATAAGCGTCAATCGCAACAGCCTCCAGCGTGGCAGCCTGAGCGCTAACCGGCGCCATCAGCAGGAGCATCAGCCGTAACAGACGGGTCTTCACGGCGCCTTCCTACACGTACTGATAGCGCAGCATGCGCTGCTTGAACTTCTCCAGAACAACCTGATCGATCAACGTCGCCAGAATAGCGATGACCAGGATATTCATCATCACGCCGGCCATGTCGGCAATTTCACCGGAATAAGCCAGCGAGCGCCCAAGCCCCTGGCCGAAGCCGATCAGCATTTCTGCCGAGATAAGCGCTCGCCAGGCATTTCCGAAGGCCAGCTGCGCGCCAGTAATAAGCTCGGGCATCACAGCCGGGAGATAGACCCGCCGCACCAGCTGCCAACGTGATGCGCCCATCACCCGAGCAGCGGCAACCTGGACAGGCTGCACACTTTCGGTGGCGTTCATGACCGACAGCGCCATCGGGAAGAATGCCGCCAGTGCGACCACGACGATGATCGGCAAGTTGCCGAAACCCATCACGATCAGGAACAGCGGCACCCACGCGATCGAAGGGATTGACTGAAGGATAACGATGGCAGAACGCAGGATTTCACGAAAGAAGAACAGCACACCACCCAGCAATCCGAAGCCGATACCAAACAGCATTGCGAAACTGTAACCGCTCCCCAGTCGGCTCATGCTGCCATAAAGCCCTTCACGAAACTCCGGCTCATAAACCGTAGTTAACAACCGCTCGAAAACCACGGGTATCCCAGGCATCAGAAATGCAGGAAGGCTCCATGCAGCGATCTGCCAAATCAGCAGGATGAATAAAATCGCCAGCACCACGGCGAGGTATTTCTTCGGTCCGGTAAGACGACGTCCCTGGCTCATCAGTGCCCTACCTCCGTCTTGATACCCAACAAGCGAAGGATCTCGCGACGCTCGGCGGCGAACTCGGATAGATCGTGGCTTTTTTCGCAATGAATGAAGTTGAACGTCTTCAGCACTTTGGCCGGACGAGCACTGAACACCAGCACATGGTCAGCCAGGTACAAAGCCTCATCCACGTCATGAGTAACCAGCAGCACCGTAGGCTGATGCTCGTCGATCAACTCACGCAGAACGTCCTGCAATGCCATACGAGTAAGCGCATCAAGCGCCCCGAATGGCTCATCGAGCAGCAGCACTTCCGGCTTGGCAATAAACGCACGCGCCAGAGCCGTGCGCTGCCGCATGCCGCCTGAGACCTGATGCGGATAGTAGTGCTCGAAGCCCTCCAGACTGACCCGAGCGAGCCAGGCCCTTGCCTGCTCGAATGCATCGGCCTTGCCTACGCCTTGTAACTCAAGGGCCATTGCCACATTCGCCTGCAACGAAAGCCAGGGGTATAGCGCATGCTCTTGAAAAACCAAGGTGCGCCGGGGACTTGGCCCGGGAATTTTCTCGCCATCGGCGAGTACACGCCCTGCGGTTGGTTTTTCGAGTCCGGCAACCAGATGCAATAACGTGGACTTCCCGCAACCGGAAGGTCCTACCAGAGCGACCAGCTCACCCTGGGCAAACTCGCCGCTGAAACCCTTGATGACTTCAAGCTGGCCAAATTGCTTGTCTACTTCTTCGAACCTGAGTTGCATATCGCTTGGAAAACCTCAAGAACTGCCCAATCAATGGGCTAAATGACACTGCCCGGCTTTATGGCCGGGCAGTGCGGAACAATCTGCCGCCGTGTTACAGCTCGCGGGCTTCTTGCCAGGACAAGTCGAGAATGGCACTGGTATCGAATGGCTTACCATCGCGAGTCTTGAGCGAGCCTAGCTCCTGAAGAATATTGGCCAGCTCCTGAATACGTGCCAGGTCATCGCTGCCAAGCTTGGCGCCGAAGGTTTGAGTAGCGATGGCCTCTTCGATTACCACTTCACGAGGCAACTCACCGCGGTTAAGCGTCTTCAGCGTCGGCTCGGCGATAAAGTAATCAGCGATCAGCTTGGCCGCTTCGGCTGGCTGATTTTCCAGCAGCTCGATTGCCTCTCGCTGAGCATCAAGCGACTTCCAGACTGCCTCTTTGCGCTTTTCCAAGGTTTCGCCGGCGGTGATTACCACCATGCACGGGAATGGCCAGACCTCGCCGATTTCATAGATCTGCTTGACGGGGGCAACGAGCTGAGCGATCCGATCGTAGGGCTCGAAAAGAAACGCCGCATCGGTGCGTCCTGAGACGAGCGATTGAACGGCAACTGCCGGACTCGTACCCATGATGTTGACGTCGCTGGGCGCCAAGCCAGCAGCTTTCAAGGTGACGCCACGCAGCACCGCATCGGCGGTGCTGCCTTCTTTCTGGGATGCCAGAATCTTGCCTTTCAGGTCGGCGATCTTCTCGATGCCGGTTCCTTCGCGGGCGACGATAGAGTGATAGCCCTGCTGGGCGCCACCGACGACTTTGAGGTCAGCACCCTTGGATGCCCACGCGACCGCGTTGGTAAAGCCCAGAACTCCAGTGTCCAACTGGCCGCCAATGATGGCCTTGATCAGATCGGTACCGGAACTGAACTCGACCAGCTCAACGTCGAGACCATGCTTCTTATAGAAGCCGCCCTCATGGGCAACCATCGCCTGAGCATCATCCATTACACGGATATAGCCGACTTTGAATTTTTCCTGCGCCTGCGCAAAGGCGCTTAGCAGCAGCAGTGCGGGAACCAACCAGTGTTTTGCCTTCATTGTAGACCTCAAGTGGATAGGCAGCGCCATGCATATAACCGAACGAACGGTAAACCATTGATCTGGTTATTAACGAGTTATGGCTTAGAACTTTACATCAACTCGGCCGAGCAAGGCACCCACTTAGGCGCCATAAGCATTAAACCGGAGGTTATATAGCAGCAGATGCACGTATCACTTCGACACAGCGAAAACGATACGTCAGAGTGTGATCGTCTTGCGTCCAGCTAACGCATGTGCAAGCGTGCCCCCATCGACAAGATCAAGCTCTCCGCCAAGCGGCACACCGTGCGCGATACGGCTGAGCGTCAACCCTTTGGGAATCAAAAGCTGGGCAATGTAATGCGCAGTAGCCTCGCCTTCGACGGTGGGATTGGTGGCCAATATCGCCTCGCTGAAATTTCCGTCAGCCACCCTGCCGAGCAATTCCGGGATGCCTATGGCCTCTGGCCCCAGGCCATCAAGCGGAGAAAGGTGGCCCTTGAGTACGAAATAGCGACCTCGAAAACCAGTCTGCTCTACCGCGAACACATCCACAGGGCTCTGGACGATACAAAGCAAGGTATCGTCCCGACGCGGGTCAGCGCATTGCGGGCACAGCTCTTCCTCGCTTAGCGTGCGGCACTGACGGCAATAGCCCACCTCCTCCATTGCACGCGCAAGCGCCTGGGCCAGTCTCAGCCCGCCACTGCGGTCGCGCTCGAGCATTTGCAAAGCCATGCGTTGGGCGGTTTTTTGCCCTACGCCTGGAAGAATGCGCAATGCATCAATGAGTTGACGAATAAGCGGACTGAAAGACATGGGCTCACCAAACTGAGAAGCAATGGGGCTGTTTTATACAGAGGCGGCGCTCAGAACAGCGCCGTGAAATTCGCTTCGCTAAGCGTCATCCACGGCGCCGATAGGCCACGCTGGACGAGTGCCTGGAACGGCACCCGGAATCACATCAGAAGGGCATTTTGAAACCCGGCGGCAATTGCATACCATCGGTCATGCCAGCCATTTTTTCCTTGCTGTTCTGCTCGATCTTGCGAACCGCGTCGTTCACCGCAGCGGCTATCAAGTCCTCGAGAATTTCCTTGTCTTCCTGCATCAGGCTGTCATCAAGACTGACGCGCTTGACGTCGTGCCGACCATTCATCACGACGCTCACCAGCCCAGCACCGGACTGACCGGTCACTTCTGCGTTGGCCAGCTCCTCCTGCATCTTTTGCATTTTTTCCTGCATCTGCTGCGCCTGCTTCATCAGGCCGGCCATGCCACCTTTCATCATGGGGTTTACCTCGGATCAGGGTTCGGAGTGTTCTACGGGTTCGATGGTACCGTCGCGAATGACGGCAGCGAACTGTTGCATCAACTGCTGGACCACGGGGTCTGCCTGAATCGACTGTTCTGCAGCCCGCTGACGTTCGCCACGGCGCCGCGCAGCAGCCTGCGCCGGCGTTTCCTGCTGCGGGGTCTGCAACTCGATATCCAGCTGCAAAGTGCGCCCGTGGTACTGGTTGAGTGCGTCGTTGAGACGCCGATGCTGAGTGGCGTTAAACAACGCACTTTGCGCCGGGTCCAGGTGCATGAGCCAGCGGTCGCCCTCTACTGCAATCAAAGTGCAGTTAGCCGCGATGCTTCCGGTCAGGCCACCGAGTCCCAGCTTCAAATAAATGTCCAGCCACTCGGCCGCCAGCCCCGTGGCTGGCTCGACGGCTGGAGCCGGTTCAGCCGGCTGCGGCTCGGCCTCGAAATCGTCCAGTTCGCCAAGGTAGGCTTCCGCCTGTGTTTCGACTTCGAAATAGTCTTCGTCCGTGAGCGGCGGCTCATCATCGTCCGGCTCGTTCACTTCAACCACCGCAGTGTGATGCGCTGGTTCAGCGAGAGGCTCGGCCTTTCGTTCCAGTGCCTCGCTTTCCACGGCTACCGGCGGGGTGTCTGGAGGCTCATTCCAGGGCACATCCAGCACCGGCGGCGCAGCTTCCGCTTTAGCAGGTCCAGACAAGGCAGGCGCAGACTCAATATTCGTCACGGTTGCGATTTCCGGAGACGAAACACTGGCCTCTGGTGCCCGTTCGGCAGTGACATTGGCCGGCACAGTCTGCGATGGATGAGCAGGTATGGGAGCCAGTGGTGTCGGTTGTGTCGACGCCACCGGCACTGCAACCGGATCACGCACCGGTGCAGCCGATGTTGCTGAACCGGCCACGTTCGTTGCTCTGGAATCAGTCGTGGCCGGACTGACTCCCGATATCTTTAGCGGTGTTCGCGGCGCGCCTTCAGTATCGGCAGGCCGAAACGCGAGCATACGCAGCAGAACCATTTCGAAGCCGCTTCGCGGATCGGGGGCCAACGGCAGATCGCGCCGGCCGATCAGCCCCATCTGGTAGTAAAACTGTACGTCTTCGGCCGGCAACGCCTGCGCCAGGGCCAGCACTCGATCACGATCGCCCTGCCCATTGTCGACCGCATCCGGCAAAGCCTGGGCGACAGCAACGCGGTGCAAGACGTTCAGCATTTCCGCGAGCACGCCCGCCCAATCGGGGCCTTGCTCTGCGAGATGACGCACCGCTTCGAGTAGCGCGCGAGCATCGCCCTCCAACAGCGACTGCAGCACGCCATAGACCTGTCCGTGATCAAGGGTTCCAAGCATGCTGCGTACATCAGCCGCGAGCACCTTGCCCTCGCCAAAGGAGATCGCCTGATCGGTGAGGCTCATCGCATCGCGCATTGAACCGTCAGCGGCACGGCCGAGCAACCAGAGCGCATCCTCCTCGAATGGCACCTGCTCGACGCCAAGCACATGGGTCAGGTGCTCGACTACCCGTTCGGGCGGCATGTTTTTCAGCGAGAACTGCAGGCAGCGGGACAGGATGGTCACAGGAAGCTTTTGCGGATCGGTGGTAGCCAACAGGAACTTGACGTGAGGCGGCGGCTCTTCAAGCGTTTTAAGCAATGCGTTGAACGAGTGCGACGAGAGCATGTGCACTTCGTCGATCAGGTAGACCTTGTAGCGCCCGCGGCTGGGGGCATACTGCACGTTGTCCAGCAGCTCCCTGGTGTCTTCGACCTTGGTGCGGCTCGCGGCGTCGACCTCGATCAGGTCGACGAACCGACCCTCATCGATTTCCCGGCAGACCGAGCATTCCCCGCAAGGTGTGGAGCTGATGCCCGTCTCGCAATTGAGGCACTTGGCGATGATCCGCGCGATGGTGGTCTTGCCGACGCCACGCGTCCCGGTGAACAGATAGGCGTGATGCAGGCGCTGGCTGTCCAGTGCGTTGATCAGAGCCTTGAGCACGTGCGTCTGGCCGACCATTTCGCGGAACGAGCGCGGACGCCATTTGCGGGCTAGTACCTGATAACTCATAACACCATCGCGGGCTGAAGCGGGTCGGGTAGGGACAGGCCATTACTGGCCCGTCCCCCCCTAAGAACCGTACGTGCGGCTTTCACCGCATACGGCTCAAGTTTACGAAAAG
>JAKUTK010000043.1 GCA_022448005.1 Pseudomonas sp.
AGAAAGCAAACGCCCCGAGCCAGTCGGGGCGTTGCTGATTATACCGCTGCGCTTGCGAGCTGTTTTAACACAGTCTGGATTGGCGGGGTTTTGTTTTGAAGGCACGATTCATCCGGATGCTGCCGGCTCAGCGCGTTGGGGATGTGCCCATGACAATTAGCCAAATGAGGCGCGTTTTTATTGCAAGCCAGCCCAGTGCAATCCGGTACGGGGATGGTGTGTGCTCTCCAGTGGTTTGTCGCTGCTGCAAGATGATCCGTGGGTCGTCGTCGTTGCGTGCTTTTTCAGGATGTTTGAGCTGTGCCGATCATCTGGCGGGCGTGGGCCAGTGCTTGCTCGGTGAGGTCAAGCCCACCCAACATACGGGCAATTTCCTCGACTCGTTCACTGCCATCCAGTGCGGCGACAGCGGTGTGGGTTTCTTGGGCGCCGCGCGCCTTGTGTACGAACAGGTGATGGTGACCCTGTGCCGCAACTTGTGGCAGGTGGGTCACGGTCAGTACTTGGCCCCGCTCGCCGAGGCGGCGCAGCAATTGGCCAACTACTTCTGCGGTCGGCCCGCCGATGCCGACGTCCACTTCGTCGAACACCAAGGTCGGGATGCGTGATGTCTGTGCAGTGATCACCTGAATCGCCAGGCTGATACGCGACAGCTCACCGCCTGAGGCAACCTTTGCCAATGGGCGCAGTGGCTGGCCTGGGTTGGCGCTTACCAGAAACTCTACCTGTTCCAGTCCGTGTGGCATCAGGTCTCCTTCTGCTGCGGGCTTCAACACGGCGCTGAACTTGCCGCCTGGCATGCCCAGACGCTGAATCTCCGTTTCGACGGCCTGCGCCAAGGATTCTGCCGCCAGCTGGCGCGAAGCGCTCAACTGCTCGGCTTTTTCTCGATAATGTCGTTCGTAGGCGGCAAGCTCTTCGCCGAGTTGCTCCAGTGCAGTGTCGTCGGCGTTAAGGCTTTCCAGTTCTTCGAAGAGGCGTTGTTGCAAGCTCGGTAAGTCCGACGGCTGAACGCGGTGTTTGCGCGCCAGGGTATAGATGCTGTCTAGGCGTTCTTCCAGGGCCTGCTGCCGTTGAGGGTCGGAATCGAAGTGGTCGAGAAAGCGATTGAGTTCGCCGACCGCTTCTTCAACCTGTATCTGCGCACTGGACAGCAGATTGACGGCTTCGCCGAGCGCGCCGGGCTGGTTCTGAAAGCCGGTCAGGCGCTGCAGGCTCGAGGTCAGCGCTGACAGTACGTTGCCGGCGTCGCTCTCGCTACACAGCTCGATCACCTGGCGACAAGCGCCGAGCAGGTGTTCTGCGTTGGAAAGGTTTTTGTGTTCCTGCTCCAGCTGGTCCAATTCGTCGTCTCCCAGAGCCAATGTCTCAAGCTCCTCGAGTTGGTAGCTGAGCAGCTGGTGGCGGGCGCGCTGTTCATCACTGCTGCTGCTAAGTCGCTCCAGGGTCTGCCGGGTTTGCCGCCAGCGCTGCGCGGCCAGCTGCACCTGGCGGGCAAGATCTTGATTGCCGCTGTACTCATCGAGCAACCGCCGGTGCGTATCGAGCTTTAGCAGTGAATGGTGTTCGTGCTGGCTGTGGATATCGATCAGTAGCTCGCCAAGCGCCTTGAGGTCACCTTGCGGGCAGGGCGTTCCGTTGATATAGCCGCGCGAACGACCTTCAGCCGTGATCACTCGCCGAAGGATGCATGGGCCATCATTTTCCAGATCGCGCTCGGCCAGCCAGGCTCGTGCATCTGGGATGTCGTCCAAGTCGAAGCTCGCAAGAATATCCGCCTTGTCCGCGCCGATGCGCACCACGCTGCTGTCGGCTCGATCGCCAAGAGTGAGACCTAGCGCATCGAGCATGATCGACTTGCCTGCGCCGGTCTCGCCGCTGATCACGCTCATGCCGCGTTTGAGCTCAAGATCGAGATGCTCGACGATTGCGTAATTGTGAACGGAAAGATGGACCAGCATGGCAGGACTCCTGCGTAGGTGACTGGGTATTTATACAGTGCTTCTACGTGGCTCATCAAGCTGCTCTGCGTGAGTGGTATGTAAACAAATGCGGTCGGTTAGGCACTGAATGGGCTGTTCGAAAGGGGCTGGTGTTTCTTTGATGTGGATACGCCCTTGAAGCAGAATTTTGTCGCCCCCATATAGCGGCACAAGCGCGGGTCGACGCCCGCTGACGTATCGATGAGGAGGACCGCATGGCCGACGAGCAGAACCTGGACAACCAGACCCCTGATGAAAACGAGACCGCGCAAGCCGAGGTGACCGAGGATCTGGCTGCACGGGTGCAGTCCCTCGAAGAGCAATTGGCCGCGGCGCAGGATCAGTCCCTGCGAGTGGCAGCTGAGTTGCAGAACATCCGTCGTCGTGCCGAACAGGATGTCGAGAAAGCGCACAAGTTTGCGCTGGAAAAATTCGCCGGCGATCTGCTGGGCGTCGCTGACAGTCTGGAGCGCGGGCTCGAGCTGTCGAATCCAGATGATGAAGCAGTCAAGCCGATGCGCGAAGGTGTCGAGCTGACGTTCAAGTTGTTGCTCGACACTCTGGCGCGCCATCAGTTGGTGCAGATTGACCCACAGGGCGAGCCCTTCAATCCCGAGCATCACCAGGCCATGGCCATGGAAGAAAGCACCCATGCCGAGCCAGGCAGCGTGCTCAAGGTGTTCCAGAAGGGCTATCTGCTCAACGGACGTCTGTTGCGTCCGGCGATGGTCGTTGTCAGCAAGGCGCCGGCAGAAACCCCGCCTTCGATTGATGAGAAGGCTTGAATTTTTGCGGCTGACCCCCCATCTGGTAGCCAAGCGTTTTTGTATTACCCGCAGCCGGTAAACAGGCGCGGATCAATCAAAGTTCGGAGAGAAGCACATGGGCAAGATTATCGGTATCGACCTGGGAACGACCAACTCCTGCGTCTCCATTCTGGAAAACGGCAAGGCCAAGGTGATCGAGAACGCCGAAGGCGGTCGCACCACCCCCTCGATCATTGCGTACGCCAATGACGGTGAAATCCTGGTTGGTCAATCGGCCAAGCGTCAGGCTGTTACCAACCCGCACAACACGCTGTACGCCGTGAAGCGACTGATCGGTCGTCGTTTCGATGAAGACGTCGTGCAGAAAGACATCCAGATGGTTCCGTACAAGATCGTCAAAGCGGACAACAGTGACGCCTGGGTAGAGGTGAGCGGCCAGAAAATGGCACCGCCGCAGATCTCTGCCGAGATCCTGAAGAAAATGAAGAAGACTGCCGAAGACTATCTCGGCGAGCCGGTCACCGAGGCGGTAATTACCGTTCCGGCGTACTTCAACGACAGCCAGCGTCAGGCCACCAAGGACGCTGGGCGCATTGCGGGTCTGGATGTTAAGCGCATCATCAACGAGCCGACTGCTGCCGCGCTGGCCTATGGCATGGACAAGGCCAAGGGTGATCACACAGTCATCGTATATGACCTGGGTGGCGGTACCTTCGACGTCTCGGTGATCGAAATCGCCGAGGTTGACGGCGAGCATCAGTTTGAAGTGTTGGCCACCAACGGCGACACCTTCCTTGGTGGTGAAGACTTCGACATCCGCCTGATCGACTACCTTGTTGACGAGTTCCAGAAAGAAAGCGGCATGAACCTCAAGGGTGATCCGCTGGCCATGCAGCGTCTGAAGGAAGCTGCTGAAAAGGCCAAGATCGAGCTGTCTTCCAGCCAGCAGACCGACGTCAACCTGCCTTACATCACGGCAGATTCGACCGGGCCGAAGCACCTGAACGTGAAAATCTCTCGCGCCAAGCTCGAAGCGCTGGTCGAGGATTTGGTTCAGCGCACCATCGAGCCGTGCCGCATGGCGATGAAAGACGCCGGGATCGACGTCTCCAAGATCGACGACGTGATTCTGGTCGGTGGTCAGACCCGCATGCCGCTGGTGCAGCAGAAGGTTGCCGAGTTCTTCGGCAAGGAAGCGCGCAAGGACGTCAACCCCGACGAAGCCGTGGCCATGGGTGCAGCCATTCAGGGTGCAGTGCTGGCTGGCGACGTCAAGGACGTGCTGTTGCTCGACGTTTCCCCGCTGACCCTGGGTATCGAAACCATGGGTGGCGTGATGACTGCGCTGATCGAGAAGAACACCACCATCCCAACCAAGAAGTCGCAGGTGTTCTCGACGGCCGATGACAACCAGGGCGCCGTGACCATCCATGTATTGCAGGGTGAGCGCAAGCAAGCGTCGCAGAACAAGTCCCTGGGTCGTTTCGATCTGGCTGATATTCCGCCAGCTCCGCGTGGTGTGCCGCAGATCGAAGTGACCTTCGACATCGATGCCAACGGCATCCTGCACGTGTCGGCGAAGGACAAGGCCACCGGCAAGCACCAGTCCATCGTGATCAAGGCCAACTCGGGTCTTTCCGAGGAGGAAATCGAGCAGATGGTGCGTGACGCCGAGGCCAACGCCGAGGAAGACCGCAAGTTCGAAGAGCTGGTGACTGTCCGCAACCAGGGCGATCAGCTGGTCCATGCAACTCGCAAGATGTTGACCGAGGCTGGCGACAAGGCCACCGAAGAAGACAGGGCGAACATTGAAAAAGCCATCGGCGAGCTGGAAGTGGCCATCAAGGGCGACGACAAGGCCGAGATCGAAGCCAAGATCGCAGCAGTCTCGCAGGCTTCTACTCCGCTGGCGCAGAAGATGTACGCCGAGCAGCCTCAGGGCGGCGAAGGCGAGCAGGCTGGCGACAATGCTCAGTCAGGTGACGACGTGGTTGACGCTGAGTTCGAAGAGGTCAAGGACAACAAGTAAGCCGCGGCTTATGACCTCCATGAGAGGGGTGAGGGCAGAGTCCGTTCAGGCTGCTGCCTTTCGCTCCAGCCCGATGCGGTGATGCCGCGACAGGGCTGATCGCTGCGCGGGGGCTTGCTCCCGCGTCGGCGTGTCTGGAGGGTACGAATTTGAAGGTTCAGGAAACTTATGGCCAAACGTGACTATTACGAAGTGCTGGGTGTCGAGCGCGGCGCCAGCGAGGCAGAGCTGAAAAAGGCTTATCGTCGCCTCGCAATGAAGCATCATCCGGACCGTAATCCCGGAGACAAAGCCGCTGAAGACGCATTCAAGGAAGCCAACGAGGCTTACGAAGTGCTTTCCGATGCGAGCAAGCGTCAGGCCTACGACCAGTACGGTCATGCCGGCGTCGATCCCCAGATGGGAGCTGGCGCGGGTGCGGCTTACGGCAACGCCAATTTCTCCGACATCTTTGGCGATGTGTTCAGCGATTTCTTTGCTGGCGGTCGCGGCAGTTCGCGCGGCGGCGCTCAGCGCGGCAGCGATCTGCGCTACACCCTTGAGCTGGATCTGGAAGAGGCTGTGCGGGGCACCACGGTCACCATCCGGGTGCCCACGTTGGCTGAATGCAAGACCTGCGACGGTTCTGGCGCCAAGAAGGGCACCAGTCCAGTGACCTGTACCACCTGTGGTGGCATCGGTCAGGTGCGCATGCAGCAGGGCTTCTTCTCGGTTCAACAGACCTGCCCGCGCTGTCATGGCAGCGGCAAGATGATTTCCGATCCTTGCGGTAGCTGCCATGGGCAAGGTCGGGTCGAGGAGCAGAAGACACTTTCGGTCAAGGTGCCGCCGGGTGTCGATACAGGTGACCGGATTCGTTTGACGGGTGAAGGCGAGGCGGGCGCTCAGGGCGGTCCGGCTGGTGACCTCTACGTAGTGGTCAACGTACGTGAGCACCCGATCTTCCAGCGTGACGGCAAGCACCTGTTTTGCGAGGTGCCGATCAGTTTTGCCGATGCGGCGCTGGGCGGCGAGTTGGAAGTGCCAACCCTCGACGGGCGTGTGAAGTTGAAAATCCCGGAAGGTACTCAGACTGGCAAGCAGTTCCGTTTGCGCGGCAAGGGGGTTGCTCCTGTGCGTGGCGGCGCGGCTGGCGATCTGTTGTGCCGGGTCGCGGTGGAGACACCGGTCAACCTGGGCAAGCGGCAGCGCGAGCTACTCGACGAGTTCCGCAAGACCTTGCAGAGCGACAGTTCGCATTCGCCAAAGGCCAGTGGCTGGTTCGAAGGCGTGAAGCGATTTTTTGGCGATCTTTAATCCAGCGGCAAGCTGCAGGCGGCAGCCTTCCTGAAGGCGCTCTTGCAGCTTGAGGCTTGCAGCTTGGAGCTGTTTTTATGCGACGTATTGCAGTAACGGGCGCCGCCGGGCGTATGGGCAAGACACTGGTCGAAGCCGTTCAGCAAACGGCCGGTGCTGCGGGCTTGACCGCCGCCATCGATAGGCCTGATAGCACTCTGGTCGGCGCCGATGCGGGTGAGCTGGCGGCTATCGGGCGGCTCGGCGTACCGCTGATCGGTGAAGTGGCGAAGGTCGTCGACGAGTTCGATGTGCTGATCGATTTCACTCATCCTTCGGTCACGCTGAAAAATCTTGAAGTGTGTAGGCGCGCAGGCAAAGCGATGGTAATCGGCACCACCGGTTTCTCTGTTGCAGAGAAAGAGAAGTTGGCGGCGGCCGCGCAGGATATCCCCATCGTGTTTGCGGCGAACTTCAGTGTCGGTGTCAATTTGTGTCTGAAGTTGCTCGATACGGCTGCGCGGGTGCTCGGGGACGAGGTCGATATCGAGATCATTGAGGCGCATCACCGTCACAAGGTGGACGCGCCGTCGGGCACTGCGTTGCGCATGGGTGAGGTCGTCGCGCAGGCGCTTGGTCGCGATCTGCAGGAGGTTGCGGTTTATGGTCGCGAAGGGCAGACGGGCGCCCGTGCGCGAGAGACGATCGGCTTTGCCACCGTGCGTGCCGGCGACGTTGTGGGAGATCACACCGTTCTGTTCGCAGCCGAGGGCGAGCGGGTCGAGATCACCCATAAGGCGTCCAGTCGGATGACTTTCGCCAAAGGCGCGGTGCGCGCTGCGATGTGGTTGGAGCAGCAGCCAGCGGGGCTGTATGACATGCAGGATGTGCTCGGGCTACGCTGAGGAAGCGCCTCGCTCGGCGTTTTGGCTGATTGCGGCTGGACCTGAAAGGGCGGTTTCTGTAAGCTTCCCGTTTTAGTGTGTCCACTAAAAGTTGCGCAGAATGAATCAAATAAAAAGCGGGATGACCTTCACACGTCATCCCGCTTTTTTACAATCTGCGCTTGCTTCAGCCTTGATCTTTGGGAGGTCTCTTGACTAAGCCAGCCATTCTCGCCCTTGCCGATGGCAGTATTTTTCGCGGCGAATCTATCGGCGCCGACGGCCAGACTATCGGTGAGGTGGTGTTCAATACCGCCATGACCGGCTATCAGGAAATCCTCACCGATCCTTCCTATGCCAAGCAAATCGTCACCTTGACCTATCCGCACGTTGGCAATACCGGTACCACCCCAGAAGACGCTGAGTCCTGGAAGGTTTGGGCGGCCGGGCTAGTGATTCGCGATTTGCCGCTGGTCTCGAGCAACTGGCGGGACAAGCAGCCGCTGCCGGATTACCTCAAGGCCAATGGCACCGTCGCCATTGCAGGTATCGATACCCGCCGTCTGACCCGCATCCTTCGCGAGAAAGGCGCTCAGGATGGCTGCATCCTGGCTGGTGACGATGCGACTGAAGAAAAGGCGCTGGAGTTGGCTCGCAGCTTCCCCGGTCTGAAGGGCATGGACCTGGCTAAAGAGGTCAGCGTCAAGGAGCGCTACGAGTGGCGCTCGAGCGTTTGGTGTCTGAGTGATGACGGTCATGCTGAGGTACCTGCCAGTGAGCTGCCGTACCATGTGGTCGCCTTCGACTACGGCGTGAAGTACAACATTCTGCGCATGCTGGTCGCGCGTGGTTGCCGGGTCACTGTGTTGCCGGCTCAGACGCCTGCCAGCGAAGCCCTGGCGCTGAACCCGGACGGTATCTTCCTGGCCAACGGCCCCGGTGACCCCGAGCCTTGCGACTACGCGATCAAGGCGATCCAGGAAGTGCTCGAAACCGACATTCCGGTGTTCGGTATCTGCCTCGGCCATCAATTGTTGGCGTTGGCCTCTGGTGCCAAGACCGTGAAGATGCCCAACGGCCACCACGGTGCGAACCACCCGGTTCAGGATCTGAAAACGGGTGTGGTGATGATCACCAGTCAGAACCATGGCTTTGCCGTGGACGAATCCAGCTTGCCTAGCAATGTGCGCGCCACGCACAAGTCGCTGTTCGACGGCACGCTGCAAGGTATTGAGCGCACTGACAAGGTTGCCTTCAGCTTCCAGGGCCACCCTGAGGCTAGCCCGGGTCCGCATGATGTCGCGCCGTTGTTTGATCGCTTCATCGACGCCATGGCCAAGCGCCGCTAAGTTCGCCGAGCACAGAATTCGAGAGAGACCATGCCAAAACGTACAGACATCAAAAGCATTCTGATCCTCGGCGCTGGCCCGATCGTCATCGGCCAGGCGTGCGAGTTCGATTACTCCGGAGCGCAGGCGTGCAAAGCACTGCGCGAAGAAGGGTTCCGCGTCATCCTGGTCAATTCCAATCCCGCGACCATCATGACCGACCCGTCCATGGCTGATGCCACTTACATCGAGCCAATCAAGTGGGCCACCGTCGCCAAGATCATCGAGAAGGAGCGTCCCGATGCGCTGCTGCCGACTATGGGCGGTCAGACCGCGCTGAACTGCGCGCTGGACCTGGAAAAGCACGGCATCCTGGAGAAGTTTGGCGTCGAGATGATTGGCGCCAACGCTGACACCATCGACAAGGCTGAAGATCGCTCACGCTTCGACAAGGCAATGAAGAATATCGGCCTGGCGTGCCCGGTTTCCGGTATCGCGCACAACATGGACGAAGCCTATGGCGTGCTCGAGAAGGTCGGATTTCCTTGCATCATCCGCCCCTCGTTCACCATGGGTGGCACCGGTGGTGGTATCGCCTACAACCGTGAAGAGTTCGAGGAGATCTGTGCGCGCGGCCTAGACCTGTCGCCGACCAGCGAGCTGCTGATCGATGAGTCGCTGATCGGTTGGAAGGAATACGAGATGGAGGTGGTCCGTGACAAGAAGGACAACTGCATCATCGTCTGTGCCATCGAGAACTTCGATCCGATGGGGGTCCACACCGGCGACTCCATTACCGTCGCGCCAGCGCAAACGCTGACCGACAAGGAATATCAGATCCTGCGTAACGCCTCGCTGGCGGTGCTGCGCGAGATCGGCGTGGAAACCGGCGGTTCCAACGTGCAGTTCGGCATTTGCCCGAACACCGGCCGCATGGTGGTGATCGAGATGAACCCGCGTGTTTCGCGTTCCTCCGCACTGGCGTCCAAAGCCACTGGCTTCCCGATTGCCAAGATCGCTGCAAAGCTTGCGGTGGGCTACACCCTCGATGAGCTGCAGAACGACATTACTGGCGGACGTACTCCAGCGTCCTTCGAACCGGCGATCGATTACGTCGTGACCAAGATCCCGCGTTTCGCTTTCGAGAAATTCCCCAAAGCTGATGCTCGTTTGACCACCCAGATGAAATCTGTCGGTGAGGTCATGGCCATCGGTCGCACCTTCCAGGAATCTGTGCAGAAAGCGCTGCGCGGCCTGGAAGTGGGTGTGTCCGGCTTCGATCCGAAGCTCGATCTGACTGACCCTGAGAGCGAAAGCACGCTCAAGCGTGAGCTGACCGTGCCGGGCGCTGATCGTATTTGGTACGTGGCCGATGCTTTCCGCGCTGGCAAGACGGTCGCCGAAGTGTTCGACCTCACGCGCATCGATGAGTGGTTCCTTGTGCAGATCGAAGATCTGATCAAGGAGGAGGAGCAAATCAAGACTCTGGGCCTGTCCAGCATCGATCGCGATGTCATGTACAAGCTCAAGCGCAAAGGCTTCTCCGATGCGCGCCTGGCCAAGTTGCTCGGCGTGACCGAAAAGAACCTGCGAGCCCACCGGCACAAGCTTAAAGTGCTGCCGGTCTATAAGCGCGTCGACACATGCGCTGCCGAGTTCGCCACTGATACCGCTTACATGTACTCGACGTACGAGGAAGAGTGCGAGGCGAATCCGTCCAGCCGCGAAAAGATCATGATTCTCGGCGGTGGCCCTAACCGTATCGGCCAGGGCATCGAATTCGATTACTGCTGCGTTCATGCGGCACTGGCGATGCGCGACGATGGTTATGAAACCATCATGGTCAACTGCAATCCTGAGACTGTCTCCACTGACTACGACACATCGGATCGTCTGTACTTCGAGCCGGTAACCTTGGAGGACGTGCTGGAAATTGTCCGTGTCGAGCAGCCCAAAGGCGTTATCGTGCAGTACGGCGGACAGACTCCGCTGAAACTTGCTCGTGCGCTGGAAGAGGCGGGTGTCCCTATCATCGGAACCAGCCCTGATTCTATTGACCGCGCTGAAGACCGTGAGCGCTTCCAGCAGATGGTCGAGCGCCTGAACCTGCGCCAGCCGCCAAACGCGACCGCCCGCAGCGAAGAAGAGGCACTTGCCGCCTCGAAAGTGATCGGTTATCCGCTGGTGGTGCGTCCGTCTTATGTACTGGGCGGTCGGGCGATGGAAATCGTCTATCAGGAAGAAGAGCTTAAGCGCTACATGCGCGAAGCGGTGAAGGTATCGAACGACAGCCCAGTGCTGCTCGATCACTTTCTCAACTGCGCCATCGAGGTCGATATCGATGCGGTGTGTGACGGCGAGCACGTGGTAATCGGCGCCATCATGCAGCATATCGAGCAGGCCGGCGTGCACTCCGGTGACTCGGCCTGCTCGCTGCCGCCTTACTCGCTGCCAGCGCACATCCAAGATGAGATTCGCGACCAGGTCAAGAAGATGGCGCTGGAACTGGGTGTGGTCGGTCTGATGAACGTGCAGATGGCCGTACAGGGCGAGGACATCTTCGTTATTGAGGTCAACCCACGTGCGTCGCGTACTGTGCCGTTCGTATCGAAGTGCATCGGCGTCTCGCTGGCGATGATTGCGGCACGTGTCATGGCCGGTAAAACGCTGGCTGAGGTCGGGCTGACCGGAGAAATAATTCCAGAGTTCTACAGTGTTAAAGAAGCGGTATTCCCCTTCGCCAAGTTCCCGGGTGTCGACCCGATCCTCGGTCCGGAAATGAAATCGACCGGTGAGGTGATGGGGGTCGGCGACAGCTTCGCTGAAGCCTTTGCTAAGGCCCAGCTCGGCGCAAGCGAAATTCTGCCGAACAGCGGCTGCGCGTTCATCAGTGTGCGCGATGACGACAAGCCACACGTAGCCCAGGTGGCGCGTGATCTGATCGATCTTGGTTTCGAAGTGGTCGGTACGGCTGGCACGGCAAAGATCATCGAGGCTGCTGGGCTGCCGGTGCGTCGTGTAAACAAGGTAACCGAGGGTCGCCCGCACGTTGTCGACATGATCAAGAATGACGAGGTCACCCTGATCATCAATACTACTGAGGGGCGTCAGTCCATCGCCGACTCTTACTCAATCCGTCGTAACGCTCTGCAGCACAAGATCTGCTGCACCACCACCCTGGCTGGTGGGCAGGCGATCTGTGAGGCGCTGAAGTTCGGTCCCGAGAAGACCGTGCGTCGTTTGCAGGATCTCCATGCAGGAATCAAGGCATGACTAAATACCCAATGACCGTCCAGGGCGCGCGCGCCTTGGAAGAAGAGCTGCACCACCTCACCAAGGTCCTTCGCCCCAAGCTCAGTCACGACATCGGCGTGGCGCGTGAGTTGGGGGATCTCAAGGAAAACGCCGAGTATCACGCCGCTCGCGAACAGCAGGGCATGGTCGAAGCGCGGATTCGTGATATCGAAGGGCGTTTGCAGAACGCCCAGGTCATCGATGTCAGCAGCATTCCGCACACCGGCAAGGTGATCTTTGGAACCACCGTTGAGATTGCCAATGTCGAGACTGATGAGCGCGTCACCTATCAGATCGTTGGTGAGGACGAAGCGGAGATCAAGCTGGGCAAGATCTCCGTGGGCTCCCCAATTGCGCGCGCCCTGATCGGCAAGGTCGAAGGTGACGTCGCTGTAGTGAAAACGCCGGGAGGACTGGTCGAGTTCGAGATCGTCGAGGTTCGCCATCTCTGAGATTCGACCGATGCGCGCAGGCGTGATTAGTTGGCAGCTGGCCCAGACATTCTGGGTCGGCGGGTTATGGCTGCTGCAGTTTGTAATGCTGCCGGCGTTGGGCAAGATCGGCTTGGCGCCGTTGCTGATCGAAGAGGTCGCCAGCAGTCTGCGACCGTTGCTGGTGGGCTTCGCTGCGTTCTGCGTGTTGCTGCAGGCGGCGGTGCTGATCCAGCTCTGCGGGCTTCGCAGTCTTTGGCGCGATCTGCGAGGTCAGCTATTGCTGGCAGTGCTGCTACTGGCAGGAAGTCATTTTTCGGCTCGGACAGTTATGATCGAATCACCATACTGGTTGGTGTTCAGTTACTTGGCGATGGGTTTGTGCGGATTGATCCTGGTGCTGCAAGTCGCTCCCGGACGGGAGCGCTAGCAGAAGGCAGCGGCTGATAAAGTGGATCAGCTCTGGAAGCGATGTACGTTGGATAGCTGCTTGTTCACCTTGGGGTTCTTGCGATAGATCAGAGCCATCTTGCCGATAGACTGAACCAGTTCGCAGCCGCCAATTTTGCACAGCTCATCGGTTAGCGCACGCCGATCATCGCGCTCGGTGATCCGCAGCTGCACCTTGATCAATTCGTGATCGTTCAGGGCTCGCTCCAGCTCGGCTCGTACGCCTTCGGTCAAGCCGTTCTCCGATACGATCAATACAGGCTTCAGATGATGGCCGATGGATTTGTACTGTTTCTTCTGCTCGTTAGTGAGCGGCATAATTCGACCCTTGCGTCAGAACCCTGGAAAACCCGGCTAGTGTAACTGACACGCTCTGAGCCGCACAGATGAGGTAACAGCTTGGCACGCTCCAAGACCAGCCCGCGTTGGCTGAAAGAACATTTTGACGATCCCTATGTAAAGATGGCGCAGCGGGATGGCTATCGGTCGCGAGCCAGCTACAAGCTTCTCGAGATTCAGGAAAAGGATCGTATTCTCCGGCCAGGCATGACAGTGGTCGATCTCGGGGCTGCTCCGGGCGGCTGGTCGCAGGTCACCAGCAGGGTGATCGGTGATCGCGGGAGGTTGATTGCATCCGATATTCTGCCCATGGACAGCATTGCGGACGTTACCTTTATTCTCGGTGATTTTACTGAGGACGAAGTATTCGCTGAGATCCTTCAGGCCATCGGTGAAACGCAAGTTGACCTTGTGATTTCGGATATGGCCCCCAATATGAGTGGGGTGAAGGTTGCTGACCAGGCGCGAGCGATGTTTCTCTGCGAGCTTGCGCTTGATCTGGCCATGCGAGTTCTGCGCCCCGGTGGGGACTTTCTGATCAAGATTTTCCAAGGGGATGGTTTCGATGCCTACCTGAAGGATGTGCGGCAGAATTTCGATAAGGTGCAGATGCGTAAACCCTTGTCATCAAGGGACCGCTCACGTGAACAGTATCTGCTGGCGCGCGGATACCGGGGCGATGGCAACGCGCTGGAAGCGCTGCGGTCTTAACCGAATGGAGCTGAACCATCCCGTCGAACCCGAGCCTATGTTTTACCGGCTAGCATGTTTCATATCGGGTTACAGACCGAGCTGCGCGTTCAGCAACGTTGTGTAGTAAGTTAGGCCGAGAGCGAACCATCGGCCGTCATGCAGGCTCCCGAAAACCCGCCTGCTCTAGAGGGTAGTGAATTGAACGACATGGCAAAAAACCTGATTTTGTGGTTGATCATTGCCGCTGTCCTGGTGACGGTGATGAACAACTTTTCCAGCCCGACAGAGCCGCAAACGCTCAACTATTCGGATTTCATCGAGCAGGTGAAAGAAGGTCAGGTCGAGCGCGTGACCGTCGACGGTTTCGTCATTACCGGCAAGCGCAGTGACGGCGAGACCTTCAAGACGATTCGCCCAGCGATTCAGGACAACGGCCTGATCGGTGACCTGATCAACAATAATGTGGTGATCGAAGGCCGGCAGCCTGAGCAGCAGAGCATCTGGACGCAGCTGTTGGTGGCGAGCTTCCCGATTCTGGTGATCATTGCGGTTTTCATGTTCTTCATGCGGCAGATGCAAGGCGGTGCGGGTGGCAAAGGCGGCCCGATGAGCTTTGGCAAGAGCAAGGCTCGCCTGCTGTCCGAAGATCAGGTCAAAACCACATTTGCTGATGTCGCTGGTTGTGACGAGGCGAAAGAAGAAGTCACCGAATTGGTCGAGTTCCTGCGTGATCCCGGTAAGTTTCAACGTCTCGGAGGCCGCATTCCGCGTGGCGTGCTGATGGTTGGATCACCGGGTACCGGTAAAACGCTTTTGGCTAAGGCGGTCGCTGGCGAGGCCAAGGTGCCGTTCTTTACCATCTCCGGTTCCGATTTCGTTGAGATGTTCGTCGGGGTGGGTGCTAGCCGCGTTCGCGACATGTTCGAGCAAGCCAAGAAGCATGCGCCGTGCATCATTTTCATCGATGAGATCGACGCTGTCGGTCGTCATCGTGGCGCGGGCCTCGGCGGTGGGCACGACGAGCGAGAGCAGACGTTGAACCAGTTGCTGGTCGAGATGGACGGTTTCGAGATGAATGACGGCATCATCGTCATCGCCGCCACCAACCGTCCGGATGTGCTCGATCCTGCGCTGCTGCGACCAGGTCGCTTTGACCGTCAGGTGGTCGTGGGGCTACCCGATATTCGTGGTCGTGAACAGATTCTTAAAGTCCACATGCGCAAGGTTCCGCTTGGTGACACTGTAGAGCCGGCTCTGATTGCACGTGGCACGCCTGGATTTTCAGGTGCGGACTTGGCCAATCTGGTCAACGAAGCGTCATTGTTTGCCGCACGCGCCGGCAAGCGTTTGGTGGAAATGAAAGAGTTTGAGCTGGCCAAAGACAAGATCATGATGGGCGCCGAGCGCAAGTCCATGGTCATGTCCGAGAAGGAGCGGCTCAATACGGCCTATCACGAGGCAGGGCATGCCATCGTTGGGCGCGTCGTTCCGGAGCACGATCCTGTTTACAAGGTATCGATCATTCCACGCGGTCGGGCTTTGGGTGTGACGATGTTTCTACCTGAAGAAGACCGTTACAGCCTTTCCAAGCGAGCCTTGATCAGCCAAATCTGCTCGTTGTTTGGGGGGCGTATTGCTGAGGAAATGACGCTCGGCTTTGAGGGGGTTACCACTGGTGCCTCCAATGACATCATGCGCGCTACCCAGCTGGCCCGTAACATGGTTACCAAGTGGGGCTTGTCTGAGAAACTTGGCCCGCTGATGTACGCGGAGGAAGAGGGCGAAGTGTTCCTTGGTCGAAGTGCGGGTAGCCAGCACACCAATGTGTCCGGTGATACGGCGAAGATGATCGACCTTGAGGTTCGTAGCATCATCGATCAGTGCTACGGCACGGCTAAACAGATTCTTGCCGACAACCGTGACAAGCTTGATCTGATGGCCGAGACACTCATGAAGTACGAGACTATCGACGCTGATCAGATCGATGACATTATGGCAGGCCGGACTCCGCGCGAACCTCGTGACTGGCAGGACGGCTCTGGACCAACCGGGACGCCTATCCAGCCTGAAGGTGGCCGCCCACAGGCTCCGATTGGTGGTCCCGCTGGCGAGCATTAAGCTAAGGCTGCGTTAGATGAGGGAAAAGATGTACTCAGCCCGGCTGTCTTGTGGCAGCCGGGTTCTTGATTTGTCCCGCCCACATGTCATGGGCATCCTAAACGTCACTCCCGACTCGTTCTCCGATGGCGGCCAGCATGCGGGTGTCGATGCTGCGTTACGACACGCCGACGCCATGCTGGCGGCGGGTGCGACGTTCATTGACGTAGGTGGGGAGTCGACTCGCCCGGGTGCGCGCATTGTTTCACCCAACGAAGAGCTCGAGCGTGTTGCGCCTGTAGTAGAGGCGATTGCTCGAGAGCTTGACGTGATTATCTCGGTCGACACCTCGACACCTGCTGTAATTCGCGAGGCTGCCCGGCTCGGTGCAGGCTTGATCAATGATGTCCGCTCTCTATCGCGAGATGGGGCGCTGCAGGCGGTGGCAGGCAGTGGGCTTCCGGTGTGCTTGATGCATATGCGAGGTGAGCCTGGCGATATGCAGAATGATCCGCGCTACGACGATGTGGCCAGCGAGGTCGTCAGCTTTTTGCGTGAACGCATGGAGGCGTGTGCAGCTGCAGGCATCCCAGCCGACCGTGTCGTGCTCGATCCGGGATTCGGCTTCGCAAAGAATTTCGCGCATAACCTGAGCCTATTCAACAGGCTGGAGCAGCTCCATACGCTGGGGCGTCCGTTGCTTGTGGGGGTGTCCCGCAAGAGTATGGTCGGCCAAGCCTTGCAGCGGGATGTGTCGCATCGTCTATATGGCAGCCTGGCGCTAGCCGCGCTGGCTGTTGCCAAGGGCGCTAGCATCCTTCGGGTGCATGACGTCGCCGAAACGGTTGATGTAGTTCGAATGATTGCTGCAGTGCAGGCGGCAGAATAGGGATTATTTATGGGTAGAAAGTATTTCGGCACCGATGGTATTCGTGGCCATGTGGGGCAATTCCCGATCACGCCGGAATTCATGCTGAGGCTTGGTTGGGCCGCAGGTATGGCGTTTCGCAAGCATGGGAAATGTCGCATTTTGATTGGCAAAGACACTCGGATCTCAGGGTATATGTTCGAGTCGGCGCTGCAGGCCGGGCTGTCTGCCGCAGGCGCGGATGTATTGTTGCTAGGGCCAATGCCTACCCCGGCAGTTGCGTATCTAACACGCACCTTCCATGCCGATGCCGGCATCGTGATCAGTGCCTCACATAACCCTCATCACGACAATGGCATCAAGTTCTTCTCCGGCCGCGGAACGAAACTGCCCGATGAGGTTGAGTTGATGATCGAGGAGCTGCTCGACACGCCGATGACGGTCGTGGACTCGGCGCAGCTAGGCAAGGCTTCACGGATAAATGATGCAGCAGGTCGCTATATCGAGTTCTGCAAGAGCAGTGTGCCGACCAGCACTGATTTCAGCGGTATGAAGATTGTGCTTGATTGCGCTCACGGTGCGACCTACAAGGTTGCACCCAGCGTCTTCCGAGAGCTCGGGGCGGAGGTGACGGTTATCGCTGCTCAGCCGGATGGGCTGAACATTAATGCTGGCGTAGGCTCCACTCATGTTGCGCAGCTGCAGAAGGCGGTGATCGAGCAGGGTGCTGATCTTGGCATAGCGTTCGATGGTGACGGTGATCGGGTGATGATGGTCGATCATACCGGCACTCAAGTTGATGGCGATGAGCTGCTCTACATTATTGCCGCTGACTTGCAGGACCGAGACCGCCTGATCGGTGGGGTTGTCGGGACGTTGATGAGCAACCTCGGTCTAGAGTTGGCGCTTAAGGCGCGCGGCATTCCTTTTGTACGGGCGAAGGTGGGTGATCGCTACGTGATGGCTGAAATGCTCGAGCGTGACTGGGTGCTGGGTGGAGAAAACTCAGGCCACATTGTCTGCGCGCAACATGTCACCACTGGAGACGCCATTATTGCAGCGCTCCAGGTTGTGCTTGCTCTGAAGCGTCATGGCCGCAGCCTCGCGCAGGAGCGTATGGTCTGGAGCAAATGCCCTCAGGTATTGATCAACGTGCGGTTCAGTGGCGATCGGGATCCGATTGTCCATCCCCAAGTGCAGGCTGTTTGTGACAGCGTTACGGAGCGTATGGCTGGTCGTGGTCGGGTGCTGTTACGAAAGTCCGGCACCGAGCCGCTGGTGCGGGTCATGGTCGAAGGAGACGACGAAAATCAGGTCCGCAGTTACGCCGAGGAGCTGGCGAGCGCGGTCAAGGAAGTTTGTGTGTGATTTGCGCTTGCCAGGTGCGTTTTCGTTGAGTACCATCTGCGCCCACTTTGACCGACGAGGTAAAGCATGCGTCGCCCATTGGTAGCTGGTAACTGGAAGATGAACGGTACCCGCGCCAGCGTCGCAGAGCTGATCGAGGCGCTTCGCCAGCAGGATTTTCCGGTGGGCGTAGAGGTTGCTGTATTTCCGTCGAGTCTGCATTTGACGCAGGTTGTGAGTGGTCTGCAAGGTAAGGCGATTGCTGTAGGGGCTCAGGACTGTGCGATCGATGCCGGTTTCGGTGCCCTGACAGGCGAGGAGTCGGCTTCTCAGCTGGTTGATGCAGGTTCGAGTTGGGTGCTGGTTGGTCATTCCGAGCGGCGTCTGATTTTGGGCGAAAGCGACGAAGTGGTAAGCAAGAAGTTTTCAGCGGCCTTGGCGTGCGGGATGACGCCGGTGCTATGTCTCGGGGAGACGCTGGAGCAGCGTCAGGCTGGGCAGACTCTGGAAGTGGTTGGCCGGCAACTTGCTAGTGTTTTGGCTAGCTCTGGGGTTGGCGCGTTCGAGAAGGCGGTTGTGGCTTATGAGCCGGTCTGGGCGATAGGCACCGGGTTGACTGCGACGCCGCAGCAGGCTCAAGAGGTGCATGCTGCGATTCGGGAGCAGTTGGCTCGCGAAGATCGACGTATCGCTGATGGCGTACGAGTCCTCTACGGAGGCAGTGTAAAGGCGGAAAATGCTGCTGAGCTTTTCGAGATGCAGGATATCGATGGGGGGCTTATCGGTGGTGCCTCCCTGAAAGCGAATGATTTCGGTGCGATTTGTCGTGCCGCAGGGAACTGATCAGATGTTGCAGACTGTTGTGATTGTGGTGCATCTGCTAGTTGCCATTGGTGTGGTTGCGCTGGTGTTGCTGCAGCAGGGTAAAGGGGCTGATGCTGGCGCCTCCTTTGGTTCGGGTGCTTCCGCAACTGTATTTGGAAGCCAAGGATCCTCTACCTTTCTTAGTCGGTTTACTGCTATACTTGCGGCCGTTTTTTTCGCTACGAGTCTTGGGTTGGCATTTTTCGCAACTCGTCAGGCTGACCAGCTTTCCGGGGCAGGTCTGCCAGATCCGGCGGTTCTTGAAGTGCCGGTCAGTAAGCCAGTAGTGGAAGATGTGCCTGTGTTGGAAAGCGCTCCGTCGGCACCTGTTGCAGATGATGTGCCTGATCTGCAGGAGCGGGAATAAGGTTTTTGCCGAGGTGGTGGAATTGGTAGACACGCTACCTTGAGGTGGTAGTGGCCATAGGCTGTAGGGGTTCGAGTCCCCTCCTCGGTACCAAACAAGCAGGCCCGCAGATGCGGGCTTTCTTGTTTTAGTCTTTCGGTTGACCTGTGGTCAGTGTGGTCGTATAATTCGTGCCCAGTTTGACGCGGGGTGGAGCAGTCTGGTAGCTCGTCGGGCTCATAACCCGAAGGTCGTTGGTTCAAATCCAGCCCCCGCAACCAGTTGATAAAAAGCCCCTGTCGAGGGGCTTTTTATTAGCTTCAAGCCAGGTCGCCGGCATCTACAGGCGATCCTCATGGATGGGCGTTTCGCCCATTTTTCATTTGTACAGCATGCGCGAGGGACTCCGATGTCGAGCAAGCTAGAACAGTTGCAGGCCTTGTTGGCCCCAGTGGTCGAGGCGCTCGGCTATCAATGCTGGGGTATCGAATTCATTTCGCAGGGTCGACATTCTTTGTTGCGGGTCTATATCGACCATTCCAACGGAATTCTTATCGACGACTGCGAAAAGGTCAGCCGCCAACTGAGTGGTGTGCTCGACGTTGAAGATCCAATCAGCTCTGACTACACCCTTGAAGTGTCCTCGCCTGGTATGGATCGGCCTCTGTTCACGCTCGAGCAGTTCAAGGCCCATGTGGGCGAGCAAGTCAAAATCAAGCTGCGTTCGCCCTTTGAGGGTCGGCGCAATTTCCAAGGTCTTCTGCGCGGGGTCGAGGAGCAGGATGTAGTGGTGCTGGTCGACGATCACGAATACCTGTTGCCGATCGACATGATCGACAAGACCAACATAATTCCCCGTTTTGAGTGAGTCGCGGATCCCGCGGACCCCAATGGATTGCGATAGGCGAGGCGTACGATGAGCAAAGAAGTACTGCTGGTTGTGGAGTCGGTATCGAACGAGAAAGGCGTACCGGCCAGTGTAATCTTCGAGGCATTGGAGCTGGCTTTGGCCACTGCTACCAAGAAGCGCTTCGAGGACGAGGTTGACCTGCGGGTCGAGATCAATCGGCAGAACGGTAGCTATGAGACCTTCCGCCGCTGGACGGTGGTCGAAGAAGAGGATTTCGACGATCCGGCACACCAGTTGACCGTCGACATGAAGCAGGCAGTCGACGCTGGGGCCAAAGTTGGTGATGTCCTGGAAGAAAAGGTCGAGTCGATCGAGTTTGGTCGGATCGCCGCTCAGACAGCCAAGCAGGTCATCGTGCAGAAGGTCCGAGAGGCCGAGCGTGCCCAGGTGGTCGAGGCCTATCGTGATCGCTTGGGTGAGATCATCTCCGGCACGGTGAAAAAGGTTACCCGAGACAGCGTCATCGTCGATCTGGGCAATAACGCGGAAGCGTTGCTGGCCCGAGAAGACATTATTTCTCGGGAAACCTTCCGGGTCGGCGCGAGAGTTCGTGCGCTGCTCAAGGAAATCCGCACCGAGAATCGTGGCCCTCAGTTGATCCTTTCTCGCACAGCGCCGCAAATGCTGATCGAGCTGTTCCGCATTGAAGTTCCGGAAATCGCCGAAGGGTTGATTGAAGTGATGGCTGCTTCGCGGGATCCGGGATCTCGCGCCAAGATAGCCGTGCGCTCGAAAGACAAACGGATCGATCCGCAGGGTGCGTGCATTGGTATGCGCGGTTCGCGTGTTCAGGCCGTTTCCGGCGAGATCGGCGGAGAGCGCGTCGATATCGTGCTATGGGACGAGAACCCCGCACAATTTGTTATCAACGCGATGGCCCCGGCTGAAGTGGCTGCCATCATCGTCGATGAAGATGCGCATGCCATGGATATCGCGGTCGGCGAAGACAATCTGGCCCAGGCAATCGGTCGGGGCGGACAGAACGTACGTCTTGCCAGTCAATTGACCGGTTGGACGCTGAACGTGATGACTGAGGCGGACATCCAGAGCAAGCAGCAAGAAGAAACTGGTGACATCTTGCGCAATTTCATCGAAGAGCTCGACGTCGATGAGGAGCTGGCACAAGTACTGGTCGAGGAAGGTTTCACCTCTCTCGAAGAGATCGCCTACGTCCCAATGGAGGAAATGCTCGGCATCGAAGGCTTCGACGAAGATATCGTCAACGAGCTGAGAACCCGCGCCAAGGATCGCTTGCTAACTAAAGCGATCGCAACGGAAGAAAAACTGGCAGACGCCCAGCCGGCGGAGGATTTGCTTGCGCTGGATGGCATGGACAACGAACTGGCGGTCGAGTTGGCAGTGCGGGGTGTAGTCACCCGCGAAGACCTGGCCGAGCAGTCGATTGACGATCTGCTCGACATAGACGGCATAGATCAAGAACGTGCCGGCAAGCTGATCATGGCCGCCCGAGCCCATTGGTTCGAGTAAGTAATTAGCGGCCTGAGGAGAGAGATGCATGACGCAAGTCACGGTGAAACAACTGGCCCAGGTGGTCGACACACCGGTCGAGCGACTGCTACAGCAGATGCGTGAGGCAGGACTGTCGCACACCAGCGCCGAGCAAGTAGTGACCGATAATGAAAAGCAGGCCCTGTTGGCGCACCTAAAAAGCAGCCACGGCGCCAAGGTGGATGAGCCGCGCAAGATTACCTTGCAGCGCAAGACCACCACCAAGCTGAAAGTGGGTGGCAGCAAGACCATTAGCGTGGAAGTGCGCAAGAAGAAAACTTTCGTCAAGCGCAGTCCTGACGAAATAGAGGCCGAAAAGCAGCGCGAACTCGAGGAGCAGCGCGCAGTCGAGGAAGCTGCTCGTCAGAAAGCGGCTGAAGAGGCTCGCCAGCAAGCCGAGGAAGAAGCACGTCGTCAGGCCGAAGCTGCAAAAACTCAAGCGCCGGCAGCCGCTTCCCCTGAGCCGGTGGCAGCTGTGTCTGCTGACCCCGCCCCGGTCGTAGCTCCCGTCGCTCCTCCCGTCGAGGAGCGCAAGAAGGATGAGCCGCGTCGTCCCGATAAGGCACGCAGCGACGACGACGAACGTCGTGATCGCAAGCAAGCTCAGCATCGCCCTTCCTTGAAGGCAAAAGCTCCGTTGTCGCGCACAGCGCGAAGCGGCGAAGACGACGCCGATGGGTTCCGTCGCGGCGGACGCGGCAAGTCGAAGCTGAAGAAGCGCAACGCGCATGGTTTCCAGAGCCCAACCGGCCCGATTGTTCGCGAAGTTGCCATTGGTGAGACCATCACCGTCGGTGATCTGGCGCAGCAGATGTCGGTCAAGGCGGCGGAAGTCATCAAGTTCATGTTCAAGATGGGCACCCCGGTGACCATCAACCAGGTCTTGGATCAGGAAACTGCCCAGTTGATCGCTGAAGAGCTGGGCCACAAGGTCAAGCTGGTCAGTGATAACGCTCTGGAAGAACAGCTGGCCGAACTGCTGAAGTTCGAGGGTGAAGCCATCACTCGTGCTCCGGTGGTGACTGTGATGGGTCACGTTGACCACGGCAAGACCTCGCTGCTCGACTACATCCGTCGCGCCAAGGTTGCTGCTGGTGAAGCGGGTGGTATCACTCAGCACATCGGTGCCTATCACGTCGAAACTGATCGCGGAATGGTGACCTTCCTTGATACCCCGGGCCACGCTGCGTTTACTGCGATGCGTGCCCGTGGGGCTCAAGCGACCGATATCGTCATTCTGGTCGTGGCGGCGGACGATGGCGTGATGCCGCAAACCATCGAAGCAATTCAGCATGCCAAGGCCGCTGGTGTCCCGCTGGTAGTGGCCGTGAACAAGATCGATAAGCCGGGCGCCGATCTCGATCGTATCCGCAGCGAGCTATCTGTTCACGAAGTGACTTCGGAAGAGTGGGGCGGCGACACGCCGTTCGTATCTGTCTCCGCAAAGATGGGTACCGGTGTCGACGATTTGCTCGAGGCGGTTCTGCTGCAGGCGGAAATTCTCGAACTGACAGCAACCCCATCGGCCCCGGGCCGTGGTGTTGTGGTCGAGTCGCGTCTGGACAAGGGACGCGGCCCGGTTGCTACCGTGCTGGTTCAGGACGGCACGCTGCGTCAGGGCGACATGGCCCTGGTTGGCTCCAACTACGGTCGTATTCGCGCCATGCTCGATGAGAACGGCAAGCCAATCAAGGAAGCTGGCCCGTCGATTCCGGTCGAGATTCTTGGCCTCGATGGCACGCCGGACGCTGGCGATGAGCTCAGCGTGCTGACCGATGAGAAGAAAGCCCGTGAAGTGGCCTTGTTCCGTCAGGGCAAGTTCCGCGAAGTGAAGCTGGCCCGGGCACATGCCGGTAAGCTGGAAAACATCTTCGAGAACATGGGCCAGGAAGAGAAGAAGACGCTTAACATCGTCCTCAAATCCGATGTTCGTGGTTCGCTGGAAGCCCTGCAGGGCTCGCTCAGTGGCTTGGGCAACGATGAGGTTCAGGTGCGCGTCATCGGTGGCGGTGTCGGTGGTATCACCGAGAGCGACGCCAACCTGGCGCTGGCGTCCAATGCAGTGCTGTTCGGCTTCAACGTTCGTGCTGATGCTGGTGCGCGCAAGATCGTCGAGCAGGAAGGTCTGGATCTGCGTTACTACAACGTCATCTACGACATCATTGAAGACGTCAAGAAAGCGCTGACCGGCATGCTGGGCAGCGATGTTCGCGAGAACATCCTCGGTATTGCAGAGGTCAGGGATGTGTTCCGCTCACCGAAGTTCGGTGCCGTGGCGGGTTGCATGGTCACCGAGGGCATGGTGCACCGCAATCGTCCGATCCGCGTTCTGCGCGACGATGTGGTGATCTTCGAAGGCGAGCTGGAATCGCTGCGCCGCTTCAAGGACGACGTCGCCGAAGTACGTGCCGGTATGGAATGTGGTATCGCGGTGAAGAGTTACAACGACGTTAAAGCTGGCGACAAGATCGAAGTATTCGAGAAGGTCGAAGTGGCGCGCTCGCTGTAACAGTAGCTGTTAGGCAACAGACGGCAAGCATTCAGGGGTGACCCTGAGGCTTGCCGTTTGCCTTTGCAGCACAACGTTTTTTAGGCTAGCAGCTTGCTGCTCAAGGCAGATTTTATGGCCAAAGAATTCAGCCGTACCCAGCGTATCGGCGATCAGATGCAGCGTGAATTGGCGCAGTTGATTCAGCGTGAAGTGAAGGACCCGCGTCTGGGTCTGATAACCATAACCGCCGTCGAAGTCAGTCGAGATCTGTCCCATGCCAAGGTGTTCATCACCGTCATGGGTAAAGACGACGATGAAGATGCGGTCAAGGCCAACCTTCGGATTCTCAACGACGCTAGTGGTTTCCTGCGGATGCAGCTGGGCAAGGCAATGAAGCTTCGTACCGTGCCGCAGTTGCACTTCAACTATGACGCCAGTGTGCGTCGTGGCGTCGAGCTGACATCGCTCATCGAGCGCGCTGTAGCAGAAGATCGCAAGCACAGCGATGACGTTGGAGAGTAGGCTTGGCACAGGTAAAACGCATTCGCCGCGACGTTAGCGGCATCATCATTCTTGATAAACCCCGTGGGTTTACTTCGAACGCAGCCTTGCAGAAGGTTCGCTGGTTACTCAACGCTGAGAAAGCTGGACATACTGGTAGCCTGGATCCGCTGGCTACCGGCGTGCTCCCCCTGTGCTTTGGCGAAGCCACGAAGTTCTCTCAATATCTGCTGGACGCTGATAAGGGCTACGAGACCGTCGCCCAGCTTGGCGTGACTACCACGACGGCTGATGCTGAGGGTGAGGTGATTGAGCGCAAGCCCGTCTCCGTCAGCCAAGCACAGCTAGAAGCTGCTTTGCCGCCGTTCCGGGGTGATCTGCAGCAGATCCCGCCGATGTACTCGGCGCTCAAGCGCGATGGTCAGCCGCTGTACAAACTGGCACGGGCAGGAGAGGTAGTGGAGCGCGAGCCGCGTTCTGTTACCATTGCGCGCTTGGATTTGCTCTCGCTTGAGGATGACCGAGCACGTCTGGCAGTCGCCTGCAGTAAAGGTACCTATATCCGGACGTTGGTCGAGGATATCGGGCATGCCTTGGGTTGTGGTGCGCACGTAGCAGAACTGCGGAGAACCCAAGCGGGACCGTTCGATCTGAGTCAGACGGTCAGTCTTGAAGAGCTTGAGCGGGTGCACTCAGAAGGTGGTGCTGAGGCGGTTGATGCCTTTCTGAAGCCAGTGGACAGCGGACTTGGACATTGGCCGCTGCTGCAGCTGTCAGAGCACAGCGCATTTTATTGGCTGCATGGGCAGCCGGTACGCGCACCGGAAGCGCCGAAATTCGGCATGGTGCGGGTGCAGGATCACAATGGTCGCTTCATCGGAATCGGTGAAGTGAGCGAGGACGGGCGCATTGCGCCGCGTCGACTGATTCGGTCCGAGTGACCGATACGCAGCGCGCCCTGAAGGTGCGTCGCGTTACGAGGATGGCTGTTGGCAGGCACGGTCACACCTCTTTTAAAACACGGGATGCAATCCCGGCCTGTTCATAGAAGGAGCCCATCATGGCACTTAGCGTTGAAGAAAAAGCCCAGATCGTTGGCGAGTACAAGCAAGCTGAAGGCGATACCGGTTCCCCGGAAGTGCAGGTTGCCCTGCTCACCGCCAACATCAACAAGCTGCAAGGTCACTTCAAGGCCAACGGCAAAGACCACCACTCCCGTCGTGGTCTGATCCGTATGGTTAACCAGCGTCGTAAGTTGCTGGACTACCTGAAGGGCAAGGACACTACTCGTTACAGCACCCTGATCGGTCGTCTGGGTCTGCGTCGCTAAGCGATGCTGGTGCGAAGCTGAATGCCAAAGCTGGAAGTGGGGTTTGCCCTGCTTCCAGCTTTTGCCTTTCAGAAGCGCACGTTTCGGACAGCGGTAGGGACGACTCCCACCCCTGCCCACAAATTTTGTGTGACATGTCCCGCGCGAGGCTGTGCCCGCAGGATGTGAGAACGATTCCCCCAAGGCAACAAAGAGAAGGAACCACCGTGAACCCGGTAATCAAGAAATTCCAATTCGGTCAATCGACCGTTACCCTCGAGACTGGCCGAATTGCCCGTCAGGCCACTGGTGCCGTATTGGTCACCGTTGATGACGATGTGACCGTGCTGGTCGCCGTCACCGGTGCCAAGACCGCCGACCCAAGCAAAGGCTTTTTCCCGCTTTCGGTCCACTACCAGGAAAAGACCTACGCAGCCGGCAAGATCCCGGGTGGCTTCTTCAAACGTGAAGCACGTCCTTCCGAAAAGGAAACGCTGACCTCGCGCCTGATCGATCGTCCGATCCGTCCGCTGTTCCCAGAAGGCTTTCAAAACGAAGTACAGGTCATCTGTACTGTCGTGTCGACCAGCAAGAAAACCGATCCGGACATCGCTGCGATGATCGGGACTTCGGCTGCGCTGGCAATTTCCGGTATTCCGTTCAACGGTCCGATCGGTGCCGCACGCGTCGCCTTCCATCCGGAAACCGGCTACCTGCTAAACCCGACATACGAGCAACTCAAGGCATCCAGCCTGGACATGGTTGTTGCCGGTACCAAAGACGCCGTGCTGATGGTTGAATCAGAAGCCAAAGAGCTGACAGAAGATCAAATGCTGGGCGCAGTACTCTTCGCTCACGACGAGTTCCAGGCCGTTGTTCAGGCCGTAACCGAGTTGGCGGCCGAAGCAGGTAAGCCGACCTGGGACTGGCAGCCGAAAGCTGAAAACACTCAGCTGCTCAGCGCTATTCGTAGCGAATTCGGCGACGCCATCTCGCAGGCGTACACCATCACCATCAAGCAGGACCGCTATGCGCGCCTGGGTGAGCTGAAAGACCAGATCGTTGCCAAGTTCTCCGGTGAAGAAGGTCAGCCGTCAGCCGGTGAAGTCAAAGAAGCCTTTGGCGAAATCGAATACCGCACCGTCCGCGAGAACATCGTCAACGGCAAGCCGCGTATCGATGGCCGTGATACCCGTACCGTGCGTGGTCTGAACATCGAAGTCGGCGTGCTCGACAAAACTCACGGCTCGGCGCTGTTCACCCGTGGTGAAACCCAGGCGCTAGTGGTTGCCACTCTGGGCACCGCGCGCGACGCTCAGTTGCTCGACACCCTCGAAGGCGAGAAGAAAGATCCCTTCATGCTGCACTACAACTTCCCGCCGTACTCGGTCGGTGAGTGTGGTCGCATGGGCGCTACTGGTCGCCGCGAGATCGGTCACGGCCGTCTGGCCCGTCGTTCCGTTTCGGCCATGCTGCCAAGCGCTGACGAGTTCCCGTACACCATTCGCGTGGTTTCCGAGATCACCGAGTCCAACGGTTCCAGCTCCATGGCTTCGGTTTGTGGTGCCTCCCTCGCACTGATGGACGCCGGTGTGCCGATGAAGGCGCCTGTTGCTGGTATCGCCATGGGTCTGGTCAAGGAAGGCGAGAAGTTCGCCGTTCTGACCGACATCCTGGGTGACGAAGATCACCTGGGCGACATGGACTTCAAGGTCGCCGGTACCGCCAAGGGCGTTACTGCGCTGCAGATGGACATCAAGATCCAGGGCATCACCGAAGAGATCATGGAGATCGCGCTGGGTCAGGCACTGGAAGCGCGTCTGAACATTCTCGGCCAGATGAATCAGGTCATTGGTCAGTCGCGTACCGAGCTGTCGGCCAACGCACCGACCATGATTGCGATGAAGATCGATCAGGACAAGATCCGTGACGTCATCGGCAAGGGTGGCGCCACCATCCGCAGCATCTGCGAAGAAACCAAAGCCTCTATCGACATCGAAGACGATGGTTCGATCAAGATCTTTGGCGAAACCAAGGAGGCTGCAGAGGCTGCCAAGCAGCGCGTTCTGGGTATTACCGCTGAGGCAGAGATCGGCAAGATCTACGTCGGCAAGGTTGAGCGCATTGTCGACTTCGGCGCCTTCGTCAACATCCTGCCGGGCAAGGACGGTCTGGTGCACATCTCGATGCTGAGTGACCAGCGCGTCGAGAAGGTCACCGACGTACTTAAAGAAGGCCAGGAAGTGAAGGTTCTGGTGCTGGACGTCGATAATCGCGGCCGTATCAAACTGTCGATCAAGGATGTAGCTGCGGCCGAGGCATCTGGCGCATAAGCATCCCCGTGATAGAAAAGAGCCCTTCGGGGCTCTTTTTTTTGCGCAGGCATAAGGTAATCAGATCGTTGCGCTAGCCTGGGCATTGCAGTCTGCACGCTTCGCTTGCTCGAAACATGCAGAGTGCTAGTGGCTTAACGGCACTATTACGAGCTATGTATCTGAATAATAAGAGAATTTAATATTTCATCATTTGGCATGCAGCTTGCGATCTTTAAGGTGAACCTGCGGTAGGGCTATGCCGCAGCAACTATGAGAAACAGGAGTGCGCCTCATGAACAAGATCCAGACTTCTATAACTGCTGCCGCTATTGCAACTGCCTTCAGCTTGCCGCTGGCAGGCGCTGCGTTCGCCGAAACCACCTCAGTTTTTGACGAAGCGCAACCGATGATGTTGGCTGCCAGCGACACCATGGATGCTGCTGAGCACACCGCAGACGAAGCGGGTGAGGCGATGTCCGACACCTGGATCACTACCAAGGTCAAATCTGCTCTGCTTGCTGGCGACTCGACTCCAGGCATGCAGATCGAAGTCGAAACCAATAATGGTGTCGTCTCTCTGTCCGGGACAGTCGCCACCGAGGCGCAGCGTGAGATGGCCATCGACAAGGCCAAGACCATCGAAGGCGTCAAAGACGTCTCTGCAGATGGCCTGAAAGCGGTGGACTAACCGCTTAGGCAATAATAAAAAACCCGCTGCTTGCAGCGGGTTTTTTATTATCCATCAGCCTCGTTCGCTATCGATGTTGCTGAGACGGTTACCTTCGAAGCGCAAAAAATGGTACATGCCATTGGTGGGCCCGTAAGTCCATTCCTCTATCTGGACCTCCTGACGGAAACCGTATTCGTCGACCAGCTCCTTGTATCCGGTGAATGAACGGTTGGCCGGCTCACCGCACTTGGCGTGGACTTCGGCTGTCGAATCTCTCAGGCTTACCAGCTTGCTTCCGCAACGAAATGTCGAAGAAGCCTGCACCTGCAGCGCAAAGAACGTGAGGGTAAACCCGGCAAGCAAGGTACTTTTTCGCATGTTGACTCCCAGAGCTCAGTTGGCGCGACTGGTTTCAATCCGTACCAGCCGATTTCCCTCGAATGTGAGGATGCTGAATACGCCATTGTCTGGGCCGTAAACCCATTCTTCACGCGTCATCTCGCGGCGTTGATGTGCGCCTAGGGTGTAACCCACCAGGTCACGCTGGACCGGTTCGCCACATTTACGCTCCACTTCAAAGGTACGGTCGCCAGTATTGATCAGGCTGCTGCCGCAACGGAGGGTGTCCGCGCCGACTCCGGAGCTCATCAAACCGACCGCAAAAGAAAGGCCCACTTTCCAATGCCGCCTGCCTGTCCGTTTCATTCCGCCTCCAGATGCAGCACCGTTGGGACTTCCCTACCTTGGGGAGTTTGGGCGATGCCTGTGTCGAGCAGGAAAACCCTGTCTGCTGCCAGCCCTGTATTGTCCACCAGATAATCCTTGATGCTGGCGGCTCGCGCACGGCTCAGGCGTCGCAGAAGTGCGGTGCTGCTCTCTCGGCTGCTAAGGATTGCCTGCCGCAGCTGTCGCGCTCGAGTGTCCTCGTCGAGGTTTTGCCACTCGGTGGGCGGCTGCTGTTGCAGGCGGCTGCGATAGATGCCTTCCAACATGGCGGCTTTTTCGTCTTCACTGATTTCAAGCATTGAAGGATCGGCGGGCACAGTGTCACCACGTCGCTGCAAGACCTTGTACCAGGTCTGTTGATATTCGCGCTCCAGCCATTGTTCGGCCAGTAGGGGCCCATCTACGGCGGGCGCGCTCATACCTTCGATCTCAAGCCTCAACACCGGTCGCTCCTTGAGCGCACTTGCGAGCGTATCCAGGTTGCTACGCGCAGCACTGTCCAGTTCGCTGCTGCCCGGCGGAAAGAGGATTTGACTGAGGTCAGCCTGGTCTCGACCCACGAGCCCACCGAGAAACTTGAATGGGGACTTGGCCGCTTTCACCACCAGATTGCGCAGCGTCTGCCAGATGATAGGCACCACGTCGAACTGCGGGTTCTTGAGATCTCCCTGTACAGGAATCTTCAGCGCAATGGTGCCGCTGCTGTCCTTCAGCAGCGCCACTGCAAGGCGTACCGGCAGATCGACGGCCTGTTCGCTGTCGACCTTTTCGCCCAGCTGCAACTCCTCAAGCACCACTTCGTTTTCAGCATTCAGCTGCCCTTGCTGGATGCGGTAATGCAGGTCCAGATTCAAGCGGCCCTTGCGGAGGCGGTAGCCAGCGAACTTGGCCGAGTAGGGCGAGAGCGTGGTCAGTTCGACCTGTTTGAAACGGGTGGTGATGTCGAGGCTCTGGAGTGGCTCGAAGGGCGTCAGGCTGCCCTCGATGCTCACGGGCGCGTAGCGGTCAACCTTGCCCTGTATATCAACGCTGGCAGCGTTGTGTTGTCGGTTGTCGATTGTGCCAATGCTGCCGCCAAGATCCTGGATGGCAGTGATGAACGGCGGACGCAGACTCAGGTCAGCGAAATTGGCCGAACCGTCGGCTATCTGAATCCCGCCGATTCGTAATGCGAAGGGCACGTCTGGCTCGTCTGGAGATGTTGATGCTTCTGAAGAAGCCACCTCTGGACTGGGCGTAGCTGCGGGCTTGTCCACCAGCAGGTCATTGATGTTGGTCGACAGGTCCGGGTTGATGATGAAGCGTGCATACGGTTGGTTCAGGTCGAGCTTGTCGATCTGCAGCTCGCTCGGGTAGTTGTAATCCAGGCCGCTGATCTGTAACGACTGCCATTTCACCAGATCCCGGTCCTGAATGGTGTCCAGTGTATGGAGCTGTGTGATCTCGGCGGAACCGCCGATATAAAATGCCAGCGGTTCGATGCCCTTTAGTTCGACGGCAAGCTGGCTGGCCAGCAGCCCGCTGCGTAGCTCCAGGTGAACGAATGGTGATAGGTAAGGCTGGGCCAAGCGCAGGTCGATACCTGCCAGCGTCACGTCGAAACGTCCCTTCATTGGCGTCAGCGTCAGTTGCCCTTCGGCAAGCAGCGAGCCTTGTTTGCCGAACTCTGTCTTCAGTTTTAGCTCCACTGGAGAGCTGCCGCTGCTGTCGAAGTTGCGCACGTCCAGATCGAGCGGCCCGACTTCCAGTTCGACGTTCGGCTCAGGAGCTTTGTCAGCCAGGTGCAGGTGGTAACCACGCAGTTCAGCGTCAGCTATAACGATCCGCCAAGGTTGACTGGGGACATCGCTTTTTTGCGCTGGCCGAGGCTCTTCGTGCGTTGGTTCGTCAGTTGTTTCGGTGGGCTGTGGCTCCGCATTGCCTGCCATAAGGCGCTGCCAATTGAGTTGGCCATCAGGCTCGCGGATCAGCCAGCTTTCCAGAGCCTGGCTGCGTACCTGGCCAAGGGTCACTTGTCGCTTCTGCAAATCCAGCGAAGTTTGGGAAATCTCTGCTCTCTTCAGACGAAGCAGTGGCTGCCCTTCCAGACTATCGATGCTTAGCGAGGCCAGCGTAGCGCTCGCGTCGCTCAGTTGCAGCGAAATGCCTTCGCTGAGGTCGAGTTGATAGCCCGTCTTCAGGCTCAGCTTTCCTTCGTTAAGAGCGAGCGGGGCCATGTCGCGGACATAGGGCCAGAACGTCTTCAGCGCCAGTCCGTTGATTTCAAGCTGGCCGGTTGATGTGATGGGGGAGAGGTTGAGCTGACCTTTCCATTCGATATGTGATCCGTCCGGGCCCTTGGCAACCAGAACGGCATCAGCCGCGTCGGCTGAACGGGTCGCAAAATTAAGCAGTTCGAAATCCAGCGAGTCGAGGATGAAGTCGATCCGCTCTTCGGTTCGCTGATCGGCGAAGTGCACCCGGCCGCCGGCCAATTTCAAGCGGTCGATACTCAGGGCAAGGGGCTCGGAGTCCTCTTCCGGCAACGCTTCAGCCCGAGGCAGCTCGAACAGCTCGGTCAGGTTCAATTTGCCGTCGAGGTCAAACAGAACTTCGGCATTCGGCCCGATGAGCTCGATAGTCGAAAGGTGCAGGGTTCGACTCCACAGGCTGTCCCATTCGAGGTCGAGAAATAACCGTTCGAAAGCCAGTTGCTCGGCCTCCGGCTCGCCCATGTGCAGCTTGTGGAGCCTTAGCTCGAGCGTGAACGGGTTGAACTCGATCCGCTCAAGGCGTGCCGGTACCGTCGCATAATGTGCAAGCTGCTGATTAACGACGCGCTGCGCCACGCCGGGCAGGATCAGAAAACCGAGCAGGCAATATACGATCAGGGCGGTCATCAGGCCGATGAGCGCGCGCTTCAATCCGTTGGGCATGCGGACCTACTTTCCAGGCGATGAACTGCCTTGGAGTATGGCATGACACGTGGGTTCCTCCCGCGAGCGGGCGCGCGCATTGCCTCACAACTGGAGCATCAGCACCTTCAGCGGCGGCTTGCCGTCGGTCGAAGGGAAGTCGGCTGCTGGTGGCAGCACCTGGCAGTCCCGAACCGGCCGGCCGGCCTTGGTCGCGCAGCGCAGGACCTGATCTCGCCAGTCGTCGAGGTCGACCTTTGCCAGATTGTTGCAGCAGATAAGGACGCCGCTCTCGGCGGTTGCAAGCAGTGCGGGTTTGAGCAAACTCTGGTAGTCGCGCAGCAGGTCGACCGTTCCGAACGCGCTTTTCGACCACGCGGGCGGGTCGAGCAACACCAGATCGAACTGCTTGGGTGAAAGACGCGGGTAATCTGGCAGCGGACGGCCGCGCCGCTGTGGAATAGGCATGTCGGCGAGCTGACGGATCGCGGGAAAGTAATCCGATTGAATGAATTGCATCGGGACCAACTCAGGGTTCAGCGCACCGTTCTCGCGGCCGACCGCAAGGTTGCTTTCGGCGAAGTCCAGGTTGCACACCTCGCGAGCGCCACCAGCGGCAGCGCTGAGGCCGACGCCGCAGGTATAGGCGAAGAGGTTGAGCACCGACTTGCCCGCGCTGTTGGCCTTGATCCAGCGGCGGACATTGCGCAGGTCCAGAAACAGCAGTGGGTCCTGACCGCTATGGCGCGCGCGGACGCGGTAGTTCAGGCCCCACTCATGGCCGATCAGGTCGTCCAGCGCAGCTGAATCGGCGCGGTAGACCGGATCACTGCGGTCAATACGCGAGTTACCTTGAGAGCGGTCGTTGTAGGCGAGTAACAGGCGTGTGCCCAGATGCGTGCAGGTCTGCTCATGGAGGGCCAGCAGGGCGTCACGTTCGAGCGTCTGATGGAAGCTCTGCACCAGCAGCAGTGGGCCGTAACGGTCGACGGTGAGGCCGGGTGCGCCCTCCTGGCTGCCATGGAACAACCGGTAACAGTCGGTGGCCTGATGGTGCAGTTCGGACAGCAGCGCTTGGCGATTGAGGTAGGCGGCGCGCAGCGCCTGTTCGAGAGAGGACATGCGCGGCGACTCGGGAAGAGGGCCGCGCAGTTTAGCGGAAATCGCCGGCGTTTGGCCGGCGGGCTACCTGTCGGTCAGCGTTCGATTGCCAGCGCGACGCCCTGACCGCCACCGATGCACAGCGTCGCCAGTCCTTTGTGGACGTCGCGGCGGATCATTTCATGCAACAGAGTCACCAGGATGCGGCAGCCAGATGCACCGATCGGGTGGCCGATGGCGATGGCGCCGCCGTTGACGTTGACCTTGTTCGCGTCCCAGCCCAGTTCCTGACCCACCGACAGCGCTTGTGCCGCAAAGGCTTCGTTGGCTTCTATCAGGTCGAGCTCGTCGAGTGTCCAGCCGGCCTTTTCCAGGCAGCGGCGCGTGGCCGACACCGGGCCAATACCCATGATGGCCGGGTCGACGCCAGCGTTGGCATAGCTGGCGATGCGAGCCATGACCGGTAGGCCAAGCGCCTTGGCCTTTTCGGCACTCATCAGCAACACCGCTGCTGCGCCGTCGTTGAGGCTGGAGGCGTTACCCGCCGTTACGCTGCCGTCTTTCTTGAAGGCGGGTTTGAGCTTGGCCAGGCTCTCTGCCGTGGTGCCGGCCCGCGGTTGTTCGTCGGTGTCGAATATCAGCGGCTCGCCTTTGCGCTGCGGAATCTCGATCGGGGTGATTTCCCCGCGCAGGCGCCCGGCTTCAATGGCGGCTACCGCTTTCTGTTGGGAGGACGCCGCGAACGCATCCTGGGCCTCGCGCGTAATGCCGTATTTCTCCACCAGATTTTCGGCTGTAATGCCCATGTGGTAGTCGTTGAAGGCGTCCCACAAGCCGTCCTGAATCATGCTGTCGACCAGCTTGCCGTGGCCCATGCGCAAGCCCGTGCGGGCGGCGGGCATGACGTAAGGCGCCAGGCTCATGTTTTCCATGCCGCCGGCAATCACTACCTCGGCATCGCCACAGCGAATCGCCTGTGCGGCCAGGTGCAGCGCTTTCAGGCCCGATCCGCAGACCTTGTTCAGGGTCATTGACGGTACCGCATGGGGTAGGCCTGCGCCGATCGAAGCCTGTCTCGCCGGGTTTTGTCCCGCACCTGCGGTCAGCACCTGGCCGAGGATGACTTCGTCGACCTCCGCGGCATCGATTCCGCTCTGCTGAATGAGTTGGCGAATCACCGCGGCGCCCAGTTCGACGGCAGGTATGTTGGCCAGGGCGCCCTGAAAGCTGCCGACAGCGGTGCGAGTGGCGGCGACGATAACGACGTCTTGCATGATCTTGAACCTCGAGAAAGGGGCGGGCTCCGCGGGGCGCTCATGGTGGCACAGGCCGAAAGGTGGCTCCAGGTGCGGAACCTGCCGGTCACGCTAGCGTATGGGCAGGCCCATGCGGCGGCGCGCCCGGTGAACCGAACCGCTGCGCACGGCCCAGCGCAGGACCGGCGCGGTTCGCCTGACGGCCATTCGGATCAGTTGTCTTTGGCGGTCGGACTGGCTGAGATCAAGCATGTCGCTGGCCCAGTCCGGCAACAGGTCGACGCCGGCGCGCATCATTAGCGCGCCAAACGGCTTGGCCAGGCGACTCGGAGCAGGGGCGTCGAACAGGATGCGCACGATCTCCCGTGAGCGCTCATCGCAGAGCAGCTGTGGGCGAATCGCCTCCAGATAGTCGTCCACCTCTTGCCGGGAATGCGGCACATGGCGGGCGCCGAGCGCTTCGGCAATACGCGCCACTTCACTGAAGTAACGATCTTGCTCTTGACCTGGCAATGCGGGGTTGAGGTAGCGCAGGTGCGCCTTGAGAAAGCTGCTGACTTCGGCAACGTGTACCCAGGTCAGTAAGTCTGGGTCGTACGCAGCATAGGGGCGGCCGTCCGGTGCATGCCCAGTAACCTTGAGGTGAATGGCCCGGACCCGTTCGATCAGTCGCTGCGCATCGGTCTGACTGCCAAAGGTAGTCGCCGAGATGAACTGGCCGGTGCGGCGCAGCCGACCGAGCAAGTCGTCGCGAAAATTTGAGTGGTCCCAGACGCCGGCGAGGGCGAGTGGATGCAGGGCTTGCAACAGCAGGGCAGAGATCCCGCCCACCAGCATGGAGGTGAAGTCACCGTGCACGCGCCAGCAGACTGACTCCGGGCCGAACAGGCCAGGGTCACCTGGTGGGTTTTCGTAGTCGACACCACCGATGACCAGTCCGGTGAGGCTGAGCACCTGCGTTTCGATATGACGGCGGATGATTTCCAAAGGCAACGTCTGGCGTGACTGGGAACTTGAATGTTACCCGAAGCGCAGGTGTTACCCAGGCCTGGCCGATCAATCCAGGGCCGCAGGCGTGCAAGTCATCAGAAAAGTGGCGGGAGGGTTGCCGGACAGCGACCAGGTGCTGTCCGGTTCTGCATCGATCAGCCGCGATGACGGCCGCGGAAGAAGTTGATCAGCCCTTGGGTCGAAGCGTCCTCGGCGGGCTGCGCATCGAAGCTGGTCATCTGGCCGTAGACGGTTTTGCCCAGGTCCTTGCCGAGTTCCACGCCCCATTGGTCGAACGAGTTGATTCCCCAGATCACGCCCTGGACGAACACCTTGTGCTCATAGAGTGCGATGAGTGCACCGAGACGGCCTGGACTGATGGTTTCCATGACCACGGTGTTGCTCGGTCGGTTGCCCGGAATGACCTTGTGCGGCGCCAGGCGCTCGATCTCGGCTTCGCTCATGCCTTTTGCACGCAGCTCGGCTTCGGCCTCTTCGCGCGTCTTGCCGCGCATCAAAGCCTGGCTCTGTGACAGGCAATTGGCGTAGAGCCACTCGTGGTGATCGGCAACCGGATTGTGGCTGACCACAGGCACGATGAAGTCTGCGGGGATCAGTGGCGTGCCCTGGTGCAACAATTGATGGTAGGCATGCTGGCCGTTACAGCCGACACCGCCCCAGATCACCGGGCCGGTGTTGCAGGACACCGGTGTGCCGTCCTGGCGCACACTCTTGCCGTTGGATTCCATGTCCATCTGCTGCAGGTGTTTGACGAAATTGCGCAGATAGTGGTCGTAGGGCAGAAAGGCGTAGCTCTGCGCGTCCCAGAAGTTGTGGTACCAGATGCCCAGCATCGCCAACAGGATCGGCATGTTGGTTTCGAACGGCTCGTTGAGGAAGTGCTGGTCCATGCTGTAGGCACCGGAGAGCAGGTCCTTGAAGTTGGACATGCCGATGGCCAGCGCGATGGGCAGGCCGATCGCCGACCACAGCGAGTAGCGGCCGCCAACCCAGTCCCACATCGGAAAGATGTTCTTCTCGCGGATGCCGAACTCGACGGCCGCTTTTTTATTGCTGGTGACCGCAATGAAATGCCGGTAGAGCTTTTCTTCGGTGCCGCCTTTACCCAAGTACCAAGTGCGCGCAGCCTGGGCGTTCTTCAGCGTCTCGAGGGTGCCGAAAGTCTTGCTGGAAATGATGAACAGCGTGGTTTCTACGTTCAGCTTGTCGGTTACCTCGCGAAATTCACTGCCGTCGATGTTCGCCAGGTAGTGCGTGCGCACGCCATGCTGGGTGAAGGGCAGTAGCGCTTCGGAGACCAGCTGCGGGCCGAGAAACGAGCCGCCGATGCCGATGTTCACCACGTCGGTGATGGTCTTGTCGCTGAAGCCGCGCCAGAGGTTGTTATGGATCCGGGTGACGATATCGGTCATCTGCGCCAAGGCGGCATGCACATCACGCATGATGTTCTGCCCGTCGACCATCACCGATTCGCCCATGGGGCGGCGCAGCGCGGTGTGCAGTACCGGGCGGTTCTCCGAGGCGTTGATCTGCTCGCCTTCGAACATGGCGCGGGCCGCCTGCTCGACGCCGGCCTCACGTGCCAGGTTTACCAGCAGCGTGCGAGTTTCTGGGGTGATCAGATTCTTCGAGTAATCGAGAAACAGGCCGCTGCAGGAAACCGACAGGTCATCGAAGCGCGTCGGATCGGCCTTGAATGCCTCGCGCATGCTGAAGTTCTGCATGGCCAGGCGGTGTTCTTCCAAGGCCTTCCAAGATGGCAGGCCGGTGGCATCGAGAGGGTGCTGGTAGTAGCTCATGGTTGTGCGGCTTCCTTTGCTTTGGCGGACTGTCTGCGGCTCTGCGATTCGTTCGGACAGTCATTCGATCATGCTGGCACGCTGGCATTCGTCCTGAATGTGACAGGCGCGTTCCGCTGCGATTGACCGCAACGGCGACGGTACATCCTGCACCGTCGAGACTGGTCTGACTGGCAAAAACGCGCGGCGTTCCGAAGCGTTGCGCACAGGCTACCGATAGCGACCAAGACAAGACGACCATTGCAGGTTTATGGGGTCGGGGGAAACCCTTTGCACACAAAAAAGCCCGCATCACTGGGGCGATGCGGGCTTTTAAGCAGCCGATGCTGAATTCAGGCGACCTGAACCGGAATCGCGTTGCTGGTGTGACTGAGGTCGCCGTCGGCGCCCATATACAAAACGTGTGGCTTGAAGCTGGCCAGTTCGGCTTCGCTGTAATGCGCATAGGCACAAATGATTACGCGATGACCCACACCGGCCTTGTGCGCGGCGGCACCGTTGACGGAAATGATCTTCGAGCCTTCCTCGCCGCGGATGGCATAGGTCGTGAAGCGTTCGCCGTTGTCGACGTTGTAGATCTGGATCTGCTCGTATTCGCGGATGCCGGCGAGGTCCAGCCAGTCACCGTCTATGGCGCAGGAGCCTTCGTAATCCAGAACCGAATGGGTCACCTGGGCGCGGTGCAGTTTAGCCTTGAGCATGATGGCGTGCATGGCGGGGTCCTCCGGGTGCGCAAGCGGCGCAGAGTGTGCCCGAACCCTCAGGTGTGTTCAAGACTGAGGGCCGGGCTGGGTTAGGCCGATGGTCGGCTGTATCAGGATGCTTTCTGGGAGATGTCTACCAGCAGGTTATCCAGCAGCCGGGTCTTACCGAGGTAGGCCGCGGCGAGAATCACCAATTCGCGGCTGTCGGCTGTGACCGGGCTGAGATCCAGTGCGTTGCGAACTTCCAGGTAGTCCGGGCGCAGGCCGGCGGTCTGCAGGCGCTGATGACCGGATGCAAGCAGCGCCGAGTAGTCGCGCTCACCGTTACGTATGGCCTCAGCCAGTTGCTGCAGTGTGCGGTGCAAAACCGGGGCGGTTGTACGCTCGTCAGGGGTGAGGTAACCGTTACGTGAGGACAGCGCCAGGCCGTCCTCGGCGCGTACGATGGGCTCGCCGATGATCTGCACGGGCATGTTCAGGTCGCGGACCATGGTGCGGATGACCGCCAGCTGTTGGAAATCCTTCTGGCCGAAAACCGCAAGGTCCGGTAACACCATATTGAACAGCTTGCTGACAACGGTAGAGACACCGTCGAAATGGCCTGGGCGGCTGCCGCCACAGAGTCCCTCGGACACGCTTGGTACGCGGACGATGGTCTGCAGCGCCTGACCATGCGGATACATCTCCTCGACGCTGGGCGCGAATAGCAAGTGGCAACCGGCCTCGAACAGCTTGTCCTGGTCGGCCGTCAGCGTGCGCGGGTAGCTGGCAAGGTCTTCGTTCGGGCCGAACTGCAGCGGATTGACGAAGATGCTGGCAACCACGAAGTCAGCGCGCTGGCCAGCCTTCTTGAACAATGCAATGTGGCCGGCATGCAGGTTGCCCATGGTCGGCACAAAGCCGATGCGCTTGCCTTCGCCTCGTGCGCGGGTTACTGCGGCGCGCAGGTCGGCAACAGTTTTTACCACGTTCATGCGGAGAACCCATGTTCGGCGGCAGGAAATTCGACGGACTTAACCGCCTGGACGTAGGCGGCGATGGCGGTCGGAATGTCGCCACGCTCGTGCATGAAGTTCTTGACGAACTTCGGTGCTCGGCCGGTCAGCGACAGGCCGAGCATGTCGTGCAGAACCAGTACCTGACCATCTGTTGCGCTACCGGCGCCAATACCGATTACCGGTACCGTTACCGCCTGGGTAATGCGTGCGGCCAGTTCACTCGGAACGCATTCGAGCAGCAGCATCACCGCCCCGGCATCCTCCAGTGCTTTGGCGTCAGCAATCATCTGCAGCGCCTGAGCTTCCTGACGGCCCTGAACCTTGTAACCGCCGAAGATGTTCACGGCCTGCGGGGTAAGCCCCATGTGCGCGCAGACGGGGATACCGCGCTCGGCCAACAGGTGAATGGACTGGGCCAGCCAAGCTGCCCCTTCGACCTTGATCATGTGCGCGCCGGCCTTCATCAGGGTCGCTGAGTTGTTGAGTGTCTGTTCGAGGGTGGCGTTGGCCATGAACGGCAGATCAGCGACGATCATCGCCCCGCGGTTGCCACGTTTGACACAGGCCGTGTGATACGCCATCTCGTCAACCGAAACCGGCAGGGTGCTGTCGTGACCTTGAAGGACCATGCCCAGGGAGTCACCGATCAGCAGCATCTCGACACCGGCCTCGCAGGCTATCTTGGCGAAGGTAGCGTCATAGCAGGTCAGCATGGCGATCTTCTCGCCTTTCTGCTTGAGGCCGTGCAGGGTAGTCAGGGTTACGTCTGGCATGAATGCCGTCCTCCTAAAGCCTCTCGGGGATCACGGGTGCAGGCGGAGCGTCAGGGTTGCCCCGTTTCGATGCGTGCCGGCAGAGGGCGCTTATAGTCCAGATGGCGGCGAACTAAGTCAATCGTGAGTGTTACCCCCAGGTTACATCTGTTACCCAGAGGTTACAGCGGCTCGCCAAGCCGCTCGAGGCCTTCATAAGGGCAGCTGGCGACGAGCGCGGCAAGCGAGCGTCCGTCGGCGAGCTGCAGGCCGTTCGGGGCTATCTCGGTGAGCGGGTAGAGCACGAAGGCTCTGGCATGCATGTGGTAGTGCGGCACCGTCAATCGTGCGTCGCTGATCAGGCGATCACCGAACAGCAAGATGTCCAGATCCAATGTGCGCGGGCCCCAGCGTTCGGCTTTGCGTTGACGGCCGTGGGCCAGCTCGATGGCTTGGAGCGCATCGAGCAGGGCCAGGGGTGGCAATGAAGTGTTCAGCGCAGCCACGGCATTGTGGTAACGCGGCTGATCCGGCGGGCCTAGCGGGTCGCTGAGATACAGCGAGGACACAGCGGCGAGCTGCGTGTCGGGGATTCTGGTCAGGGCGTCGAGGGCGCTACGCAGCTGCTGGCGAGGTTCGGCCAGATTGCTCCCCAGGCCGATATAAACCCGGTCCATTTAATCGGCAGATGCCGGTGCGCTTTCGTTGGGGCCGCGCTTGCGGCGGTTGCTGCGACGACGCTTGCGTGGGGCACCGCTGCCATCGTCCTTGTTGCTCAGCCCCCGAATCATGTTGCGGCGCTCGCTCTCGTTGGCTTCCTGGTAGTCCGTCCACCACTCACCCAAACCATCGGTTTTCTCACCGGCACTCTCCCGCAGCAGCAGGAAATCATAGCCGGCACGGAAGCGCGGATTCTCCAAGAGCTGGTCCGCACGACGCCCTTGACGGCGCGGCAGGCGTTCCTGCATGTCCCAGATCTCGCGCATGGGCATAGTGAAGCGCTTGGGAATAGCAGTGCGCTGGCACTGCTCCCATATGAGGTCGTGTGCTGCTTCCTGCATGGCCGGGATTGGCGGCAGGCCCCGCGCCTGCACCTCGGCGACGCGCGCCGGCAAGGCCGGCCAGAGCAGGGCCGCAAACAGGAAGGCCGGGGTGACGGGCTTGCCCTGGGCGATACGCAGATCGGTATTGACCAGGGCGTTGCGGATCAACGTGCCGGCATACTGGGGGTTGTCTTCCAGCGCATCGGCGCTGGCGGGAAATAGCGGTGCGAACAGCTCGTACTCAAGCAACAAGTCGAAGGTGCGTTCGGCTTTGCCGCTAAGGAACAGCTTGATGATTTCATCAAACAGGCGGGCAGACGGCACGTCGTTCAACAGTTCGGCCAGATCGGCAATCGGCTCGGCGCTGTGCTTTTCGATTTCG
>JAKUTK010000044.1 GCA_022448005.1 Pseudomonas sp.
CCGCATGATGCAGCCGGGCGTCGAGGAAATTCATGAATAATCGACAGGACGCGCGCCTTGAGCGCGTGCTGGCTACCCTGGCGCTGGTGGTCATCAGCCTGATCAGCCTGGGCAATGTGGTGGTGCGCTACTTCACCGATGCCTCCTTCGCCTTTACCGAAGAAATCTCCGTTTTTCTCCTTGTGATTCTCACCTTCGCCGGTGCGTCGGTGGCCATGCGCAGCAACCGCCACATCCGCATCGGTTTTGCTGAGCGAATGTTTCCGCGGCTGCGTACTCCGCTGATCTTGTTGCAGTGGCTGGCCTGCGTATCGGTGCTCGGTATGGTGCTCTGGTACGGCGGACAGTTCGCACTGGAGGAATACCAGTGGGAATCCGAATCTCCTGGTCTCGGGCTGCCGAACTGGTGGTACGTGGTCTGGCTGCCATTGCTGGCGCTGTTGATGGTCGTGCGCTTGACCCAAATGACGATCGATCGATTGCGCGGGAGGCTCACCGATGAGCCCTGACCTCTGGATGCTTGCCAGCTTCCTGCTGCTGTTGTTGGTTGGCGTACCGGTTGCATTTTCTCTGGCGCTCTCCGGCGCCATTGGCATCGTGGCAGGCCTTTCACCGGACATGCTTGCGACGCTTGGTACCAACACCTACAACGGCGTTGCCAAATACCCCCTGATAGCGATTCCGCTGTTCATCCTTACCGGCCTGGTATTCGAAAAATCTGGCGTTGCGCTGCGTCTGGTGCGCTTCGCTCAGGCCTTGATCGGTCCACGCCATGGCGGTCTGGCGATGGTCGCAATCCTGGTTTGCCTGATCATGGGCGGTATGAGCGGCTCCGGCCCGGCCGATGCGGCCGCGGTTGCCATGGTGATGCTGCCGAGCATGACTCGCGCCGGCTATCCCAAGCCATTCTCGGCAACGCTGATAGCCGCGTCCGCCTCGACAGCGATTCTGATCCCGCCATCCATTGCGCTGATTCTTTATTCCATCGTGGTCCCTGGCGTCGACCTACGAGCGCTGTTTGCAGCCGGCCTTTTCCCGGGAATCATTGCAGGCCTCGTGTTGCTGCTACCGGCCTGGCTGTTGGCGCGCCGCTACGGCTGGGAGAACCCGGAAGGTGCTGAGCGCCCGCCGCTTGGTGAAAGCTTTCGTCAAGCATTGCCAGCACTCTTCGCTCCCGTATTGATTCTAGGCGGCTTGCGCAGCGGCCTGTTCACACCCACCGAAGCCGCAGTGGCCGGCGTGACCTATGGCGTGGTCATCGGCTTGTTCGTTACACGCGAATTGGACTGGAGGAACCTGTGGCGGCTTTGCGGCGAGGCAGCAGTGATTTCGGGTGTGGTGATGCTGATCATCGCGCTGGCCGGAATATTTGCCTGGGCCGGCACCATGCTGGGTACTTTCCGCCATCTGGCCGAATGGCTCATTTCGCTGTCTGACAACAGTGCGGTGCTGCTGATCCTGGTGATGATCGCAGTGCTGCTGGCCGGGATGCTGCTAGATGCGATTTCCATCTATCTGATCCTGATGCCGATCCTGATTCCCGTGATGCAACACTTCGGTTGGAATCCGGTGTGGTTCGGCATCCTACTGGCGATGAACATAGCGATTGGCCAGTTCACCCCTCCGGTAGCGATAAATCTGCTAGTCACCGCCGAGGTTGCCAAGATCCGCCTGGAGCAAACGGTCGGCTGGGCCATGCTATTCGTTCTGGTGATGGGCAGCGCGCTGGTTTTGGTGGCCGTTTTTCCTGAAATCGCGCTGTGGCTGCCTAGGATACTAGGCTATGCGGTCTAGCTCAGAGGGTCTGCCAATCAGACACATAGAGAGTTCGAGTAGACCCTCGAAGCAGGCGATCCCGATCATCGAGATCGCCTGCTTTCAAGCATGTTTGAGTTCCGAGTGCGGGAGCGAAACACTTCACCGGCACAGCCCTTAAAAGCGTCAACCGCCGATCGCCGCCAATTCTGACCGCTCATGGTCCGCCGAGGGCTTCTGGAGAACCTTTGCCGCAGTCGCGGCACGTTGTTGCATGACAATGTCTAGCGCACGGCTGGGCAGAATATCGATGTCATCGAAGGTAATAAGCTGACCCGGCTCGACCGCACGCCGCAGGGCCGTCTTGCGCAGCAGGCCAATGGGGACGTGATCCGGATTCTGGTCGAGCTTCAGTGCTTCGCCGCGAAACTGGAAACCACCGATGCCCCGCTCGATCAACTCACCTGGTCGCATGGCTCGCTTGGCAATAGCCCCCACGCCGAGGGTTGGTGCGGTGGAGTTGTTCAACAGTACATCACCACCACCGAGCACCCGCCGCACGGTTTTGCCGACTTCGAGCGAGCAGAGATGGAACGGGCGTACCAGCGTGTAATAAGGGCCAGGGCCAAGCTTGAAATACTCTATAGCGGCACGCTGGTCGTCGTCGTGGCGGCAGACCAGAAACACTCCACCCGCGGGATATCCGGAAGGAATCACGTAATCGACGAAGGGTTGCCCTAACCGTTCGGCCATCATGCCAAGCAGGTTGCCCGACTCAGTCAGATTGGTCGAAGCCAGGCCTTCCAAGCCTTGTTTTGTAATAGTCGCGCCGAGGCCATTGCCGACAATAGCCTGTTCGATCTGCACCTTGGTGCCGTCCGTGAATGAAGTGGTCTGGTCTACGCTTATGCCTTGGCGTTTTGCCCAGTACCTCATGTCTTCGACCGAAGGGTTGTGGTTCAGATACCCCTTCATATTGCCGTAGACCAACGGCTTGAAGCCCATCATCAAGGCTTCTTCATGAAGGGCCGCCAGTGAACCCGGCTGGTCGCCCTCAGCCTCGGTGATGAAGCCTTTAGCAGCCAAGTACGACCCGGTGGTGACCTGCAGTTCCGCGTTGATCGTCACCACCGGCAGACCAGCTTCGAAAGCACGCTCAATGACCTCGGTGCCGTGAAATACATCGCCGCTGCATTCCACGATCAGGTCTGCACCATCAATCAGATGGTCAATAGAATTGGTGAGTCGCTCAGGCAGGGGAAAATCAGTAAAGGAGTTCAACGGGCGACGGGTCAGGACTCGCGAGATTTCAATATCCTGATAATGCTGCTTGATCAGCCGAATAAAGCAGTGGGCAATCATCCCTGTGCCGGATACACCGATCTTTTTCTTAATCTGCGAGGTAGACATAAGCGAATCCATTCAGTAGGCAACGATGCTCTGACCGCAACGACAGAAAAAGATTTTACGGCGCAGTAAATCAGGCCTGTCGGTATGGCGAAACTCGGTTGCGTTAGCAAAGCCAGCTACCTGAAAGCTAAGCGTCAGCAGACCGATTGAGCCAATTGATTAAAGGCAAAAGAGAGGGGTGACTCGGCTGTTTTTTTGTCGCCAATATCCGGGATAAAAGGAAGCGGCGTTGCACCGCTCCCTATCGACAGAGCTTAGTTAAGCGCCGCTATCGCCTTGTCGTAGTTCGGCTCGCTACCGATCTCGGCGACCAACTCGCTGTGAAGCACCTGATCGTGCTCGTCCAGTACAACGACAGCACGAGCTGACACACCGGCTAGTGGGCCGGTTGCAACCAGAACGCCGTACTGTTCGAGAAACTCGCGTCCGCGCATGGTCGAGAGATTGATGACATTCTCTAGCCCTTCAGCACCGCAGAAGCGCTTCTGAGCGAAGGGTAGGTCAGCAGAGATGCAAAGCACCACGGTATTGGCCAGTTCGTTGGCCTGTGCATTGAACTTGCGCACCGAGGTCGCACAGGTTGGCGTATCGATGCTTGGAAAGATGTTCAGGATCTTGCGCTTGCCCGCGAAGCTAGCAAGCGTCACATCGGACAGATCACCGCCTACCAGGCTGAACGGCGCGGCCTTCTGACCGACCTGCGGAAAGTTGCCGGCAACCTGAATCGGATTGCCTTTCAGGGTTACTTCAGTCATGTCTAATTCCTCTCAGTCATGGGCCGTGCGCGTAGCAACGGCCCGGGTTATCAGGCTGCGTGGGTGCGGGCGAAGTATTCCTTGGTCAACTTGACCACCACAGGGCTTAGCAGCAGCAGAGCAACGAGGTTGGGAATTGCCATCAGACCATTCAGCGTGTCTGCCAACAGCCAGGCGAAATCGAGCTGGGCTATTGCACCGAACGGCACAGCCAGGACCCAAATGATACGGAACGGCCAGATCGCCTTGGTGCCGACCAGAAATTCCCAGCATTTCTCGCCGAAGTAACTCCAGCCAAGGATTGTGGTGAAAGCGAACACGACCAGTGCGATCGTCAGCAGCGCTGCACCCACGCCGGGCATGGCCGATTCGAAGGCAGCAGCGGACAGCGCCGCACCGCTTTCGCCACCCGTCCAGACACCCGAGCAGATGATCGCCAGGCCAGTGATTGAGCAGATGATGATGGTATCGATAAAGGTACCCATCATGCCGATCAGCCCGGAGCGAACCGAGCTGTTGGTCGTACCGGCAGCTTGTGCGATACCGGCCGTGCCCAGCCCCGCCTCGTTGGAAAAGATGCCACGCGCCACACCGAAGCGAATTGCGGCCATCACCGCCGCGCCGGCAAAGCCGCCAGTGGCCGCGATCGGCGAGAAGGCATGGGTGAAGATCAGCTCGAAGGCCGCAGGAAGCTCAGCGGCGTGCACCACCAGCACAACGATGCCGGCAATGACGTACGCTACGCACATGAACGGCACCAGGGCAGCAGCCACTGCACCGATACGCTTGATGCCGCCGAGAATGACCAGCCCCACGAACAGCATGGTGACCAGACCGGTCACCCACAGCGGTACCGAGAAGGTCGACTCCAGCGCCAGCGCCATGCTGTTGACCTGGACCATGTTGCCGATGCCGAACCCAGCCAGCCCGCCAAAGATGGCAAAGGCGCCACCCAGCCAAAGCCAGCGCTTGTGCAAGCCATTCTTGATCGCATACATCGGTCCGCCGACGTGCTCGCCACGATCATCCTTCTCGCGGTAATGCACTGCCAGCACCACCTCGCAGTACTTGGTCGCCATTCCTACCAACGCCGTGCACCACATCCAGAACAGCGCACCCGGACCGCCGAGAAAGATCGCCGTGGCGACACCGGCGATGTTACCGGTGCCCACGGTAGCGGCCAGGCAGGTCATCAACGCCTGAAACGGGCTGATCTCACCTGTTTCATCATCGCCCTTGGCACGTCCGCGCCAGATCAGCGCAAAGCCCGTACCGATACGCGCCAATGGCATGAACTTGAGCATGACCATAAGAAAGAAACCAGTACCGAGGATCAGTACCAGCATGGGCGGTCCCCAGACGAGACCGTTGACGCTATTGACCAGGTTTTGCAGGAATTCCATTCAAGGCACCCTTATTGATTATGTTAGACATCCTTGCCTGAACGGGCCGAGCCGGCACGAACAATGAAACGGCGAGTTTGAGTACACCAGTTCAACTGCTGCCCGAACGACCCGGTAATACCCCGACTTCAATGTCCGGAGCATTACCGTCACCTGCAAGACTCGTGCTAGAGCCTTGCATCAGCCGCCATGCAAGGAGCGACCGCGCGATCCTACCACCACATTCTGTACTTGGCGCCACACGCTTTGTGCGAGATCCAAGGCGGATGCTGAGTGCAAACGAGCGACCGACTGGTCAGCCCGCGAAGCCACGCCAGATTGCCGCATACGGAAGCCTGTCAGCGTAGCCCAGAGCAGCGCCAAAGCCAGTCGATAACCGAGAGTTTTTGGTTTGGTAGTTGTCAAAAATCGCGTCTGTAGAACACGTCCAGCGAGCTGGCGAGCCCGCTGGCCGCCTCAAGAAAAATTCGTTTGGTCAGCTGATAGCGCAACGCGACCGTATTGGCAGGCTCGAATACCCCAACGCCGTAACGTAACGTCAGCCGATCGGTCAGCTTCCCGCTCGCCACCACGCTGGTGTCTGTACCGCTACCCTCAGTGTCCAGCTGAAAGTCCTCGATGCCGAGGCGTTGCGCGACGTTGCCGGTAATCGATGCGCTGCCCGCCAGGCCGAGCCCAAGCGCTGCCTGAGCCAAGAGATTGCTGTCTCCGGTCTCGGCACCAAGGGGCCGCCCAAGCACAAGGTAAGACAGTGCCTGCTCCTGGCTCATGGCAGGCTCGGCGAACACATCGACGCGCGGCTGCTCGGCGCTTCCTGTGATACGCAGGCCCGCGATCACGTTTTCATCCTCGATACGTCGAATGGCTTCGATATCCAGATAGGGTTGCGACAGCACACCCGTGAACAGCAACCGGGCGCGACGGATCGTCAGGCGTTGCCCATAAGCACGGTAACGCCCTTTGTTGAGGCTAAGCTCCCCGCGCGCATCAAAGTCATCGCCGATGTGCAGGTAACCGGCGAGGTCGGCAGTGAGGCCAAATCCTGAGAAGCGCAGCCTGTCCTGTCCGACCTCAACACCCACGTCCATGCGAATCGCCAAGGGCGGCTTCGCCTCTTCCGCTTCGGCGCCAACGATGACCGCATCCTCGGATATCTTGACCGTCGAGGGTGGCAGCTCTCGCACCGTGATTTCTCCACGCGGCACGCGCAGCTTGCCGCTGACGGCCAGCTGCTCGTCAGCCAACTGAATGCGTAGATCGGGCGCAATTTCGAGCTCAGCATAGGGCTCGACGATCACAGGCAATTGGCTGCCATTGATACGCAGATCGAGGTCCAGCGCCTGCGCCCAATCGATTGTTCCCGCAATCTGCCCCTGGCCCTGCTCGCCGCTGCGCCAGTCACCGTCGACGCGGACCCGTTCACCATCAATAACGGCCGTCACCTGCAGCTGCTCGAAACTGACCGGCAACTCCGCGCCGGCAATCTCGCCTTCGGTGAGCTTTAACACTCCTTCGAGCTGTGGTTTCTGCAGCGTGCCCGAAATCTGACCATTGCCATTCAGTTGACCGTCGAGTCGCTCGACCTGGGCAACGAAAGGCCGGATAACGGAGAGATCGAAATTGTTTAGCTCGAAATTGCCAGAGATCGGCTTGACCTCGCCGCTAGGGTCCACCTGGAGTCGAACATCCAGATCGCCGAGATCCCCGCCCTCGAAGCTCAACCTGCTGTCGACCTGTTTCGGGGTCAGCTGGCTGTTCAGTGACAAGGTCTGATAGGGGAAATCCAGCCACTGCTCGCCATCCCGCATACGCAAAACGCCTGGTCCGGCGTCCACACGGATGGTCCCGCTTGGGCCTGATCTTGGCAGGTCCAGTGCAAGATCAGCATTGACCTCGCCCTGCCAGATCAGGTTGTCCGGCAGAAATTCAGCGATCGATTCGAGCGGGAAATCGCGTAGGCGATAGCGCAATTGTGGACCGGGTTGCAGTTGCTGGTCGTCGGCACACAGCGTGGCCTGACCCGAGGCCCAGCAATGCGCTGCGAAGGTGATCTTGCCGCTCTCCAATCGCTGCAGCGACGCAGGATCGCGCAGTGCCCATCGCTGTCCCTGAGCATCCAGCTCGGCTTCCATCAACCGACCCCGCCAATCGCCTCCTTCAAGCCCACCGGTCAGCGCCAGCGACAGGTCGAGCAAGGGGCCCTGCAGCTGCAGTCTGGCCTGATGTGCTGCTGGCGTGCCTTCGGCGCTCAGCTGCAATTCGCCGATATCAGTCGCTCCAGCCTGTAAGCCTTTCGCGTCGAGGCTAAGCTGGCCACGCTCGCCCTGGGACAGGCTCGCAGTCATTTGCAGTTGATCAACTCGATTGTCCTGAAACGCGACCCCGGTGCTGCTCAGCGCAAGCTTTCCTTGCGGTGCGTCCGGCGTGCCCGACAGGTCAACGTTTCCGGTCATTCTGCCGCTCAAATCAGGCCAGAGCTGGCCCAGACGTGATAGATCAATGGCCAGGTTCGCCTCAAGCGTCTCGGCCCAACGGCCATTGCCCTGGATGCGGTTGTCACCCAGACGCAAATCGACCGCCGGCACGCTCCAGGTCGTGTTCTCACCGCTCGCCTGCAGTTGAAGCCTGAGCGGCTGCTTGCGCAACGTGCCATTCAAATCGAGGGCGGCGTCGGCTTGCAGATTGTCCTCTCGCAAGGCGCCGCTACTAGTCAGCGTGCCGCCGATGGTTCCCGGCAGCTCTGCGACCCAGTAAGACGGATCGAGTTCGCTCAGCTCGAGTCGCGTCGTCCAATCGACTCCGTCAGCGAACCCGACGCTGAGATTTCCTTCTGCCCTGCCCTGTCCAGCCTCCAGTTGCAGCTGCGGCAAATGAACGACTTCAAGGTCGCCGCTGACCGGGCTTTGCAAGGTGAAATCGCCGGAAGGACCGGTTAGCGCCGCGTTGAAATTGCCCAGGTAATTGCCATCGTCGTACTGGATCTGCGCGTCGAGGGTTCGCAAAGTCACGGGCGGCTCCTCGACGTCGGGATAGAGCCGGCGCCAGGGAAAGTTACGCCAGGCCAGCTGCGCTTCGGCATCCAAACCGTCCTGCCAATCGATCCGGCCGTCCAGATCAACGTGTTGCTGCTCGCCGGCAGTCAATGTGAGGGTTTCGATATCGGCATGGGCCAAGTCGACCAATGCCTTGAGCGCGAGACCCACCGCACCGCCCTCGCCCTGCCGGCTTCCATCACCCACCAGGCGATAGCCCTGTTCCATGTCACCTTTGACGGTCAGCTCCAGCGCCTCAAGACTCAAGGCGTCGGGCAACTCAGGGGTCGCCTTGAAACGCTCCACCGCCAGCAGCAGATTCGCCGGCAGCTCCGGCTCCAGGGGTCTCACCCATCCGCTGAGTTTGGCCTGCAGATAGCCCTGGCTTTGCACGTCGACCATGAGGTGTTCGCGCAGCTCGCCGTGGGCTTCGAACTTCACTGCCCAGGGCTGCTCATTTGGCGAGCGAATCGCCGCGGTACCGCTCAGCATCAACGGCCAGTCGGCCCTGGTCTGCAGCCGGCCCGAAAGTTCGAGAACAACGTCTTCACGGCGAACCTCCAGCGCTCGAATGACCAGGCCCTGTTCGTCCCAGTCCGCCTGCAACTCCGCGCCCTGCATCTGCTGAACGCCGTTGAGGTTGATCGCGCCGATGTCGACGCGGTCAAGACGGAGCTCGAGAGGAAGATCGAGATCCGGAAGACTGAAGGGTTCGCTTGCTGCTTCGTCCTCCGGAGCAGGAGGAAATGTGAGATCGATATCGCCGGTGACCAGCTCGTCGATACAAAGCGTCTTGCGCAGCAAACAACTCGGCGCCCAGTTCATGCGCGGCGAAGCCACTTCGATCCGGCGACCGTCCTGCTCCCAGACCAGACGATCCGCCTGCCAGCGACCACCGAGGCGACCCGTGAATGCCTCAAGCTGCAGCCCAGGCACTTTACTCAGCGTCCAACGGCTCCCCGCGTTCGTGCCGAGCACCAGGAAGACCGCCAAAACAACCACCAGCAGCAGCGCCAGTAGGGCCAACAGCAACCCAGCGACGATTTTCGCGCTACGCCTCAAAGCTCCGGCCCCATGGAAAAGTGCAGGCGAACTCCGCCCTCGCCATCCAGCGGATGTGCCAGATCCACACGAATCGGCCCAACCGGCGAGACCCAGCGCACGCCGACACCTACGCTGCTTTTGAGGCTCGGCAGCTCTAACGAGTTGAACGAATTACCCTGATCGACAAAGGTCGCCAGGCGCCATTTCTCCGTCAGTGAATACTGGTACTCGGCGCTGACCGCGAGCTGATAACGCCCGCCGATTCGGTCGCCATCCGAGTTGGTCGGCGACAGGCTCTGGTAGTCGTAACCGCGCACGCTTTGATCACCACCGGCAAAATAGCGCAGCGATGGCGGCACATTGGTGTATTCGTCGGTCCAGTTACCGCCCACTTCCACCCGCCCGAGAAAACGATGTCGAGCACCCAGCGTGGTGAGTCCCTTGACCGTCGCGTTGGCATGGATCAGATCAGCGTCCGAGAACACGCCCTCCTTCGCCGCCCCCAATTCGAACCTCAAGCGATAGCCATGACTGGGATCGAGACGGTTGTCGCTGCGCAGAAAGCTGTAAGAAACACCCGGCATCAACAAGGTGCTGACCCCCGAATCATCGCCCAGCTCGTACTGCTCATGACGCCACTTCAGCGCCCAGACGCGCTGCCAGCCGCTGGGCAGCCGACGATGCCACTCAGGGCCAACCGTCAGCAGGCGACTCAGGCTGTCTTTATCACTCAGTTCTTCGTACTGATAGCCGGCTGCATAGCGCAGTTTGTCCGTCAACGGTGGGTCCAGTGGTACGTCATAAAACAGACCGACGTTCTGCCGCGGCGCCGACAACTCGGACTCTATGCCGTAGCTGTGGCCCTGCGGGTTGACCCAATGGCGGGTGAAGTCGAAACGTATCCGTGGCCCGACATCCGTCGAGTAGCCCAAACCAAGCCCGAGCGTGCGCGGCTCTCGCGTGGTCAATTGCACCGCAACGGGAATACGTTGCTGATCGGCGTTAGCCGGGTTGGCATCGACCCGGACGCCTTCGAAGTAGCCGCTGGACTGCATCGCCTGGTTGAGTTCGGCAATCAATTCCGAGTCATACGGCGTGCCGGGATCGAATGGCACCATGCGCTCCAGCAAGTCCGGATCAAAAGGCGAATCTCCTTCAAAACCCACATCCCCGAGCAAGTAGCGTGGCCCGCTGTTAAACACCAGTTCTACGTCGGCGGCATTGGTGTCGGGGTTGATCGCCAGCCGTTGACGCTCGAAGCGGCCATCAAAAAACCCATAGCGCGATGCCTGATTGAGAATTCGTTGTTTGACCGCTTCGTACTGCCCGTGATTGAGCACGGCGCCTGGCTTCAAGGTGTTGCGCGGCACCCGAAACGCCTGCAGTTCGGCAGCGGGCCCGTTGACCTGCAATGTGATGTCGCGCAGACGAACTGGCTCGCCGGGCTTGATTCGCAGCGCCAGCCGAGGAGTTTCGCCTCCGGTGACCCTGGTTTCGATAACAGCGTGGTAATAGCCCAACGCCTGCAGCGCTTTGTTCGCCTGCTCCTGGGCAATGCGACTGTAACGCAGCAATTCCTCTTCGCTGCGATCACCCAGCTCGCCGATGTAGTTCTCGACGTTTTCACGCAGCGCACTGTTTGACGGCGTGACCTTGACGTCGAGCTCAGCTGCGTCCAGCGCAGATGCACAGCACAAGAAAACGCCCGCCGGAGCGATACGGCGAAGGATACGGATAGGCATGGCCAGGGATGCTAGCACGCTGCGCACTAGGCTTTGGCGAAGTGTCGATGCGTGTAGCACGGCATATACAGCGTAAGGCAAAAGCATGGGAACACTTCTTAGGACAACATCAGTACGACTGTCACCCCTGCGCAAAATTCGTTCTAACCGCTGGATGCCTCGACTTGCCGCGGCGCCGGATGGAAAAAAACGTGCTCGACCACCGGACCGATGGCTACCTGGCCGATGTCTTCGTACCCCTGACGTGCGTAGAAGTTGAGGTAGCGTGAGTTGCCGGTGTCGATCACCAGGCCCTCCGATGCGGCGTCCGCGGCACACCAGTTATGCAATGCTTCAAGCAGCTGCTCGCCATAGTGTTGCCCCTGGCACTTGGGATGGACCGCCATCAGCGGCAACACATGGAAATTTCCTGGTGGCAGACAACCCAGCACCGCGGCGTGGTAATCAAGGTAGCGCCGTGTGCAGCGGAAGCCTGCAGTCAGCAGCATGCGCATTCGCCAAGCCCAACTTTCGGTGATGTCCAGTCGACGCTGTGGTGGCGCGATCAGCGCGGCAGCAATCAACCGGTCTTCGAGCAACAACCCCAACGCTGGTTGGTCCTGCAGCAAGTGCTGATTGACCAGCTCGCGCACGGTTGCGCGGACACGCTGCTCGTAGCCGGGGCGATCAGCCTCGAACAAATAAGCGAAGGTCGGTTCGTGTCGGTAGGCGTTATACAGAAGCGAGCGGATTTCCCTGGCGTAACCACTGTCGAGCATTCGTACTTCTGCAGTCATCGGCATGGCGGTTCTCTTGTTATGTCACTGGGCTGATTTCACGTTAGCAGCCGCATCGGAATCTTGCCGCAGGAGAACCGGGGTGGATGATTACGGCTCGCCGCGGCGCCGCCATAGCCAGTAGAATCGCGGTTTTGCCGGAGCCACAGTCGATGAAGCTTGTTTCTTTCAATATCAATGGCTTAAGAGCCAGACCTCATCAACTTTCCGCAATCATCGAGAAGCATCAGCCTGACGTGATCGGCTTGCAGGAAACCAAGGTGTCTGACGAACAGTTCCCACAGGCCGAGATAGAGGCCCTTGGTTATCACGTCCATTTCCATGGCCAGAAAGGTCATTACGGTGTCGCGCTGCTGTCACGACAGGCCCCGCTGGAAATCCACAAGGGCTTTCCAGGCGATGGCGAGGAATCGCAGAAGCGCTTCATCTGGGGTCGGTTCGCAGACAGCAATGGCGAGCCGGTTACGGTCATGAACGGTTATTTCCCTCAGGGCGAGAGCCGCATCCACCCCACCAAATTTCCGGCCAAGACCAAGTTCTATGCCGACCTCCAGGCGCTGCTGGAAGAACGTTTTACCCCTGAGCAATCCGTAGCCGTGATGGGCGACTTCAACATCTCACCCGAAGATTGCGACATCGGCATTGGCGAGGTAAACGCTAAACGCTGGCTGCGCACGGGTAAGTGCAGCTTTCTGCCGGAGGAACGCGAGTGGCTGACTCGCTTGAAGAACTGGGGTCTGCAGGACAGCTTTCGCACGCTCAATCCTGAAGTGGTTGATCGCTTCAGCTGGTTCGACTACCGCAGCCGCGGCTTCGAAGACGACCCACGCCGTGGGCTGCGCATTGACCTGATCCTGACCACCGCAGGCCTGCACGAGCGCGTCACGGATTGCGGCGTCGACTATGACATCCGCAGCATGGAAAAGCCGTCGGACCATTGCCCGGTGTGGATCGAGCTGGGCGAATAACTGCGCATGCGATGCCGCGGCGTGGCGAGTGCAGAACGCATTTTTGCGAGCTGATCAACATCTTCGACGCATCGCAGCCAGCTGTCACATAACGGTAAGCAAAGCGTCTTAATCTCCCCCGCTTCTTTGAAAGGGAGAGTCGTCGCATGCCAGCTTCAGCGTCCGTCACCACCAAGAGGAAACGGGCGCTGCGCCTGTGGGTCGTCGGCCTGCTTTGCGCCAGCCCGCTCGCGCTAGGCGAGCCCTTGGCTGCGCCCGTAGCCAACAGCCCAGTGCTGCGCAAACAGGGATCTAATACGGTCGGTGCGAAGCTCGCACCGATGCTGCTGGCCGGCCTCTTCGAAGCGCAGGGCCTGAATTCGGTGCGAATCAGCCCGGCCGGCAAGGAGAACGAACAGCGCATCAGTGCCATCGACAGCTCCGGCCGAGCGGTTCATGCCCTCGTTGCAGCACACGGCACCGGCACCGGTTTCGCCGGGCTTAAAGACGGCTCCTCCGATCTCGCGGCTGCTTCGCGCCCCATCAAAGACAGCGAGTATGCAAGTCTCTCCGCCCTCGGCGACTTGCGCAGCGCAGCAGCCGAGCAGGTGATTGCGATCGACGGACTGGCAATCATCGTAAACCCCGACAACCCAATCTCCTCACTCAGCGTTGAGCAGGTCGCCAACCTGTTTGCCGGTGAAATCCGCAACTGGAAAGCGCTCGGTGGCAAAGACATACCTGTGGAGCTGCACGCGCGGGATGACCAGTCTGGCACCTTCGACACCTTCAAGGAGCTGGTGCTCGGCGCGCAGGGGAAGACATTGGCCGCCAATGCCGCCCGCTATGAATCCAACGACCAACTCTCACAGATCGTCAGTGACCGCCCCGGCGCGATCGGTTTTGTCGGCCTCGCATCGGTGGGTAAAGCCCGCGCACTGGCAATAGCAGACGGCGACTCACAACCCATGCTACCCAGCACAGCGCTGGTGGCGACCGAGGATTATCCATTGTCGCGGCGGTTGTTTTTCTATGCGAACCCGGCGCAGCAGTCGGAGTGGACCCGAACCTTTCTAGGCTTCGTGCACAGTGCTGCTGGCCAAGCCATCGTCGCCCAGTCGGGCTACATCGGGCAAGCCATCAATGCGATCACCCTCTCTCCATCGCCAGGCATGCCGCAGCCGTACCAAGACCTCGCCAGCCAGGCGCAGCGTCTGACGGTTAACTTCCGCTTCGACGAAGGTAGCGCGCGCTTGGACAACAAGGCGCAGCGTGACGTCGAACGGTTGATCGAGTACCTGCAGGGCACCGACAAAACGATGAGCGCGGCGGTCCTGGTTGGATTCGGGGACGCTCGGGGCGACCCGGCGCGTACCGCTTTGCTCTCCAAACTTCGCGCCATGGCGGTTCGTAGAGAGCTCGCCCGGGGCGGAATACTCGTTAGAGAAATCAACGGCTTAGGCGACGAACTTCCAGTAGCCTCGAATACGAATAGCGGTCGCGTAAAGAACCGCCGTGTTGAGGTATGGGTGTATTGAGGGCCGTTTAAGTCAGTGCAAGAACGTATCAGCCGATAGTCTGCGGCGTACTGTTCCGTCGCGACGGGCGCGACTAAGCTCAGACGATTTCCATCAACGGAAACGACCATGTATCTGGTTTGTGGCGAAGCCCTTTTCGACGTCTTTACAACCCCGGCGGGTGCTCAGCGCAATCGCTTGACCCTGGAGGCGGTGGCTGGCGGCTCACCGTTCAACGTGGCGGTCGGCCTCTCCCGGCTGGGAACGTCATCAGCATTGTTCACTGGCATGTCCCGAGACCACTTGGGTCAGCAATTGCGGCAAGTGCTTGAGGACGAAGGAGTCGATACGCGCTATCTGATCGACTTCGATGCACCCACCACACTGGCGATGGTCGCTCTGGGAGCGTACGGCTCACCCGTCTACAGCTTTCGCGGCGAAGGCTGTGCCGATCGACTCCCACGCGACGAGCATTTCGCCTCGCTCAGCGATGAGATCCGCGGCATTCACGTCGGCTCCTACTCCATAGTCACCGCCCCGATTGCCGACACCTTGCTGTCGCTGGTCCGCCGCGAAAGCGAGCGCCGCTTGATCTCGCTGGACCCTAACATCCGCCTCAATGTCGAGCCGGACCTGGGCCGCTGGCGCGAACGTGTCGAGGCAATCGCTGCACTTGCTCACCTGATCAAGGTCAGCGATGAGGATCTGACCCTGCTTTATCCCGGCGAAGCCCCAGAGCTCATCGCTCAGCGCTGGTTACAGGGAGGCTGCCAGCTGGTCGTCTTGACCCGCGGCAGAGAAGGCGCGCAGCTGTTCAGCCGTCGCCAGGGCGCGTTATACGCGGCAGCAAAACCGGTGACCGTTCGCGATACGGTTGGCGCCGGCGATACCTTCCAGGCAGCCCTGCTCAGCTATTTGTACGAACACAAGCTGGATACACCTGCAGCGCTGGCGCAGATTCAGCGCGACCAGTTGCAGGCCATGCTGGCGTTTGCCGTTCAGGCAGCGGCGATCACCTGCTCCCGTCACGGCCCGGACCTGCCCTACCGATACGAAATTGCCTGACAGGTTGGCCACAACAGCGCGAACGTCTATAACCCCAAGAGGACAAGAATAAGGACGACGGAACCGGGCATGAAAGCGTTGAAGATCTCCGATCCATCCTACGAACTGATGGACGATCACCACGGCAACTCATTGATCTACCGTGAGCATGGCTTTCCTTGCCCGCTGGTGCGCTGGCACAACCACAAGGAATACGAACTGCACTTGATCGTCGCCAGTTCGGGCAAGGTGTTCGTCGGCGATTACGTGGGCAACTTTGGTCCCAACAGTTTGTTTCTTACCGGCCCGAATCTGCCGCACAACTGGATCAGCCAGGTCGATGAAGGTGAAGTCGTCGCCAAGCGCGACATGCTCGTCAATTTCACCGACGAACTGTTCGAAGCGGGCCACAACGTGTTTTCCGAACTACGCAGTTTGACGCCGATGCTCGAGCGTTCACGCTATGGGATCGAATACCGCTGTCCGCACACCATTGCCGAGGCCAGCCGGCTGATGCATCGGGTCGCCGGCAGCCGCGGCGCCACCCGCCTCGGCTATTTCCTGATCATGCTGGAGCTACTGGCCAGCTGCGATGACTACCAGCTGCTCTCCGGCGCCACCTCGGCGCAACTGGGCGACGAACACCACGCCGACCGCACCAACATGGCGGTGAACTACATCTTCGACAACTACATGCGCGAACTGCCGCTGGAAGAAGTCGCGAGCCACCTGGGCATGAAGCCCACCTATTTTTCACGCTTTTTCAAACGCGCCACTGGGCGCTGTTATGTCGAGTTCGTCAACAGCCTGCGCATCAGCAAGTCCTGCGAGCTGCTGCTGGACAACGACAAGCCGGTCACCGACGTCTGCTTTGAATCAGGCTTCAATAACCTGTCCAATTTCAATCGTCGCTTTCAGCAGCTCAAGGGCATGACCCCCTCCTGCTACCGCCGTCTGGTTGAGCAACGGTTGACCGAGCAGAACCTCGCCAGCTGATACGCTTCGTCGCTGCGTGCCACCTGAGGATTTCCCGCCGTCATGTACGGCTAAAGGCCGGTCGCGCCGCTTTTCCCCGAGCTTTCAGAGCGCTAGCCCCTACTAAGCGGGCGCTTGCGCAAGTACCCAATCAACCTCATCGCTCAACCGTTATGGTGCAAAAAAGTATCAGATGATGTGCAGTCAGGGCTTTGTGAGCTTGACACTCCTGACGTTGTAATGCTCGCGAGCCGCTCGTACCGCAGTAAGCGAGCCACAACAAAAACAATAAGTGCTTCCGCCCTCCGGCCGCGGAAGAGGAGCCCTCGATGAAATTTGCGAAGTTGCTGATCGGAACCACCTGTTTTGCCATGATCGGCGCGACTCAGGCTGTCGCCGAGACGCTGACCGTTGCGACCGTCAACAACGCTGACATGATCCGCATGCAGCGCCTTTCCAAGACCTTCGAAGAGCAATACCCCGACATAGACCTCAACTGGGTCGTGCTCGAAGAAAATGTCCTGCGCCAGCGCCTGACCACCGACATCGCCACCCAGGGCGGACAATTCGACGTGCTCACCATCGGCATGTACGAAGCTTCGCTGTGGGGTGCGAAGGGCTGGCTCGCGCCGATGACCGATCTCCCGGAAAACTACAACCTCGACGACGTGTTTCCTTCGGTGCGCGAAGGCCTGTCGGTGAACGGCACCCTCTACGCCCTGCCGTTCTATGCTGAAAGCTCGATGACCTACTACCGCACCGATCTGTTCGAGCAGGCAGGTCTGGACATGCCAGAGCATCCGACCTGGACGCAGATGGCCGAATTCGCTGAAAAGCTGCACAAGCCAGGCGAAGAGCAATACGGCATCTGCCTGCGCGGCAAGGCCGGTTGGGGTGAAAACATGGCGTTGGTGACCACCGTTGCCAACTCGTTCGGCGCGCGCTGGTTCGACGAACAATGGCAGCCGGAATTCAACGGGCCGGAATGGACCAAAGCAGCCAACTTCTACGTCGACCTGCTGAGCAAGTACGGCCCACCAGGCGCGTCGAGCAACGGCTTCAACGAGAACCTGGCGCTGTTCAACAGCGGCAAGTGCGCCATGTGGGTAGATGCTACCGTCGCCGGCTCGTTCGTCACTGACACGTCGCAGAGCAAGGTCGCCGACAAGGTCGGTTTCACCTTCGCGCCGCAGCAGGCCACCGACAAAGGTTCGGCCTGGCTTTACTCCTGGGCATTGGCCATTCCGACCAGCTCGCAGAAGAAAGACGCAGCCAAGACCTTCGCCGCCTGGGCCACCTCGCAATCCTACGCTGACCTGGTTGCCGAGACCGACGGCGTCGCTAATGTACCGCCGGGTACTCGCGAGTCCACCTACGGCGATGAATACATGGCCGCCGCGCCGTTCGCGAAGATCACGCTGGAGTCGCTGAAACAGGCTGATCCCGCCTCGCCGTCAGCCAAGCCTGTGCCCTATATCGGCATCCAGCTGGTGACCATTCCCGAATTCCAGGCCATCGGCACCCAGGTCGGCAAGATGTTCGCAGCCGCCCTCACCGGACAGATGCCGGTCGAGCAGATGCTCACCGCCGTGCAGCAGTCGACCACGCGGGAAATGAAGCGCGCCGGCTACCCCAAATAGGCACCGCAAGCAGGCAACGTTCCTTCCTCACCGAAGGTGAACACCAGGCAGGGCTCGCCCGAGCCCTCATGGCCTTCTTTCAGCCGGAGCACGTCCATGGCTACCACAACCACAGCCTTGCCCAAAGTTGCTGCCAGCGATGCGACAAGCGAGCCGAGCGAGCGCAAGCCGCGCCGGTTCGGCCCCAGCTGGTTTCTCGTCAGCCCGTCCGTTGCGCTGTTGCTGCTGTGGATGCTGGTTCCGCTGTCGATGACCGTTTACTTCTCGGTGATTCGCTACAACCTGCTTTACCCCGGCGAGAATGATTTCGTCGGGCTGGAGAATTTTCACTACTTTCTGACCGACGCTGGCTTCATGCCCGGCATGACCAACACCTTGTTGTTGGTTGGCAGCGTGCTGCTGATCAGCGTCGTGCTCGGTGTGCTGATCTCCGCACTATTGGAAGCGGCGGATTTCACCGGCCGCGGCATCGTCCGCGTCATGTTGATCTCGCCGTTCTTCATCATGCCGACCGTCAGTGCGCTGGTCTGGAAGAACCTGATCTACCACCCCGTCTCGGGAATCCTGGCGGCCGTCTGGAAATTCTTTGGTGCACAACCGGTGGACTGGCTGGCCCAGCATCCGCTGCTCTCAATCATCATCATCGTGTCCTGGCAATGGTTGCCCTTCGCGATCCTGATCCTGATGACAGCCATGCAGTCGCTCGATCAGGAACAGAAGGAAGCGGCCCGCCTTGATGGTGCCGGGCCGATCGCGATCTTTTGGCACCTGACCTTGCCCCACCTGGCGCGCCCGATCGCCGTGGTGGTGATGATCGAGACCATTTTCCTGCTGTCGGTCTTCGCCGAGATTTTCACCACCACCAGCGGTGGCCCGGGCTACGCATCGACCAACCTCGCCTACCTGATCTACACCCAGGCGCTGCTGCAATTTGACGTCGGCATGGCATCGGCCGGTGGCCTGATCGCGGTGGTGATCGCCAACATCGCGGCGATCATCCTGGTGCGGATGCTCGGCAAGAATCTCACCGAAAAGTACTGAGGACAGATCGATGCTGACGCTCAAACAAAGTCGCCGCCTCAATACGCTAATAGTCGGGCTGTTCGCCTGGGCAATCGCGCTACTGTTGTTCTTCCCGATCTTCTGGATGCTGCTGACCAGCCTGAAGACCGAGATCGACGCCTTCGCCACGCCGCCGCAGTTCATCTTCACGCCGACGCTGGAAAACTACCTGCAGATCCAGGACCGCAGCGGCTACTTCAAGTACGCCTGGAACTCGGTGACCATCTCCTTCGGCGCCACTGCACTGGGCATGCTGATCGCTATCCCGGCGGCCTATTCGATGGCCTTCTACGAGACCAAACGGACCAAGGGCACGCTGCTGTGGATGCTTTCCACCAAGATGCTGCCGCCGGTGGGCGTACTGGTGCCGATCTATCTGTTGGCCAAGCAGTTCGGCCTGCTCGACAGCCGCACGGTGCTGATCATCATCTACACGTTGATCAACCTGCCGATCCTCGTCTGGATGATCTACACCTACTTTAAGGACATCCCCCGCGATATTCTCGAAGCGGCGCGCATGGACGGCGCCACGCTGATGCAGGAGATGGTTCGCGTGCTGTTGCCGATCAGCAAGGGCGGGCTCGCCTCGACCATGCTGCTGTCGCTGATCCTGTGCTGGAACGAGGCCTTCTGGTCGCTGAACCTCACATCGTCCAGTGCGGCTCCGCTGACCGCGCTGATCGCGTCCTACTCCAGTCCCGAAGGGCTGTTCTGGGCCAAGCTCTCGGCCGTCTCCACCCTCGCCTGCGCGCCCATCCTGATATTCGGCTGGATCAGCCAGAAGCAGCTGGTCCGCGGCCTGTCGTTCGGCGCCGTGAAATAGCCCGCCGCCGCGGTATTAACAAGATCGATAAGAATAAAAGGATTCCGAACATGGCAGACCTTAAAGTCCACAACCTGAAGAAAAGCTTCGATGGCAACGACATCATCAAGGGCATCGACCTGGACATTCGCGACCGTGAGTTCGTGGTCTTCGTAGGTCCTTCCGGCTGCGGCAAGTCAACGCTGCTGCGACTGATCGCGGGGTTGGAAGAAGTCAGCAGCGGCAAGATCGAACTCGACGGCCGGGACATCACCGATCTCAGCCCGGCCAAGCGCGACCTGGCCATGGTGTTCCAGACCTATGCGCTGTATCCGCACATGACGGTGCGCAAGAACATGTCCTTTGCGCTCGATCTGGCTGGCGCGGATAAGAAAGAGGTCGCCAGCAAGATCGAAGCGGCAGCACGCACGCTTGAATTGGAGCCATTGCTCGAGCGCAAACCACGCCAGCTTTCCGGTGGTCAGCGCCAGCGCGTCGCGATCGGCCGCGCCATTGTGCGTAACCCCAAGGTATTCCTCTTCGACGAACCCCTGTCGAACCTCGACGCGGCGCTGCGCGTGCAGATGCGCCTTGAGCTGTCACGTCTGCATCAGGAGTTGCAGGCGACCATGATCTACGTGACCCACGACCAGGTCGAAGCCATGACTCTGGCAGACAAAGTGGTGGTGCTCAACGGTGGTCGCATCGAGCAGGTGGGTTCACCCATGGAGCTCTACCACCATCCCGCCAATCTGTTCGTGGCCGGCTTTCTCGGCACGCCGAAGATGGGCTTTCTCAAAGGGCGAATCAACCGCGTCGACACCGCAGGCTGCGAAGTCGAACTGGAAGCCGGCTGCCAGTTGTATCTCCCGCTGGGGGGAAGCGCACTCGCAGTGAGCGACCCGGTGACCCTGGGTATTCGTCCGGAGCACCTCAGCCGCGGCAGCGAAGGCAGCTGCCAACTAACCGTCAAGGCAGACGTCAGCGAGCGGCTGGGCAGCGACACCTATTGCCATGTGAATACCCAGACCGGCGAGCCGCTGACCATGCGCATCCGCGGCGACTTCACCCCGCGTTATGGCGAGGCACTGTCTCTCACGCTCGACGCTTCCCACTGCCACCTGTTCGACAGCGGCGGCCTGGCGGTCGGCCAGCCGCTGCAACAGGTCGCCTGATACCCCGACCTGCAGGAAGCAATTCTTTTGCAAATCGCTGCCTATCCAGGCGGCGATCGCGCCCCCGGCTTATCCATTCTCATGCCCAGCGAGGCCTGACATGAAGTTGAAAGAACAGAATCTGCCGCAACTTCCAGCACACATTGCCCAGCCGACCTATGCGCTGAAAGAGGTTACGGCCGGCATCGCCCACATTGGCGTCGGTGGTTTTCACCGCGCCCACCAGGCGGCTTACACCGATGCGCTGATGAACACCGGTGAAGGGCTCGAGTGGGGCATCTGCGGCATCGGCACGCGCGCCGATGAGACATCCATGCGCGACGCCCTCGCCTTGCAGGATTACCTCTATACGCTGGTAGAGCTGGACGACCGCCCGGATACCGAGGTCCGCGTGATCGGCAGCATTCGCGACATGCTGCTGGTTGGCCAGGACGGTTCCGAGGCGGTGGTCGCCAGGCTCGCTGATCCGGCGATCCGCATCGTTTCGCTGACCATCACCGAGGGCGGTTACTGCATGGACGACAGCACCGGCGAGTTCAACGCCACGCTGCCGCACATTCAGCACGACCTGAACGACCCACGCTCGCCGATCAGCGTGTTCGGTCTGCTTTGCGCCGCGCTCGCCAGGCGCCGCGGCGAAGGTCACGGCCCCTTCACGATCATGTCCTGCGATAACCTGCCGCACAACGGCGATGTCACCCGAAAGGCGACGCTGGCCTTTGCCCGTCTGGTCGACGCGGAGCTGGCCGGCTGGATCGAGCAGAACGTCAGCTTTCCCAACGCCATGGTCGATCGCATCACCCCGATGACCAGCGCAGCCCACCGCCAGGACCTGAAACAGCAACATGGCGTCGACGATGCCTGCCCGGTGGTTTGCGAGCCGTTCGACCAGTGGGTGCTGGAAGACAGGTTCGTCGCAGGGCGCCCCGCCTGGGAAAAGGTGGGCGTGCAATTCACCGACGATGTCTCGCCCTATGAGGAAATGAAGATCAAGCTGCTCAATGGCAGCCACTTGGCGCTGACCTACCTCGGCTTCTTGCGCGGCTATCGCTTCGTGCACGAAACCATGGCCGACCCATTGTTCGTCGAGTACATCCGTCGCTACATGGACCTAGACGTCACGCCGCAGCTGGCGGCGGTGCCGGGCATTGACCTCACCCAGTACAAGCAGACCCTGATCGAGCGGTTCTCCAACTGCGCCATTGCCGACCAACTGGAGCGGGTCTGCTCCGACGGCTCATCGAAGTTTCCCAAGTTCAGCGTGCCGACCATCAATCGTCTCATCGCGGACAGCGCCGAGCTGGATCGAGCGGCATTGGTAGTGGCGGCCTGGGCGCTGTATCTACGCGGCGTCGATGAAAACGGCGACAGCTACCGGATTCCCGATCCACGCGCCGAGTTCTGTCAGTCCTTGGTCGAAGAGGACGAAGGACTCGCAGAGCGCCTGCTCGGACGCGAAGAAATTTTCGGCGCTCAGATCCCCCGTTCACTGGTTTTCCGTGATGCCTTCGAACGCAACCTGCTGCGCCTGCGCACGCTGGGGGTCAGCGGCACCCTTGATCTGTTGCTGACGCAGTGACGGGGTGCGGTATGTTTCTCGGGATCGATTGCGGCACCCAGGGCACCAAGGCGCTGTTGCTCGACGCCAGCAACGGGCGCGTGCTCGGCCAGGGCTCGGCGGCGCACACGCTCATCAGCGGCGCCAATGGCCGCCGCGAGCAGGACGTCACGCAATGGACGACCGCGTTTGCCACCGCGACGAGAGCCGCCCTAACCGACGCCGGAGTAGACGGTCGCGAGGTGCTGGGCATCGGCGTATCCGGGCAGCAGCACGGGCTGGTCACGCTCGACCGCGACGGCCGGGTGCTGCGCCCGGCCAAGCTCTGGTGCGACACGGAATCGGCTACGGAAAACGCCGCGCTGCTCGACTGGCTGGGCGGGGAACAGGGTTCACTCGAGCGCCTCGGCGTCGTCATCGCGCCGGGCTACACCGTCTCGAAACTCTTGTGGATGAAGGCGCAGCACCCCGCACTCTTCGAGCAGATTGCGCACATCCTGCTGCCGCACGATTACCTGAATCATTGGCTCACCGGGCGCGCCTGCGCCGAGTACGGCGATGCGTCCGGCACCGGCTATTTCAACGTACGAACCCGTGAGTGGGACCTCAGCATCCTGCGCCATATCGACCCGAGCGGTCGGCTGGAGGCGGCACTGCCCGAGCTGATCGCACCGGACAAAGCCGTCGGCCGGCTGCGTCCGGAAATTGCCGGAGAGCTCGGGCTGAACCCTGACGCCATCGTATCCAGCGGCGGCGGTGACAACATGATGGGGGCGATCGGCACCGGCAACATCAGTCCCGGCGCGATCACCATGAGCCTTGGCACCTCCGGCACGCTGTATGCGTTCGCCGAGCAGCCGAGGATCAGCCCGCAGTCCTCGGTGGCCACCTTCTGTTCATCCAGTGGGGGTTGGTTGCCGCTAATCTGCACCATGAACCTGACCAACGCCAACAGCGTCATTCGCGAACTGTTGGACATCGATCTCGACCAATTCGATGTCTTGCTAGCGCAGGCGCCGATTGGCGCTGAAGGCGTGGCGATGCTGCCATTCCTCAACGGTGAGCGCGTGCCCGCCCTGCCCCAGGCCACCGCCAGCCTGCACGGCCTGACCGCCGACAACCTGACCCGTGCCAACCTTTGTCGCGCCGTGGTTGAAGGCGTGACCTTCGGCTTGCGTTACGGGTTGGACCTGCTGCGTGAGAGCGGCATACGCAGCGAGCGGATTCAGCTGATCGGCGGCGGCGCGAAGAATCCGCTGTGGCGACAGATCGTCGCCGACATGATGGCCACACCAGTAGTCTGCACCATGCACAGCGAAGCCGGCGCGCTCGGCGCTGCGATCCAGGCCGCCTGGTGCCATGCCAGACAGACCGACACCCCTGCCAGTCTTGCCGAGCTGTGCCAGCGCTGCGTCAGTCTTGACGAGGCGACGGCAGTCGAGCCCGAGGCCGTCGCGGTGCGGGCCTATGAACAGGCCTATCGACGCTATCGGGGTTTAGTCAGCGCCACCTATGGTCAGCAAGCGCCACCGGATCTGACGACGGTCGCGCAGTGATAAAGCGGGCATCGTTCTTGAGCCAGACCGCCGTGCGGTTAGCCGTCCGGGACTCTGAGTCATTCTCGGTAGAGTCCGTCATCTGCCTTCACCCCCTGTTCGCGAGCAAGCTCGCTCCTACAAAAAGCGGCGGCCCGTAGGAGCGAGCTTGCTCGCGAATGAGCGTTCAGCAGAGCACGCAGGTCAGCGCATAAAAAAGGCAAAGCCACTTTGCGTGGCTCTGCCTCCGGGCCTCGCTTGAGGGCTCACGACGCCTCAACGGCTACGCAGCATTTCCCTTGGAAAGTACTTACCCAGCTCATGCTTGGCGATCGATGCGCGGTGGACTTCGTCTGGACCGTCCGCCAGGCGCAGGGTGCGCTGCATGGCCCACCAAAGGGCCAGCGGGAAGTCTTCGGATACCCCGGCACCACCGTGAATCTGGATGGCGCGATCGATCACCTTGAGCGCGACGTTTGGCGCTACGACCTTGATCTGCGCGATTTCGCTCGCAGCGACCTTGTTGCCCACCGTGTCCATCATGTACGCGGCATTGAGCGTCAGCAGGCGCGCCATGTTGATCTCGATCCGGCACTCGGCGATGTGATCGAGGTTGGCGCCCAAGCGCGCCAGCGGCTTGCCGAACGCGGTGCGGTTCACCGAGCGCTCGCACATCAGTTTCAGCGCACGCTCGGCACAACCGACGGAGCGCATGCAATGGTGAATGCGACCTGGACCAAGGCGGCCCTGAGCGATCTCGAAACCGCGACCCTCACCCAGCAGCACGTTCTCGTACGGCACACGAACGTTTTCCAGCAGGACTTCGGCGTGCCCGTGGGGCGCGTCGTCGTAGCCAAACACCGGCAGCGGGCGCAGAACTTTCAGGCCCGGCGCGTCCATCGGCACCAGGATCATCGAATGCTGCTGGTGGCGAGGTGCATCAGGGTTGGTAAGGCCCATGAAGATCATCACCTTGCAGCGCGGATCGCAGGCACCTGAGGTCCACCACTTGCGACCATTGATGACCCATTCGTCACCCTCGCGAACAGCGCGGGCTTCCATGTTCGTGGCGTCGGACGAAGCTACGCCTGGCTCGGTCATGCCGAAGGCAGAACGGATCTCGCCGCGCAGCAACGGCTCCAACCACTGCTTCTTGTGCGCTTCGCTGCCGTAGCGAACCAGCACCTCCATGTTGCCGGTGTCCGGCGCCGAGCAATTGAATGCCTCCGGGCCAAGGCCCGAGCTGCCCATGATTTCAGCCAGCGGCGCGTATTCAGTGTTGGTCAGGCCAGCGCCCAGCTCGGAATCTGGCAGAAACAGGTTCCACAGCCCCTCGGCTTTTGCCTTGGCCTTGAGTTCCTCGACGATGGCGGTCGGCTGCCAGCGGTCACCCTCTGCGACCTGCTGATAGAAGACCTTTTCGGCGGGATAGACGTGAGCATCCATGAACGCTTGCACGCGCTCTCTCAGCTCTTGAACCTTCGGGGAGTAGGCGAAATCCATGGGCGATAACCTTCTGGCAGGTAATGTTTTGTAATTTTGAATGCTAGAGGAGGCTTGTTGATTTATCTAAGCTATTTTCCTCGTGTATAAACATTCATCACCGATATATGATCGGCGAATTCCGATACACGCCAGAGAGCACAACAATGAACCTGAACAAGGTCGATCTGAATCTATTCATTGTCTTCGACGCCATCTACACCGAGGCCAACCTGACCCGCGCCGGGCAGATCGTCGGCATTACGCAGCCAGCCGTTTCCAACGCCCTGGCACGCCTGCGGGAAACCTTCAACGACCCGCTGTTCGTGCGAACCGCACAGGGCATGGTGCCGACTCCGATGGCGCAGAACATCATCGGACCGGTGCGCAACGCGCTGCAGTTGCTGCGCGTCTCGGTGCAGGAAAGCCGCACCTTCAATCCGCTGCAGGCGAACAAGACCTTCCGCATCAGCATGACGGACCTTACCGAGGCCGTGGTGCTGCCGCCGCTGTTCCAGCGTCTGCGTCGGCTGGCGCCAAACGTGAAGATCGAAAGCATGCTCGCCAAGCGCCGCGAAACCACCAAAGAGTTGGCGGCCGGGCGTCTGGACTTCGCCATGGACGCACCGCTCAACACTGATCCCCAGGTGCGCCACGTCAAGCTGCTGGAAGACCGCTACGTCTGCGCCCTGCGCCGCGGGCACCCGCTGGCGAAGGACAAGCTCAGCGTCGAGGAATACCTCTCGCTGTCGCACATTCATATTTCCAGCCGGCGCAGCGGGCTGGGCATGGTTGACCTGGCGCTCGGCAAGATGGGGCAACAGCGCAAGATTGCTCTGCGCTCGCAGCATTACATGATGGCCACCCAGGTGATTCAACAGACCGATATGGCGGTGACCGTTCCCGAGCGTTTCGCCCGGCGTCATGATCTGTACCAGGTGCCATTGCCAGTGGACATCCCACCGTTGGAGACACACATCTACTGGCACGAGAGCACTGATCAGGACCCGGCCAACCGCTGGATGCGCGAACAGATGATCGAGATCGCTCAGCAGGTCACGGCGGCGCAGCAGGCCGACTGATTTGCCGGCGTAAACGCTAAATCGGCCGGCACGTGCAAGGCGTGCCGGTTTGACTCATGCGCTTTCGCGCATCACCACTTCAAAGCCCACATCAATGCGCCGTTGCGGTGGCGACTCACCGCGCATCAGGCTCAGCAACATTTGCCCAGCCAGCTTGCCAATCTCGCCGCGAATGGTGCGGACCGTGGTCAGCGCCGGGTGCATCCAGGCCGCGGCCGGCAAGTCGTTGAACCCGGCAATCGCCAGCCGCTCCGGCACGGCCAAGTTCAGCTGGCGAGCGCGAAAGAGCGCGCCCAACGCCAGATCGTCGTTATTAAAGAAGATCGCATCGATTTCCGGATGCTGCGCCAGTAACCGATCGAGCAAGTCGGCGCCAAGCCCGATGGATGAAACCTGCGGCGTAAGCACCTCAAGTGCGGCATCGTAAAGCGAGGCCCCGCGCATGACCTGCCGATAACCTTCGGCACGTTGCAGGGTTCGGGGGTCGAGTTGCGCGGCCGCAAACGCGATGTTGCGATAGCCGCGTTCGAGCAGCTTGCGGGTCATGGCCGCACCGGCTTCCAACTGCGAGAAGCCGACGCAATACTCTTCCTCGCCATCGCTCAGTTCCATCAAGGTCACGATCGGGCTGGTGTAGCTGCCGAGCACTTCGCGTGCGGCATCGCTGCGCTCGAAGCCGGTAACAAGCAGCCCTGCCGGCTGATGTGCAAGGTAGGCACGCAACAGGCGCTCGTCTTCTTGGGGATGGTAATGGCTGACGCCGATCATCAGCTCGTAACCTGCCGGCATCAACACGCGCTGAATGGCTTCGACAGTGTCGACAAAAACTGCGTTGGACAGCGAAGGGATGATCACAGCCACCAGATTCGACCGTGCGCTTGCCAAGTTCCGCGCGGCCGTATGCGGGACGTAACCCAGGGTCTTGACCGCTGCCATCACCCGTTCGCGCAGGGCGTCCGACACCCGTTCGGGTTGCGACAGCGCACGCGAGGCGGACATCAGCGAACAACCGGCACTGCGAGCCACGTCGGACAAGGTGGCCCGCTCCAGCGAGCGGCGACGGCGAGAACTCATGGTGGAATCCAGCTACGAGGAGGCGGAGATTCTATACGGGAAGGCGCCCCGAAACAGGCCAGGTGAGCACTGACAGACGCCAGCGTTCACACGGCCTGAATGGGGTGCAACCGCTTACTTCGGCGCTTTTTCGATCGCAGCCTGTACTTCGTTGAACAGCGGCTCGCCAACGGTATCGATCACGGTCTGGATCGCCGGCTTGGCCTTCTCGCGCATGCGCTGGATTTCCTCTGGGCTGACCTTGTTCACTTCCATGCCTTGCTCTTTGATCTTGGCCAAGGCTTCGCGGGCTTCGGCGCGAGTGTCTTCACGCTCCGAATCACGCGCGGTCTTTGCCGCCTCCATGATGATGTCCTGCTCGGTTTTCGACAGGCCATCCCACCAGCGCTTGGATGCCGTCACGATCCAGGGGCTGTACACGTGATTGGTCACGCTCAGGTACTTCTGCACCTCGTAGAACTTGGACGAGAGGATGGTGTTATAGGGGTTTTCCTGACCGTCGACGGCCTTGGTTTCCAGTGCCGTGAACAGCTCGGAGAACGGCAGTGGGACGGCGTTTGCGCCCATCTGCTTGAAGGTGTCGATAAACACTGGGTTCGGCATAACGCGCAGTTTGATGCCGTCGAAGTCTTCCATCTTCTCGACCGGACGCACGTTGTTGGTCAGGTTGCGGAAGCCGTTCTCCCAGTAGACCAAGCCAACCAAACCCTTTTCTTCCAGCGCATCCATGACCTTCTGACCGACCGGACCGTCCAGCACGTAATCGGCCTGTTTTTCGCTCTCGAAGAGGAACGGCGTGTCCCAGACCGCCATCTCTTCAGCAACACCGACCAGAGTCGCCGTCGAGCCGACCATCATTTCCTGAGCGCCGCCCATCAGTGCGTTCTGCATCTGGTCATCGGACCCCAGGCTGGCAGAGGCGAATGTACGCACCTTGAGCTTGCCATCGGAAGCCTTGGCGATCTCCTCGGCGAGCAACTTCGCGGCGCGGCCCTGGTTGCTGTCTTCATTGAGGCCATAACCGAAGCGGATCATCCGTGGACGGATGTCATCGGCTGCCTGAGCGGTAACGGCTGTGATGGCGCTGCCAAGCGTGGTGGCGGCCAGCGCCGCGATGAGGAATCGTTTCATGCATTCGTACCTTTTGTTGTTGTGGATGGGTGGTGAAACTGAACCTTTCTTGCTTGTTCACCGCAGCCACTGCAGCGGCACGGTGATGATCGACGGCACTGCAATCAGCAGGACGACGATGGCGAGATAGATGAGGAAGAACGGGATGACGCCGCGCACCAGTGTTTCCATGCGCAGCCGCCCTATTCCGCCAACAACGTTGAGCACCGTGCCGACTGGTGGAGTGATCAGACCGATCGAGCCGATCAACACGAACATCACGCCGAAGTACACCGGATTGATGCCGGCTTTTACTGCAATAGGCGCCAGGACTGGGCCAAGTATCAGGATGGTCGGGGTCAGGTCGAGAACCATGCCGATGGCGATCATCAGCACCATGATCGCAACCATGAGCAACTTGGGATCTTCTGCCAGCGGGCCGAGCATCGAGGCGATTTCGTCCGGCAGCTGGGCCAGGGTAATCATGTAGGCCGAGACGATGGCTGCCGCACAAAGGAACATGACCGATGCGGTGGTGCGGCTGGCACGGGTCAGCACCTCGATCACGCCGCTCCAGCTCAGCTCGCGGTACAGGAGGGTCGACACCAGCAAGGCATAGACTGCCGCCACCACAGCCGCCTCGGTAGGCGTGAACAGTCCGAAACGCAAGCCACCGACGATGATTACCGGCAGCATCAGCGCAGCCGCACCGTCGACCAGCGCCTTGCGGCGTTCAGCTCCGCTGGCTTTTTCCTGCGGGGGTTCATCGATCTTGCGAGCGATCAACGTCCAGGCGACGATCAGGCCCATCCCCATGATCAGACCCGGCACCATACCGGCAAGAAACAATTGGCTGATCGAGGTGTTAGTGACCACGCCGTAGATGACGAATGGCATCGATGGCGGAATGATCGGCGCGATGATGCCACCGGCCGCCACCAGGCCCGAGGACGCACTCAGCGGATAGCCGCGCTCACGCATCATCGGCAACAACAGGGTGGCCAATGCCGCAGTGTCTGCCAGCGCCGAGCCGGACATGCTCGCCAGCAGCACCGAGGCGGCAATCGCGACATAGCCCAGACCGCCACGCTTATGACCGAAATAGGCCTGCGCCATGTTGATGATACGGCGTGAAATCCCGCCTGCATTCATCAGCTCGCCGGCCAGGATGAAAAACGGCACGGCCAACAGCGGAAAGCTGTCGGCACCGGCCTGAAGGTTTTGCGCCAGTAGCTGTACATCCCAGAAATCCAGGTACCACATCAGCACCGCGCCGGTGAGAATCAGCGCGAAGGCAATCGGCATACCGAAGGCCATGAAGCCAAACAATGACGATAAGAAGACGACGACAGTCATGTACGGACCTCGGGTGGGCACTTGCCCTTGTTGTTATCAGGAATCAATCGGCCGTTACGTTGGCTTCGGCGATGGGTAACGGCGGCTGTCGACGCCACACGTTGACCAGCTGGATCAGCGCCAGCACCGTAAGCGCGACCATGCTCGCGGCGACCGGAACCATGGCCACGGCCAGCGGATACCCCACCACCGGGCTGTTGATGGTCCAGCCGAACTGCATCTGATTCCATCCGCCCATCGCGGCCAACGCACTGGCCACTGCGACCATGATCCAGCTGACCGAGTCCACCAACCGGCGGAGCAGATGGGGAAACCGGTCACGAATCATGCTGAAGGCCATCAGCTCGCCTCGGCGCATGCTCGAAGCCACACCGACGAACACCAGCCAGACGAAGGCCAGCCGCGAAAGCTCCTCGGCACCAGTCCAACCGGTGCCGAATGCGTAGCGCAGCACCACGCTGCTGAACACGACGATGACCATGAACGCCAGCAGCGCCGCCATCAGCCAGTCGGTGATGCGGTCGAATCCCAGGGCGAGCTTGCCGCTGTAGATCGGAGAGCCGGTCAGTTCGGCGCCTTTGCCGGCCTCGCTGTTAGCGCTATCAAGCGGAGCCGCGGAAAGGCCCTCACGCTCGCTGATCTCCAGCCCCGGTTCGCGGTGCATCCAATCGACGATTTCCTCGAGCACCTGCTCGCGCGGTTGGCTGGCATCCACCACCAGTACGCCGGGTTCGCCTTCCGGGGACTCAAGGGTGGCGAACTGGCTGTCCACCAGCGAGATCGGCATGAAGTGCCCGGCGCGCCCCCCGACTCGCTTGATCGCCGTGTCGTAGTCGATTGAGAGATGGGCAAAGCGCAAAGCGGGCACTGCATCACGCAGCAAGTCACGGTAACGGCACTTCAGCGCCGAACAGGCGAGTACGAAGCCCACGTCGTCGTCAATGGCTCGCTGCATTTCGACAACCAGCTTTTGCAGCCACTCGACACGGTCCGCGTCGGACAATGGCGTGCCGGCACGCATGCGTGCGACGTTTTCTTCGGGATGGAAATGATCCGCTTCGATGTGTCGAAAACCCAGTGCGTCGGCGACGGCATGACTGGTGTCGGTCTTGCCCGAACCGCTGACGCCCATGACGACCAGCGCGCGACCGGAAGCAGGGAAATCGCTGTTGGAGTGGGAATCCACAATCGGCTCTCCGGCAGCATCAAGGTGCTGCATTATGTTTGTTGGGCCAGATGGTAGCGCTAACATGCGGCCGTCATAACTACCGTTCGTCGGTTTTGATGGCGGATGAACGGTGAGCATGTTGCGAGAGCGGCTTCGGTTTTGCCCGCAGCCTGACTACAATCGCCGCCGCCTCACAGGAGAACCTCAATGCCCAAAGCCATGGCCCGCCACATCTTGGTCAAGACAGAAGCCGAAGCCACGCAGTTGAAAAAGCGCATCGCGAACGGCGAAGCTTTCGATGTGTTGGCAAAGAAACATTCGACCTGCCCGTCAGGCAAGAAAGGCGGTGATCTGGGTGAAGTCCGCCCGGGGCAGATGGTCCGCAGCATTGATCAGGTGATCTTCAAAAAGCCGTTGCGCGAGGTACACGGTCCGATAAAAAGCCAGTTCGGCTATCACCTGGTACAGGTGTTCTATCGCGATTGATGCGGCTCAATCGACTGCAGCGAAGCGCTGCAGCTGCATTTCGCGCAGCCGGCTCAGGGTGCGCCGAAACGCAAATGACAGATACCCCTGCGTATACAGCTCATCCAGCGGAACCCTGGCCTCCAGGTACAACGGCACGCGCCGGTCGTAGCATTCGTCCACCAGCGCAATGAAGCGCCGGACGCTGTCATCGTGCACGGCAAGCTTCGGTAACTCACGGTCTCCCGCTACCACCCGCACTGCCCCATCTTCGGTGCCCCGCGCAATGCGGCCCTCGCGCTGCGCGCTGCCAAGCCTCGGCACGTCACTGATCAAGATTGCGGAATAACCATCGCACAGCTCGATGAAATCCAGCGCCGAGAAAGCCTGGCCGCACAGCTCGGCGAAGCGGCACCAGATAACCCTTTCACTGCGCCTGAGGACCTTCAGCGGGCGCCTTCCGAGCAAGGCAGGCTCGGCAGTGGTCGCGCCCTGGGCCAAGCCGTCGAACACCGAACGCAGCGCCCCGTCTTGGTGTGGTTCGCTGACCCAGTAGCGTTGTTCGGCTACGCCTGGACGCAGACGATGATCAGCCCCACCGTCGACATTGACGACTTGCATGTGCCGCTCGATTGCATCGATGGCGGGCAGAAAGCGCTCACGGTTGAATCCGTCAGCATAGAGCTGATCAGGTAGCTGGTTAGAGGTCGCCACGATCACCACACCCTGCTCGAACATCACCTGGAACAAGCGCCCCAGGATGATCGCATCACCGATGTCGGCCACGAACAGTTCATCAAAACACAGCACCCGTACCTCTTCGCTCAGCTCTTTTGCCAATGCCTGCAGCGGGTCAGGCGTGCCGTTGAGTTGGAACAGACGGATGTGTACCCAGCGCATGAAGTGATGGAAGTGCTGCCGTCTTGCTGGCACCTGCAGGCTGCGATGGAACATGTCCATCAACCAGGTCTTGCCGCGCCCGACTGGGCCCCATAGGTAAACGCCGCGAAGCGATTCGCCAGTCGCCTCGCCATGCAGCGCCTCATGGCAGCGCTGCAGCCACTCGACCGCGCGCAGCTGGGCCGCGTCACTGACGTAACCCTGACGTGCGATAGCCTGCTGATACAGGGCAAGCGGAGCGCTGGATTCCATAACAAGGCCATTGTGAACAAGGGCGACGATGGTAACGCAGACAGCCCTGGTGAACAGAACGAGCGAACCGCTCGTCGACCGTGGAGCGGGTGTCATTAAGCTGTCGTAAGCCGAACATAACGTCACAGTCCCGTCGATTACCAATGGAGCTGCGTCGTGACTGACGATAATCAAAACATACTGTTCGGCAATGGCGATGAGCTGCCTAGCAACCGCTCAGCCAACCCTCATATTCAGGATGTCATCGATGCGGGGCGCCGCAAGGTTGTGGCCGGCGGCGCGGCGTTCGGCGCGCTGGCCTTTCTCGGCGGGCTGCCTTCGATGGCCACTGCAGCCGAGCCGGCTGGGATTGACAGCGGGACGCCCTTTCAACGGCGTAACCGTCTCCCCTTCGGGACGGTAGCAGTGACCCGAGCTGACACCATCACCGTTCCTGCAGGCTTCTCAGCGAAAGCCTTTATCCCTTGGGGCACTCCGATCTGTGGGAGCTATCCAGCATTCCTGGAAGACGCCAGCAATAGCGCGGAAGACCAGGCTCAGCAGACCGGCATGCATCACGACGGCATGCATTTCTTCCCGATGGACGCGCGATTCAAGGGCCGTAAAAGCGATCACGGTCTGCTCGTGCTGAACCATGAATACATTGATGCTCCACTGCTGCATCCCAACGGCCCAACAGTCGTCGGTGGCAAACGCGTGGATGCCGATGAAGTGCGCAAGGAGATCAATGCGCACGGCGTTTCCGTTGTCGAAGTCCGCCGTGGTCCTCAGGGCGACTGGTCAGTACTGCCCTCGGCACGCAATCGCCGCATAACCGGTGCCACGCCGATGCGCATCGAAGGCCCTGCCCGTGGCCATGACCTGATGAAGACCCGCTACAGCCCGAGCGGCACCTCCACCCGCGGAACGCTGAACAACTGCTCGAATGGCTACACCCCCTGGGGCACCTACCTGACGTGTGAGGAAAACTGGGCGGGCTATTTCGCCACTCGCGACGATGAATTGCCCCGCCATCTGGAGCGCTACGGCCTCCGTTCAACCGGGCGCTACGGCTGGGAAACCATTCGCGGCGACGAATTCGAGCGATTTGACGCGACCACAACGGCGGCAGACCCGCGCGCCGACTATCGTAACGAGCCAAACACCTTCGGCTGGATCGTGGAAATCGATCCCTTTGACCCCGATGCCACGCCGGTCAAGCACACCGCCTTGGGTCGCTTTGGTCATGAAGGCATTGTGTTCGCGCCAACCAAGGCGGGGTGGCCGCTGGTTTGTTACTCCGGCGACGATTCGCAGAACGAGTACATCTACAAGTACATCAGCCGCGACAAGTACCTCCCTCAGCGCAGCGACGGCCGGCTGCTGGACGATGGCACCCTGTACGTTGCACGCTTCAACCCGGACGGCAGCGGTGACTGGTTAGCGCTGGATATCGAAGACGCTGCCTTCCAGCAGGCCTGTGCTGCGGCAAATGTCAGCTTTGCCGATCAGGGCGAGGTACTGATCAACACGCGTCTGGCAGCGGACATCGTTGGCGCGACCAAAATGGACCGCCCTGAGTGGGGCGCCGTTCACCCCGACACGGGCGAAGTGTATTTCACGCTTACCAACAACAGCTCAAGGCAGGAAGCCGACGCAGCCAACCCCCGCGCGCCGAACCCCACCGGCCACATCATTCGCTGGCGTGAGGAAGGCAAACATCAGGTTGGCACGCGGTTCCAGTGGGACCTCTACCTGCTCGCCGGGCCGCAAAGTGACAGCCGTGATCCGCGCGGTCGGCCGCTGACTGAGGAAAACATCATGGCGAGCCCGGACGGACTCTGGTTCGACGACGAGGGACGGCTCTGGATCCAGACCGACATGAGCGGAAGCCAGCTGAGCAGCGGTCCGTTTGGCAACAACCAGATGCTGGTCTCGGACCCGAAAAGCGGGGAAACCAAGCGCTTCCTGGTTGGCCCCAAGGGCGCCGAGGTGACGGGCATCACCGCAACCCCGGACTTCCGCACGCTGTTCGTCAATATCCAGCATCCTGGTGAAGGCTCCACGCCGACCGAGTACACCAGCACCTGGCCTGATGGTCCGGGTCGCAGGCCGCGCTCGGCAACGGTCATCATCACCCGTGATGATGGCGGGCGCATTCTCTAACCTGAAGCGGCGTCCGGCTCGCCCGGACGCCTACTGGGGAGAAGGTTTGGCGTCCGGGGAGATAAACAAGGCCCATGACGACATGAACAAAGCAGCGATCAGCGGCCCGATGACGAAGCCGTTCAAGCCAAACAGGGCGAGCCCGCCCAGCGTCGAAATCAGCACCAGATAGTCAGGCATTTTGGTGTCCTTACCCACCAGAATCGGGCGCAGAAAATTGTCTACCAGGCCAATCACCAGAACGCCGTAAAGCGTCAGGATCACGCTCTGCAAAACCATTCCCTGCAACAGGAAATAGATCGCAACAGGTGCCCAGATCAACCCGGCACCAATCGCGGGTAGCAAGGAAAGAAACGCCATCATCACGCCCCAGAGCAACGAGCCTGGGATGCCCATGATTGCGAAGATCACTCCACCAAGAAACCCCTGGGTAGCCGCCACCACGATATTGCCTTTGACCGTAGCCCTGACCACACGGGTGAATTTGCTGAACAGCCGACGCTTCTGGTTATCGCTCAGCGGTAGCGCGCGACGGATCTTCGCAACCAGCTCGCGCCCGTCTCGAATGAAGAAAAACAGCAGGTACGTCATCACGAAAAAGCTGACCAGAAACTGGAATGTGCCCTGACCGAAACTGAACGCTTTGGTAGCCAGGAACTGGCTGCCCTGCAAAGCGCCACTGGCAAGCCGCTCACGCATCTGGTCGAGATTACCGAGCCCAAAGCGTTGCAACTGTCGTTGCGCCGATTCAGGCAGCATCTCCTTGGCGCCGCCAACGAACTCGCCGACGTCGAGCTCTCCGCTTTCCATCTGTTGATACAGCGATGAGCCCTCCTGAACCAGCAGACCCGCAATCAGGATCACTGGCAGTACCGCAACGACCAGGCAAACCGTCAAGGTGATGATCGCCGTCAGGTTTCGCCTGTGCCCCATGCGGCGTTGCAGGCGGCGTTGCAGCGGCGCAAAGATGATCGCGAGAATAACCGCCCAGAACACGGCCCCATAAAAGGGAAGGAGTATCCAGCCGAAGGCGATGCTCACGATGAGCAATAGAGCGAGAAAGACTTTCTGCTCAAGAGTGGTGTTCACGAATACATCCTATCGCTGCGGTTGTATCTGTTAGTCAGCGATTGGCGTCAGGAGTGCTGACGGGCGACGAACCAGCGAAAGAGCGAACGCGCCGGCGACGACGCGTCGTGCCAGCGCGAACCGCATCGACGCCAGTTACAGCGTCATCGCGGCAATCCAGCCGAACGCAAGAAGCGGCAGGTTGTAGTGCAAAAAGGTCGGGACCACAGTGTCCCAGATATGGTTGTGCTGGCCATCGGCGTTCAACCCGGCTGTCGGCCCAAGGGTCGAGTCCGAAGCGGGCGAGCCCGCATCACCCAACGCACCCGCCGTGCCCACCAGGCTAACGATCGCCAGCGGACTGAAGCCAAGCTCCAACCCGAGCGGTACGAAGATGGCAGCGATGATCGGCACTGTGGAAAAGGAAGAGCCGATGCCGATGGTGACCAGCAACCCCACCAGCAGCATCATCAGCGCGCCGATGGCCTTACTGCTACCAATCCAGGCGGCAGACGCATCGACCAGCGTTTTCACCTCGCCGGTTTCGCGCATCACTTCGGCAAATCCCGCTGCAGCAATCATGATGAAGCCGATCATGGCCATCATCTTCATGCCTTCGGTGAACAGATCATCAGCCTCTTTCCAGCGCACCACGCCGGATACGGAGAAAATCACGAAACCGACCAGCGCGCCGATGATCATCGAATCCAACCACAGTTGAACGACGAACGCAGCAGCGACGGCCAACGCAGCCACCAACAAGGTCAGCGGGCTGTAGCTGACACTGATGGCTTTCGACTGATCGACTTTCGCCAGGTCGTAGGTACGCGGCTTGCGATAGCTGAACATGGCGATCAGCAGGCCGGTCAGCATGCCGACTGCTGGAATCAGCATGGCCTGACTTACATTGATTCCCGCGATGTCGGCGCCACTCTTGGCCACGTTTGCCAGCAGAATCTCATGCAAAAAAATGCTGCCGAAGCCCACCGGCAGGAACATGTAGGGCGTCACCAGGCCGAACGCGAGTACGCAGGCAATCAAGCGCCTGTCGATCCGCAGCTTGCTCAGTACGTAGAGCAACGGCGGCACCAGCAAAGGAATGAAGGCGATATGGATCGGCAGGATATTCTGCGACGACACGGCGACCGCCAGCAGTAGACCGATCATCAACCACTTCACCGCCCCCGCGGAGTCCGACTCGTGCCGGCCCACCATGGCCAAAGCACGATCAGCCAGCGCGTGGGCCAATCCACTCTTGCCGATCGCAACAGCGAATGCTCCCAGCAAGGCGTAGGAAAGCGCTACCGTCGCGCCACCGCCCAGCCCTTTGTTAAAAGCTGCAAGGCTGCCGTCCAGTCCCAATCCGCCCAGAACGCCGCCGGCAAGCGCGCCGGCAATCAGTGCCACTACCACGTGAACCCTGCACAGGCTAAGAATCAGCATGATGCCGACTGCCGCTACCACTGCATTCATTTCAACTCCCCGAAAGCGGCGAACGCCGATAAAAAGCCGGGCACTGTGCCGCAAGCCCGAGGGAGTGTCAAAAGCGCTGCATATGCAGTGAGGCGGTTGCGTCTGGTAGCTGCCTGCCCAACGGCGACAGCTGAATGCAAACCGGTAGAATGCGGCCTTTCGCCTTACCGGATCGACCCGTGGAAATATTCAAAGAGTTTACTTTCGAGTCCGCCCATCGCTTGCCCCATGTTCCCGAAGGGCATAAGTGCGGCCGTTTACACGGGCACTCGTTTCGAGTTGCGATCTACCTTGAAGGCGAGGTGAACGTCAATACCGGCTGGATCCGGGACTTCAGCGAGATCAAGCAGATCTTCAAGCCTGTCTATGAACGACTCGACCATAACTATCTGAACGATCTGCCCGGCCTTGAGAATCCGACCAGCGAAAACATCGCCGTATGGATCTGGAATGAGCTGAAGCCGTTGTTGCCGGAGCTGTCGCGGATACGTATCCATGAAACCTGCAGCAGTGGCTGCGAATACCGCGGCCGCTGAAGCCCGAGCCAAAGCGGTAGCCGAGTCCGCTCAGGTAGCCAGCGTGCACCACGCTTGTGAGCTTAGTGAACGCCTCCCCGCTTGAAAAACAGGCGACCATCATTGCGATGGCCGCCTGATCGGTCATTCCTTATGCAGCTGGCCCCCTATCACGGTTAACCTTCCAGGCTGGCGAGGCGTTTCAGAAAGGCCTCCTCGTCATCCACTTCCAATCCCAGTTCGTTGGCCTTTGCCAGTTTGGAGCCGGCACCCGGCCCGGCCACTACGACACTGGTCTTGGCCGAGACTGAGCCTGAAACCTTAGCGCCCAGCGCTTCCAGTCTTGCCTTTGCATCGTCGCGGCTCATACTTTCCAGCGTGCCCGTCAGCACCCAGGTCTGGCCGGCCAGCGGCAAACCCTCCGCAGTCTTGCGCTCACTCTCCCAATGCATGCCGAATTCCTTCAGCTGGTCCTCGATGGCGCGAGCTCGCGCGGCGTTTGCCGGATCATCGAAGTAGTCGCGCAGCGCTCGCGCCGCCTTTTCGTTGAGACGTTCAACCTGACGCAGGTCCAGCCAGTCGGCTTCGATGATGCCGGTCAGGCTGCCGAAACGATCAGCAAGACGCTGGGCACCGGTGGCGGCGATAAACGGGATGTTCAGCCGATCGAGCAAGCCTGCCAGCGTCGCACAGGCAGCAAAGTCAGGATGCACACCCCCCTCCTCCTGCAGCTCAATACCACGCGAGCGCAACTGCTCGATGACCGATTGGTTGTGTTCATCGTCGAAGAAGCTATGAATTTCGTGGGCGACTTCCAGGCCGATATCGGGCAGGTAAACCAACACATCGGGCAGGGCACGACTGATGCGGTCCAGCGAACCCAGGGCACGCGCCAGCAGTTTCGCCGTGCCTTCGCCAACATCAGGGATGCCCAGGGCAAAGACGAAGCGCGCCAGGGACGGCGTGCGGCTGGCGTCGATGGCGTTGAGCAGGTTGCGACTCGACACTTCGGCGAAGCCTTCAAGTGCCAGCACCTGTTCGAAGTTCAGGCAATAGAGATCTGCTGGGGACCGGACCAACCCGGCATCGACCAGCTGCTCTACAATCTTGTCACCCAGGCCATCGATGTCCATCGCCCGGCGCGAAACGAAATGGATGATCGCCTGCTTGAGCTGCGCCTGACAGGCCAGACGACCAACGCAGCGATAGATCGAACCTTCCGTCACCGACTCGCGCCCTTTGCTGCGTTTGATCAGCTGGGTGCGCTCGACGGCCGAGCCGCAAACCGGACACTGCTCCGGCACATGAACGGCACGGGCATGCTCGGGTCGGCGCTCCGGAATGATCCCGAGGATCTGCGGGATGACGTCACCGGCGCGACGCACGATCACCGTATCGCCGATCATCACGCCCAGCCGAGCGACCTCATCCATGTTGTGCAGCGTTGCATTGGACACCGTCACGCCAGCAACCTGAACCGGCTGCAGACGCGCAACCGGGGTGATAGCGCCGGTGCGGCCAACCTGGAATTCCACATCGAGCAGTTCGGTCACTTCCTCGCGCGCCGGGAACTTATGAGCGATCGCCCAACGCGGTTCGCGTGCGCGAAACCCTAGCTCGCGCTGTTGCGCAGTCGAGTTGACTTTGAACACTACGCCGTCAATCTCATAAGGCAGCGCGTCGCGCTTCTCGCCGATGGCCTGGTAGTAGTCACGGCATTGCTGCACGCCTTTGGCCAACTTGAGCTCTCGGCTGATCGGCAAGCCCCAGCCCTTGAGCGCCTCGAGGATGCCGATATGGGTATCAGGCAAATCACCGTCGCTGCGGCCGATGCCATAGGCGCAGAGCTCCAGAGGCCGGCTCGCTGTTATCTTCGAATCCAGCTGGCGCAGGCTGCCCGCGGCGGCGTTTCGCGGGTTGGCAAACGGCTTGTTACCCGCCTCCAGTTGACGCGCATTCAAGGCCTCGAAGCCTGCTTTGGGCATGTAGATCTCGCCACGGACTTCCAACACCGCGGGCCAGCCGTCGCCGTGGAGCTTCAGCGGAATATTGCGCACGGTACGGACGTTGGTACTGATGTCTTCCCCAGTGCTGCCGTCGCCACGCGTGGCGCCGCGCACCAATTGGCCGTTTTCGTAGAGCAGACTTACCGCCAGACCGTCGAGCTTCGGCTCGCAGCTGTACTCCAGCTCGACGCCGTCGCCGAAAAGATCGCCTGCCGGCAGGTCCAAGCCTTCGCGAGCGCGGCGGTCGAAGTCGATCAGGTCTTGCTCTTCGAAGGCGTTACCCAGGCTCAGCATCGGCAATTCATGGCGGACCTGGCCGAAGGCTGCCAGCGCCGCGCCACCAACACGCTGAGTGGGTGAATCCGGGCTCACCAGCTCGGGATGCTCGGCCTCTAGCGTTTTGAGCGCATTGAACAGACGGTCGTATTCGGCGTCAGGAACGCTGGGCTCGTCGAGCACGTAATAACGATAATTGTGGGCGTCGATTTCGCTGCGCAGCTCGGCGATGCGTTCTGCGGCGGTCTGGGCGGACGTCATGGTATAGGGGCCATAGCTGCAGGCCGTACCGAGCGCAGAAGCAGCGCGCCGGCCGGCCTTAAGTGGATGTTCTGCGCAGGATTTTAGCCTGTTTGCGTCGCCGCATGGAGCGTCGGGCAGCAGGGTGACAGAGGCTTCACCGCTATCTGCAGGTCAGTTTTGCCTTCGAAGACTACGCCGGAGCGATAACCAGAGACATCATTGGCCGAGATAGCTTCGGTCACCATCCGAGCTAGCGAAGAGGCTTCGTTGGGCTGAAGCCCACCCGCCGGACCGGCTCGGTCAGATCAGACGGATACTGTCCCAGAAACAAAAAACCGCTCCTGCAGACTGTGTTAAAACAGCTCGCAAGCGCAGCGGTATAATCAGCAACGCCCCGACTGGCTCGGGGCGTTTGCTTTCTGAGCAGAAAAAATCAGCGCAAAGCGAGGCTCAGGCCAGCAGCTCGATCACTCGACGTGC
>JAKUTK010000045.1 GCA_022448005.1 Pseudomonas sp.
GAGCAATTGGCCTTGCTGGAGCGGACCCTGCAGCAGGCACCGGACCGACCTCACCTGGTCTGCCTGCATCATCACCCCGTTTCGATTGGCAGCCGCTGGATGGACAGTATCGGGCTGCACAACCGAGAGGCGCTATTCGAGGTGCTTGACCGTTTTAGCTGCGTCAAGGCGCTGCTCTGGGGGCACATTCATCAGGCGTTCGATAGCGAGCGTCGTGGTGTTCGCCTGTTAGCCACCCCATCTACCGGCGTGCAGTTCGCGCCCGGCAGCGAGGACTTCCAAGTCGATACGCTTGCGCCCGGCTACCGCTGGTTGCGGCTGTACGCTGACGGCTCACTCGATACCGGTGTTTCTCGAGTGGTCGGCATCGATTTCATAGTCGATTACTGCGTCAAAGGGTATTGATCTTCGCAGGTCTGTGAAGGCGTTTGTAGCTGACGCATTCCCGCACGGGTTGGTCTCGGGCTTCCCTGGCGGCTTGCAGCGTGCGCGCCTCGCCTTGTAGCCTTCCCATCCTTTGTCAGCCCAGCGAATCAGCATGCCTCGCGAACAGCCCACCATTCTCTATATGCATGGCCTCAACAGCTCACCGTTGTCGCATAAGGCCAGCCAGCTGACAGCAGCGCTGTGTCGGCTGGACCGGACTGACTCGCTGCAGGTGCCGGCGTTGCATCATCATCCACGACAGGCCATTGCGCAGCTTGAGACGGCGATTGCAGAGCTGGGGCGGCCGCTGCTGGTCGGCAGCTCCCTCGGCGGATACTATGCAACGCATCTCGCCGAACGACACGGCCTCAAGGCCTTGCTGATCAATCCGGCCGTTACGCCTCATTGCCGTTTCGATGGTTATCTCGGCCCCCAAACCAACCTCTACAGCGGCGAGGTCTGGGATCTGACCGAAGACCATGTCACCGCACTAGCCGAGCTGGAGGTGCCATCGCCGCAAGATGCCGAGCGCTACCAGGTCTGGTTGCAGACAGGTGACGAAACGCTGGATTACCGCCATGCGGCTGATTACTACAGGGGCTGTGCGGTGCGCATCCAGGCTGGTGGTGATCATGGTTTCCAGGGGTTTGCCGAGCGGCTTCCTGCCTTGCTGGCGTTTGCCGGCTTCGATCCGGCCCTGTTTGCAGACGTCGATTTTTCCGATTTATAAGGACATCACGAGACGCACATGTCTTATACCGCCGAAGCCATTGAAGTCCTCTCCGGCCTGGATCCGGTGCGCAAGCGACCAGGCATGTACACCGACACCTCGCGGCCCAACCACCTCGCCCAGGAAGTCATCGACAACAGTGTCGACGAAGCGTTGGCGGGGCACGCCAGCTCGGTCCAGGTCATCTTGCATCAGGATAATTCCCTTCAGGTGATCGACGATGGTCGCGGCATGCCGGTGGACATCCATCCGGAGGAGGGGGTTTCAGGCGTCGAGCTGATCCTCACCAAGCTGCACGCCGGCGGCAAATTCTCGAACAAGAACTACCAGTTTTCCGGTGGTCTTCACGGGGTTGGCATTTCCGTGGTCAACGCGTTGTCGACCCGTGTGGAAGTGACGGTCAAGCGTGAGAGCAACGAATACCGCATGGCGTTCGCCGACGGTTTCAAGGCCAGCGAGCTGGACATCATCGGGACGGTCGGTAAGCGCAATACGGGTACCAGCGTGCACTTTTGGGCCGATCCGAAGTACTTCGATAGCCCGAAATTCTCGATCAGTCGACTCAAGCATGTGCTCAAGGCTAAAGCGGTGCTTTGCCCCGGCTTGAATGTCAGCTTCGAGGACAAGAACACCGGGGAGAAGACCGAATGGCATTACGAGGACGGTCTGCGCTCGTATCTGGTCGACGCCGTCAGCGAGTTTGCTCGTCTACCCGACGAGCCGTTCTGCGGCAGCTTGGCCGGCAGCAAGGAGGCGGTTGATTGGGCACTTCTTTGGCTGCCGGAAGGCGGTGACAGTGTCCAGGAAAGCTATGTCAACCTGATCCCCACTGCGCAGGGCGGCACCCACGTCAACGGCCTGCGTCAGGGGTTGCTGGATGCCATGCGGGAATTCTGCGAGTTCCGCAATCTTCTGCCACGAGGCGTCAAACTTGCGCCGGAAGACGTCTGGGAGCGGATCGCATTCGTGCTCTCGACAAAGATGCAGGAGCCGCAGTTCTCCGGTCAGACCAAGGAGCGTCTGTCTTCGCGGGAGTCGGCCGCGTTCGTCTCCGGGGTGGTCAAGGATGCTTTCAGTCTGTGGCTCAATGCCCACCCTGAGCTGGGCTTGCAGCTCGCCGAACTGGCCATCAGCAACGCCGGGCGCCGGCTTAAAGCGAGCAAGAAGGTCGAGCGCAAGCGCGTCACCCAAGGCCCTGCGCTGCCCGGCAAGCTGGCCGACTGCGCGGGGCAGGATCCGGCGCGCTCCGAGTTGTTTCTGGTTGAGGGCGATTCCGCGGGCGGTTCCGCCAAGCAGGCGCGCGACAAGGAGTTTCAGGCAATCATGCCGTTACGCGGCAAGATCCTGAATACCTGGGAAGTCGACGGCGGCGAGGTGCTGGCCAGCCAGGAGGTGCACGACATCGCCGTGGCCATCGGCGTCGATCCCGGCGCGGCGGATATTACCCAGCTGCGCTACGGCAAGATATGTATCCTCGCTGACGCTGACTCGGATGGCCTGCACATCGCAACCCTGCTCTGCGCGCTGTTCGTTCGTCACTTCCGCCCGCTGGTGGATGCCGGTCATGTCTATGTGGCCATGCCGCCGCTGTACCGCATCGACCTGGGCAAGGACATCTTTTATGCGCTCGACGAAGCCGAGCGTGACGGCATCCTCGATCGCCTGCTGGCTGAGAAGCGCCGTGGCAAGCCGCAGGTCACGCGCTTCAAAGGTTTGGGCGAAATGAACCCGCCTCAGCTGCGCGAGACCACCATGGACCCGAATACGCGCCGGCTGGTGCAGTTGACCCTGGATGACTTCGACGGCACGCGCGAAATCATGGACATGCTGTTGGCCAAGAAGCGCGCCGGTGATCGCAAGAGCTGGCTGGAATCCAAGGGCAACCTCGCGGAGGTGCTGCTTTGAACCTGCGTTGGGTGGCGCTGCTGGGCGTGCTAGCGGTGCCGTACTCGGCAACGGCCGCGCCCGAACTGACCATGCTCAGCGAGCATCCCGTCGAGGGGATCGCCGCAGGCAATCTGTCCGGGCTGGCCTGGTGCGGTGATGCACTCTGGGCAGTATCGGACCGAGAGGACAATGTCCTGTACCGCCTGGATGCCAGCGATACCGTCTGGCAGGCCGAGGCCGAGCGCTTCGAGTTGCCGCCGGTGCCGAATACCGGGTTGTCCTGGGGCGTGCGCATGCGCTCCGTGTTCACCGGCATGCTGCGCGGTGGTGAAATGGATTTCGAAGGCTTGAGCTGCGACAGCTTGGGCAATCGTTACCTGGTCAGCGAAGCGTATGCCGCTGTGCTGCGGGTGAATCCAGCGGGCACGGCTGAGTGGCTCAATTTGCCGGGTGCGGTGGTGCGTCAGGCGCGGGCCAGCGGGATGCTGCTCAAGTTCAACGCCATGTTCGAAGGCTTAGCGGTAGATCCGGGCGCCGATCGTCTGTGGCTGGCCGCAGAGCACAGTCGCCGAGGTCTGATGGTGACGCATCGAACGCAGAACAGCTGGCGCTGTACCGGCGGCTGTGTATTGCTGGTCGGCGGCGGGCGCGATTCAACGCCCCCCGAGATGGGCGACGACACCCAGCCGCGGCGCTTTTCAGGGCTCACGTTTCACAATGGGAAACTGTTTACCCTCGAACCGGTGACGCACCGGGTCTGTCGGCGGAACGTGGAGAATGGGCACCGCGAGGCATGCTGGTCCTATGCCGACACGGCAATGGCTGAGTCGCGCCGTTACGACACCCCATTCGGCAATGCCGAAGCCCTCTGGGTCGACGCGGAAGGCGCCTGGATCGGGCTCGACAACAATGAGCTTACGCGTGCCGACGGCGAGAAGCGTCCTGTCGTCTGGCGCTTTGCTGCGCCCAAGGGCGGTTGGGGTGCCAAGCAGTGAGTCAGCCTGCCGGGCGTCGCGCCGGGCGCATCATGCTGGTCCTGGCCTGGGGGGCTGGGTTGCTGTTGGCCACGCGGTTTTTTTCGGACTGGGAACAGAGCCGCTTCAACCCCAATCGCGAACCGGTGTCGGTCATCCAGGGCGAGCAGATAGAGGTGCATCTGGACAGCAACCCCCAGGGGCATTTCGTGGCCGATGGCCAAATCAATGGCGAGACAGTGACCTTTCTGCTGGACACCGGCGCTACAGATGTCGCAATTCCCGCCAAGCTGGGTGATCGCCTTGGCCTGTCCCGCGGCGCTCCGGTAATGCTGCACACCGCCAACGGGCAGACCACCGGTTACCGGACCGTACTGGACAGTCTCGCCCTTGGCGACATTCTGCTGCACGACGTACGTGCCATCGTGGCGCCCGGCTTTGGCGGTGAGCAGATCCTGCTTGGTATGAGCGCCCTGAAACAACTCGAATTCACCCAGCGCGCCGGCACTCTGGTGCTGCGCCAACACGCCACGGATCGACCATGAGCGAAACTATCGACCTGAGCCTGGACGGCGTGGAGCGTCGCTCCCTTGCCGACTTCACCGAGCAGGCCTACCTGAATTATTCGATGTACGTGATCATGGATCGCGCACTGCCGCATATCGGCGACGGGCTCAAGCCCGTGCAGCGGCGCATCATCTATGCGATGAGCGAACTGGGACTGAACGCCGATTCGAAGCACAAGAAGTCGGCGCGGACGGTGGGTGATGTGCTCGGCAAGTTTCATCCCCACGGTGATTCGGCCTGTTATGAAGCCATGGTGCTGATGGCTCAGCCGTTCAGCTACCGCTACACGCTGGTCGACGGCCAGGGTAACTGGGGCGCACCGGACGATCCAAAATCCTTCGCGGCCATGCGTTACACCGAAGCACGGCTGTCGCGCTACTCCGAAGTGTTGCTGTCCGAGCTGGGGCAGGGGACCGTCGATTGGGTGCCCAACTTCGACGGCACCCTCGACGAGCCAGCGACCCTGCCCGCGCGCCTGCCTAACCTGCTGCTCAATGGCACTACGGGGATCGCGGTCGGCATGGCGACCGACGTGCCGCCGCACAATCTGCGCGAAGTCGCCGCCGCGTGCGTGCGTTTGCTGGACGACCCGAAAACCACCGTCGAACAGCTCTGTGAACATGTGCAGGGTCCGGACTACCCGACCGAGGCGGAAATCGTAACACCGCGCGCCGATCTGCTGAAGATTTACGAAACCGGGCGAGGCTCGGTGCGCATGCGCGCGGTGTATCGCGTCGAGGACGGCGATATTGTGGTCACCTCGCTGCCGCATCAGGTCTCCGGCTCCAAGGTGCTGGAGCAGATCGCCGCGCAGATGCAAGCGAAGAAGCTGCCGATGGTCGCTGATCTTCGTGACGAATCGGATCACGAGAACCCGTGCCGGATCGTCATCATTCCACGATCCAACCGGGTAGACGCCGACGAGCTGATGCAGCACCTGTTCGCCACCACTGAGCTGGAGTCGAGTTACCGGGTCAACACCAACGTTATCGGCCTTGATGGTCGACCGCAGGTGAAGAACCTCCAGGTGCTGCTCAGCGAGTGGCTGACCTACCGCATCGGCACCGTCCGGCGGCGCCTGCAGTTCCGCTTGGACAAGGTCGAGCGGCGCCTGCACCTGTTGGAAGGTTTGCTGGTCGCCTTTCTCAACCTCGACGAGGTGATCCATATCATCCGTACCGAGGATCAGCCCAAGCCTGTGTTGATGGCGCGCTTCGAGCTGTCCGAGCTACAGGCTGATTACATTCTTGACACCCGTTTGCGCCAGTTGGCGCGGCTGGAGGAAATGAAGATCCGCGGCGAGCAGGATGAGCTGGCTAAAGAGCGGGAAAAGTTGCTGGCGCTGCTCGGCAGCGATGCCAAGCTGAAGAAGCTGGTACGCAAGGAGCTGATCGCCGACGCCGAGACCTACGGCGACGACCGCCGTTCGCCGATCGTTGCGCGCGCCGAAGCCCGCGCGCTATCGGAAAACGAGTTGCTGCCTTCCGAGCCGGTCACCGTGGTGATTTCCGAGAAGGGCTGGGCGCGCTGCGCCAAGGGCCATGACATCGACGCCACCGGGCTGTCCTACAAGGCCGGCGACGGCTTCAGGGCGGCCGCTGCGGGTCGCTCTAATCAATACGCCGTGTTTATCGATTCGGCCGGGCGCAGCTATTCGCTGGCGGCCCACTCGCTGCCCTCGGCGCGCGGCCAGGGCGAGCCGCTCACAGGCCGTCTGACGCCACCTCCTGGTGCCGGTTTCGAGTGCGTCTTGCTGCCCGACGATGAGTCGCTGTATGTGATCGCTTCGGATGCCGGTTATGGCTTTGTGGTCAAAGGCGAAGATCTGCAGGCCAAGAACAAGGCCGGCAAAGCATTGCTGTCGTTGCCGGCCGGCGCGCGAGTCGTCGCGCCTCGGCCGCTGAAAAGCCGTGACCAGGACTGGTTGGCGGCCGTTACGACCGAGGGGCGTCTGCTGGTATTCCCGATTCGTGATCTACCGCAGTTGGGCAAGGGCAAAGGCAACAAAATCATCGGCATTCCGGGAGATCGGGTCGCCAGTCGTGAAGAATATCTGACGGATCTCGCCGTGCTGCCGGAAGGGTCGACTCTGGTCTTGCAGGCCGGCAAGCGTACCTTGTCGCTGAAGAGCGAGGATCTGGAGCATTACAAGGGCGAGCGCGGGCGGCGGGGCAACAAGCTGCCGCGCGGCTTCCAGCGAGTGGATGCGCTGTTGGTCGAATAAGTTGCCGGGTCGAAAAGGTCCTGAAGGCTGGCTTCTGATTGACGTTTCGCGGAAGATAGCCGCCTTCCGATTTAGCCGGTTTGCGATGCGGTGGCTGCAATTGCCGGCTGCATCGAGGGCCAAAGACAATCAGCGCGATGGCTGACGGTAAATGATTGCAGTGGCGCCGACAGGTAGCCGCCTTGCGACGTCGCCCAAGCCCGGTGCAAAGGTAGAGATGAACGTGCAACGCTTCACAACTGTTTTGCTACTTGCCTGTGCCAGCCTGGCCGGGTGTGTCACCCAACCCGTGCCGATGTATCGACTCGACAACGGCGCTGTGGAGATGCCGGGGCAAGCGGCGGATGGCGCAGCGGTTCTGTTGGGACCGGTAAAATTGGCAGACTATCTGCAGCACGACGCCTTGCTGCAGCGGCTGCCGGATGGGAGCCTCGCCGCTGATGGCCAGCGGGCGCGCTGGGCAGGAAGCCTGCAAGGCGACATCAGCCAGTTGCTGTTGCGCCAGTTGGCCTCACGCTTGAAGACCCAGAGCCTGGAACTGAGTCCCGGCAGTAAGGGCTTCAGCCCTGAAGTACAGATCGAACTCGAGATTACCCGCCTGGACTCCGGCCCTCAGCATCCTGCTGTGCTGGAAGCTCAATGGCGCGTGCTGGACGGGCAGGGCAAGCGCCAGAGCAGTCGTCTGGTTCGGTTGCAGGAGCAGCATCAGGGCAGCGCAACCGATCAGGTACGCGCGCAAAGTCTGCTCCTGCAGCGGCTTGGCGAGATGATGGCGAGTGCGGTGGAGCCAGTGATGGTGGCCAAGGCGCGAACCAAACACAGCGTCAGCAAAGCACCGAACAAGCCAGAGGCTGCTCCGGCAATCCCAGCAGTGGAGCCCATCAGGACTGACCTGGAAGTGTTTCGCTTCTGAGCAGGTGACCCTCGCTCAAAACGTCTATACGCACCGTTGCGCTCAGTTCGGGCAATCCCCGGTAGGTGGGTCGTACCCGCCACGCCGTGGACAGTTCCGCTGGCGTAGCTGGCATCAGCCTCTTGTAGTAGCTGTCCGGCAATCGCTCCGCTCCGCAGCGATGCGAGCGCGCTGATCACGCTCTGCGGATTTTCAACCTTTCCGACTGACGTCATGGCCACGATGGCCGACTCCCATGTTTCGGCCGAGTGCTGGCGTCAGCTGATGCGGTTGCGCAGCTCGTGCATGCGCGCGAGCTGGCGCTCCAGTAGCGAGGGGTAGGGTTCGAGCAGCCTTTCGACGCAGCAGGCGCCCTCCGGGCTTGCAATGGGGCGGATGCGAGCACGCTGGCGAATCAGGTTGTCTTCGCCAATTCCGCGTTCGACCAGCAGCAGGTTACGGCTGTGCTGCGACATGGCCAGCGCGGCCTGTGCCGGCTCGCTGAGCAGCAGATCACCCTGGCTCAGGTCATAAAGCCCTTCGCCTTGAGTGAGCCCTAGCTGCAGCTGCAGCGTGATGCCGCTATCGGCGACCTCGATCTGCAGGGCGTGGCCCAGCGCGCGCATCAGCTCGCCACAGCAGAGCGCGTGGGTCAGGTAGTTCTGCTCGTCGTCCTGGCTGTGGAAGAGCATCAGGCTGCTGCCGTCGTTGAGCGTATGCAGCTCGGCCTGATACAGCGTCGAGGCCTGTTGCAGGCAATCGCTGTAGCGCTGCAGCAGCTCAGTCAGCCGTGCGCGAGGTAAGCGGCGCAGTTGTTCCTGGGCTCCGAGCTGAATCGCCAGCACGCCGCTTTTGCCAGTCGTGGCTGGCGCTGCGGGGGTGACCATTGCCGGGGAGGGCGCGGGCTGCGACTTGGGCTCATCGAAGGGCGGGTCGTCATCGAAATCGTCGTCGAATGAGTCGTCCGTAACCTGATCTTCCGTCGGCAGGCTTTCAGCCACATCGTCGAGATGGCTCCGAAGATCCGTGTCAGAACGTTCGTAGTCGTTGACCGGCACTGCGACTGGCACCTCGAAATGCGCCGAATAGAGATCCTCCATGCTGTCGTCCAGCTCGATCTCCGGCTCCGGCTTCTCGGGTACCAGGCGTGCCTGCAGCTGCCGCGCCAATTCGCCTATCTCATCTTGCCGACCTGCGCCCGGTGCCGGGTCATCGGGGTCGCGCAACCACAGGCGCAACTGCATCAGGGGAAGTGAGAGCTGCCGGCCCAGGCGCATGCTTAGCGTAAGAGTCAGCGCCAGCAGGATGAGGCTGAGCAACCCCATGCTTTGCAGGCTGATGGTCATTGGTTGCTGGAACTGCTGCATGTCGAGGCTGATGCGCAAGTGCCCGGCGATCACCTCTTGGAAACTGATGGGGGTGGAGTAGAGGCCTTCCTCGTCGCCCAACAGACTTCGCTGCGGGCGGGCACCCGACTCCGCCAGCACGCGGTTGTCCACACTGTAGATCGCCGCATGCGCCACCAGCGGGTTCTTCACCAGATTGCTCAGTAGCACATTGAGGCTAAGGATGTCGTTGGCCACCAGCAGATCCGTCGCCGAGGCGGCCGTCTGGGTGATCAGGCTTTGCCCCAGGGCATCGGCCTGCTGCTCCATTGCATGCTTGAATTGCATGCCCATGACCCAGGCGTAGATGATCAGGGCCAGCGCGACCAGCAGCAGCGTGTGGCTGGCTACCCGCAGAACCAGCGGAACACGACGCTGGCGCAATGCGCGATAGATCAGCAGGAAGAAATTGTCGGGCTTGACGGATGCGGGCCGGTTCACAGAGCGCGGCTCTACTCTTGAGGAAAGTGGCGCGCAGTATACGGAAAGCGCTGTGGGGGCTAAAGGTCACTCAGTCAAAGCAGACGAATTGCAGACCCGGCAGAGTGCAGATGCATGTTGAAAACTGGTGGTGTGCTGAAGCGTTAGCGCAGTCCTGCTGTTATAGAATGCCGGTCTTCTTTGCATAGGAGCTGCGCCTTGCGCGAAATCGTCCTGATTAACATCACTGGGGAAGACCGCCCCGGGCTGACCGCGGCAATCACCGGCGTACTCGCTCAAGGTGGTGTGAATATCCTGGATATCGGTCAGGCCGTGATCCACGACACCCTGTCGTTTGGCATTCTGGTGGAAATACCCGATACCGAGCGTGCCTCTTCTGTCCTCAAGGACGTGCTGTTCATGGGGTACAAACATGATCAGCAGGTGCGCTTCACGCCCGTTGCGGAGGCAGACTACCAGCAGTGGGTGGCCGGGCAGGGCAAGCCCCGGCACATCGTCACCCTGTTGACCCGCAAGGTGACCGCCGAGCAGTTGCAGCGCGTCAGTTCGATCACCGCCAAGTATGGCTTGAACATCGATCACATCGACCGTCTTTCCGGTCGCCAACCGCTGGACATGCCGGAAGAGCTGGGCAAGGGTTGCATCGAGTTTTCGGTTCGCGGCGAGCCTGCCGATACCGCAGCGTTGCGCGCCGAGTTTCTCAGCGTGGCGCAGGAGCTTAACGTCGATATCGCTTTTCAGCGCGACTCGGTTTTCCGTCGCAATCGCCGGCTGGCGGTGTTCGACATGGACTCGACACTGATCGAGGCGGAAGTCATTGACGAGTTGGCCAAGGTGGCCGGCGTTGGTGACCAGGTTTCGGAAATCACTGAACGTGCCATGCGCGGCGAGTTGGACTTTCGCGCGAGTTTCCGGGAGCGCTTGGCATTGCTAGAAGGCTTAGAGGAGCGCGCATTAGCAGAGGTGGGCGCCCAGCTCAGGCTCACCGAAGGCGCCGAGCTGCTTTTCGCCGAGCTGAAGCGCCTCGGCTACAAGACGGCCATCCTGTCGGGGGGGTTCACTTATTTTGCCAAACAGCTGCAAGCCAGACTGGGCATCGATTACGTCTATGCCAACGAGTTGGAGATAGTCGATGGCAAGCTCACCGGTGTAGCACAGGAGCCTATTGTCGATGCACAGCGCAAGGCGGATCTGCTCCGCGAGCTTGCCGAGCGGGAGGGCCTGAGGCTGGAGCAGACCATTGCCGTCGGCGACGGTGCCAATGATCTGCCGATGCTTGGGTTGGCGGGGTTGGGTGTCGCCTTCCGAGCCAAGCCTCTGGTCAAACAGTCGGCCAAGCAAGCTATCTCGACCTTGGGTTTGGACGGGATTCTTTACCTGCTTGGCTTCCGCGATCGTGAAGGAACGGAATAGGTGAACTGGAAGCTAAGCGGTTAAGGCTTTAGCTTCCAGCTAAGGCTTGCCTTACGGCTTTATCGCCACCTTGAGCACCCCGTCGCGCTGATTGGCGAAGAGCTCATAGGCGTTGGTGATGTCGTCGAGGGCGTAATGATGGGTCACCAAAGGAGCGAGGTCTACGCGCCCTGAGGCCACCACGTTCAGCAACCGCCGCATCCGCTCCTTCCCTCCCGGGCACAGCGAGGTCACGATCTTGTGGTCGCCCAGTCCGGCATGGAAGGCGCTAAGTGGAATCGTGAGGTCGGCTGAATACACGCCCAGGCTAGAAAGCGTGCCGCCAGGCTTGAGCACGCGCAAGGCACTCTCGAACGTCGACTGTTGGCCAAGTGCTTCGATGGCGGCGTCGACGCCGCGGCCCCCGGTGAGCCGGAGGATTTCCTCGACTACATCCGTTTGCTTGAAATTCAATGTCACGTCTGCGCCCATCTGCCGTGCAATGTCCAGGCGTGCATCGACACCGTCGACAACGATGATCATCCCGGCACCCCGCAGGCGTGCCCCGGCGGTCGCGCAGAGTCCGATCGGTCCCTGAGCAAAGATGGCCACTATGTCGCCGATCTTGATCTTGGCTGCTTCGGCGCCAGCGAATCCGGTAGACATGATGTCGGGACACATCAGCACCTGTTCGTCGGTGAGGCCGTCTGGGACCGGCGCCAGGTTGCCCTGAGCGTCCGGGACCAGTACGTACTCGGCCTGGGTGCCGTCGATAGTGTTACCGAACCGCCAGCCGCCCATCGGCTTGTAGCCGTGGCAGGCGCAGCCGCCGTCCTGAGAGGAAAGACCGTCCTGGCTGGCATAGGAAGAGAAGTTAGGGCAGATCGCGCCGGCGATGACGCGCTGACCCTCCTGGTAGCCTTGAACATTGCTGCCGAGCTTCTCGATTATCCCCACAGGTTCGTGACCAATGGTCAGGCCGGCGACGACGGGGTACTCACCCTTGAGAATGTGTACATCGGTGCCGCAGATGGTCGTGGTGGTGATGCGGACCAGGGCTTCGTTGGGTCCGACGTCGGGGACGGGTTTGTCAACAAGCTCGATTCGACCGGGTTCGACGAACGCGGCGGCTCTCATCATGGTCATGATGCTTTCCTCGCAGGCTGGGTCAGAACACACTAGTCCAACCCTGGCAATGGAGCCTGACAGAGGTCAATTACTGCGGGATCGCGGTGGGTCGGACCGGCCCTTTGGTCGGGAGTGATACGAGCGGTCGCCGGGAGCCCGTTCCGCTGGCTCAATCCTCTTCAGAAGAAAAGTTGTAGTCCATCGACTGGCTCGGGCCCTGCAGATATTGCCCTTGGATGTAGCCAACGCCCGCTTGCCAGAGCGTGGCCAGTACGGTGGCGCTGTCTACGAAGGGCACAATGGTCTGCTTGGCCTGTTCATGCAGCTGCGCCAGGAGCTGCTTGAGTGCTTCCTGATTCTCCTGACGGCTCAGATCCTGAGTATAGGAACCATCGATCTTCACAAAATCGGCGTCAAGGTGCTTCAGTGTATTGAGTGGGTTCAGCACGCAGCCGAACTGGTTCAGCGCTACGCGGCAACCAAGTCCTGTAAGCCCCTGAGTGAGCGCCTTGGCCTGTCTCAGGTAAGCGACGGCGTCGTTTTCGTCCAGTTGGAAGACCAGTGCATCGGGTGGCAGCCTTGAGGCCTTGAGTGCCGCTCCCAGCCAGCTAAGCAGGGACGGATCCTGCAGGCTGGTGCCGGACAGGTGAACCATCAATCGCGTGCTGTGGCCCTTGTTGCGGTGTTCGGCGAGCAGTTTGATTGAGTTGAGCAGCACCCAGCGATCGATCTTGCTGGCCAGTCCTGCCTCTTTCGCCGCATCGAGGAACTCGCCCGGTGGCACCTCTGCGCCTTCGGGATCGAGCAGGCGAAGCAGCACCTCATAGTGTTCGTGGCTATCCCCGCGCAGACTGATGATCGGTTGGAACAGCAGGCGGAAGCTGTTCTTTTCCAGCGCCTGCTGCAGCATCGCGAGGACATTGCCGCGGCTTGCGGCAGCCGCCAGCTCCCGTGCCGGGTCGTAGATTCTCAGTGCGTTGCCATCAGTCAGCTCTTCGGCGCAGCGGTGCGCGCGGTCGATCACGTCCCTAGCTTTCGCGGTCTGTTCGTCGAGGGCGGCGACACCGATACTCAGACTGGTCTGAACGGTACGGCCGCCGACATCGAAAAGATGTCCTTCGACCTTCCGCAGCAATTCGGACAGCGGCTGTTCAAGCTGCTTTGGCGTGGCCTCATCCATCAGGACCGCGAAGGCATCATCACCGAAGCGCGCCAGCTCGGCATTTTGCGGAAACTGCCCACGCAGCAGTTGCGCCAGTTCGGCCAGCAATCGATCCGAATCGCCAAGGCCGATCTCGGCCTGCAGGCTGGCGAAGCGATCAATGCGGATGTAGGCGAGGCTGGAATTCTTTCCGGCGTTTACGGCGCGCTCAACTGCGCCATCCAGTGACTCAAGGAAATGGTTGCGGTTGTAAAGGCCAGTGACCAGATCCTGGCTGCTGATCTCGCGCAGCTTTTCCAGTTCGGCATTGTCGCTTTCTGCACGAATGACGACCTGAATGCAGGGCTCGCCGTCGTAGCTGGCAGGCGAAAAATGCATGCTTGCTTTGAAGCTGCTGCCATCGGCGCGGACGCCTCCGCAAACCAGTTCGGCGCTGCCCTGCAAACTTTGATAGTTCTTCAGAAAACCTTTGAACTCGACCTGATCGCAGGATGCGATCAGGTCAATCATCGGCATACCTTCGAGCTCTTCCACATCCTCGTAGCCAAACAGCTCGAGATAGGCGCGGTTGGCGTAGATATGCATGCCGTCATGGACATAGGCAATTGCATCCACCGAGCTCTCGAGCAGCAGCTGGCAACGCTTTTCGGCTTCGCGTAGCGCCAGTTCAGCGGAGCGGCGAGCGCGGCGCTCTTCGAGGTTCGCCAGTTCCCTGCTGGCTGCCAGAATCAGCCATTCGTCCTCGCCTTGTGGCAGCGCGCCCTGTGCGCCCAGAGCAAGGGCTTCGGTAATCGCGTCGCTGTCGTTGCCGTCGATCAGTTGGATGACCGGGATGTCCTTGGCTTGCTTGCGGATCGCACCGATAGCTTCGCTAGGATCGAGGTTGGTGCTGGTCGGCGCATTGATCAGCAAATCCCAGGTCTGCTGCAGCACATCGGCCAGGTCTTCGCTGGACGTCAGCCGATGAACGCGCGTCGCCTGGCCTGCGTTACGAAACAGGCTGACCAGTCGCTCAGCTTCATTCTGCGAATCCTCGAGGATCAGCAGGCGGATGGTTTTCTTTTGCGGGGCCATGGCTGCAGCTTTAGAACGCGCCGTAGAAGGGGCGTGGAGGCTAAAAAACGGTGATCGGCAATCTACAGCGTGTTCCAGAGCGAGTCAAAATCTTCGCCCCGTGAAGCCGCCTGGGTGCCCCGCGCTGTGATCGGCGTCTCCTGAGCGGAAGCGGTGAGGCCCACCAACTGATACTCGAACTGGTTATAGCTGCTGGTGCCCGCTTGCCGGCAACACAGCATTGCGCGGTGCTCATCACCGTTCTGGTTGATCTGCACCTTCTGGCCTTCCTGAAAGGGCAGGCGCGGAACGATCAGCGTAGCCGGGCGCGAGATCACGCTGATCTCCGGTAACAGCAGAGCGCGCAGGTATTCGCTGCCCTGATCGGTCTTGCGTAGCAGACGAAGCCCGCAGGGCTGTGCCTGAGGCGCGATGAGCTCAACCCCCATCTGCGGCCCGCTGCCGCGGACTTGGCGGACCCAGCGCACCACTGCGACGCTCCAGGTCTTGCTGGCGGTGTCCTGCAGGCCGAGCAGCTCGCCTGCCTGAAGTTGCGCGGGGACCTCGCCCGGCCAGGACAGGCAGTAACCACCAGGGCTCTGGTCGACCCGTTGCACTTCGAATGTTGGAAACAGGTTCTCGGCTGCAGGTTGTGCGGCGTCGCCTTCCTCAATCATCTTGGTCGATGCGGTAACAGGGCGCACGAACTCAATATGGTCCTCCTCGGGCAGTCGCTCTTCCTCCACGACTTGGGCGTCGAACGCCACGGACCAGACGTCAGGTGCGGCATTGTTCAGTTTGAATACAGCGGAGCGAGTCGCGTCAGGACGTTTCAGCAGCTCGCCGAAGGGGCGTTGATCTGCCAGGTAGTAGTGCAATGCGCTCATGCCGATGCACAGCGTCATCGCGCCTTGTGTCGGGGCGCGTTGAAAGCTGCGCTCGGAAATGTCGCCCCAGGCGGCAACCAGATGTTGCAACAGGTCCGGATTCAGCCCTTCAGGGATAGCGAGGGCTTTGTGCTCAGGGGCCTCTGCGGGCGACTGCAGGTGTGACTGGATGGCTTTGACCAGACCATGTGGATCGATGCCGAGCAGATCGGCGCGGGCACTGGCGGGATACATCGATCTGTAGCGCGGTGGACCATCGATACGCGGGGATACGCCGAACAGGCTGGTCGGGCCCAGCCCGGCCTGCAGATGCACCAGGGCACTCCAGGGTTCGAGCAGTTGCGCGAGTTGACCGATACCTTGCTGGCGCATCTGGTTGCAGCGCGCGCTGCCCAGCATCAGCGCAACGATATAGCTCTGTTCCGCGCTGAGGCCTGGGACCCTGTAGCACAGGTCGTCATTAACGATGGTGCGGTGTACGCCGTGCGTAACGGCTATCGCGTACAGCTGATGCAGTTCCAGCCACAGGCCTTCGGGAGTCGGGCTGTAGAGCTGTGTAGAACGCACGAGCATGGTGCTGAGGCTGCGGATAGCACGCTGCAGAGCAATGGTGAGCAGCTGCAGGCGGTCACGTCCAGTCTGGGGGGGCTGCTCGGCGGAGATCAGCTTGTAACCAATGGCGAGGGGGTTGTGCAGAGCCTGGCAGAGGCTAGCCACCTTTCGCGGACGCTCGCCGAGCACGATGGGCTGGTTGATGAAATAGCGTTCCAGTTCCCGGCAGACGAAATGAATTTCTGGGCGCAGCAATTCGAGCAGCTGCAGTCTGTTCGTCGCTGGCGTGCGTAGCTGATTGATCTCCCGCATGGCCTGATACAGCTGTCGCGCAGTCTCTCCAAGGTTCGCCTTGGGCAGACCCGAAAGCCAGCGTCTGACGCCGCGCACGCTGGGCTCGCAGAAGGATAACTCCTGACAATCCGGCGTCGGCACGCGCAACAATAATGGCTGGCTCTGATTATCCAAGCGATAAACTCCGTGGCATGCCTGCAGGCGTACCACCAACGGCGATGGCGGGCTTCGCGGGCTTGTCACGCCGTAATGTCAATATGCAATCGTTGTAGTTGATCATAGCGAACCAGCAGCAATTCGCCAGCGCTAGCCGACCATTGGCGGGTGTCAAATCTGCGGAGAATTCGATGGCGTTAGCGCTATGTCGCTTGCCGGCTTGGCTTGGCCAAGCCCTTCTCCCATGCGGACCGGCGTCAGTGCCGACAGCTGCTCGGACCAGGCGACCCGATCCGCTCCAAACAACAGAATAACGGTGGAGCCGAGCTTGAAGCGGCCCATTTCGGCGCCCTTCTCCAGATGTATGGGCGCGCGCGCTGCTTCGTCGTAGTGAAAAGTCTTGAGCGTACGTTTGGGCGGCGTAACCAGTCCGGCCCAGACGGTCTCGATGCTGGCGACGATCATTGCGCCCACCAGCACCATGGCCATCGGACCGTGTTCGGTATCGAACAGGCAGACCACCCGCTCGTTGCGAGCGAACAACTCCGGGACCCCTTCAGCGGTGACGGTATTCACCGAGAAGATGCGGCCCGGTACGTAAACCATCTCCCTCAGAGTGCCCGCCAGCGGCATATGCACCCGATGGTAGTCCTTCGGCGACAGGTAGACGGTGGCGAAATCTCCACCCATGAAGGGCGCGGCGCGTTGGTGGTCGCCGCCAAGCAGTTCCATCACGCTGTAGCTGTGGCCCTTGGCCTGGAAAATACGCCCTTGCTCAATCTTGCCGAGCTGGCTGATGGCGCCGTCGCAGGGATTGAGTATCGCGCCGGGGGTCGGGTCGAGCGGGCGAGCGCCGTCTTTCAGTGCGCGGGTAAAGAAGGCATTGAAATGTTCGAAAGCAGTCGGCTCTTCGATCTGTGCTTCGTGCATCGGCACGCCGAAATGACGAATGAAGGCCTTGATGAAGCTGTTTTTCACCCAGGGCAGGCGGCACTCGGCAAGGCAGCCGGCGAGGCGCGAAATCAGGTGATGCGGCAGCAGATACTGGATGAATACAAACAAGCGATCTTTCATGGATAACCTTTTCATAGCTGGATCGGGGTATCGGGTAGGTTGCCCCATTCGCCCCAGGAGCCAGGGTACCCCTTGACCCGCGGATAGCCCAAGGCCTTGGCCAGCAGGTAGGTGAAGCCGGAGCGGTGATGCGTCTGGCAGTGGGTGACAATTTCCTTGTCGGCGGTGATGCCGAGCGCTTCCAGTTGTTCAGCGATGCCTTCGCGGATGCGCATAGCGCGCGCAGGGTCCATCGCGGCGGTCCACTCGAAGTTGACGGCGCCGGGGATGTGCCCCGCGCGTGCTGCGAGTGCTTTCTCGCCGCGGTATTCCTCTGGCGAGCGCGCATCCCAGATGACCAGGTCGGAAGCACCGAGCCGGCTTTCGAGATACTCACGGGTCGCGCTAGGGGCTTCGTCGAGCTGCAGTGGAATCGGTCCGCCCGCAGCCGCAGGGTTGTCCTGCGAGAGGGGGCGCTGCTCTGCCAGCCAGGCGTGCAGGCCGCCGTTCAGATAGTGGTAGTGGGGATGGCCGATAACATCGAGCAGCCAGATGAAGCGGCCGGCCCAGCCACCCCCTTCGTCGTCGTAGACCGCGTAGACGGCGTCGGCACGATGCCCTAGCGCGCCAAACAGCGCTTCCAGCTGAGGCTTTCCGGGCAGATGTCCCGGCGCCGGCGGTTGACCGAGCTGAGTCTGCTTGGGGTCGACGAAGCGGGCGCCCGGCAAGTGTCCTTCGGCGTAGCGGGCCGCGCTGGTCAGGTCGACCAGAATCAGCTCGGGTGCATTCAGGCGCTCGGCCAGATCGGCCGGTTCGATGACTAGCGGCAAGGTGGAAAAGGCGGACACGGCAAGCCTCAAACGGACGGAAAGGGGCAGTCTAGCGAAAAAATCAGCGGACGCGTTTGCTGAACGTCGCCAGGGCGCGTTCGATGCATTGGGTCGTCTTGGTGAAGGCCTGCAACCCCATCTCGCTGAATGGCGTGTTGTTCTGATCGACCACCAGCAGCATCACCACGCGATCGTCCAGACCGACGGAGCGCAACAGGACATGTTCGCTGGGAAACAGTGCTTTCAGTGCGCCGGGTAACAGCGCGGTGAATTGGGCGAGGTTATCCGGCTTGAGCCGCAGTAACGCCGGTTTTTCCAGCAGTCTGCGCAACACCTGGCTTTGCTCAGGTTCGAACGTCAGTCGGGTGGCCTCGCTCGGCAGTCCGCTGGCTTGCTGGCCGACCAGGCGCTGTTGCTTGCGATCTACCAGCAGCAACAGTACGCGTTCCATGCCCGCGCACGTCAGTGCCTTGCTAGCCGTCGCTGTGAGTTGCAGCACATTGTCGAATGGGCAGGGGACGCTGAGCAGCTCGCGGCAATGCTCGCGCCATTGGGCTAGGGTTTCGGTGTCTGGCAGTTTCGCGGCTTTTCCCACCTGGAATACGCTTTCCCATGGCCAGAGCAGGCCCTGGGCCGGATGCCACAGTTCGGTTGGGCCTATCGCGCGGGCGCTGGCCACCGCCTGCTGATGCGCCATCTGCTGCAATTCGGCGAGTGGGACCTGAAGGTAGAGCCCGGCGAGCCGCTGCCAGCGCAGACTGTGAATGCCGCTCCAGCTATGGTGCGCCGACAGCGCCAAGCCGTTGGCGAGCACAATGGTGTTGCTCGGCAAGGTGAGCCAGCGGCGCAGCGCGGGGTCGGCGTCGAGCATTTGTTGCTGGTGCAAAGGGTGTTCATTGTCGCGAGCGATGTGCAGTGCCTTGATCAGCATCCGCCGGTGCTCGTTGAGGAGCCGGTAGCCTTGGGCAATCCAGCCGGGCAGCCCCCAATGCTCGGCGGTGGCGATGCAGAGTTCGAGCAACGAGACGCCGAGCAATGATTGCTCGACCTGGCGAGCGGGCTCGCGTTTGACCAGCACGCGCTGCTCCCAGTTTTCCAGCAATTGCGGGTGCGCGGCGACCAATGCCCATGCCGGCGACAGGAACAGCAGACTGCTCCAGTGGATCTCCTGCCAGAGACGTGCGAGGCGTGATGCGAACAACCCGTTGGCCTGCTGGCTGGCGTGGCTGCTGATCAACATCAGCTGCCGCAATGGCGCTGGAATATCGGTTGGCTGCGCGGCGGGCACTTTTGCAAACAGGGCTTCGGCGCGCTTCAAGCCGATGCGGCTCAGCGCAACCTCAAGGCTTTCGGCCGGTTTGCTGGTCGATGCCGCGCTGCGGTTGGCTTCGCGAATTACGGTAAGTGCGAGGACCGGGCTTTCCTGAATGAGGTCCGAAATCTCGCGCATGGAAAGGCTGCTGTCACCCAAGGCCCGTTGCACACGGGCATAGGGGCCGGCGGCCGCCGGCAGGACAACGGCGTCCAACGTCTTGAGCCAGGCTTCAAGCGTGCGGGGGAGTGGTGTCGTAGTCATGGCGCCGCCGAACTAGCATTTCATCGGGATGGCCTTTAGTCTGGCGCAAAAGTTCCGATAACCAGAACAATTCTTTTCATCTGCCCTTCCGCCTGACCCCAATCGAGATCGTGCGATGTCGCACGGCTTGTTTCAGGTGCCCTGAAATCAGGTTTTAGACGTACCTACCTATGGCAAAAATAATCGGCATCATCGTGGTAATCGCCAGCGTCCTTGGCGGTTTCATTTTGTCCGGCGGCAAAGTCGCCGCGCTCATTCACCCGTTCGAGGTAATGATCATCGGTGGTGCCGCACTTGGCGGCTTTCTGCAGGCCAACCCTGGCAGCACGACCAAGATCGTGTTCAAGAAATCGCTACAGATGTTTGGCAACCGCTTTACGCACAAGTACTACCTGGAAGTGCTGGGGATGCTCTACGAGATCCTTAATAAAAGTCGCCGCGAGGGCATGATGGCGATCGAAGCCGACCTGGAAGATCCAGCAGCCAGCCCGATTTTCAGTAAGTACCCGGCGATCCTGAAGGACGAACGGATGACAGCCTTCGTCTGTGACTACTTGCGCATCATGTCCTCCGGCAACATGGCCCCGCATGAGCTGGAAGGCCTGTTCGACATGGAGCTCAACGGCCTCAAGGAAGAACTTGAACATCCGTCTCACGCCGTGGCGAAGATTGCAGACGGCTTGCCCGCGATGGGAATCGTGGCTGCGGTACTGGGTATCGTGATCACCATGTCGGTGCTCGCTTCGGCAACCAACGCGGAGATCGGTGAGAAAGTTGGTACGGCCCTGGTAGGTACCTTCCTCGGTATTCTGGCGTCCTACGGCTTCTTCGGCCCGCTGGCGGCGGCGCTTGAGCACGACGCCAAGGAAGAACTGAATCTGTACGAGGGCATCAAGGCGACCCTGGTGGCTTCGGCGTCCGGCATGCCGCCGACGCTGGCGGTGGAGTTTGGTCGCAAGGTGCTGCTGCCGGCGCACCGTCCAAGTTTCGCTGAGCTTGAACAAGCGATGCGTGGTAGCTAAGCGCAATCATGGACAATACCCAACCAATCATCGTTAAGCGGGTCAAGAAGGTCGCCGCGGGCCACCACGGTGGCGCCTGGAAGATTGCCTTCGCCGACTTTGCGACCGCCATGATGGCATTCTTTCTGGTGATGTGGCTGATGTCCTCAGCCACGCCCGAACAAAAGCGTGCAATTTCGGGCTATTTCCAGGACCCGATTGGCTTCACTGAAAGCGCCAGTCCGCATGTGATCGATCTGGGCGGTACGCCAACACCTGCGCCGGACCGTACGCTCAATGATGTCGTCGACCCTGCCATGCAGCAGAGCCAAAGCCAGGGCCAGAGCGAATCAGCGATGGATTCAGCGCAGGCGGAAACCTTTGCCGAGCAGTTGGATCGTGAACGTCTAGATCTGCTGCTTCAGGAGCTGCAGAACAAGGTCGACGAAAATCCGGAGCTGACCCGCTTCAAGGACCAGATTCTCTTTGAAATAACCCAGGACGGCTTGCGTATCCAGATCATGGATGCGGCCAACCGTCCCATGTTCGCCCTCGGCAGCGCCCAGTTGCAGGTGTACTTCGAGGATATTCTGTTGGCCATGGCCGACACCATCCGTGCGGTGCCGAACAAGATCAGCATCAGCGGCCACACCGATGCCAAGCCTTATTCCGGGCGCGGCGAATTCGGTAACTGGGAACTGTCGGCCGGGCGCGCCAACGCGGCTCGGCGCACGCTGGTTGCCGGTGGCTATCCGGATGAGCAGATTGCTCGGGTGGTGGGCTATGCCTCTTCGGCCTTGTTCGACCGAGAGAACCCGCTGAACCCCGTCAATCGGCGCATCGATATTCTGGTGCTGACCAGGAAGGCGCAGCGCGATATCGAGGGAGAGCAGTCGGATGCGACCGAGAAAGGTGCAACCTCAGAGGCCGCATCCGCCGGCGATACGTCGTCGCCCTCGGCTGCGCCACCTGACCCGCTGCAAGCGCCGCAGTTGCGCGAGCGGCTGAACATCTTCGAGGACGGCGTGCTGCAGTTCGACCAGCCCGGCGGTAATTGAGCCAGGCATCTCAACGGCTTTTGGTTGGCGCTCGTCAGTAGTCGGCTTCCGTCAGGCCACTGATGATATGTCGGTAGCTGGCCATGCGCTGTGGCTGGATCTGGCCCTTCTCCAGTGCCTTGAGCAGGGCGCAGCCTGGCTCGCGGTCATGCTTGCAGTCGCGGAAGCGACAGTGCCCCAGCAACTCCTGGAACTCGATGAAACCAGCTTCGACGTCAAAGCGGCTTACGTGGCCCAGGCCGAATTCACGGATGCCTGGAGAGTCGATCAGCTCGCCACCGCCAGGGAAATGAAACAGTCGTGCGGTCGTGGTGGTGTGCGTGCCCTTGCCGGTCATTTCTGACAGCGCGCCCACCCGGGTGTCGACACCGGGCAGCAGGCTGTTGACCAGTGACGACTTGCCCACCCCGGACTGGCCGACAAATACGCTGACATGCCCGTCGAGGCGCTCCTGCAATGCCTCCATGCCTGCGCCCCCGTGTGCCGAAACCTCCATCAGCGGATAGCCCAGCTGGCGATAAACCCCTAGCAACGAGTTCAACGCGACTTCGTTCTGTGCATCGATCAGATCGGCCTTGTTCAACAGCAGCAGCGGCGTGATACCAGCGTGCTCAGCGGCAATCAGGTAGCGGTCGATGAGATTGGCGTGGGGTTCGGGCAGCGGCGCGAAGACGATAACGATCAGGTCGACGTTAGCGGCGACTGGCTTGAGCTGGCCGCGCGTGTCGGGTCGGCAGAGTTCGGATTGGCGCGGCAGCTGCGCGACGATGACGCCGATGCCCTGGTTACCTGGCCGCCAGACCACTCGATCGCCGGTCACCAGTGCTGGCAGGTTTGCCCGCAGGTGGCAGCGGAAGACCTGACCACAGTGCTCGCCTTCCTGAGCCTCGACTTCGACCTGCACGCCGAAGTGGGCGATGACCAGGCCGGTCTGTTCCGGGCCGAGATCGCCGCCCTCGAGTTCCTCCACTGCGCGCGATTCACGGCGCGCCGCGCGAGTGGCGCGCTCTTCCTGGATCTTCTCGATGCGCCAGCTTTGCCGGCGGTTGAGTTGGCGTTTGGCCATTTGCGTACGGTGCCCAGGTATGAAAAGACGGCGAGTCTAACATGCCCGTGAGAACACGCTGCGGGCCTGTTTTTGCTGGGCTTCTGGCCGGTAGACTAGCCAGTCTCTACCGCTGGCGGCGAGCGCCCATGCCTGTCTCCTCAATCACCCGTTATCCCGCCTTGCTGGCGCTGCTCAGTCAACTGCTGTCGCTGTTGCTCTGTTGGCTGTTGCTGCTTGCGCTGGCACGACTGCTTGGCTGGCACCTCAGCCTTTTAGGGGCTGCCTGTGTGCAAGGTGCGGTTGCTGCATTGATCGGTCAGCGCCTCGGATTGTCACGCTGGTGGCTGCCAATCAATCTTGGCTTCGTCCCGGGTTTGGTGCTTTTGCAGGGCTATGCGCTGCCGCCCTGGTTGCTGCTGCTCGGCTTTCTGATCTTGCTGATGTTGAACTGGAACGCCCTGACGGAAAGGGTACCGTTGTACCTCACCGGTTCGGCAGCCGAGCAGTGCCTGGCGCGTCGGCTAGCCGCTTTGCCTGACGGGTTCCGCTTTATCGATCTGGGCAGTGGACTCGGCGGCACCCTGTTGCGGCTGGCGCGGCGGTACCCGTCGGCACATTTCGTCGGTGTCGAGACGGCGCCGCTCACTTTTGCGTTGTGCTGGTTGCGCTGCCTGTTCCAGCGCAACTGCCGGGTCCGTTTCCGCAGTTTCTGGCGCGAGCCGCTGGCTGGCTACGACGTGGTCTATTGTTTTCTTTCGCCGGCACCCATGCCGGCGCTGTGGGATAAGGCCCAGGGGGAGATGAACCCAGGCGCGCTGTTGATCAGCAACAGTTTCCAGGTGCCTGACGTTGAGCCACAGGAAATCCTCGCCATCGATGACTGGCGGCATTCACGCCTGCTGATCTGGCGGCCCGCGGCAACCCCACAACCTGACGGCCACTGCGCGAGCGGCTAAACTGCGCGCCAAAGCCAAGGAGCTCACCATGCAGAACCCGCAGAATCTCATCTGGATCGACCTGGAAATGACCGGCCTGGATCCGGACAACGACGTCATCATCGAGATGGCAACCATCGTTACCGACAGTCAGCTCAATGTGCTGGCCGAAGGGCCGGTCATCGCCATCCATCAGAGCGATGAAACCCTCGCTGGTATGGACGAGTGGAATACGCGCCAGCACGGTGGCTCCGGCCTGACTCAGCGGGTGCGGGACAGCCAGATCTCTACCGAGGAAGCCGAAGCCCAGACACTGGCGTTTCTCGAGCAGTGGGTGCCCAAGGGCAAGTCGCCTATCTGTGGCAACAGCATCTGCCAGGATCGGCGTTTTCTCTACCGGCGCATGCCTCGCCTGGAAGCCTTCTTCCACTACCGCAACCTGGACGTCTCGACGCTCAAAGAGCTAGCGGCACGCTGGGCACCGGAAGTGCTGGCTGGATTTAAGAAAGGTGGCACACATCTGGCGCTGGACGACATCCGCGAGTCGATTGCCGAGCTGCGCCATTACCGCGAGCACTTCATCAAGTACTGATCACATTGCCGCGTGGGTTATGCAGAAACACGCTGGTCACGGGCTTCGTTTGCATGGACGCAGCCTGTAGCCGGTTACCGCCCCAATTTGCGTAGCTCGTCCGACTCGATCACTCGCGTGCCTTCGGCTTCTTCCAGCGCCAGGCGCCAGAGCGCGCGCGCCAGCGTGCAGGCCGAGATGCCGCGGTATTTGCCTGGCAGCAGATAAGAGAGCGGGGCGGTAAGGCGTTCGACCGGACGCACTTGCATGCGCGGCCCCAGCAGCTGCGAAGGTCGCACGATGGTCAGCTGCGGCCAGCCCTGGGCGCGTAGCGCTTGCTCCATTTCGCCTTTGGCGCGGCAGTAGAAAATCGAACTGGCGGGGTCGGCGCCCAGTGAGCTGACGACCAGCAGATGCCGTGCGCCCAGTTCCCGGGAGCGTTTAGCGAAGGCGACAACCAGATCATGATCGATGGTGCGGAACGCTTCCTGGCTTCCGGCGTCCTTCAGCGTGCTGCCCAGGCAGCAGAACGCAGTGTCGATACTACCCGACAGCTGCGGCAGTAGCGCCTGCAGCGGCCCGATCGGGTTCTCGAGCCGCGGATGCCCGGCCAGCTGCTTGCGGCTGGGGGCGAGCACGCACTCCACGGTGGGTTCGTTGAGCAGGCGGTCGAGCAGGTGCTCGCCGGTTAGCCCGGTGGCGCCGGCAAGCAAAATACGCTGTGGCGTCAAATACATGGTTTGGCTTCCTGTAACGATCAGTCAGATGGCACTGGCTGCTGGATGCTCAGCGTCCGCCAGTGTTCGACAACCTGCTCGGGCGCCCATATTTGCGGCTACGAAGCTTGATAGTGGTCGGCTTGCTCCCGTTCGGCAACCTTCGCCTGTGCCAGCGCGAATGCCTGCACAATATCCGGAGTTTCCTGCAAGGCCTCGGCGAAGAGGGCGCGGCCGAAGTAGGTGAAGTCGCTTTCCTCGGAGCAGCCAAAGGACACTCGGTCGGCGCGAGCTGCGGTAATGATGAGCGTATTGGGGCTCTTCAGTGGTTCGATGAAGCCGCCGGAATAGCAGGCTGAGATAACTAGGATCTTGTTGCGTTCGGCGAGTGGCTGCATCAGCGCCGCCAGGTCCGCAGCGGGCAGATCGTCCAGGGCCAGTCGGGGTTGGGTCAGCACCAGCTGGTGGTCGGCCGAGCCGTGACTGGTCAGGTAGATGAAGATCAGGTCTTCCGGGCCGCTGCGCTCGGCCAGTCGGGCAATCGCGCGCTTGAGGTTTTCACGCGTCGCCAGTGGCCGGTCTGCAAGGTGGTCGCGGTGGTTGACGAGGCTTATCTGGCCGCGGGCGGCGAAACGTTCGGCCAAGAAGTCATCGACATAGTCGACTTCGCGCAAAAACACGCTCTGCTGGCCATCGCCGGCAAGGGTCAGACTGTAGAGTTCAGCTGCCGGAGTGGATGCCCGCACCGCATCAAGGGCGTCCGCCAGCAGCTCTCCCTGGCGTAGCAGGCCTAGTTCCAGCGGGTCGGCGAGGCGCTTGCCTTGAGTGTTCTGACTCAGGCGGCCGGTTCGCCAGGTGCCGCTCCTTTGAGTGCCGTCCGCGAGCAGGAGAGTGCCGACTCCATTGAACTGGCCTTCGCGAAAACGGCCACTGTAGCGGTCACCGCCAGGCTGCTGCAGGTTACCTTCGCCGTGGTACTGCCAGCGCTTGAAGTGTCCGCCGTAGTGCGTGCCGTCCATGCCGACATATTCACCGCTGCCGCTGAGTTCGCCGTTTTTGAACTCGCCTTTCCAGACATTGCCGACAGCGTCTTCGTAGCGGCCCTGGCCATGGAAGAGGTCGTCCTCGAACTGGCCCAGGTAATGCTCACCGTCGTTGCCGCGGTACAGACCGTCGCCGCTGAGCCGGCCGTCGGTAAAGGTGCCGCTGAATACGCCGCTGGCGTCGCTGCGGGTGCCCTCGCCATCGGGCTGGCCGCTGATGAACGCGCCTTCATAGCTGATGCCCTCTGCCTTCTGCAGCTTGCCAGTGCCATGGTACAGGCCATCCCGGAAATCCCCTTCGTAGCTCAGGCCAGGCTCGTTGTAGCGGCCCTTGCCGTTGAGACTTCCTTGTTCAAAGTGCCCTTCGTAGACGCCTCCAGTGGCGTAGCTGAAGCGCCCCTGGCCATCGAATAAACCATCTTTGAACGCGCCTTCGTAGCGATCGCCATTAGCGCCCCGCCAGACACCTTGGCCATGCCACTGCCCGTCCTTGAAAGATCCGATGTAATGGCTGCCGTTGGGGTAGTCGATACGCCCCTCGCCCTGCAACAACCCATCGATCACCTCGCCCCGGTAGCGGCCACCATCGGGCAGCACGGCGTCGGCGGGCAGCAACGGTTCGCCATCACCGCAAGCGGTCAGAAAGCAGGCGAGCAGAACTGGAGCGAGGTGGCGCATGCGGCTATCCAGAGGGGGGGACGCCGCAGTATGCCGCAAACTCAGTGGGGTGCGACAACTGCGCCCATTTGGTCAGACAACGCAGAGTGCCAGGGTCTCGGCAATGTAAGCAGGCTTCTCCACGCCTTCGATTTCCATCACGGCACGCGACTTCAGAAGCCACTGGCCCGGGTTCTTCTCGTAAGCGTCGAGCAGCGTCGCTGCTACGCGAACCCGCGAGCCCACTCTGACCGGCTGGATAAAGCGCAGGCTGTCGAGCCCGTAGTTGACGCCCATCTTGGTCCCTTCGGGGCGAATCATCAGTTCGTCCATCAACATCGGCAGCAGCGACAGCGAGAGGAAACCGTGGGCGATGGTCCCGCCGAACGGTGTCTGCGCGGCCTTTTCCGGGTCGATGTGGATGAACTGGTGATCACCGGTGCAGTCGGCGAACTGATCGACTCGCTGCTGATCGACGGTGAACCATTCGGAGCGGCCCAGCTCTTTGCCAATGTAATCCTTGAGTTCTGCTGCGGGTACTTGCGGCATATATCCTCCGGCGTTTGTTGTTTTGTTCGGGTGTGGCGCAACGCTAGATCAGCACGCAGCCGAGGGCGAATCAACCAAGCATGGTTGGTGCGAATGGCGCGCCATAGGCTGATCGGAAGCTGCGCCGCGTGTCGCGGTGGCGAGATGCTTATAATTGCGCTCCTTTGCTCTGGAGGCTTCCATGCTGCTACGCGGACTAACCTGGCTGTTGCTGTTTCAATTGCTCGGCACTGCGCTCAACGTAATGGTGCTGCCGATGTTGCCGGGGCCCATCATCGGCTTGCTGTTGCTGTTCATAGCGTTGTTGGCTCGCGGCCAGGCGAGCGAATCGCTGCAGGTCGCTGCGAGTAGTCTGTTGCGTTATCTGCCCCTGTTACTGGTGCCGCCCGCCGTGGGCGTGATGGCCTACACCGGGGCGATTCTCGAGGATTTCTGGGCCATCGTTGGCGTGCTGGTGCTCTCGCTGGTGGTGTCACTGGTGTTTACCGGCTGGCTGATGCAAACGCTGATTCGCCGTCAGCAACGCAAGGCAGGTCGCGCATGAACGCCATGCAATGGCAGGCGGCCTGGGAGGCGGTCATTCATCACCCCTTGTTTGGCGTGGCCATCACCTTGGCGGCTTTCCAGTTGGCCTATGCGGCTTACGAAAAAACCCGCTGGGTATTTCTGCAGCCAGTACTGGTGTCGATGGTGGTGGTGATCGGTACGCTTGTGCTTTGTGGCTTGAGTTATGAGGAGTATCGCGACAGCGCCCAGATGCTGACCGTGCTCCTCGGACCAACCACGGTGGCACTTGCCGTGCCGCTGTACCTGAATCTGCGCAGGATCCGCGAACTGTTCGGGCCAATTATGCTTACCCTGCTACTGGCTGGCATCGGCGCCACGGCGCTGGGTATGACGCTGGCCTGGGCTTTTGGTGCCGACCAGATGATCCTCATGACCCTAGCGCCCAAGTCGGTTACCTCGCCTATCGCCATGCTGGTGGCCGAGCAGATCGGTGGCGTGGTGGCGTTGGCAGCCGTCTTCGTGATGATCACCGGCATCATCGGTGCGATCATTGGTCCGGAACTGTTGCGCCGCTTTGGCGTTCAGCATCCTGCCGCCCGCGGCATGGCGCTGGGTCTGACCGCGCATGCGGTGGGAACCGCCCAGGCCCTGCAGGAGGGCGACGAGTGCGGCGCCTTTGCGGCGCTGGCGATGAGCCTGATGGGTGTGATGACCGCGGTGCTGCTGCCCTTGGCCGTGCTGATGCTGTCGTAAGGAGGCTGAATGAAGCTACCGTTGTTTCCGCTCGATACCGTGTTGTTTCCGGGGTGCACCCTCGATTTGCAGCTTTTTGAGGCGCGCTATCTGGACATGGTCAGCAGCTGTCTGAAGGCCGGGCATGGCTTCGGTGTGGTGCGCCTCATCGAGGGTAGCGAGGTGGGGCTGGCGCCGGCCGAATATGCCCTGACCGGTTGTGAAGCGCTGATTCGAGACTGGCAACAGCGGCCTAATGGGTTGCTGGGGATTCGCGTCGAAGGCGGCCGTCGCTTCGATGTGCTGTCGGCCGAAGTGCAGCGCGATCAGCTGACCGTTGCCGAAGTCACCTGGCGCGATGAAGGCGGCGATCCGCCCTTGGACGATGAGCATCTCGAGCTGGCGCTGTTGCTGGAGGCGCTCGGTCGCCACCCGATGGTCGAGGCGCTGGGGATGGGGAGTGCCGCTCAGGGCCAGCGATCGCTGGCGCACCAGTTGGCTTACCTGTTGCCGTTTCGGCCTGATCAGAAACTCGACTTGCTGCAGCTGGACGATCCTGAACTGCAGTTGCAGTCCATCCAGCGCTGGCTGGAGCAGTTGCAAGGCGATTCGACCGAATAGCAATGACGCCCGGTCGCTGGATGCTACTGATAGCGATACAGCAGCATGGCGCCTGGCAATGCCCAGATCGCAAAGGCCCCGATCAGTCCCAGCGTGGCCGGCAGGATCAGCCACCATATTTTCGGCGACAAGGCCGTCATCGGGGCGCGCCATTGCACAAGGGTCAGGCTGGCGGCGCAAATACTCGCCGCCAGCACCGCGCCGGCGATAACGTCGGTTGGCCAGTGAACCCCTAAGTAGACCCGCGACAGCGCGATTGCGGTGGCCGGCAGTGCGCCCAGTAGCACCCAGGCCAGGCGCAGGCGCGGCGGCTGTCCGCGACCGGCGAGAACGCCCAGCGTGAGAAAGAAGGCAAAAGCTGCCGAGCTATGACCGCTGGGGAAGCTGTAACTGTGCAGAGGTTCCAGCAGGATTTCCGGCCGGATCCTGCCGAATGTGGCTTTAAGCGCGCCGTTGGCCAGTGCGGTGCCCAGCAGCGTGAGAACGGCGAAAGCTGCCGCGCGTACCTGTTTAGTGATGATCAACAACAGGCTCAGCAATACGGCGGCCCACAATTGGGTCTGAAAATCGCCGGCGCGTGTAACTACGACCATGAAGCGGTCGAACATCGGGCTGCGCTCGCCCTGAACGACCGTCATCAGCCCTTCATCGAATTCCACCAGGTAGGGCCAGCCGATAAACAGGCCGATCAGAACGGCGGCGCTGAGGCCAGCCGCAAGCGGCGTGACCCAGCGCATTTGATGCAGGCTGCCATGCACTACGCCGCCGACGAGCAGGAGCAACGCGGCGGTGACGAAGCCGGCCTCGCTCCAGAAACCCTCCGGTAAAGGCAGTCGCACGGCAGCTCCCGCTGCCCAGCCGGGCAGCAGATAAGCCATCGACCAGCCGGCCGCGGCGACCAGGCTGACCAAGAGAAAACGCCCGAACGGCATATCGAGCATGCCAGCGGTTACCGGCAGCATGGGCCGCAGCGGGCCGATGAAGCGTCCAACAAGAAGGCTGGCGATGCCGTAACGCTCGAAGTACACCTCGGCGCGATTCAGCCATTCCGGATGGTCGCGCAGGCCGCGGATGCTGCGAATATTCTGGTGGTAGCGTCGTCCCAGCCCGTACGACAGCAGATCGCCGAGCAGTCCGCCGGCGTAACCCAAAAGCAATGTCTCGCCGAGACTGAGTACGCCGCTGCCGGCGACTACCGCGATGGCGAATACCAGCACCGTGCCGGGCATCAGCAACCCCACGATGGCGAGGCATTCGAGACAGGCGACGACAAACAGGCTAAGGCCAAGCCACTGAGGGTTTTCAGCTAGCCAACTGGAGAGTGCGGTGAGCCATTCCGGCATGGGTCTTTTTTCCTTGGTTCGAGACGCTTCGACCCGGCATCTGGCGCCCGGGTTTCAAACGCATGGGCATGATAGCGCTGGTGATTAGCTCGAGCGGAGACTGATCTCTCGGCGGGTATCCACCCGCTGGGGTAGCCATGAGCACGTGGTGGCGTGAGCTGCAGTCGGATGCTTTTCTGCCATTCGCCCGGCGCCGCTGTGCGTGAGGCGCGTGGGTGGCTATAATCAGCCGCTTTCCCTTCAGTCAGGCCAGCCAGACCATGACCGAGTCCGTACTCGACTACATGACCCGCCTCGGTCGCGCCGCGCGCGAGGCATCGCGCGTGCTAGCGCGTGCCACCACGGCGCAGAAGAACCGTGCCTTGCAGGCCGCTGCCACCGCGCTTGATGCGGCGCGCGAGGAGCTGGTTCGTGCCAATCGTGAGGACCTCGAGGCCGGGCGTGCCAATGGTCTGGACGAGGCGATGCTTGATCGTCTGGCGCTGACGCCGGCGCGTATCGACGACATGATCGAGGGGCTGCGCCAGGTCGCGAGCCTGCCTGACCCCATCGGTGAGATCCGCGACATGCGCTACCTGCCATCCGGCATTCAGGTTGGCAAGATGCGCGTGCCGCTAGGCGTGGTTGGCATCATCTACGAGTCGCGCCCCAATGTGACCATCGATGCGGCCAGCCTGTGTCTCAAGTCAGGCAACGCCACGATTTTGCGAGGCGGCTCGGAAGCGATCCATTCGAACCAGGCAATCGCTCGCTGCATTCAGCTGGGCCTGGCCGAGGCCGAGCTGCCAGCTGCGGCGGTGCAGGTTGTCGAGACCACCGATCGCGCCGCCGTTGGGGCGTTGATCACCATGCCGGAGTACGTGGATGTGATCGTGCCACGCGGTGGCAAGGGGCTGATCGAGCGCATCAGCCGAGACGCCAAGGTGCCGGTGATCAAGCATCTGGACGGCATCTGCCACGTGTTCATCGATCAGGCGGCCGACGTCGACAAGGCCATCCGCATCGCCGACAACGCCAAGACCCAGCGCTATGCGCCATGCAACACCATGGAAACCCTTCTGGTCCACGCGTCCATCGCTACCCGAGTGCTGCCACCGCTGGCGGCAATCTATTGCGAAAAGGGCGTTGAACTGCGTGGCTGCCCGCGGACTCGCGAACTTCTGGGTAGTCACGTGTTGGCTGCCAGCGAAGAGGATTGGTCCACCGAATACAACGCGCCGATCCTGTCGATTCGCATCGTCGATTCTCTGGATGAAGCCATCCAGCACATCAACCGCTACGGCTCGCAGCATACCGACGCGATCGTCACAGAAAACTTCACCGATGCTCGGCGCTTCATCACTGAGATCGATTCGGCCTCGGTGATGGTCAACGCCTCCACTCGTTTTGCCGACGGCTTCGAGTACGGGCTGGGGGCTGAGATCGGCATTTCCACCGATAAACTGCACGCCCGCGGTCCGGTCGGCCTGGAAGGCCTGACCAGTGAGAAGTACGTGGTATTCGGCGACGGCCACGTGCGTAGTTGATGAGGGAGACCGGCACCCCTCGGCGCATCGGCCTTCTCGGTGGCACCTTTGACCCGGTGCATATCGGGCATTTGCGCGGCGCTCTGGAAGTGTCCGAGATGGTTGGGCTTGATGAGGTTCGCCTGGTCCCCAACTTTCGTCCGCCGCACCGTGAGGCGCCGAACAGCTCCGCGCAGGATCGCTTGACCATGGTTCGGCTAGCGGTGCAGGACTTGCCTCCGCTAACCGTCGATGCGCGCGAGTTGGAGCGTGACAAACCGTCCTACACCCTCGATACGCTGGAGTCTTTGCGTGCCGAGCTGAACGATGACGATCAGATTTTTCTCATTGTGGGTTGGGATGCGTTTTGCGGACTTCCTTCGTGGCATCGCTGGGATGAGCTGCTCGATCACTGCCATATTCTGGTCATGCAACGGCCGGATGCCGACAGCGAACCGCCGGAAGCGCTGCGGGACTTGCTGGCGGCTCGCAGTGTGAATGACCCGCTGACCATTGTCGGCAGCAGTGGGCAAATTGCTTTCGTCTGGCAGGCCCCGCTAGGGGTGTCGGCAACACGTATTCGTCAATTTCTGGCCAGCGGCCGGTCTGTACGCTTTCTCGTACCGGACGCCGTACTGGCTTATATCAACGCGCACGGACTGTACCGGGCGTCGAACTGAGGTTGTTTCACATTATGCAAAATGATTCTTTGGCCCAGCTGGCCGTTAGCGCCCTGGAAGATCTGAAAGGCTCGGACATCACGACCATCGATGTCCGTGGCAAGACCAGCGTTACCGACTTCATGGTGATCGCCAGCGGCACCTCCAGCCGTCACGTGAAATCACTGGCCGAGAATGTGCTCGAGAAGGTCAAGGAGCAGGGCGTGCGCCCTCTGGGCAGCGAAGGCCTGGATGGCGGTGAGTGGGCGTTGCTCGATCTGGGCGATGTGGTTGTGCATGTGATGCAAGTGCCTATTCGTCAGTTCTATGACCTTGAGCGCCTCTGGCAGGGCGCCGAACAGAGCCGAGCGCAGCACGCGGGCGAGCAGGAATAGTCGATCCGTGCGGATCAAGCTGATTGCGGTGGGCTCGAAGATGCCGCGCTGGGTGGAGGACGGTTGGCACGAGTATGCCAAGCGTCTGCCCTCCGAGCTGCCTCTGGAGCTCCATGAAATATCGCTAAACACACGCGGCAAGAATGCCGACGTGGCGCGGTTGATTCGCCAGGAAGGCGAGGCCATGCTGGCGAAGGTGCAACCCGGGGAACGCATCGTCACCCTTGAAGTGACGGGTCGGCCCTGGAGTACCGAGCAGCTGGCTGGCGAGCTGGAGCGTTGGCGGCTCGATGCGCGCAACGTCAATCTCATGGTGGGTGGGCCTGAGGGTCTGGCCCCAGAGGTGTGCGCCCGCAGCGAGCAGCGCTGGTCGTTGTCACCGCTGACGTTGCCCCACCCGCTGGTTCGTATTCTCATCGGCGAACAAATCTATCGGGCCTGGACATTGCTGTCGGGTCACCCTTACCACAAGTAGTTCAGCCCAACCGAAGATGTCCCAGCCGATCCCCCTCAAGGACCATGAAAAAGACGCCCGTCTCGTGCGTCAGCGCGTGCTTGTGGGCGGGGCGTTAGTGGTGCTGCTGATCGGCGTGTTGATTGCGCGCCTGTATTATCTGCAAGTGGTGCAATACCAGCATCACTCCACGCTCTCGGAAAACAACCGCGTTCATGTGCAGCCCATTCCGCCCAATCGGGGCCTGATCTTCGATCGGGCCGGCAAGATCATTGCCGACAATCGCCCGAGCTTCAGCCTGACCGTGACGCGTGAGCGCGCCGAAGACTGGCGCAAGACGCTGGACACCGTGGTTGAGGTGCTGGAGCTGTCCAGTGAAGAGCGCGAGCTGTTCGAGAAGCGTGTACTGCAAGGGCGGCGGCCATTCGAGCCGGTGCCGATCATGTACGAGCTCTCCGAGGAGCAGATTGCTCGCATTGCCGTAGATCAGTTCCGTCTGCCGGGCGTTGAGGTCGCTGCCCAGCTGGTGCGGCATTACCCAGAGGGTGAGCACTTCGCTCATTCGGTCGGATATGTCGGCCGGATCAATGAGGCGGAGCTCAAGCAGCTCGACCCGGTCAACTACAGCGGTACTCACCATATCGGCAAGACGGGCATCGAGCGCTTCTATGAAGACTCATTGCATGGCCAGGTGGGCTACGAGGAGGTCGAGACAAACGCGCGTGGGCGAGTGCTGCGGGTGCTCAAGCGCACCGATCCGATACCGGGCAAGGACATCACTCTGACCCTCGATCTGGAACTTCAGCAAGCGGCCGAGGCTGCGCTGGCCGGACGTCGCGGCGCCATCGTCGCGCTGCAACCGTCGACTGGCGAGGTGCTGGCGATGGTCAGCCAGCCGAGCTTCGACCCCAACTTGTTCGTTACCGGAATCAGTTTCAAGGCGTATGGCGAGCTTCGTGATTCCATAGATCGCCCGTTGTTCAACCGTGTCCTGCGCGGGCTCTACCCGCCGGGGTCGACGATCAAGCCGATGATGGCGGTGGCTGGCCTGGATGCCGGTGTGGTGACCGAGAACAGTCGCGTGTTCGACCCAGGCTTCTTTCAGTTGCCCAACGTCAAGCACAAGTACCGCAACTGGAATCGCGGCGGTGACGGCTGGGTGGATCTGGAAACCGCGATCATGCGGTCCAACGACACCTACTTTTATGACCTCGCCCACAAGATGGGCATCGACCGCATGCATGACTACATGAGCCGCTTCGGTCTTGGCCAGCGCGTGGCGCTGGACATGTTCGAGGAAACTGCCGGCCTGATGCCGTCGCGAGACTGGAAGCGTGGCCGTTACCGGCAGGCCTGGTACCCGGGCGAGACGGTCATTCTCGGCATCGGTCAGGGCTACATGCAGACCACGCCCTTGCAGCTGGCCCAGGCGACCGCGTTGATGGCGACTCACGGCAAGTGGATCAGACCGCACCTGGCGAAAAGCATCGAAGGCGAAATGCCTGTCGACCCGGAACCGATGCCTGACATTCAACTCCGCGACCCCGATTACTGGGACGCTTCCATCAATGGAATGGTGAAGGTGCTGCACGGCGCCCGCGGCACGGCAAAGAAAGTGGGCGACACTGCCGCCTACCTTATCGCCGGCAAGAGCGGTACGGCGCAGGTCGTGGCCATCAAACAGGGCGAAAAGTACGACAGCGGCAAACTCGCTGAACGCCATCGCGATCACGCCTTGTTTGTCGCCTTCGCACCTGTGCATGACCCGCAGATTGCGGTGGCTGTCATGGTCGAGAACGGCGAGTCCGGCTCTGGCGTCGCGGCGCCAGTGGCCAAGCAGGTCATGGATGCATGGCTACTCAACGAGGCGGGCGAGTTGAAGGCCGAGTACGCCCCGCCCCTGACGGCAGAGAGGCCCAAACCGTGAGCGGAACATTTGACCGCACGCTTTCAACTACCGATGTGATGCGTCGCCGGGCGTCACTGTTACAGCGCATGCATATCGACGGGGTGCTGCTCCTGTTGCTGCTGATGCTGGCGGCCGGAAGCCTGTTCGTCCTTTATTCCGCCGGCGGCAAGAATGTTGATCTGCTGATCAAACAGGCGACTTCCTACGGCTTCGGCCTGGGCGCCATGCTGGTCATAGCACAGTTGGAACCAAGATTCATGGCGCGCTGGGTGCCGGCGGGCTATTTGGCGGTCGTCGCATTGCTGGTGGCGGTGGAGTTCGTCGGTTACACCGCAATGGGGGCGACCCGCTGGATCAATATCCCCGGGGTTATTCGCTTCCAGCCGTCCGAGTTCATGAAGATCATCATGCCGATGACCATCGCCTGGTATCTGTCCGCGCGTGCCTTGCCGCCGGGTATCAAGCACACCATGGTCAGTCTGGGCCTGATCCTCACGCCCTTCGTATTGATCCTCAAGCAGCCGGACCTGGGCACTTCGTTGCTGGTACTGGTCTCCGGTGCTTTCGTGCTGTTCATCGCCGGGCTGCGCTGGCGCTGGATCATGAGCGCGATCGCGGCGCTGGTGCCGATTGCGGTGGCCATGTGGTATTTCGTGCTGCACAAATACCAGAAACAGCGCGTACATACATTCCTCGATCCGGAAAGCGACCCGCTGGGAACCGGCTGGAACATCATCCAGTCGAAGGCCGCGATTGGTTCAGGCGGCGTGTTTGGCAAGGGTTGGTTGCTGGGTACCCAGTCACACCTGGATTTTTTGCCCGAAAGCCATACGGACTTTATCATTGCGGTTCTGGCTGAAGAGTTCGGCCTGGTGGGCGTCTGCCTTCTGCTGCTGCTGTACTTGCTGCTGATTGCGCGTGGCCTGGTCATCACCGTTCAGGCGCAAACGCTGTTTGGCAAGTTGCTGGCCGGTGCGCTGACGATGACCTTCTTCGTTTACGTATTCATCAACATCGGCATGGTCAGTGGTCTGTTGCCGGTGGTAGGGGTGCCGTTGCCCTTCATCAGTTTTGGTGGCACTTCATTGGTAACCCTGCTATCAGGGTTCGGGGTTTTGATGTCGATCCACACCCATCGCAAGTGGATCGCACAGGTTTGACTAGAGTGAATTTCTTGGATCGATTACGGCGTGGCTGGTTGACACGAGCGCTCTGCGGAGCGGGTCTTTTCGCGGCGTTCGGAAACTCTCCGGCGGTTTTTGCGGCAGATTATCAGGGCGAAAAGGTCGCCGATTTCGTGCGCGAGATGACTCAGGATTACGGGTTTGCCAGTGAGCAGGTGGCCGAAGTGCTGGCGCAGGCAGAGCGCAAGCAGGTGATCCTCGATGCTATCTCCCGACCGGCCGAGCGCGTCAAAACGTGGAAAGAGTATCGGCCGATCTTCATGACCGATTCGCGGATTGCCCAAGGCGTGGACTTCTGGCGCGAGAATGAGGCGACGCTGGCGCGCGCCGAGCAGGAATTCGGTGTGCCGGCACAGGTGATCGTCGCCATCATCGGCGTTGAAACCTTCTACGGTCGCAACACGGGCAACTACCGGGTCATAGATGCTTTGTCGACCCTGGGCTTCGACTACCCGCCGCGCCAGCCATTCTTCCGCCAACAGCTCAAAGAGTTCCTCTTGCTGGCCCGTGAAGAGCAAGTCGACCCTCTCACGCTGACCGGTTCCTACGCCGGTGCCATGGGGCTGCCGCAATTCATGCCGAGCAGCTTTCGCGCCTATGCGGTGGACTTCGATGCAGACGGTCGCATCGATATCTGGAAGAACCCAGTCGATGCCATTGGCAGCGCCGCCAACTATTTCAAACAGCATGGTTGGACCGCCGGCGCGCCAGTTGTAGCGCGGGCTACGGTCAACGGTGAGCGGCATGGCGAAGGTCTGACCGAAGGACTTGAGCCAGTGAAGAATGCCGCGGAATTGCGAGAGCTGGGTTGGCAGTGGCCGGCCGAAACGAAGATGCCCGACGACACTGCGGTAACGGCCTTTCGCCTGGAGGGTGCCGACGGCGACGAGTACTGGGTCGGCTTGCCCAACTTCTATGTCATCACCCGTTATAACCGCAGCGTCATGTACGCCATGGCAGTCCATCAGCTCTCCGAGCAGCTGGTCCAGGCGCGGGGTGCGCAATGACCGCTCGTTTGCTGGCGGTAGCGGCCTTCGCTGTGCTGGTAGTCGGATGTTCGTCGGCGCCGACACCGTCGCCGGCCCCCGCGAAAAGCGCAGGCATCAGCGGGCCGGGTGACTACTCACGGCCGCACAAGGACGGAGCACCGTGGTGGGATGTCGACGTCTCCAGCATTCCAGACGCAACGCCAACGCCGCACAACGGCCCGTTCAAGGCCAATCCCTACACCGTGCTTGGCAAAACTTATTACCCGATTGGTGATGGGCGCAATTATCGGGCGACCGGAACGGCATCCTGGTACGGCACCAAGTTTCATGGTCAGCCGACCGCCAACGGCGAAAAGTACGATCTGTACGGCATGAGCGCCGCGCATAAGACGCTACCGCTGCCCAGCTATGTGCGGGTCACCAATCTCGACAACGGCAAGGCCGTGGTGCTTCGAGTCAACGATCGCGGCCCGTTCTACTCGGATCGAATCATCGACTTGTCTTTTGCTGCGGCGAAGAAACTGGGCTATGCGGAAACCGGGACCGCGCGGGTCAAGGTCGAAGGCATCGATCCGGAGCAGTGGTGGGCCGAGCGTGGCAGGCCAGCGCCTATGGTACTGGCCCAGCCTCAACGGGTTGCAAAGCCTTCAGTTGCTGCGCTGGCGCAACCTGTCGAGCAATACACGCCGCCACCGGCGCAGCATGCTGGCGCAACCGTGCCAGTTGAGGTTGCCAATGACACCACGCTAGACGTATCTGGGGCGAGGGTTTACCTGCAGGTCGGCGCGTTCGCCAACCCTGATGCCGCTCAGTTGCTGCGTGACAAGCTCAGCAGCATGACCGGTGCGCCGGTGTTCGTAAGTTCGGTTGTCCATCAGCAGCAGATCTTGCACCGGGTACGCCTGGGACCCATTGATTCCCCCGATGAAGCTGCGCAGCTCGAACAGAGCGTTCGCCTTGCCAATCTGGGAAACCCGCGGCGAGTAACCGGCGATTAAAGCTGTACGTCGTTGATAGATACACCACGCTGACCTGTACCGTTTTTGCCACACCACCTTTCTGAGAGCGCAATGACTATCACCACCTTCGTGCACCGGCTGTTCCTCCTAACCGTGCTGGCCGTAGCGCCCACCGCCTGGGCCGAGCCGATCATTCCGTCACCGCCACAGCTGGCGGCCAAATCCTACGTCCTGATGGACGCCGCCAGCGGCAAGGTCCTGGTCGAGAATGCCGGGGATGAGCGCCTGCCGCCGGCCAGCCTGACCAAGCTGATGACGGCTTACATCGCCACGCTGGAAATCAAGAAGGGTCAGATCTCCGAAAGCGACATGGTGACCGTCAGCGAAAAAGCCTGGCGCACTGGCGGCTCGCGGATGTTCATCCAGGTCAATACGCAGGTTTCGGTGGACGATCTGCTGCACGGCATCATTATCCAGTCCGGTAACGACGCCAGCGTGGCGATGGCTGAGCATATCGCCGGTAGCGAAGAGGCCTTCGCCGACCTCATGAACAGCACAGCGCAGCGGTTGGGCATGAGCAATACGCACTTCATGAATGCCACCGGGCTGCCTCATCCAGAGCATTATTCGTCCGCTGCCGACATGGCCAAGCTGGCTCGCGCGATCATCCATGAGGATCCCGCGCACTACGGCATTTATGCGCAAAAGGAGTTCTTCTGGAACAACATCAAGCAGCCGAATCGCAACCTTCTACTGTGGCGTGACAAAACCGTCGACGGCCTTAAGACCGGCCACACTGAAGAGGCTGGCTACTGCCTGGTAGCTTCTGCAGTGCGTGATGACATGCGTCTGATCACCGCTGTTTTCGGCACCACTAGCGAGCAGGCGCGTGCCGCCGAGACGCAGAAGCTGCTGACCTATGGCTTCCGCTTCTTCGAGACCCGAACCTTCTATCAGAAAGGTGTTGAGCTGGCGACGTCCCGTGTCTGGAAGGGCCAGCAGGACCAGGTGAGCGCCGGGCTTGCCAATGATCTGACCATGACCCTGCCGCGCGGGCAGATGGACAAGCTGCAGGCCGGCCTGACCTTTAACCCCGAACTCACGGCGCCAATCCAGCAGGGTGATGTGGTTGGCAAGGTTGAGGTCAGTCTCGATGGACAGTTGGTGCAAAGCACCGATCTGATTGCACTGCAGACCGTGGAAGAAGGTGGGCTGTTCAGCCGTCTGTGGGATAGCATTCAGCTGTTCTTCTTCAATCTCTTCAACTGACCTCTTGAGCGCGCCCAGGCTACCCGTCGGGCGCGCCCTTTGCGGATCATGAGTCCGTTGCCATGACTGAAAGTAAAAGCGAAACACAGCCGCCGAAAATCGAATTTCCCTGCGAGCGTTATCCGATCAAAGTAATCGGAGATGCGGGGGAGGGCTTCAGCGACACGGTGGTCGAGGTGATCCGTCGGCATGCGCCGGATTTTGACGAAACCACTCTGGTGACTCGAGACAGTCGCAACGGGCGGTTTCTGTCCGTGCAGGTCTTGATCACCGCCACCAGCGTCGATCAGCTGCAGGCGATCCATGTCGATCTGCGCGCTACCGGGCGTGTGCACATGGTGCTGTGATGAGCGGCGAGCCCGCCAATCCGGTCTTGGGTGCTAGCTCTGTGGTAGATGATGCCCCAACGATGAGTGGCCCCTCGCTGGTGGTGCGCGAGCTCGGCCTGGTGGACTATCCGATCGCCTGGCAAGCCATGCAGCGCTTTACCAACGAACGGCTGCCGGACACCGTTGACGAGATCTGGTTGCTACAGCATCCACGGGTATTTACTCAAGGGCAGGCCGGCAAGCCGGAGCACTTGCTGTTACCAGGTGATATTCCTGTAGTTCAGGCCGATCGGGGCGGACAGGTGACCTACCATGGTCCTGGGCAGCTGGTGTGCTATTTGATGCTGGATGTCCGGCGGCTGGGCTTCGGTGTGCGCGAGCTGGTCAGCCGGATCGAGCTTAGCTTGATTGATCTGCTTGCCAGCTACGGTGTAGACGCCTTGGCCAAGCCCGATGCGCCTGGCGTGTACGTTAATGGCGCCAAGATCGCCTCTCTCGGCCTACGCATCCGTAACGGCCGCTCGTTCCACGGTCTGGCGCTAAATGTGGACATGGACCTCG
>JAKUTK010000046.1 GCA_022448005.1 Pseudomonas sp.
GGCGCTACGACTGCATCTGCTACGCCAGCACTGCCTGAGGACAACAACTCGCAGGGAACCTGTGGCTATGGCAGCTTCGATGCCAGCTCCGGCCAGTACCTGCAGGCAGCGCACGATGACCTACTGACCCTGCGTGACAGTTTCGCGATTGGTGTCTGGGTTAAACCGCGCAGCTTCCCGGCGAACGGCCTGATGAGCATTCTTTCGAAAGACGAGAACTACGAGTTCCATCTCAACGCCAACGGCACGGTGAACTGGTGGTGGCAGACCACCGGGCCAGCCGCAACTGTCCAGTTCAATAGCAACAAGTCGCTAGCTATCGGTCAGTGGAGCCACGTCCTGGTCCGCTACACGCCAGGCGATCAGCGTATCTTCATCAACGGTGTCGAATCCGGGCGAGCAACCTTCGCCGGAACTCCCGTCACCAACACCGATCCGCTGCAACTTGGATGGGACCAGCTGACTGGTCGGCATTTCAACGGTGAGCTGGATGAGCTGCGCATCTATGACGGCGCGCTCAGCGCCAGCGAAATTGCTGATCTGGTAAAAGAGCGCCATGAATGTTCGCGTCGCCTGCAGTGTTTTGGCGATAATTTCGACGCTGGGCTGAGCACCGATTGGGCTGTCTCCAGTCGCGGTAAGACGGCCTTCACGCCGGCCGTTTACTCGGGCCGCTTGCGCCTGACCAGTAACGCAAACAACGTCTCCACCGCGTCGGCGTTGCAGCGGCTCTTTCCCGCGCAAGGCAACTTTATTCAGGTGGAGTTCGATTACTACGCTTACAACGGTAGTGGCGCTGATGGCATCGCGGTTATCTTGTCGGATGCCACACAAACGCCGCAACCGGGCGGGTTTGGCGGCTCGCTGGGCTATGCGCAGCTCAACGACAGCAGCAATAAGGTTAATGGTTTTGCCGGTGGCTGGCTTGGGATAGCCGTAGATGAGTACGGCAATTTTTCCAATTCCACTGAGGGTCGGTTGGGTGGAAGCGACTTGATTCGAGACTCAGTGAGCATTCGCGGATCGGGTATCGGCTTGAACGGCTACCGCTATCTCAGGGGCACCGAGCGTTCCCTGAATCCAGAGGTGGATGACGCATCGAGTAGAGGCGCCTCACCGGGTCATCGCTATCGTTTGACCATTGACGCGCGGATTCAGGGTCAGGTGCTGGTCACGGTAGAACGAAAGACGGGCTCAAGCTTCGAGATCCTGCCCAACCTAAACCGCTACAACGTCATGGCCACCGGTAACAGCCAGGCGGCGTTGCCGGAGCGCTTCTATCTGTCCCTGACCGGCTCTACGGGCGGGTCGAGCAACATCCACGAAATCGACAACCTCAACATTTGCGCCACTGACATCGAGCCCATTGGCGAGCAGATACACCATTTCGACTTGCGTTATTCCTCACCTTCACTGACCTGCAACCCCCAGGAGGTGACGGTGACTGCCTGCCTGAATGCCGACTGCTCGCAGGTTTACAGCGACGCTGTAACGGCGACTCTTACCGCCGAAGATGCAGTATGGAAGGGCGGTAACCAGCTGAGTTTTTCCGGCGGGACTGCAAAAGCTATGGTTCAAGTAACCCGCCCTGGGGATGCGACAATAGGGGTCGGCGGATCCACGCCCCCGGCTCTGTCCTTCGGCGAAACCACCTGCTCCACGGGTGGGTGCAAACTGGTAGGCGTGGAGAGCGGGTTTATCGTCGACGTACCGACGCTCATCGCCAACCGTCCTCAATCCAATGTCTGGTTACGTGCAGTAAAGGCCGATGCAAAGGACCCGCAGAAGTGCGTGGCTGGGTTTGGCGGCGGGACGAAAAGTATCGGTTTTAATGCCACCTACGATTCGCCGAGTACCGGCGGCCGGGCGGTCATTATCAATGGCGCGTCGATCAGGACGACGCCAACTGATTCGGCAACCGAGTTCACGCCGCTGGCGTTGAAGTTCGATGCCGAGGCCACCGCCCCTTTGACAGTCAGCTATTCCGATGCGGGGAGGATGAACCTCAACGTCCGGTATGCGCCTACCGAGGGAGATGAGCGCGGACTGGTCATGCTGGCGGCAGATCAGTTCGTCAGCAAACCTTACGGAATCCACATCGAGACCGATATCGACAAGCGCCCAGCGAACAAGCGCTGCAATGGGCTGACGATCGATGAATGTCCTGTGTTCATCGCCGCAGGAGAGCCGTTTCCGGTGCGCTTCAGGGCGGTCGGGTGGGACGGCTCTGATAGCGAGCCGCGGACTGCACAAGCGCTGGCGGATAACATCACCACACCTAACTTTGAACTGAGTGCCGCGAGCGGTGCTGTCACGTTGGAGCATTCGCTGTTGGCGCCTGCCGGCGGCGAACCCGGGGCTCTCAGCGTGACGACCTATAATCATGCACCAGGCGAAATGACTACTGTCGAGGCACAGAGCATTTCCGAGGTTGGGATCTTCCAGCTCACTGCCAGTCTGAATCAAGGCGTCAACTACTTGGGAGAGTCAATCGACGGGGGCGGTAGCAATCTCATTGGTCGCTTTATACCGGCTCGTCTGGGGGTGGTTGCGGCCGCTAGCCTTACTCCGAGTTGCGGCGCGTTCAGCTATCAGGGACAGCCTATCGAGTTCGCACCGGGTCTGGAGCCGCAGGTGACGGTGACTGGTTACAACAGCGCCGGGTCGGTCACGAAAAACTATGATCGCGGCCCATTCTGGCGGCTCGGCTCGCCATCCCGCGAGGCGTATTACTCAATCGTCGGGAAAACTGCGCTGGACGACCGCTTGATTACGCAAGGCACTCCTCAGTTGCGTGTTGAAGGAGCGGACGACGGGGATGGCTTGCGAGCATACCGCTGGACTGGCGAGCAGCTGAGCTACGAGCCGGCGGCGGCACCTTCGCTGGACGATCTTCCATTCGTTGCTGCCGTGGGACAGACGGTTACGGCTGCCGGCCTTACAGATCTGGACGGAGCTTGTCATTCAGCAGCAGGCGCTGGCTGCGAATCGTATAGCTATGAGTTTGCGCAGAGCCCAGGTAGCGAGGTGCGCCTTGGCCGGCTTTCGCTCGGCAATGCTCACGGTTCGGAATTGCAAGGCCTAGAGCTACCGGTGACGATCGAGACATGGCAGCCAGTCGGCACCTCGACAGGCTTCAGGCCGGAGAATGACCACTGCTCGGATCCGGCATCGGTGAAAGAGCCGTCATTGCAAGCGTTCACAGGCGACCTCGCGCATGGGGACCTCACAGCCACCGTTGTCGTCCTGGATGGCGGCAAGGGGATCCTTGGTTTGAGCGCGCCGGGTGAGGGAAAACAGGGGACTGCCAAGGTCACTCTGCCGTCCATGCCTGAATGGCTGAAGTACAACTGGACTGGCGAGGGGCGGGAATCGGCTGCAGGTTTGGCGAGTTTCGGCATCTATTCAGGGTCGAAGCCGCTGATTTTTCGCCGCGAGGTCTATCGCTAAAACGCCGAAGGGTCTCTGTTGCGGCCCTTCGGGCGAGAATAAAAGAGGGGAATCCCTGGCCTGCCTGTACCAGGGTCCCCAAAACTGGTTACCTGGGTTATTGCAGAGGGCGTGCCAACTGTTGCAACTATCGCTGCTGTCGCGGTTGATGGCTGTCAGAACGTAGCCTTGCGGCTTCGGTGTGTGGCCTGAGTGGCAGTATCTATGCGGGTTTCAGCGGCTGCTGTCGGTGCTGATTGCAGACGGGCCGAGCGATATGGCTGGTTGCCAGAGGTTTTGAATGCTCTCTCGGACAGCGAATTTACGCTTGCTCGAAGGGCGCGCCACTGCCAGCGTGCCCATCTTTGGCGCAGCTCAGTTCTGTTCCGGCCAGACCCTAAGCGGAGCGCCTTCGGTGGGCCAGAAGCGCAGTTGATCGATCCTGGAAACGTCCCAGCGCTCTATCTGCGAGAGCAGTTCGAGGAAGTGCTGTTCCTGTTTCATGATGTGTTCAGGACACATCTTGCGCGTGCTTCCGATTTCGCTGAAGCGCAGCTTCTGACCGTCCAGCTGATAGCTGGCGAACCAGTGGTTGCAACCGGCGTTGCCATAGGCGCGGTCTTCGCTGAAGGTCAGCGAGACAGGGTTACGGCCTACCACGGGCTCTTCACCGATCCATTCGGCGATATAGGTAACATCGTTCTGCAGGGTCAAGGGTTCAACTGAGCAGCCCCCTACGGACAGGAAGGCCAGGCTGGCAAACAAGGCTTTTCTCACGGCTTCGCCCTCCGGCAGGCGGGGCACAGGTGACGGCCGGCGTCGTTCGTCCAGCCCAGTTCGGCGATCCGCGCTTCGGCCGCTTGGGTGCGGGCGGCTTCGCCTTTGGCGGCATCCACGGCGAACTCGAAATCGAGCTGCTTGCCGCAGCTGTCGCAGTCGACCTGCCAGTTGATGATTGCCAGTTCCTTGAAGACAGGCCCGTTCGCCACGGCCATCCACTGGCCTGGTGGATTGATCAGGTGACGAACCTTGTCCACGGTCAGACGCTGGTAGAGGTCACGGCTGCCCTTGAGGGTGACGATCAGGACGTCACCGGCGCGCACGTTGCCGCCGTTGCCGGTGACCTGGTAACGGCCCGGCGCCAAGGCGCGGCATTCGGTGAGGGTGTGTCCGGGATTGAGCAGGGTGTAGCGGAAATCGTGTTCGGCCATGACTCGCGATCAGTTCGAAATGGGGAGGGGCGATGAGGTCGCAATGCTAGCACGGCATCGGCTCGGTGGGCTGTCGAGACAAGGTTCGGCGGCTCTAGTGACGAGGTATATGTCGCGGATTTTTGGTGCCCAGTTGGGTGCGGGACGGCCGATCACTACCGCGAATTGCACATATGTGATCGCTAACGAGACAAATCGCGGTTGGGTCATAGGCAACCGGTGTTTCGGCGACGCTAGCCCCTCACCCCAGTCCTCTCCCCTCAGGGGAGAGGGGCCAGGCCGTGCAGTAGTTTCGGACGTATTGAAACTGCATCCACTAAGCCGTCCTTGGCATTGGCTATCAGGAGTGGTCAACACGTTCAGTACAACCAGAACGCTGAAGCAGAGCGTTCAGCTATTCCAATATCCAAGCCATTCGCAACGAGTGCCGGTGCGATCTCTAGTCATGGTCGGCTGCTATCGAACGTTTCGTCGAGGAAGCGTTGCATGTCGTTCCAGGAACGCTCGTCGGCGGCTTTGTTGTAGGCCACATCAACGCCTTTTTCCTGAAACTTGTCAGCGCCTGGATTGGTGAAGCCGTGCTTGGCGCCGGGCAGGTTGACGAATTGATAGTCAGCGCCGGCTGTGACCATTTCGGCGCTCAGTGCGGCGACGTCTTCGGCGCTGACCATGCTGTCAGCGCTGCCGTGCTCGACCAGTACACGCGCCTTGACGCTGCCCGGCGCTGCGCGGGTTTCGGTAGCCAGTGCGCCGTGGAAACTGACGACACCTTCGAGCGGTACCCCTTGGCGCGCCATGTCCAGCACGACCTTGCCGCCGAAGCAGTAGCCAACCGCTGCAAGTTTGGCGCTGTCGGTCTGCTGTTGCTGTTTCAGCAGCTCCAGGCCGGCGTTGAAGCGGGCTTTGGCGGCATCGGCATCGGCCAACGCGGCTTTCATGAAGCTCATCGCGTCCTTTGGATGCTCGGTGTTCTTGCCCTCGCCGTACATGTCGATCGCCAGAGCGCTGTAACCAAGCCCGGCCAGGTCACGGGCACGGCTTTTGGCGTAATCGTTGAGGCCCCACCATTCATGGACGACCACGACACCCGGGAGCTGGCCTTCGATTGCGTCGTCATAGGCGTAATAGCCGACCATCTTGGTGCCGTCGGCGGCGGTGTAGGGGATTTCCTGAGTCTGAATTTCAGCGTGAGCGAAGGCGCTCACAGCCATCAGGGCTGCACCGAACAGGTGATATCGCATGGTGGACTCCTTGTTGTCGTTGATGTCGAGACGATCCGATAGATAGCTGGAGTTCGACATAGCTGCAACAGGCTTGTTCAGTGGCTTGGGAGAGGGGGGAACCAGGTGGTTGGAAGGCCCGAGCCCGTCCCTGGGCTCAGGTTCATCGATGGCGATCCGGCGCTGTCGATGTAGATCAGCGCCGACTCTGTGGGTTACCAGCCAGGCACGCCATGCATATCCGGCAGGCGGTGGGCGATGCCCTTGTGGCAGTCGATACAGGTCGCTTCGCCTTTGCCTAGCGCTGTGGAGTGGAACTCGGCGGCGCGTTTGCTCTGGCGGGTGAAATCCATGAACTCGTAGTTGTGGCAGTTGCGGCACTCCAGCGAGTCATTGGCCTTCAGGCGACGCCATTCACGCTCGGCCATCTCCCGGCGCATGCCGAGGAATTTTTCGCGTGTGTTGATGGTGCCGAAGATCTTGCCCCAGACCTCCTTGGAGGCCTGCATCTTACGCGCGATCTTGTCCGTCCATTCGTGCGGTACATGGCAATCCGGGCAGGTCGCACGCACGCCGGAACGGTTGGTGTAGTGGATGGTGTCCTTGATCTCCATGTACACGTTGTCTTCCATTTCGTGACAGGAAATGCAGAAGGCCTCGGTGTTGGTCGCTTCCAGCGCGGTATTGAAACCGCCCCAGAAGATGATGCCCGCCAGGAAGCCCCCGAGCGTCAGGACGCCCAGGCTGTAGTGCACGCTCGGTCGGCGCAGGACGGTCCAGTAACGTTTGAGAAACGACAGTATCGACTTCATCCAGGCGTCCTCACTGTTCGTTCTGTTGGTTTTCGTGATAGAGCAGCTCGTCGATGTTCTCGAAGTTGTTCTGCACCAACGGTTTCACATCGTGCTGCACCACATGGCACTGAGTGCAAAAGTAGCGACGAGGGGCGACAGCGCCCAGCGTCTGGCTATCGCGGTCGGTAAAGTGCGTGATGCTGATCATCGGCGCCTGGGTACGCGCGCTGTTGGCGCGGCTGTGGCAGGACAGGCACTTGTTGCTGTTCTTGTCGACCTGATAACCGCGAATGGTGTGCGGAATGGTTGGTGGCTGCTCCGGATAGTTGCGTTCGCGCTTGAGGTCCTTGTTCTCCTCATCCTTGAGCGGCGGCGGGGTGAACTCCTGGGTGATGGTGCCGCCCGGCCGGCGACCGTCCGGAGCAGGCGCATCCAGTGGGTAATCGGGCCCGGCTGCGACGGCCAGGCCAAACACCGCGAGGAGCATCAAAGGCAGTAAACGGTATTTCATGGTGACTCTCCTCAGGCGATGCTGACCACTTCGATCTTCACGGCACACTTCTTGAAGTCGGTTTGCTTGGAGATCGGGTCGGTAGCGTCGAGGGTGACCTTGTTGATCAGTTTGTTGGCATCGAAGAAGGGCACGAAGATCAGCCCCTTCGGTGGCTTGTTGCGACCACGGGTTTCGATGCGGGCCTGCATTTCACCGCGACGACTGATGACCTTGACCACACTGCCGCGACGGGCCTTGAGGTCACGCGCATCGTCGGGGTGCATGTACACCAGGGCATCGGGTACAGCCTGGTGTAGCTCATCGACACGCTGGGTCATGCTGCCGGTGTGCCAGTGCTCCAGGACGCGGCCGGTGCTGAGCCAGAACGGGTACTCTTCGTCCGGCATCTCTGCAGGTGCTTCATAAGGCAGTGCGAAGATGATCGCTTTCTTGTCCGGGTAGCCGTAGAACTGGACGCCTGAGCCTTTCTCGACGTAGGGGTCATGGCCTTCACGGTAGCGCCAGAGGGTTTCCTTGCCGTCTACGACGGGCCAGCGCAGGCCGCGCTCCTGGTGATAGCGGTCGAAGTCGGCGAGGTCGTGGCCGTGGCCGCGGCCGAACTGGGCATATTCCTCGAACAGGCCTTTCTGCACGTAGAAACCGTAGTCCTCCGACTCTTGATTTCGATAGCCTTCCTGGATGTCCGACACCGGGAAATTGTCGACCTGACCGTTCTTGAACAGCACCTCGAACAGCGTTTTGCCCTTGAGGTCCGGTGTCTTGGCCAACAGCTCCGCCGGCCACACTTCCTCAGTGGTGAAGCGCTTGGAAAACTCCATCAATTGCCAAAGGTCGGAGCGCGCTTTGCCAGGCGGGCTGACCAGTTGATGCCACAGGTGCGTGCGACGCTCGGCGTTGCCGTAGGCGCCTTCCTTTTCCACCCACATCGCGGCGGGCAGGATCAGGTCTGCTGCCTGGGCAGATACGGTGGGGTAAACATCGGAAACAATCACGAAGGTTTCCGGGTTTCGCCAGCCCGGCAGCACCTCCTGCATGATGTTGGGCCCGGCCTGCATGTTGTTGGTGGCCTGGGTCCAGTAGACCTTGAGGTTGCCATCCTTCAGCTCGCGGCTTTGCTGCACGGCATGGAAACCGGGTTTTTCCGGGATGGTGCCTTCGGGAAGCTTCCAGATCTTTTCGGTAACGGCCCGATGCTTGGGATTGGTAACGACCATGTCCGCAGGCAAACGGTGCGAAAAGGTGCCGACTTCACGTGCCGTACCGCAGGCTGACGGCTGTCCGGTCAGCGAGAAGGGGCTGTTGCCGGGCTCGCTGATTTTCCCTGTCAGCAGATGAATGTTGTAGATCATGTTGTTCGCCCAGACCCCGCGGGTGTGCTGGTTGAAACCCATGGTCCAGAACGACATCACTTTCGTTTTCGGATCGGCATAGAGTTCGGCGAGCATCTTCAGCCGTTCTGCCGGAACACCCGATTCACTGGCTGCACGCTCCAAGGTGTAGGGCTTGAGGAACTCGGCATAATCTTCAAAGCTGATGTCGGTCCAGCCGCCAGCGGTCGCCGCGTTCTCGGCCTTCATCTCCAGCGGATCGGTTGCCCGCAGGCCATAACCGATGTTGGTATTGCCTTTGGCGAATTTGGTGTGGTTCTTGATGAAGTCCTGATTGACTGCGCCACTCTCGATGATGTGGTTGGCGATGTAGTTGAGGATCACCAGGTCGGTCTGCGGGGTGAACACCATCGGAATGTCCGCAAGATCGAAGCTGCGGTGCTCGAAGGTCGACATCACGGCGACTTTCACATGCGGCGCGCTCAGGCGTCGGTCGGTCACTCGTGTCCATAGCACCGGGTGCATTTCGGCCATGTTCGAGCCCCAGAGCACGAACGCGTCGGCGGCTTCGATATCGTCATAGCAGCCCATGGGCTCGTCCATGCCGAAGGTACGCATGAAGCCGACGGCGGCGGACGCCATGCAGTGCCGCGCGTTCGGGTCGAGGTTGTTGGAACGGAAGCCGGCTTTCATCAGCTTGCTGGCCGCATAGCCTTCCCAAACGGTCCACTGGCCGGAACCGAACATGCCGACGGCGGTGGGGCCGTGGTCCCGCAGCGCAGCCTTGTACTTCTCTTCCATGATGTCGAACGCTTGTTCCCAGCTCACTGGCTGGAATTCGCCTTGCTTGTCGTACTTGCCGTCCTTCATTCGCAACAACGGCTCAGTGAGGCGGTCGTCGCCGTACATGATTTTCGACAGGAAATAGCCTTTGACGCAGTTGATGCCGCGGTTGACCTCGGCCTTCACATCGCCATGCGTGGCGACCACGCGGTCGCCGCTGGTGGCGACCATCACACCGCAGCCGGTGCCGCAGAACCGGCACGGCGCCTTGTGCCACTTGAGTGCCGTCGCTTGCGGATCAGTAACGAGATTGCTGGCGCTGGTAGCGATAGGCATGCCTGCCACGCTGGCGGCGATGGCCGCGGCGTTGGCTTTGGCGAATTGACGTCGTGTGAGGCTCATTCAGGCTCTCCTTCGGGGCTGAGGAGTTCGTGGTAAATCAGGGCAGCGTTGAGGACGCCGGGTAATTGTTGGATGTGGCTGATGGTGTCGAGAATGCGGCTTTCATGCTCAGCCTCGAGGACCACCACCACTTTTCCGGCGGCGCTTTCCTGATGCAGCTCTGTGCCAGGCAATAGCACCAGGTTCTGTTTCACTGCATCCATCAGCTCGGGGCGGCAGTGCACGAGCAGGCTCGCGATATGCAAGGCATTGGTCATTTTTGTTATGAAGCTCCGCCTGCCCGAAAACGAGCAAGCAAACATTGGAGGGAGGTGTTCAGGGCTTAAGCAATCAGCTCGGTGGGCCGGGCGGGCCGAAAAACAGCTGGCTTATCCAGATGATGAAGCCATAGCCGGATACGGTCAGGACACTCAAAAGCGGAAATAGAAAGACCAGCAGAAAGACAAATAGCCGTGTTTCCTCAGGCTTGCCCACTGGTGCGGGATCGGTATGGTGTGGCACTGCGTTCACCTTCAAATCCGAGTGGCGTAGTGGGAGTCTAGTAAGCGTTCCCTGCTTAATCAAAGTCAGCTGTCTATTTGACTAAGGGCTATGGGGGCTAAAACCACTTATATTGATTTGGCGCAATAAACTGGCTCGTGCTGGATCTGTTTCGTCCGCCGCGCTCGATCGCAGTTGGCCTGGGTACGAGGCTCAGGGACGGTATGCAGGCAGCTGCTGATACCAAGGTTGTGCTAGCCTGTGAGGCTTTTTTGGGCCCGTGTTGTGCGGGCGTAGAGATTGTTGTCATGTCTTATGAATCGCTTGATTCCCACCTGAAACGCGGCACCGCTGCTTACCGTCGAGCGACGCTGGCATTGTTCTGCGCCGGGTTCGCAACCTTTGCCATGCTCTATTGCGTGCAGCCATTGCTGCCGCTGCTGGCCTTGCATTTTTCAGTGTCCGCCGCCACCAGCAGCCTGGCCCTGTCATTGACCACGCTGTCACTGGCGCTCTGCCTGTTGATTTCAGGCGGCTTGGCAGAAAGCTGGGGGCGCAAGCATGTCATGGGCGTGGCGCTCCTATTGGCGGGCTTGCTTGGGCTTGCTTGCGCCCTGGTGGAGTCCTGGACGCTGCTGCTTGTGTTGCGGACGTTACTGGGTCTCGCACTCAGCGGGCTGCCAGCATTGGCGATGGCTTACGTGGGGGAGGAGTTCGAACCCGAATCGTTGCCAGCGGCAATGGGGCTGTATATCGGCGGAACTGCACTGGGTGGCCTGTTGGGCCGGCTCCTGTCGGGCCTGCTGAGCGATTTCGGCGGTTGGCAGCTGGCGCTTGGCGGAATTGCCGGCTTGGGCCTGGTGGCGCTGGGTGCCTTTGTCTGGCTGCTTCCCCCGTCTCGTCATTTCAAGGCTCAACCGCTGTCGCTGCGCGGGCTGCTGAGCAATTTTGCCGAGCACCTGAGCAATCCGATCCTGCGTAATCTCTTCCTTCAGGCATTTCTGCTGATGGGCGGCTTCGTCGCCTTGTTCAACTACATTGGTTTTCGTCTGGCCGGGCCACCGTTCGGCCTTTCGTCGACCGTTATCGGTCTGCTGTTTACCGTTTATCTGGCCGGAATCTTCAGTGCGGGTTGGGCCGGGCGGCTGGTGCCACGCCTGGGTGCGAGAACGGTGCTGCAAGGCGGTGTCGGGCTGATGCTGCTGGGCGTGGGGTTGTGTTCGACACCCTGGCTGTTCGCGATCGTGGTTGGGCTGGCGCTGTTCACGCTCGGCTTCTTTGCCGCGCACGCCGTGGCCAGCGGGCAAGTTGGCGTACACGCCAAAGGCGCCAAGGCGCAGGCCTCGGCGCTCTACCTGTGTGCCTATTATCTGGGTTCGAGTGTGGTGGGTTATGCGGCGGGCTACGTCTGGGAACATGCGGGATGGCTGCCGCTGATGGCGGTGCTGGCTACGCTGTTTCTGATTGCCGCCTGGCGCGCCAGGCGCCTGTAGCGCGCCGGTCGCTCAGTCGATTCGCAGTTCGCCGCTGAAAGCCAAGGTGGCACGGCAGCTGCGGCAGAAGTAGCGGCGACCTTTGCGTACCAGGGCATGTCGCTGCGCTGTAAATGGAAAGTCTCGCTCGGGACAGGCGCAGCGATAGATGTAGGCGCTGGTCTGCCGACGGGTGATTGCGTAGCTATGGCAGCGATCGGGTGTCAGTTCGTACACGCCGCGCATGATCAACTGCCACTCTTCGCCATGTGGGCGGATTCGACCGCCGAACATCTGATGAGCGACCAGGTGGGCCACTTCGTGCGCCACGGTCTGTTTGAGGAAGTGCTCTCTGTTTTCCTGATACAGCTGAGAATTGAATCGCAGTAGGTTGGTGTTCAGGTGCGCAACACCGGCCTTCTGTCCACGCAGTTTGAAACTGACTTGTGGCCGCTCGAAGCGCTTGTTGAAAAAAGCTTCGGCCTGTTGGTAACAGGCTTCGACTCGCGCGTGTAGCTGATCGGGCATAGGGCCTCCGAGGAAGCCCTGAATTATGCCGTATTCAGATTGGCTGACAACCACTCACAGCTTAGGAGGAACACGTTCTGGGAGATCATCCTGAGTGCCGTAGGCTTGGTCCTGCTGCACAGTTCGTTCGTATGTGGGCGCTAGAGAGAGATTCCAGTACAGAATCGTGGTAACCATTACCGTTACTAGCGTCAGTAACGCTACCCCCCAGATTGAAGCAGCATAGAGAAAGCTCTGTGAGCTGCGCTGACGCATGAATGCAGGCAGTCCGGTAAACAGCAGGTAGGTCGAATAGATGCCGGCGATAAGCAGCACGATGGCGGCAAACCAGCGATTCGGATACAGCCCGGTCACACCGGCGAGCAAAAAAGGCGTGATCACATAGGCAATGAAACCGATGCACTGGTTGAGGTTTGGGCGAGCATCAAACGCACGTGCCATCCAACGCACAAAAAAACCCATGATCACCGTTCCGATAACGATAGCGAGATATAGCAACAGGCAGAGCTGTAAGGCGCTGGCGGTATCGAGCCGAACACGCTCCTCGTCCACCAGGCTCCAGCCAACGATTGTGACGCCGATGAAAAGGCACACGGCGGGGACCAGGGCCAGCAGAAGTAGGTGCATCAGGTAGTGAAGCGAGTGCGCATCTTCCTTCTGGCGGATGGTTTCCCAAGCGCGGTCGGGCTGGGTGAACAAGCTGATGAATTCTGGGGTCATGAGGCCTCCGGATGCTGATGCTTGAGCGGGTCTTGTTGGTTTAGACGCTCAAGCGCGGCAGGGATTCAACGCCACAGTGTCGCAGGTAAAAAACGGGCCGACGCGGAGGCTATCGCGTCGGCCCGTTTCGTGGCGAGGTTAGCGCACGTAGATCGGGCCAACCCCCATGCCCCACATGATCACCGACAACGCAAGGATCGCCACCAGCACAACCAGCCCGACAGCCAATACTGAGCTGGAGAACAGGAAGCCCTCATCGGCGTGGATGCTCATGAATGTAGGCAAGCCGACATAGAGCAGGTAGGTCGTGTAGCAGATCGCAGCCGTGCCCACGATCATGCCCAGCCAGATGTGCGGGTAGAGCGCGGCAAGGCCACCGACGAACAGCGGCGTGGCGGTGTACGCGGCAAACACGATGCATTGCACGAGCGTCGGGCTGGCGTCGTAGGTGCGCGACATCCAATGGATGAAGCCGCCCATGACTGCAACCCCTGCAAGCATCGCCAGGTAAGAGAGGATGGTTAGTTGCAATGCACTGCTTTCGGTGAGCTTGACTGCTTCGCCTCCGCCGATGCTCCAGCCAACCTGCGTTGTGCCGATGAACGCCGAGATGGCTGGAATCGCTGCCAGTACCGCCACTTCTCCAAGGTGCAGTCGGCCAACGGCGCGTTCTTCTCCGGTTATTTCCTGCCATTCCTGGCCAGGGTGTGCGAACAGTCCCCAAACGTGATTGATCATGCCAGCGTCTCCTCGGTTTTGGAGGGTCGCTTCGCCTGGCGTGCCGTCAGTTGGACGGGCGTGCGACCTTAAGTCGCAGTATAGGAAGAGGACGGTACGGCGCACTGAGCCTGATTAGAGCATTTGGGAGCTATGAGCCTATCGGTAATAGCGTTGCAGTATTTCCATCGCCAGATTGATTGACTGCAGGCGTGTCGTACTGCCACCCCGGTCCGGATGGTGAATGCTGACCAGCTGCCGATAGCGCCGTTTGATGGTGTGCAGGCTCAAAGGCGCAGCCTCCTGGTCCAGTTCGAACAGCTCCAGAGCAGCGCGCTTCTGCTCTGGGGCCCAGCTTTCGCTGCATTCACCCAGATGATCGCCGCGCATGCGCGACCAGAAGCTCGCCAGCAGGCGTTCCACTTCTGCCTCATCGGTATCGCGAAGGTTGGTCATGTCGAGGTAGTAATCGCGCAGCGGATCGTTTTCAACAATGCCGCTGACCCCGGGTACATAGGGTTGAAGCTGGACGCACAATGGCGAGATCTGCACGGTATGGCTCGTCTCGCCCCAGAGCTGGTCGCGCAAGCGATATAGCGCGTTGAATACCAGGAAATGGGTACGGAACAGCACGAGCTTGTCGAGCAGCGGAAGGTTGGGGATATGCGTGCAATGGCGGGCCTTGAGCTGCTGAATCAACTCATATTCGCTGCAGCCTTCCGGCTGTTCGCGCAGCAGCATGAATATCTGCTCGGCCAAGTCCATTTCAGGATCGAGATCATCGTTCATGCCGCAAAGCCTAGCACAAGGCCAGCGTTGCAAAACGGCTGGATGGATGGGGTGGGGCACTGGTGCTTTTTGCGCGTAAAATGCGCGCCTTTCGCATCTCACCGGACTCCTGAAATGGGCAACCTCTCGGTCAACCAGAACAAACTGCAGAAGCGTCTGCGTCGCCTTGCCGGCGAGGCGGTCACTGATTTCAACATGATCGAGGAAGGCGACAAGGTGATGGTCTGCTTGTCCGGCGGCAAGTTATAACCAACGATTTATTTGTAAAGCATGCTCTGGCAGCACGCTTCGTCTCGAGACCCTTCCGTTCGTCGCTTCGATATCCCATATATTTGACAGAGTGTGGTAGGTGGCTAGCTTCTAACCAGATTGGTTATTGGACTATCCATTTTGTCAACCATGCAAATTAAGCGGTATCAATTCAATTCATTGTCCTTCGTAGCAATAGTGGATGAAGCGGATTGCCCTGTTGATCCGTATGTTTCTTGCTATCTGAATGGCCCTCTTGCGTCTAAATCTGTGAACACCAGGCTTAGGTATGCGAACGAACTTAAGTTCATTTTGAGACACTTCCAAGAAAAGAATATTGAATTGCCCGCGCGTATTGCTTCCCAAACGCTAATTTCCCTCAAGGAATATTTCCAGTTCTACGATAGATGCTGCTTTAGTCAACTAATGTACAATGAAGTTGAAAATATTAATTTTCTGGATATGGAGAGCAAGCAGTTAAGAAATGTCATAGTCGCTAATCAGAGAGGCCTTGCAAAAGTGTCAAGTGAGACTCTACAGGGACGAGTGAGGTGCCTTAGACGTTTTCTTTTATGGTTGTTCGATCAATTTCACGAAATAAGGGATGTTGAGGAAAAAGTAAGCAAGGAGTTCAATAGACTAATTTCGAAGATTAAGTTGGATGAGGAGGCTCTTAGCAAGAATAGTTCAGGCCAGGTGCTCAATCCCGATGAGTCAGTGATGCCAGATGAAATTTTCGCGATGCTACTAGAGATGGTGCGGCCGTCATCTCCAAATAACCCTTTTAAGGCTGGCAAAGTTAGGAACTACCTAATTATTCGCTTACTAGCTCAGTGCGGTATTAGAAGAGGGGCTTTGGCAAAATTAAAAATTTCAGATTTCCATTTCTATGGGGATTTCAACAAGTTTCGAGTGTACCGGTCCGGTTGCGATCCAACTGATCCGCGCTCGGATAAGCCTAAGCAAAAAACAAAATCGCACTTGGCCACAATTTCGCCAATTTTGATGAAAGAGGTGCAATTGTATGTTGACCTTGTCCGCGTTAAATACCCGCGCTCGCACCAGCATGACTTCTTGTTTGTTAGCGAGAATGATTCTAAAGGGACCGCAGGTCAGCCTATTTCGCTTAAGTCAATTAATGCAATTTTCCAGAAGCTCACAAAGGTATTGGGATTCCATATGCATCCTCATACTTTGCGTCATAAATGGAATGAGATTCTAGATGTGGAGGGTGAGCGCCTTGGTGTTAATCCAGTACTGTTGGAAGATATAAGGAAGTACGCAATGGGCTGGTCACAAGGTACCACCATGAACCAAGTCTATAACGACAAGCGGCTAGCGCTAAAGGCAAGAGAACTCTCAAAAGCCCATCAAGCAAGGGTGGATCAGAGAAAATGATTAGCATAAACGCGCAGCAGTGCGCATACGGTGAAAAGGAGTCAGCCGACACTTTTATTACCGCGAAATCAGGGTTGGTGATTAATACTTCGGACGATGTCTGGATATTGCTACCGAATATGGGGAAAGGTAGGAAGGTGCACGTTGGTTGGGTTCGCTCATGGGGTATCTCTGATGAAGATCGGGCCCTCATCATCGATGTGTTTGCTTACTTTGTTAGAACTAAAGCTGCTAGTACAGCTTCAGGTGTGGTTACAAATGTTAAGCCATTACTAACGGATGGTATTCCCACGTTAATAAAAGTAAAGTCGATCTGGAGCGGGCTTAAAACGAATAACAAGAAAGGATTGAATCAATTCTTTGGGGCTCTGGTTCGGCATGGTTACGAACGTTTTTATGAGTTTCATAATTTCACGCGCAGGCACCTAGACAAACACGAAATTAATGCACTCGACCCTTCTAAAGGCGCATTGAGCGATATTGAGTTCGATTCTTTAGCTAAACAGGTCAATGCTGAGTTACAAAGTTTTGACTGGGCCCGCGATCGAATGATTTCGTTTTACCGGTCTCAACAATATGGGGTTATAAGAAATCTTGTTACGAATAAACTGTTGCTTGCTATCGTGCGCCGCCCGATTCAGATATCTGTTTTGAAGTGGTCGGATGTGATTCCTTCAGGCGCAAGTTTCCAAGACACAGGGATTCGCACCGAAGACGAGATCGGCGCAGCTGGAGGGCAAACACTCCAGCTGAGAGTGTTTGTAGCAAAAGCTACCGGTGGGCTTTTTTCACGCTCGTGTCCTGAGCGCTATCCGCTACATCTTTCCGAAGATACATCGATATTGCTAATTAAGTTTAAAAAGTTAGTTCTGAAAGGAATTTCTTTGCTAATTGAATTAGGGGGAATTGAAGTAGATGAAACCGAAGTGCTGGAGCTTATGGATAACATGCCAATGTTTCCCGAGTCCAGTCTATTTAATCTGCAGTTCAACTCTCTGGAGTTTTTTAGGGCGCTCTTTACTCCAAGGTCTACTGCTTATCACACATCAGAGACTACAATTGCGCAAACCATCAGAAGGATTCGGGTTTCATCTGATCGATCTGTTGAGTGCAACGCTACTTCCAATCGGATTCGTCATACTGTCTTAACGCGTGGAGCCCGAGATGGTTTACCTGCTTCGCACTTAGCTAAGATCACAGGAGTTACCGTTCCTGCTGCAAGGCATTACGTTGATTTAGACTATGAATCACGACGTCAGATTGACACGAAATATATCGGAAATGTTTTTCTGAGGAAGGCGTTTTGTAATCCGTTAATTGAGGTTTCGGAGTGTGATGAGGTCATTCTCGATAGTAATTTCAACCCTGTCGGTGGATCTCATAATAAGAAATCATGTATCAACTGTTCAACAGTTTTGGGAAGACCGCTGGGATGCTACGGATGCCCCAATTTTCGTCCAATATTGGAGGCCGATCATAGGTCCGTATTAGTTATTGCAGAGGAAAAGCTTGCTATAAACCGAGGCTCCTTGGTCAATCCTCTCCTTGCTCGAAGTATTGAGAAGTTGGAGAGACAGATCGTCTGGGTAAAACTGACTATTTCAATCTGCGATGAATATATTATCGAGCAGCGCGCTATCGATGCTTAATAAATATCTTGATCAATTAGAGCTTCTCGTGCGCGAATATCGTGAGGCCGAGCTTACTCAATTCGAGGGCCCTGACGGAAAAAAAGCGGGATTTGATGATTTGATTTGGTATCACATCGAGCCAAATACCGGACGCCGAATTAGGTACCTATGCGGGGTGCATGGGCGTAAAGGCAGAGGGAATATTGGTAGCCAATCAACAAACTATCTTGCTTATCCTTACAATCAATTAGTAAAAATATGGACTATTACGACAGTAAATACTGCACTTTCCGCAGTCGAAAAGAAAGCTCGAGTAGGTATAGTTAGAAAACTTTTATCGCTCATGAAAGGCGATCTTTACACCCAGTCCGAGACCACTATATCCAGCCTGAATTTGGGGGCGCGTTCTGCTGATCGCTTGCGTCCATTTCTTATCTTTTGCGCTGATAACGGGATCATGCGTAAAGTTGAGTTAAAAAGTCAGGATAGAAGAGATAGAAGTGGGCATGCCCATTTTGATAATGCCTCGGAAAAGTTGCCTAATATAAACGCAATACTTTCCTTGGCTAATATATTTTCCACTGTATTTGAGCATGTAGATGAAAAAGGTTTCCTCGCCTCCGGTGCGGAAATAAACATGCGTGATGCCCTTGTTGTGACATTCGCTGCTCTTTCGCTTGCATCGCCTAACAGGGCCGCGGCGGAAATACCAGTTCTACCAAAACAACGGCTGCATTTATACTCTGAAGGCGCTGGTGAGCCAGTTTATTATCTAGACTGGATCGGCAGCAAAGGGTACAGGAACTACAAAAATCATATACTCGCCGCTCTTGCTAGGCCTATACAGAAAGCCATAGATTTTTTTTACGAGGCCTGCGAGCCAGCTCGGATCTTATGTCGCTTCTATGAAAATCCGAATAAGAGATTTGTGGCTCTTTTGGGAGGTTTCGAGATGGCATTAGACATAAAGAAGAATGTAAACATGAATCTAGCGCCAAACCTATTTACGTTGGGCTACGCGCTAGGGTTTTATAGTGCTGAAGCTTGCGTCCCGGTCGTAAAAGACGGTGCCGACCTGGCTTCGATCTCCCGACCTCAAAAAAGTAGGTTTTTTTTTGAGGAAAAACCGATTTATTTGTTAAGACTGGATGATCGGTTATCCGCATCTTGTTTTAGAGATGCAAAATCCTCAGCACTGCCATACTTATTTGGATACGAATACCTTCCAAAGGTTATCACGGACAAAGCCACTATTTCAGTGAGGGAGGTACAAGAGTGGTGGATTTCATATTATAAAAAAAACATTGTTCCGGAATTTCCAATTTCGTTTACAAATGCAGAATCCAGTATCAGACTTAAGGATGCGATGTTCTGCTTCTTGGGAAGTTGGTTTTATGGGGCGAGGGAGTATCGTGGTAGTTCAGGAAAACCCTTTCAAAAGTCAAACTATGCGGTCGTGCCTTTAGCATCACTCGGTGCTTCCTTTATAAATAGCCTGGCAGGGCAAGGTCGCTGCGTTAAATCAATTTTTCAGCGCTACGGATTTTCTTCACATTTAAAACTGTTACCGCATAGCCTTCGTCATTTTTCTAACACTCTCGCTGATTTAAGCGAAATCCCAGTAGAAATAATTGCTGCTTGGTCAGGCAGATCTAGCTCAGAACAAACCCGAACATACATACACACCAGCCAAGATGATTTGGCTGATAGAGTAAGCGCAATAATGAATTCGCCAGATGTTGATAGGCGGAATATTAGGGTCGTTTCTCAAGAGAAGCTGTCGTATTCAACCAATCTGCCAGCCTCGGTTACCTCGACGGGGGTATGTACTCAGAATCTGAATGTAACCCCTTGCAATTATCTAAATGATTTCGTCGCGCAGTGCTTTCTGTGCCCAGAAAGTTGCCATGTTGCCGGCGACCAACCCGCACTTACGCTCCTTGAAAAAGACCATTCATTTCAATCTGCAAGACTGTCCTCGGTGGCTGTGGATGTGCGTTTACCAACTTCCCAGGCGATGAAGCATTGGTATGTGATCCATTCACGTAATACGCATATTTTAACGATGCTGATAGATTTAATGAAGACCAGTTCTGCTGGAACGTTAATTCGCTACTCGAATACCACTTCTGAATTCATTTTGACTAATATAAAGACCATGGCTATTACAAAAGTCGCATTGGTGCTTCCAGTTTTTGAAGAGCGCTTGAAAAGAATAATTGAGGCGCAGGGGGTTAAGCCAATTTCCGCTTTAAACCCGCAGTTATACTCTTTGTTGTCGTCTTTCGGTCTGGATGGAAAGGTGTAATATTTTGGCTCCAATAATTACCTCTCATCAGCAGCGTAAGATTGAAATAATTATAGTAAAATGGTCAGGGAAGCTAACTTGGGAAAAATTGGTTTCCAAAGTTAAACTGGAGCTAGGGATAATAACAACTAGGCAGACGCTATGTACGTACGTAGGTATTTATACATCGTACAAGAGTAAGAAGGCACAACTGCGCGGAGCTACTCCGTCCCTTTACACAAAGATTACCGCTTCTGAAGTAAAGCTTGTTGAACAAGTAGAAAATTTGAAGGCTGAGATTGTGGTGCTCAAAAAAAATAACGCTGAGCAACTTCGAATGATTGAGCGCATACTTGCTAATGCTAATGCAATACCCAATTTGGATCTCTATGCTTTAGTGAAGAAAAGGCCGGAGGAAGTTCAAAATGGCTAATATTTAACAGTTGCGTAGCAGATTGGCGCCAGGCCGCCATGCCCGTACGCCTCCATGGGCATACAACGAATCGGCAGGGTTACTTTGTTCTGCCTCTCCGCTCGCCAGCTGTATCTGAGGCCAGAGGAAAGCACGCTTCGGAGCGAGTTACTTTTTCATGCTTTGCAAGTAATCCGTCAGGGTCTTCTCATCGGCCGCCTTGACGGTCATGCCGTTAGGGCAGGTGCCGATGTCGGTGAATTGCTTGGCCGGCTCACCCGGTGGCTTCGAAGTCCTTCAGCTCCTGAGAGCCCTGGCGGAATACCCAAAGACGGCCATCTTCGACTTCGGTGACGAACCCAGGCTCGTCGAACTCACCGGCTATGGCGATGCCGGCGAAGAGGGAGGCTAGCATCAGGGCGGACAGGGTCATTTTTTTCATCGCAGATTCCTGCATTGGGTTGAGGTGGGACGGAACCTAAATCCGTACCGATGACGCTTTCAAAAAAAACCATATATACAGATCTGCAGATGTAAGGAAGCGTTTCTTGGGTCGGTGAGGAACAATACTCGCTAGAGCGTGCTCCTATGCGCCGATTCGCCAGTGGCGACGCTGATTGAGAAAAGCGTAGGTTTACCTTTTATGCGATAAGCCATATATTCGGTTTTCCGCATTTGACAGAGACCTTTCCCATGGCTCACAAGTCTCGCGTGCTCTTCGTTTGCGTCGCCAATGCCGCCCGCTCACAGCTGGCCGAAGCACTCCTGCGGCACACCGACGCGACACACTTCGAAGCGTTCAGTGCTGGTACTGCGCCGACAGGCGTTGATCCGCGCACTGTCGCCGCGCTCCAGAACCTGGGCGTAAATGCCGATGGCTTGCGCAGTAAATCCATTGATGAGTTCGCCGGACAGCGATTCGATCACGTCATAACCCTGTGCGATAAATCGGCTTTGGAATGACAGGCGCTGCCGGGCTCCGCTGAGGCTCTGGCATGGAATTTCGAAGACCCAGTCAGCAGTGACCAACCAGAGGCCTTCCGCCACTCTCTCCACGAAATCCATGAACGCATCAAGATGTTCGTTCTAGTGAAAACCAAGCGCTAAGACTTCCATGGCCGACCACCTGACTCCTACCACCGTATTCAAATGCCTGGCTGACGAAACCCGCGCCCGCGCGATGTTATTGATCGCCGAAGAAGGCGAGCTGTGTGTATGCGAGCTCACCTGTGCACTCAACGAGAGCCAGCCAAAAATCTCCCGCCATCTGGCGCAGCTACGCACCTGTGGACTGCTGGAAGATCGCCGGCAGGGGCAGTGGGTGCACTACCGATTGCACCCGAACCTGCCGGATTGGGTGGCGCGCATCATCGAGCTCACCCTTACTTCAAACCGCCACTGGCTTAGTCCGGATGCGAAGCGCTTGAGCCAAATGGGTGATCGTCCTGCGCGTACCGCCTCCTGCTGCTGAAGCTCACCTGGGCTCATCCAACCCAAGGGATACCTGATGAAGATTCTGTTTCTCTGCACTGCCAACAGCTGCCGAAGCATTCTTTCAGAGGCCGCGTTCAACGCGATGGCACCGGCCGGCATGACGGCCTGTAGCGCCGGAAGCCACCCCAAGGGCATCGTTCACCCGCTCAGCCTGAAGGCGTTGAAAAAGGCGGGCATGTCGACAGAGGGTCTGTCGAGCAAGTCGATCGACTCGCATGAGTCGCTGAACCCGGACTTCGTATTCACCGTATGCGACAAGGCGGCGGGCGACGCTTGCCCAGTGTTCTTCGGACCGGCGGTGAAGGCTCACTGGGGACTGGCTGATCCTTCAGAGCTGCAAGGCACTGAATCGGAAGTCGACGCCGCCTTTGATCGTACGCTCGCAATCATTCGCGCTCGGGTACAGGCCTTCCTAGATCTGCCGCTGCAGCAGCTCAGCCGTGACCAGCTGAAAGCCGAGCTAGCACGCATAGCTGCACTTGAGGTACCTGCATGAGCAAAAGTCGACTCTCCTTTCTGGATCGTTACCTGACGTTCTGGATCTTCCTTGCGATGGCGCTGGGCGTAGGACTGGGAGGCGTGTTCGCGGGTCTACCAGCTTGGTTGAACAGCCTGTCCGTAGGCTCCACCAATATCCCGATTGCCATCGGCTTGATCGTGATGATGTATCCGCCCCTGGCCAAGGTGAAATACGAAGAGCTGCCCCAGGTGTTCAAGGACAAGCGCATCTTAGTGCTCTCGCTCGTTCAGAACTGGGTCATCGGCCCGGTGCTGATGTTTGCCCTGGCTGTCATCTTTCTGCGCGACTATCCGGAGTACATGACAGGTCTGATCCTGATCGGTCTCGCTCGCTGTATAGCCATGGTGCTCGTGTGGAACCAGATTGCTGGTGGCAATAACCAGTACGTGGCGGGTCTGGTGGCATTCAACAGCATCTTCCAGATCCTGTTCTTCAGCGTGTACGCGTGGATTTTTCTAGGCCTACTACCGCCGCTTTTTGGCCTGCAGGGTAGCGTCATCGAGACCAACTTCTTTGACATAGCCGAATCGGTGCTGATCTATCTCGGCATCCCGTTTCTGGCCGGATTCCTCACCCGCAAAGTGCTTATCGGGCAGAAGGGAGAAGCGTGGTACGCCGAGCATTTCATTCGACGAATCAGCCCTCTGACCTTGGTGGCCCTGCTGCTCACGATCGTCGCGATGTTCAGCCTTAAAGGCGACATGGTGCTGCAACTGCCGCTCGACGTCGTTCGAATTGCCATCCCGCTAACTATTTATTTCGTCGTGATGTTTTTTGTCAGCTTCTGGATGGGCAAGGTGCTGGCGGCAGATTACCCCCGTACCACTGCTCTGGCGTTTACCGCAGCGAGCAATAACTTCGAGCTGGCGATTGCGGTGGCCATTGCCACCTTTGGCCTGGCGTCTCCGGTGGCCTTCGCCACGGTGATCGGTCCGCTGGTCGAGGTGCCTGTCTTGATCTCGCTAGTTGGCGTTGCGTTGTGGCTCAAGCGTCGCTGGTTCGATAGCGCTGCCACCCCCGTACAACAGGAGTGACCATGAAAGACGAACTGCTCCCGAATCTTGATTTCGGTCTGGCCAACCCTCCGAGTCTGGAGAAGCTCCGTATCGAGGGCACGCCAACGCACCCGCCACGCATCCTACTGCTCTACGGTTCGAATCGGGAGCGCTCGTTCAGTCGATTGATGGTTGAGGAAGCTGCACGGCTGCTCCAACGATTCGGCGCCGAAACCCGCATCTTCGACCCGTCCGGCCTGCCTTTGCCGGATGACGTTCCCGACACCCATCCCAAGGTGCATGAACTTCGCGAGCTGATGAAGTGGTCCGAAGGCCAGGTCTGGTGCTCGCCTGAGCGTCACGGCTCCATGAGCGCGGTGTTTAAGGCGCAGATCGACTGGGTACCGCTGGCCATGGGCGCGGTTCGTCCGACTCAGGGTAAGACACTTGCGGTTATGCAGGTTTGCGGAGGGTCGCAGTCGTTCAACGTAGTCAACCAACTGCGGGTACTCGGACGCTGGATGCGCATGTTCACCATCCCCAATCAGTCGTCCGTGCCAAAAGCCTTCCTCGAGTTCGACGAACACGGTCGAATGAAACCCTCCGCTTTCTACGATCGGCTGATCGATGTGATGGAAGAGCTGGTGAAGTTCACTCTGCTGCTGCGCGGCCGCTCTGACTATCTGGTTGATCGCTATTCCGAACGTAAGGAATCGGCCGAGGAGCTTTCCGGCCGAGTCAATCAGCGTGCTATTTGACTAAGGAATATTACCAATGGATCACCCTTACGATGTGCTCAGAGTCCCGGGCTTACCGGGAAAGCTGATCTTCACCCCCTGCCCCGGCACGAAGGGAGCCTCTCTGACCGACGCGTTGGCTGCGCTCAAGCAAGCCGGCGCCGCCGGGGTGATTACTCTGAAGCCACAGACCGAGCTGGACGCTAACGATGCGGGCCAGATATCCAAGCAATGTGAGGCGCTGGGCCTCGCCTGGTATCACCTGCCGGTTGCGGACGAGCAGCTCCCGCTCGAAGACTTCGGACGACAATGGAAGCAGGCTAGACAGCCCATCCTCACCCAATTAAAGGCTGGCGACTCTTTAGCCATTCACTGCAAAGGCGGCTCTGGGCGTACAGGACTGATCGCCGCTCGCATCCTGATCGAAGCCGGCATTGCCCGAGAGGCTGCTGTCGATCAGGTACAGGCGCTGCGACCGAAAGCCATCCAGCATCCCGCCCACGTTAACTGGATCAATCAGTTCGGTTGATCCAGGCTCATCATCTTCTGCGAGATCCACCATGACAATCAAAGTTGGCATCAATGGTTTTGGCCGTATCGGTCGATTGGCACTGCGTGCGGCCTGGGATTGGCCCGAGATGGAGTTCATACGGATCAACGACCCGGCGGGAGATGCCGTTACCCACGCCCACTTGCTCAACTTCGACTCGGTGCATGGTCGCTGGAGTAACGAAGCAGGCAGCGACGGCGATTGCATGGTGATCGATGGAAAGCGCATCCAGGTTACGGCGAATAAGTCGATCGCCGAGTCCGACTGGAGCGATTGCGATCTCGTCATCGAGGCGAGTGGCAAGATGAAAACCGTAGCCGTTTTGCAGGCCTACCTGGACCAGGGCGTGAAGCGGGTTGTGGTATGTGCTCCGGTCAAGGAGAAGGGCGCGCTGAATGTCGTTATGGGTGTCAATCAGCAGCTGTTCGATCCCGCTCAACACCGCATCGTCACCGCGGCTTCCTGCACCACGAACTGCCTGGCGCCGGTGGTCAAGGTGATCCACGAAAACTTGGGCATCCGCCACGTATCGATCACCACCATTCACGACTTGACCAACACCCAGAGCATCCTCGACACGCCGCACAAGGATTTGCGCCGTGCCCGCGCCTCGGGAATGAGCCTGATTCCGACTACAACCGGCTCGGCCACAGCCATTGCCGAGATATTTCCGGAGCTGCGCGGCAAGCTGAACGGGCATGCGGTACGTGTTCCGCTGGCGAATGCATCACTGACTGATTGCGTATTTGAAGTCGAGCGAAACACCTCTGCAGAAGAAGTCAACGCGCTGCTCAAGGCCGCAGCCGAAGGACCGCTGAAGAATATCCTCGGTTACGAGGAGCGCCCCCTCGTCTCCATCGACTACCGCACCGATCCGCGCTCCTCGATCATTGATGCACTGTCCACGATGGTGGTTAACGGTACCCAAGTGAAGATTTACGCCTGGTATGACAATGAGTGGGGGTATGCCAATCGTGCCGTCGAACTGGCCCGGCTGGTCGGCGCCGCGGAGTAAACGGGAGCTTTTATGAAAGCGCTGTCGAGCCTGTCCATGGAAGTGCGCCAGTATCTGGTGGTCACGGGCAATTACTGGGCCTTCACTCTGACCGATGGCGCACTGCGCATGTTGGTGGTGTTGCACTTCCACTCGCTAGGCTACACGCCGCTGCAGATCGCAGCGCTGTTCTTGTTTTACGAGATCTTCGGCGTCGTCACCAATTTGGTTGGCGGCTACCTTGGCGCTCGCTTGGGACTCAATCGAACCATGAACGTTGGCCTAGGCCTGCAGGTTCTGGCACTGCTGATGCTCACGGTTCCGGCAGCGTGGCTGACTGTGCCTTGGGTGATGGGTGCGCAAGCGATTTCCGGTATCGCCAAGGATCTAAACAAGATGAGCGCCAAGAGCTCAATCAAGCTCCTGGTCCCCGATAGTCAGCAGGGCACGCTATATAAGTGGGTAGCGATCCTGACCGGCTCGAAAAACGCCCTTAAGGGGGTGGGCTTTTTCCTCGGCGGTGTGCTGCTTGCGCTGCTCGGCTTCGCCGGCGCGGTCTTGGCCATGGCGGCTGTGCTGACCCTTATATTTGTTGGCAGTTTGGTATTCCTGAAGAGGGATCTGGGTAAGGCCAAGGCCAAGCCTAAGTTCCGCGACATGCTCTCCAAGAGTCGGGCAATCAACGTGCTCTCCGCCGCACGGCTGTTTCTGTTCGCCGCCCGTGATGTGTGGTTCGTGATCGCCTTACCGGTCTACCTGAGCACGGTGTTTGGATGGGACTTCTGGCTGGTGGGGGGCTTTCTCGCGGCGTGGGTCATCGGCTACGGCATCGTGCAATCCCTAGCGCCCAACATCACGGGCAAGAAACGAGGTCATGTGCCGGACGGGCGCGCGGCGTTCGTGTGGGCGCTTGCCCTGGCGGGGTTGCTGCCTTGATTGCACTGGGCCTTTCCGCGAACTGGTCGGCTCCAACGGTGCTACTAGGCGGCCTTATGCTGTTCGGTGTGCTGTTTGCGGTCAATTCCCACTGCACAGCTATCTGATCGTCAGCTACGCCAAGAAAGATGGCGTCTTGCTGGACGTGGGGTTCTACTACATGTCCAACGCCACGGGACGCTTAATCGGCACGGTGCTGTCAGGATGGGTATACCAGGCTCATGGCCTTGAAGCGTGCTTGTGGGTGTCCAGTGCTTTCGTCTGCATAGCTGCACTGATCTCTACCTTTCTCCCAAAATCAGAACAGTCTGATACTACGGAAAACCGAGGCTGAACGTCTCGTCGTTCAAATGTCCGGTGCGTCGATTAAATAGCCCATCCCACGCGCGGTTTGTATGAGCTTAGGCTCGAATTCATCATCAATTTTCGCTCTCAGCCGCCGTACCGCCACCTCGATCACATTGGTGTCGCTATCGAAGTTCATGTCCCATACCTGGGAGGCAATGAGCGATTTGGACAGGACTTCCCCGCGACGCCTAAGCAATAGCTCAAGAAGTGCGAATTCCTTGGCGGTTAGGTCTATGCGTTTCCCCGAGCGCGTAACCCGACGTCTCAGCAGATCCATCTCAAGGTCGAGGAGCTTGAGTATCGTTTGGTTGGGAGCATGGTTGCCGCGGCGAAGCAACGTACGGATCCTGGCGAGCAATTCGGAGAATGCAAACGGCTTGATAAGATAATCATCAGCGCCTAGTTCCAATCCCTTTACGCGATCCTGTACCCCATCTCTGGCGGTGAGAAAGAGAACGGGGACCTCATTACCGGCCGCGCGGACTTTCTGTAAAACCTGCCACCCATCCAAACCAGGCATCATCACATCTAAGATGAGCAGGTCGTATGCCGCATTAAGCGCATGCTGAGCAGCATCGGTCCCATTCAGAACCCGATCGACAGTGAAGCCCGCCTCAGTGAGTCCCTGCTGTAGGTAGGTGCCCGTTTTCGGCTCATCTTCAGCAACAAGAAGCTTCATTGAAAGTACTCCGCCTGCATTGAGATCACAGTGTGCCGACTCTGAGATCTTGCAGCCAGTACCTTACAGAAACGTAATGCCCGCATCATCTGTCTGACAGCTTGTAGCGCTAACGTCTACATCAGCAGTTGCTCCCACACTCTGCTTTTTGGCCTTTTCCATGCTCCTTTGGCCTATCGGCGCCTAGATGGCGCCTTTTTTTTGCCGGCAGGAAACAAGGCCTATTGTCAGAACGAAAAGCGCATACACGCTTTCGCTTTCGCTAACTGCTTGTCTGTATTACTGACGAAACCGTAATGTCTAGATCAGGGATCTGACAGGAACACTCGGTTAGCTTAGACACAAGCCCTAGCCCAAGACTCTACTTGGAGCGGCGCTGGGTAATTCATGTCTTCCAACGAGGTAACAAGCAATGAAACCTTTCAGATTTCTTTCCGTACTGCTCGCCATCGCAGCAAGCTCTACCTATGCAATGGCAGAGGGTGGTGGTGATCGTACCTTTGCTCGTATGGAGCAGGCTCGCCAGTTAGCGATCGCTAGTTATCAGGCTGACAAGAAAGACCAATCTCAGGAGGTAGTCTCAAAGGCAGCTTCAACGAAGCACGCTCACGCTAACTGCTAAAGCGAAGCCTTATGCGAATTTAACCATGCGGCTCTGTTAACTATGGCAGCTTCTACGAACGTTGTAGCTGCCATGGTGTTGCCACTTGCAGTCTCAGTTGGAAGAACTGGCGAAGTCGTACTAGCCGCTCACATTTTTAAGCGGCATCGTCAACTATGCGACATACATTGGAAATAATAGAAACGTGGTCGAAATATAGTGATTGGAAGGCAGCCGCTATCAGATTTCTGATGTTCGACTTTCAATGAGCATCATTGCAGCCGGATCCTTCGAATAAATCGAAAAGTTCCGTCTCAAGGTAAAGCTATTGCGCAGCCTCCATCCAGAAATCGACGTGGTCAGGTGATTTCTTGATCGCTTTTTGATGCGTTTAAGCTTACAAAAATGTAATCACGCGTCTTTCTTAGGCATGCCATATTTACGATTAAAGGCGAGTCGCTTGATAAGACAGACAGTGCGCGAGCTTCTAAGATCAATTAACGCTGGCAACATCAACCCTTAGGGCTGGTTTCGGCTTGGCTCCTTAGCTTGATTGGAACGTACACATGCAACGTAAAACCTCTAGGCGAACCTTTGTTAAAGGCTTGACTGCCGCAGGCCTCCTTGGCGGTCTTGGCTTGTGGAGAGCTCCGGTCTGGGCAGTGAGTAGCCCCGGCCAGCCCAGCATACTAACCGGCACGGAGTTCGATCTACTGATTGGGGAGACGCCGGTCAACATCACCGGCGCAGCCCGGACGGCGATGACTATCAATGGGACTATCCCAGGGCCGCTTCTACGTTGGCGTGAAGGGGATACCGTCACGCTACGAGTCAGGAATAAGCTGAGCGAAGATACATCGATCCATTGGCACGGCATGATCTTGCCGGCCAACATGGATGGCGTGCCTGGATTGAGCTTCCACGGCATCGCTCCCGATGGCATGTATGTATATAAGTTTCAGGTTAAGCAGAACGGTACTTATTGGTACCACAGTCATTCTGGCCTACAAGAGCAGGTTGGTGTCTATGGCCCGTTGGTCATTGATGCTAAGGATCCCGAACCGTTCAGCTATGACCGCGACTATGTGGTGATGTTGACTGATTGGTCCGATGAGGATCCCGCTCGAATCCTTTCTAAGCTCAAGAAGCAGTCCGATTATTACAACTTCCACAAGCGCACGGTCGGAGACTTCATTAACGATGTGAGCGAAGACGGCTGGGCCGCTACGATTGCGAATCGAAAAATGTGGGCTCAGATGAAAATGAGTCCCACCGACCTCGCCGACGTAAGCGGCTACACCTATACCTATCTAATGAACGGCCAAGCACCCGACGGGACCTGGACCGGTATCTTTAATCCCGGCGAGAAGCTTCGTCTGCGGTTCATCAACGGCTCGGCCATGAGCTATTTCGATGTCCGCATTCCAGGGCTGAAGATGACCGTAGTTGCAGCCGACGGCCAATATGTCAACCCCGTTAGCGTCGACGAATTCCGCATTGCCGTGGCAGAGACCTACGATGTGATTGTCGAGCCTGCAACCGAGGAGGCTTACACGATCTTCGCCCAATCGATGGACCGCACAGGGTACGCCCGTGGCACGCTAGCGGTTGCCGAAGGGCTGAGCGCTCCTGTTCCAGAAACCGATCCTCGACCACTAATCACCATGGACGACATGGGGATGGATCACGGCAGCATGGGCGGTATGGCGGGCATGGGCCATGGCGGCGGCATGCAGGGAGACATGGGCGCGATGGATCATAGCAACATGTCCGGCATGAACCACGGTGACATGCAAGGGATGGGCGGCATGGGCGCAATGGCCGGAATGGATCACAGCCAAATGGCCGGGATGTCCGGGATGGACCACTCTGCAATGGCCGGGATGAGCGCAGCGATGCAATCGCACCCGCCTTCTGAGTCCAATAACCCGCTGGTGGACATGCAGACCATGAGCCCAACGCATAGGCTGAATGATCCAGGTATTGGCTTACGAGACAATGGCCGCCGAGTCCTGACCTATGCCGACTTGAGAAGCACTTTCCCCGATCCGGACGGCCGTGAGCCAAGTCGGACGATCGAACTCCATCTCACCGGCCACATGGAGAAGTTCTCCTGGTCATTTGACGGCATAGAGTTCTCTGATTCGGAGCCCCTGCGGCTCAAATATGGCGAGCGAGTACGCATCACGTTGGTTAACGACACCATGATGACCCATCCGATTCATCTGCATGGTATGTGGAGCGATCTTGAAGATGAGAACGGAAACTTCATGGTTCGCAAGCACACGATCGACATGCCTCCAGGTTCGAAGCGCAGCTACCGCGTGACAGCTGATGCGCTCGGGCGTTGGGCTTATCACTGTCACCTACTGCTTCACATGGAAATGGGCATGTTTCGTGAAGTCCGAGTGGACGAGTAAGAGGAACTTTATATGGGGAATTTTATGAAGCGTAAAACTCTTATCGGCAGCGCGTTTATATTCAGTTTGCTGGGCGTAATGAGCATGTCAGCTGCGTTTGCAGATCAAAAACATGATCAACACAAGCAATCATCGGCATCATCGCAAAATCCGGTCAACAAGCCGGCATCTCAGACACCAGACACCTCTAACTCAGAAATGAACCACGGCGACATGGACCATAGCTCGATGAGCCATGGTGAAATGGACCACGGCAAGATGGGTCATGACCCGAAGGCTACTAGTACCGAGGTGGATTCGCACCATGACCACTAGATCTTCGCGCTTTGCTCTGATTGCGCTCGGAGTTTCGTTGAGCGCAGCGGCTGGAGGGGTAGCTAACGCCGCCGAGATGATGGATCACTCGATGCATCCAACCCCTCCTACTGAGGCAGCTCAAGCCCCTGCATCTTCTGCCAAGCCCGCAGCTATGAATCATGGCTCCGGTGGGCAAATGGACCATTCTGCAATGGGTCATGGTGCGATGGACCATAGCAAGATGAACCATGGCCAAATGAAGCATGACGATACGCTCGAAATGCCTGGCATGGTGCATCCCTCGTTCATTCCTGTATTGACCGATGCGGATCGGGAAGCAGCATTCCAGGGGCTTCAGGGACATACGGTCCATGATAAGTATCTGGCCTGGTTCCTTCTGCTAGATCAGCTTGAGTACCAGAACGCAGATGAAGGTAGCACTCTTAGTTGGGAAGCTACCGCCTGGGTTGGTGGCGATATCAATCGGTTCTGGTTTCGCTCGGAAGGTGAGCGAACGAATGGCGTTACTGAAGATGCCGAGATCCAGGCGCTCTTCGGGCGCGCAATAAGCCCTTGGTGGGATGTGGTAGCGGGTGTTCGCCAGGACTTTAAGCCCGAGTCTCCGCAGACGTGGGCAGCGTTCGGCCTTCAGGGGATGGCTCTGTATGGATTCGAAGCGGAAGCCACCGCCTTTGTTGGTGAAGGTGGGCAGACAGCAGCGCGCTTAGAAGGCGAATACGACATCCTTCTAACGAACCGACTCATCCTCCAACCGACTGCCGAGTTTAATTTCTATGGCAAGGACGACCCTGCGCGCGGAGTAGGCGCTGGTCTTGCAAACACAGAGGTGGGGCTACGCCTCCGATACGAAATCGTTCGTGAGTTCGCACCGTACATCGGCGTCACCTGGAACCGGGCATACGGCAATACCGCTGATATGGCGAGAGATGAAAGCGAAGACGTAGATGAGGCGCGGTTTGTTGCTGGCATCAGGCTTTGGTTTTAAGGACCTTCAATGAAAAGATTAGTTATTAGCTTCGCTGCCTTCTGCACACTAGGCCTGTTGATAGTGGCCGGCGTTGTTTTTACAGGACTGGTCAATGTTGCAGCGGATGATCCCCATACCGGAGCGGTTCACGCTTTCCTGGAAACTGCTCGCAATCGCTCGATTATGGTTCGCGCCGAAGACATAGCCGTGCCAGCCCTTGACGATGAAGGCCAAATCAGCGCCGGGGCGGGGAACTACGACTCAATGTGTGCGGGTTGTCATTTGGCGCCAGGCATGGCTGAGACCGAGCTAAGCAATGGCCTTTATCCCGCTCCACCCAGCTTGGCTGAAGCGGGGCTATACGATGACCCAGCAAAAACATTTTGGGTCATCAAGCATGGCATCAAGGCCACTGGGATGCCTGCGTGGGGTAAAAGCATGGCTGACCCGTACATCTGGGGAATGGTGGCTTTTCTGCAGAAGCTTCCTGAGTTAGATGAAGGAGCATATCGAGCACTCGTTGCGTCTAGCGGTGGTCACCAGCATGGTGGTGGGGAGACCCCAGCTGGGCACGGTGAACAGCATGGTGAGATGGCCTCGGACGACCACCATCAGGGCGACAGTAGCAGCTCGGATCACCATGGCTCTAACAGCTCGGGTGAAGCAGCCGGCGAATCGGGCTCCGGTCATCACGGGGAGATAGGAAGCGATGGCCACCACGCTGCCGATGAGCCCCAGGCTGGAGAGCACAGCAATGGTAATAACAATGGCGATGCGGAAAGCAGCCCCAATTCAAAAAGCCATGAGCATGCAGACGGGCAGCAACATGACCACTGATAACCGGTATGTTAGGCCTACGCGGTCCTGATCGGCGTGGTCTAGGCAGTTATACAAAGTAGCCTTAGGTTGCAACCCAGCTCAAGACGGAGCATGCCAACGTTAAGCCATGTTGCATTACCTATAAATCAAAATCAGAAAATGTAAAGCGAAAACCCCGGTGTGTGCACCGTAAGCGCCTTCACCTATCTCTCGTCTTGAGTCAAGCAGGAGCTTGCGAAATCCGCCCCACTGGAAGGCATGCCACTAGCGAGACCGGCATCGTATGCTTTATTGCTCGGTCGGCTAGTGGCTTCGCATCTGCCTAATAGGTGCATCCCGGGTGTAAAGGTAGCTTCTGGCATCCGTTTGATTACATTTTTGTAAGCTAACGTCTGTTTCGCAACCATTGCAAAGTGACTCTGTCCATAAGGAATGCTGGTGAATATCCAGTCCGTTGGAGGGGGCACTTTATGCAGCAAGAGAAAAAGCACTTATTCAAAGGTGGCTTGGCGGGGTTTGCGCTAGCACTTTTGCTTGCCTTGTTATTTATTCTGCTCCTCGCCTACACCGGCGCCTACGATATCTCCGCCTCGAAGGATCATTCTCCATTTGTACGCTGGGCGTTCTCCACAACGATGAGAAATTCTGTGTCTGTGCGGGCTAGCGATATTGAGGTGCCATCGCGCTTCACACCGGAGCAGGTCGCCGCGGGCGCACGCCAATATAAATCAATGTGCGAGCATTGCCATGCCGGCCCCGGGGTGCAAAAGCAAGAGTGGGTCAAGGGCATGCTACCGCAACCCCCGCACTTGGTCGAGGCGGTTACAGAATGGGAGCCGAACGAGGTCTTCTGGCTAGCCAAGCACGGCGTGCGAATGTCGGCAATGCCTGCGTTCGGCGGAACGCACGAGGATACGGCTCTCTGGGAGATTACCTCGTTCGTAATGCGCCTTCCCGGTATGACGGCTGAAGAGTATGCCGCCTTGGGAGCAGAGCCAGCAGAATCGTCTAAATAATAAGGGTGAAGTATGCAAATGTCCTATTGGCGCTTTGCAGCCATGATCGGTACCTCAACGCTGGTTATGTTCGGCTTGATGTATCTGAATACTTTCGCGTTTGAGCATGTTTTTTGGAGCGAAACACGTGCCTGGATGGCGCTGGTAATGGGCGCTGTCATGGCTGTAATAATGCTCAGTTTTATGTTGAGCATGTATAAAAGCACTAAAGTCAATATCGCCATTTATCTCGGAAGTGTCCTGGTTTTCATGTTGGCGTTATGGCTGGTTAGAAGCCAGGCCACAATTGGCGATGCCGAATACATGAAGGCGATGATTCCACATCACTCTATTGCGATCATGACGAGCGAGCGAGCGCAAATCACTGACCAGCGGGTTCGTAAACTTGCGGATGAAATAATCGAGGCGCAGCGACGGGAGATATCTGAGATGAAGTATTTAATTAACGATCTCGAGAGGGTCGACTGATGCATGATCGCGAGCGCTGTATCTCCGGTGCGCACTTCACCAGGGTGCTTCCGCCGATCATATTTGCCCTGCTGTCAGCCTGTGGTGACCCAGCACCGGGAGAAGGTATGGAACAGGCACCGATGCCAGACCCTATGCCTGAACTGCTAGGTGCCAGGGAGGCAGTTCAGTCGCCGGATATACCTACCATTGATCCGCAAACGCTCGAAGCAGCCGAAGTCCGTAAAGTGCTAGGCAGCGGGTCGTATTGTAGTTTCTCATACACCGTTGAAAGCCCACCGGTTGTGGCTTTCAGTGAGCCGGGCCAAATCAAAACGGCCGATAAAGGGCTAGTCAAAATACATGGGCGGTTGGTGGCGCTGTCTGCGCAGAGCATCAAGCCAGGAATTATTTATTTAACAGCCGAAGGAATGAAGCTCGAGGTTAGCATTGCAGAACCGCCCGGGCAGGGCGACGCGAACACTGTGCAACATCGCGAAGCCGACATGCACTTCGAGCTCGAGCAAGGGCTGCGTATCGGCTACCGCGGCTGGTACAGCTGCACCGCCACCACGGTGCCCCGATGAGCTCCATGGATTGCCAGCACTGGCATAATCCATCGGGCAAATCGTCCTTTCTGTTATTGACCAGCGGCTGCTAATGAAAGCTTTAGCGTAAAATATAACGTCAAGTTAGGCCGGCAGCGGTCGCAAAAGCTACGCTTGGCAACCGGGTCTGCCCAGCTGGACATTGCGCTTGCCTAGCTTCCAAGCGCTGTGAATGTGCTCCGCCACCTAACGCAGTGCTACCCACGTCTTCGAGGTGGTAAACCTCTTCTGAGGTGTACTAAGTAGAATCTTGTTCACCACCGGTATGTCACAGCGAGATTCAGGCGGCCTGCATTTCTATCAGTAGTGGATCGGTTCGTCCGGGGCCGGCAAGGTGGCAGCCTGTACGGTCTGATCGAACCGTACCGTCAGATCATGTCCTTGAGTGGAGGGATGCCTGGACACCATACAGCTGTGCCCGGCGGATATGTATCAGAGGTATCCCGACCCACCTAGTCCGCTGGCTGCGAAGCTGCCGACGTGCTGTAGCGCATTGACCAGCAGCTCGATGCAGAGCCCTCCCAGCAGTAGCAGGATGCCCACCGACCACATGACGATCCAGCTGAAGCCCTCGAGACGGTGTACGGCAGCGGCAGGCCGATTAAAAACCATGATGCCGGCGACTCTCAGGTAATAGAACAGCGAGACTGCGGAATTCAGCACCGCGATCAATGCCAGCCAGCCGAAACCGCCTTCAAGCGTGGTCCGGTACAATAGGAACTTGCCAAAAAAGCCAACCAGTGGCGGAATGCCGACCAACGACAGCAGCGCCACCGTTAGTACGAGCGCAGGCCCCGGCGCCGCACGAGCCAGGCCGGCGTAATCGTCCAGTGCCGTCCGCCCGCGCAGCTGGATCACCACGCTGAATGCGGCCAGATTGGCGACTGCGTAGGTCAGCAGAAACATCAGCAGCGAGGGCAGGGCGTCAGGGCTGGTTTGTATCACTGCCACTGCCATGAGTGCGAAGCCGGACTGTGCGACCGCCGACCAACCCAGCAGGCGGCGCACGTCCCGCTGCCACAACGCCGCCAGGTTACCCAGGGTCATGGTGATGGCAGCGAGCAAGGCGATCAGCATCGTCACCTCGGGGGAGGGAGGCAGCAAGGTGACGAAGCGTGCCAGCGCGACCGCCGCACCGATTTTCGGTATTACTGTGAGAAACGCCGCCGCGGGTGCCGGCGACGCCTGCGCGACATCCGGCATCCAGGCATGGGCAGGAAACGCGGCGAGCTTGAACGTCAGGCCGATGACGATGCAGCCGGTAGCGACTAGCAGCGGCAGCCCGTCGACTCCTTGTGCCAGGCGGGCGGCAATCTCTGGATAGCCGGTGTCGCCGGTCAAGCCGAACAGCCAGACCACGCCGATGCAGAGCAACGTGTTGGTCAGCGCCCCGATCAGAAAATACTTCATGCCCGCTTCGAGTGCCGGAGCGAAGCCTCGATGGAACGCTGCCAGCGGATAGCTCGCCGCCGAAGACAGCAGCATGCCGACCAACAGCTCCATGCTGTCGCTGGCCGAGGCAAGCATGATCACGCCGAGCAGGGAGAACAGCAGCAGCGCATAGAATTCGCCGTGCCGGTGATCCTGCGCAAACCAGCGGGGCGACAAGGCCACCACCACCGCCACGGCTGCGAGCATGATCAGCTTCGCCGCGATAGCCGGCCCGTCCAGCGCCCACACACCGGAAAAGGTCAGCCGCGCGGGCTGTCCCCATTGCGCCAGAGCGAACCCGGCCGAGCAGGTGATCGCCAGCAGAGCAAGCCCAGCCATCCAGCCCAGCCGCCGCTGGGGCAAAAACGACGAAGCGAGGACGATCGCCACTGCGCCCAGCAGCAGGCAAATCTCCGGTAACAGGTCGCCGACTGGCATCAGCGTGTGCCCACCAGCCAGCCGGCGCTGGCTTCGATAACGCTGAGCAGAAACTGCGGTGCGACGCCGATGATCACGAAGGCGGCCGCGAGTGCCCCGAGCACCAGCCATTCGCGGCGGTCGAGGTCAGTGAAGCCGCTCCACCGCTGCGGCAGTTCACCGAAGAACAGCTGTTGCAGCGTCTGCAGGAACAGCGCGGCGGTGATCAGGATGCCGAAGATGCCGATCACCGCGAGCCAGGGATAGACCGCGAAGGTGCCCGCGAAAACGTGGAATTCCGCAACGAACCCAGCCAGACCCGGCAAGCCGAGGCTGGCGAAGGCGGCCAGCACGGCGAAGCCGGTGAGCAGCGGCGCTCGTTTGGCCAGGCCGCCGTATTGCGCCATCTCGTATTCGCCGGTGCGCTGCCAGAACGAGCCGCAGATCAGGAACAGGCTGCCGGTGATCAGACCGTGGGCGACCATCTCCACGGTCGCGCCGATCAGCGCCAGTTGCCGCGCCGCCTCGTTGCCGCTGAGCAGCGTGCCGGCGACGGCGATGCCGAGCACTGTGTAACCCATGTGATTGATCGAGGTGTAGGCGATCCGCCGCTTGAGGTTGCGCTGGCCGAGCGCCACCGACGCGCCGTAAATGATCGACAGCACCGCAACCAGCGCGATGACCCAGGCATAGGCGGCAAAGGTTTCACGCATCATCGCGAAGGGGATGCGCACGATGCCGAAGGTGCCCATTTTCAGTAGCACACCGGCGAGGATCGCCGAGGCCGGCGCCGGAGCGTCGACGTGCGCCTGTGGCAGCCAGGTGTGCACCGGCACCAGCGGCGTTTTGATCGCCAATCCGATCATCAAACCGAGAAATACCAGCCCGGCCGGAATGGCCGAATTGGTCATCGGTTGTTCGGCGATCAACACGCGCATATCGAAAGTGTGCGGCATGACCGACAGGTACAAACCGATGAACGCGAGCAGCATCAGCAGTGAGCCGCAGAATGTATAGAGGAAGAACTTAAGCGCTGAGACCTGGCGCTCGCCGTGGCCCCAGCGACCGATGAGGAAAAACATTCCGACCAGCGACAGATCGAAGAACACGTAGAACAACAGCAAGTCGAGCGCGAGGAACACACCCAGCGACACCCCCTGGAGGAATAGCAGCCAGGCGTAGTAATGCGCGGCACGGTTCTTCGTGTCCACCGGGTAGACGATGCTGGCAACAAACACCAGCGCGCTCATGGCCGCGACCGCCAGCGCGATGCCGTCGACGCCGAGGCGCCAGGCCATGCCGAGCCCCGGCACCCAGGGGACTTCCTCGATCAGCTGAAACAGCTCGCCCGACGGCTCGAAACGCGTCCAGGCCAGGCACAGGCAGAGCAGCGAAAGCAAAGCCATGAGGGTGGCGAAGGTCCGAGCGGAAACTTCGCCCCAGCGGGGGATCACGGCGAGGGCCAGCGCACCCAGCAGGGGCAAACCGACGGCGGCGGTGAGGATCAAGGCAGGCCTCCTATTGCGAGTATGAGAAACACCGCAGCCAGTCCGACAGCAATGCCCGTGTAGTAGTGGTGCATCTGGCCGCTCTGCAGCTGCCGGGTGCGTTGGCCGAGCCATCCGGTGACTTGCGCAACGGTATCGACGAGGCCATTGAACAGCGCTTCGCCGCGACGGTTGCCGAAGCTGGCAAACCAGGCGCCGAAACGGGCAGTCAGACGAATACCGCCGTCTACGGCCCGGTCATCGAAGCGACCGAGGCGGTTGGAAAAGGCGCGATAGCTGGCCATCCGCTGGATACCGGCATCTACGATCCGATCATCGAAGCGCGCCAGTGCGTAGCTGATGTTCATTAGCCTGCTCGCAGTGCGCCCGGCGACGGTTGGAATGCCCAGCCAATCGCTGACCGTTACAAAACGGCGGTTAGCTTCATCGCGGTTAGCCCAGTGCCTGCGGACTGCAAGGGCACCGAGCAGGATGCCAAGCGCCACGAACAGCAGCGAACCAAGGATTTCCCATTTCTTGCTGGGCGGCATTTCAATGCCCAAACGGTCGGAAAGCGTTTCGGCGAAGCCGGGCCACCAGAGCAGCGACAATGCCAGCGTGCCCCCGGCGAGCACGTATAGCGCTAGCGCCTCTGGCGGGGTATGGCCCGGACCGCGTGCGCGCGGAGGTGTGAAGTCGAACGCCGCCGGGCCGTACGCCATCCACTGAAAGCGTGTTGCATAGAGCGCGCTGAGTGCGCCTGCCAGCATGGCGATCAGTGCCAGCCAAGCCGCATGATGGCTCGCGGCACCTATCAGTTGCTCCTTGCTCCAGGCGCCGCCTAGCGGGGGGACGCCCGCCAATGCCAGGCTGCTGAGCAGCGTTGCCAGGGCGATGCCAGGCAATTTTCGACCCAGGCGCATATCGCCAAGCGAATAACTGCCGACATGGTGCTCGGCGATCCCGGCGGCGAGAAACAAACCGGCTTTGAAAAACGCGTGCGTGACGAAGTGCAGCAGCGCCGCACCGGGATAGCCGGCGCCTACCGCCAGCCACATCAATCCGTAGTGCGACGACGTCGAGGCTGCCAGAAGCTTTTTTGCATGGCCTTGAAGACTGGCGACCACGCCACCGGCCAGCGCCGTCGCCAGTCCGAGCCCAATCGCCAGGGGGGCGAACCAGGCGACGGCATCCAGAGTTTGATGCAGACGAATGAGTAAGTAGACGCCAGCGGCCACCATGGTTGCCGCGTGCAGCAGCGCGGAAACCGGTGTCGGCCCGGACATGGCAGCAAACAGCCAGGGCGAAAACGGCAGCTGTGCCGACTTGGCGGCGCAGGCGAGCAGAATGCCGCCAACAAATACATGCAGCGGAGTACCGTCGAGCTGCGCCAGTTCGACGAAGTCGAACGAACCGGTACCGGCAAAGGCCGCGCCTGCCGCGATATACAGCCCCAGATCACCGAAGCGGGTCACCAGAAACGCCCAGGCTGCATCCCGCACGGTACGGTCGCTTGGCCAGTGATGGGCTATGAGCGCCCAGGACAGCGCGCCGACAAGCTCCCAGGCTATGAGCAAAGTCAACAGGTCGGCGGCCAGCACCAGCAATTCCATCGCGCCTACAAAAGCCAGCAGCAAGGCGATAAGTCGAGCGAGCGCGGTTCCGCTCGATGCCTCGGCTTCGTGATAGGCGCTGTAGAGGAGAATTGGCGCGGCCACTAGCGGCACGATCAGGGCAAATACGCCGCCAGCTGGCGACAGTGCTGCTGACAACACGACCTGTGCACTCCAGCGGTAGCTGCCGCTCCAGTCACCAATGACCGCAGCCCAAGCAAGCCCGAAAGTACCAAGTACGATGGCTGCCGATGCCCAGCCCAGCAGCGCCGGTCCGCCGCGCCGGCCCAGGCCATACAGCACCGGCGCGGCGAGCAGCGGAATCAGCGCGACTAGCCAGAGCATCAGTGCTTCAACCCATCGAGCGCTTCGGTGGTATCGGCCTGCTTGGCGCGGTACACCGCCACCACCAGGGCGAAGCCCATGGCCATTTCGATCGCCATCACCGCCATCACCACGATGGTCAGCAACTGGCCCTGTGGCACGCCACCGCCGACCATGGCCCAGAATGCGACCGCCGCGAGCATCACGCCGTTGAGGATCAGTTCCAGCCCCATCATCAGCATGACGAAGGATTGCTGGGACAGCGCGCCGTACACACCGATGCCAATCAGACCGGCGGCTAGCAGGAGCAGCGTGGTCAGGGTCATGGGAACGTCTCCCGGCTGCGCTCAGTGTCTGTGCTCATGTTCGCCTCCGTGTGGCTCGTCTTCGCTTTGCTGGTCCTCTTCTTTCTGCCCGTTGTCCTCATCTTCCTCTTTGGCTGGCATCCCGGCCGGATCACCGCCAGGGTTCAGGC
>JAKUTK010000047.1 GCA_022448005.1 Pseudomonas sp.
AGAACGGTGAAGATTTCCAAGACCCGGTATCCGGTGGACCGTAAGGCTGCTCCGCTTAAGTGAACAGCATTACGCCAAAAAGGCGGGTTTTTGTAACTCATCGGATCACAACAGCATCGTGCGGATGTCCGCCAGCAGCTCGGACAGGCGCTTGGTAAAGCGCGCCGCCGCGGCGCCGTTGATGACGCGGTGGTCGTAGGACAGCGACAGCGGCAACATCAGTCGAGGCTGGAAGGCTTTGCCATCCCAAACCGGCTGTATCGCCGCCTTGGAGACACCGAGGATCGCCACTTCCGGCGCATTGACGATTGGCGTGAAGCCGGTGCCGCCAATGTGACCAAGGCTGGAGATGGTGAAGCAGGCGCCCTGCATGGCGTCGGGCGACAGCTTCTTGGTGCGCGCCTTCTCGGCGAGCTCAGCTGCCTCGGCTGCCAGTTGCAACAGGCTCTTCTGATCGACATTCTTGATTACCGGCACCAGCAGGCCGTCAGGCGTATCGACGGCAAAACCGATGTGCACGTACTTTTTGCGGATCACAGCCTTGCCGCTAGGGGCTAGCGAGGCATTGAACTCCGGCAGTTCCTTAAGCAGGTGTGCACAGGCCTTGAGCAGCAGCGGCAGCACGGTCAGTTTGACGCCTGCTTTCTCGGCAACAGCCTTCTGCGAAATGCGGAAGGCTTCCAGTTCGGTGATGTCGGATGACTCGAACTGGGTCACGTGCGGGACATTGAGCCAGCTTCGATGCAGATTGGCAGCGCCCACCTGCATTAGCCGGGTCATTGGCACTTCTTCGACTTCGCCAAACTTGCTGAAATCGACCTCCGGTATCGGCGGAATGCCCGCGCCACCGGTAGCACCCGCGGCCGGCGCTTGCTTGGCCTTGTGCATCATATTCTTGACGTAGGCCTGAACGTCTTCCTTGAGGATCCGTCCTTTCGGCCCGGTGCCAGGAACATCGGCCAATTCGACACCGAACTCCCGTGCAGTCATGCGGACCGCAGGGCCGGCATGTACCTTGGTGCCGGCCTTGTTTGGGCCGCTCACGGCCGGAGCAGGGGCTGCGGCCGCTTTAGATTCAGGCACGCCTTGCTTGTTCGGCGCGACTGCCTGCTGTTGCGGGGCTGCTTCCTGCGGTTTGGCTTCGGCCTTCTTCGCCGGTGCTGTGCCAGCCACCTTCAGGGTTAGGATCAGGTCGCCGGTCTTGGCATCATCACCGACCTTGATCGACAGGGACTCCACCACGCCAGCCTTGGGCGCGGGAATCTCCATGCTGGCCTTGTCCGATTCAAGGGTGATCAGCGACTGGTCAGCCTCGACGTTGTCGCCGGCCTTGATCATGACTTCGATAACCTTGGCGCTGCCGCTGGAGCCGATGTCCGGAATCCGTACTTCCTCCACGGATTCGCCAGCTGCTTCGGCGGGCTCTTCAGCCGCCTGCTCGCTAAGTTTTTCCTTGGGTGCACTTGGCGCCTGGCCTGCGGGGGCAGGGCTGGCCGCGGCTGGCTTGCTCGCCGCCTCACCCTTGAGAATCAGGATCAGATCGCCAGTGCCGACTTCATCGCCCACCTTGACCGAAAGGCTTTCGACCACGCCGGCGGCGGGAGAGGGGATCTCCATGCTCGCCTTGTCGGATTCCAGGGTGATCAGCGGCTGCTCGGCGGCAATGGTGTCACCGGCCTTCACTGAGATTTCGATCACGCTGGCCTTGCCGGAAGAGCCAATGTCCGGGACCTTGATCTCTTGCGATTCGCCTTCCTCGGCGGAAGCCGACTCGTTGTCGTCGCCTGCTGGCTTAGGATCTTCGGCTTCATCTGCCGGGCCGTCGGCCGCTGCGCCCGCAGGCTCTTCGGCGGCTTGAGTCGGCTCTTCGCTAGCTTGGCCGTCTTCGCTTTCCAACTCCAGCAGCTCGTCGCCTTCTTTCAGGCGGTCCCCGAGCTTGACCTTCAAGGCTTTCACCACGCCCGCCTTGGGCGCCGGAATTTCCATGCTGGCCTTGTCGGATTCGAGCGTCAGGATGCTCTGGTCGGCTTCGATACGGTCGCCGACCTTGACGAACAACTCGATTACTTCACCCTCACCGCTGCCGATGTCGGGTACGCGTATGGTTTCACTCACAATAGGTTCTCCTGTGCGCACGCATCAGCAATCCAGAGGATTGCGCTTCTCGGGGTCGATACCGAACTCGGTGATGGCGTTGGCCACGACCGTGCGCTCGATGGCGCCGCGAGCGGCGAGTGCCTGCAGGGCGGTGACCGCGACCCAGCGACGGTCGACTTCGAAGAAGTCACGCAGCTTGGCGCGCGAGTCGCTGCGGCCGAAGCCGTCGGTGCCCAGCACCTGGTATTCACGCGACGGAACCCACTGGCGAATTTGATCGGCGAACAGCTTCATGTAGTCGGTGGAGGCGATGACCGGACCTTCGCGGCCTTCCAGACACTGCTCGACATAGCTCTTGCGGGGTTCGTCGGTTGGGTGCAAGCGGTTCCAGTGGTCCACGGCCAGGCCGTCGCGGCGCAGCTCATTGAAGCTGGTCACGCTCCAGACGTCGGCACCTACGCCCATCTTGGCGAGGATGTCCACGGCGGCGCGTACCTCGCGCAGGATGGTGCCCGAGCCCAGCAGCTGCACGCGGTGCTTGAAGTCGCCCTTGGCTTCTTCGAGCAGGTACATGCCTTTGAGAATGCCTTCCTCGACACCTTGCGGCATGGCCGGCTGCTGGTAGTTCTCGTTCATCACCGTGATGTAGTAATAGACGCTCTTCTGCAGCTCCATCATCTCGTGCATGCCGTGGTGCATGATCACTGCCAGCTCGTAGCCGTAGGTGGGGTCATAGCTGCGGCAGTTGGGTATGGTGCTGGCGAGGATGTGGCTGTGGCCGTCCTCATGCTGGAGGCCTTCGCCGTTCAGCGTGGTACGGCCGGCGGTGCCGCCCAGCAGGAAGCCACGGGTCTGTGCATCGCCCGCCGCCCAGGCCAGGTCGCCGATCCGCTGGAAGCCGAACATCGAGTAGAAGATGTAGACCGGCAGCATGGGCTGGTTGTAGTTGCTGTAAGCGGTACCGGCTGCGATGAACGAGGAAAATGCGCCGGCTTCGTTCAGGCCTTCCTGAAGAATCTGGCCGTCCTTCTCTTCGCGGTAGTACATCACTTGGTCGCGGTCGACCGGCTCGTACAGCTGCCCCACTGGAGAGTAGATGCCCAGCTGGCGGAACATGCCTTCCATACCAAAGGTGCGCGCCTCGTCAGCGAGGATCGGCACGATGCGCTTGCCCAGATCCTTGTCTTTCACCAGTTGTGACAGGATCCGGCCGAACGCCATGGTGGTGGAAATCTCGCGATCACCGGAGCCGTCGAGCACGGCTTTGAGAGTGTCCAGCGGCGGCGTCGGAATGCTGAAGCTCTTCGGCCGGCGCTGCGGCAGGGAGCCGCCGAGCTTTTCACGGCACTTGCGCAGGTAGCGCATCTCGGCGCTGTCTTCGGCTGGCCGGTAGAACGGCAGTTCTTCGAGCTGCGAATCGTTGACCGGAATGTCGAAGCGGTCGCGGAATTTCTTCAGGCTGTCGATATCGACTTTCTTGGTGTTGTGGGCAATGTTCTTCGCCTCACCGGCACCGGTGCCATAGCCTTTGATGGTCTTGGCCAGGATGACTGTCGGCTGACCCTTGTGGTTGACCGCCTGGTGGTAGGCCGCATAGACCTTGTAGGGGTCGTGGCCGCCACGGTTGAGCTTCCAGACTTCCTCGTCGGACATGCTCTCGACGCGCTTGAGCAGCTCAGGGTCGGCACCAAAGAAATGCTTGCGCACATAGGCGCCGTCTTTGGCCTTGTAGTTCTGGTATTCCCCGTCGATTGCCTCGTCCATGCGGCGCTGCATGCGGCCGTCTTCGTCGGCGGCGAACAATGGGTCCCACAGGCGGCCCCAGACGACCTTGTTGACGTTCCAGTTGGCGCCTTTGAACACGCCTTCCAGCTCCTGAATGATTTTGCTGTTGCCACGAACCGGGCCGTCGAGACGCTGCAAGTTGCAGTTGATGACGAACACCAGGTTGTCGAGGTTTTCACGGCCGGCCAGGGAAATGGCACCCAGGGTTTCCGGCTCGTCGCACTCGCCGTCGCCGATGAAGCACCAGACCTTCTGCTTGCCCGCCGGGATGAAGCCGCGATGCTCCAGGTACTTCATGAAGCGCGCCTGGTAGATCGCGGTGATCGGCCCGAGGCCCATGGACACGGTCGGGAACTGCCAGAAGTCCGGCATCAGGTGCGGGTGCGGGTAGCTCGACAGGCCCTTGCCATCCACTTCCTGACGGAAGTTGAGCATCTGGTCTTCGCTCAGGCGGCCTTCCAAGAACGCGCGCGAATAGATGCCGGGGGAGGCGTGACCTTGGTAATAGATCAGGTCGCCGCCATGCTCTTCGGTCGGAGCCTGGAAGAAGTAGTTGAAGCCGATGTCATAGAGCGTCGCGCTGGAGGCAAAGGTGGAAATGTGTCCACCCAGGTCAGGGTCCTTCATGTTTGCACGCATCACCATCGCCAGCGCGTTCCAGCGGACCAGGGAGCGAATTCGACGCTCCATGAACAAGTCGCCGGGCATCTTCGCTTCACGGGTGACAGGGATGGTGTTGCGGTACGGCGTGGTGATGCCGTAGGGCAGCGGGGTGCCGCTACGGGTGGCCAGCTCCCCCATCCGGGTCATGAGATAGTGGGCGCGGTCTTCACCTTCGCGGTCGAGAACTGACTCGAGGGCGTCCAGCCATTCCTGGGTTTCGACGGGATCGAGATCTTGCATGGCTTGCTCCAGGGCGGAAAGGCTTCCAGAATCGGTTGCCTGCTTCGCGGCCGGCTTTGTGAGCCGGTGCGTATATGTTCTTGGATGTGGTGCCGGGGGTAGAGCCGGGCTCTGTAGTTTTACTACAAAACCGCAGCCGATTCAGCCCCCTGTTGGAGTATTTCGTAGTAAAACTACAATGTGACGGGTCGGTCGGGCGGGCTGGCTCCGGCGTCAGGGGCTCTACTCCGGACGTTATCGCTATCCTTCTGGCCGTTCTTGTACAAAGGAACATTCATGAGTTTGCCATCGCTGGTTGCACTGCCGACGTCGCTTCAACCTTTGGTCACCCGTGCTGAGGAGACGTTCCTCGACGCCTTGCGCGACACATCGGAGCAGGCTGAGCAGCTGTTTTCAGCATGGCCAGCCTCTCGCCGCGAGGCCTTCGGTCGGGTTTGCGCCGCCAGCGACTTCGTCAGCGAACAGGTTAGCCGAGATCCCGAGATGCTGCTGCAGCTGGCCGAAAGCGGCTTGCTGGAGCGATCGCTAACGGAAGGTGAAATGCGTGCGGCGCTGACCGAGCTGCTTGGCGATTGCACTGATGAGGACAGCCTGGCTCGCCGGCTGCGGCGGTTCCGCAACCGCCAGCAGGTGCGAATCATCTGGCGTGACCTGACTCGCCAGGCTGCTCTTGCCGAGACCTGCGGCGATCTGTCCGACATGGCTGACGCCTGTATCGACCTGGCGTACCAGTGGCTATACGAGCGCCACTGCGAGCAGTTTGGTGTTCCGACTGGTCGACGCAGCGGCGATGCCCAGCACATGGTTGTGCTTGGCATGGGCAAGCTGGGCGCACGTGAACTGAATCTGTCCTCGGATATCGACTTGATATTTGGCTATCCAGAAGGCGGCGAGACAGTCGGGGCAAAGCGCTCTCTGGATAACCAGGAGTTCTTCGTTCGCCTCGGGCAGCGGCTGATCAAGGCGCTCGACGCGCCGACAGTTGATGGTTTCGTTTTTCGCGTGGACATGCGATTGCGGCCCTATGGTTCGTCCGGCTCGCTGGTGTTGAGCTTCAATGCGCTTGAGCAGTACTACCAGGATCAGGGGCGCGACTGGGAACGCTACGCCATGATCAAGGCGCGCGTGGTCGGCGGCAGCAAAGCGGCGGGCAAAGAGCTGCTGGAAATGCTCAGGCCCTTTGTTTACCGGCGCTATCTCGATTTTTCCGCGATCGATGCGCTGCGCACGATGAAACAGCTGATCCAGCAAGAGGTTCGGCGCAAAGGCATGGCCGCCAACATCAAGCTGGGCTCCGGTGGCATCCGCGAGGTGGAGTTCATCGCCCAAGCTTTCCAGCTTATCCATGGAGGGCGCGACCTTAGCTTGCAGCAGCGCCCCTTGCTGAAGGTGCTGACAACCCTGGCCGGGCAGGGCTATCTGCCGGCTGCTGCCGTGGAAGAGTTGCGCGAAGGCTATGAGTTTTTGCGCTACACCGAACATGCGCTGCAGGCCATCGATGATCGACAGACGCAGATGCTGCCGGAGGATCAGACCGACTGTGATCGCGTCGCCTTGATCATGGGCTTCGCTGACTGGGAGGCCTTTCACCAGCAGCTTCTCTATTGGCGCGGCCGAGTCGACTGGCATTTCCGTCAGGTCATTGCCGATCCCGATGAAGACGAAAGCGCCGAAGGCGAAACGTTGGTCGGCGGCGAGTGGCTGCCGTTGTGGGAGCAGGACTGGGACGAGGAATTCGCCTGTCGTCAGTTGAGCGATGCGGGTTTTCGTGATGGTCAGACCGCTTGCCAGCGACTCGCTGCCTTGCGCAGCGGCAATCAGGTGCGGACCATGCAGCGCCTCGGCCGCGAGCGTCTCGATGCCTTCATCCCGCGGCTTCTGGCTCAGGCGGTCGAGCAGGACGATCCGGACCTGGTGCTGGAACGGGTGCTTCCTCTGGTCGAGGCGGTGGCGCGGCGTTCGGCTTATCTCGTACTGCTGACTGAAAACCCAGGCGCGTTGCAGCGGCTGCTCGAACTATGTGCCGGAAGCCCTTGGATCGCCGAGCAGATCACCCGCTTCCCGCTATTGCTCGACGAGCTGCTCAATGCCGGCCGGCTGTTCAGTCCTCCACAGGCGCCGGAGCTCGCTGCCGAGTTGCGCGAGCGGCTAGCACGCATTCCAGAAGACGATCTCGAACAGCAAATGGAAGCATTGCGCCACTTCAAGCTGGCGCACCGTTTACGTGTCGCGGCATCCGAGATTGCCGGCACGCTGCCGCTGATGAAAGTCAGCGATTACCTGACCTGGCTCGCGGAGGCCATTCTCGAAGAGGTGCTGGCACTGGCCTGGCGCCACACCGTCGCACGGCACGGCCAGCCGCAGCGTGCAGACGGTTCGCTGTGCGATCCGGCCTTTATCATCGTGGGCTATGGCAAGGTCGGCGGCATTGAACTCGGGCACGGCTCCGACCTGGATCTGGTGTTCATTCATGACGGTGACCCGAACGCCGAGACCGACGGCGCTAAACCCATCGATGGCGCGCAGTTCTATACCCGCCTCGGGCAGCGCATCATTCATCTCCTGACTACCCAGACGACCTCGGGGCAGCTCTACGAGGTCGATATGCGCCTTCGTCCGTCAGGCGTCTCCGGCCTGCTAGTCAGCTCGCTGGGCGCCTTCAATCGCTACCAAAGCGAGGAGGCCTGGACCTGGGAGCATCAGGCGCTGGTGCGCGCTCGGGTCTTGGTGGGCTGCCCTCAGCTGGCAGCAGATTTCGAGAAGGTTCGGGCTTCGGTGCTGGGGCGCTCGCGAGATCTTGAGCAGTTGCGCGGTGAGGTCGGCGAGATGCGCGCCAAGATGCGCGACAACCTTGGCACCCGTGCAACCGGTGCCGGCACCGCTGAAAAAGCCTTCCTGGCTGATAGCGAGTTCAATCTCAAGCAGGACGCCGGTGGTATCGTGGATATCGAATTTATGGTGCAATACGCGGCTTTGGCGTGGTCGCACCAGCATCCGCAACTGCTGCGCTATACCGACAATATCCGCATCCTCGATGGGTTGGAGCAGGCCGGGTTGATGACCGGCGATGAGGTTCGGCTGCTGCAGGATGCCTACAAGGCATACCGCGCCGCGGCCCACCGGCAATCACTGCAGAAACTGCCTGGCGTTGTGAGCGGGGACCAATTTCAAGACGAGCGTCGCGCGGTGATGCGCATCTGGCGTGAGCTGGGGCTCAGCTGAACTCGTCTGCAAACAGCATTTATCGAATCTTGAGGTGGCAACAATGTCGATGGCCGATCGTGATGGCGTGATCTGGTATGACGGTGAGATGGTGCAGTGGCGCGATGCGACCACCCATGTGCTGACCCACACCCTGCATTACGGCATGGGCGTGTTCGAAGGCGTGCGTGCCTACAACACACCGGCCGGCACCGCGATCTTCCGCTTGCAGGCCCACACGGATCGCCTGTTCGATTCGGCGCACATCATGAATATGAAGATGCCGTACTCGAAAGAGGAAATTAACGAGGCGACCCGCGCCGCTGTACGTGATAACAACCTTGAAAGCGCCTATATCCGTCCGATGGTTTTCTACGGGTCAGAAGGTATGGGGCTGCGCGCCAGCGGCCTGAAAGTACATGTGATCGTCGCCGCCTGGCACTGGGGCGCCTACATGGGCGACGAAGCGCTGGAAGTCGGCATCAAGGTCCGCACCAGTTCCTTCACGCGTCATCACGTCAACATCAGCATGACCCGCGCCAAATCCAACGGCGCTTACATCAACTCCATGCTGGCACTACAGGAAGCCATCTCCGGCGGTGCTGACGAGGCATTGATGCTGGATCCGGAAGGCTATGTGGCCGAGGGTTCAGGTGAAAACATCTTCATCATCAAAGACGGCGTGATCTACACCCCTGAAGTTACGGCGTGCCTCAATGGCATCACCCGTGGCACCGTGCTGACCCTGGCCGACGAGCTGGGCATCAAGGTAGTCGAGAAGCGCATCACCCGTGATGAGGTCTATATCGCCGACGAAGCCTTCTTCACCGGTACTGCGGCAGAGGTCACTCCGATCCGCGAAGTGGATGGTCGCAATATTGGTGCTGGCCGTCGCGGCCCGGTAACCGAGCGCATCCAGAAAGCCTATTTCGATCTGGTTTCCGGCAAGACCGATGCGCACGCTGAATGGCGGACGCTGGTCAAGTAAGCGCCGTGTCCGCCGTAAGCGCGAGCCACCTGAGCGGCCCGCGCTTGCAGCCTGAGGCTCGAAGCGTGAAGCTGCCTTTATGAATATTCTGATTGTGGGTCCTAGTTGGGTCGGCGACATGGTGATGGCGCAGACGTTGTTCGTCTGTCTGAAACAACGCCACCCTGACTGCCAGATCGATGTGCTCGCGCCGGAGTGGAGCCGGCCGATCCTCGAACGCATGCCCGAGGTCAGGCAGGCGTTGAGTTTTCCGGTGGGTCACGGTGTGCTCGACATGGCGACTAGGCGCACTATCGCGGCGAGTCTGCGTGGTCAATATCAGCAGGCAATCCTGCTGCCCAACTCGCTGAAGTCTGCGCTGGTGCCGTTTTTTGCCGGCATTCCCAAGCGCACCGGCTGGCGTGGTGAGATGCGATTCGGCCTGCTCAATGACATGCGCAAGCTGGATAAACAACGCTATCCGCTGATGATCGAGCGCTTCATGGCGCTGGCCTTCGAGCCTGGCGCCGAGTTGCCCCAACCCTACCCGAAGCCCTCTCTGCGTATCGTCGAAGAGACCCGCGACGCAGCGTTGGCGCGTTTCGGGCTTTCACTGGATCGCCCGGTGCTGGCGCTTTGTCCCGGTGCCGAGTTTGGTGAGTCCAAGCGTTGGCCGGCCGAGCATTTTGCCAAGGTCGCCGAGGTGAAGATCCGTGAAGGCTGGCAGGTTTGGCTGTTTGGCTCGAAGAACGACCATGCTGTCGGTGAAGAGATCCTGCAGCAGTTGATTCCCGGACTGCGTGAAGAGGCCCTGAACCTGGCGGGCGACACCAGTCTGGCTGAAGCCATCGATCTGCTCTCCTGCGCCGAGGCGGTGGTGTCCAACGACTCGGGGCTGATGCACGTAGCCGCCGCGCTCGGGCGGCCGCTGGTTTCCGTCTATGGCTCGACATCGCCGGCCTTCACGCCACCTTTGTCCGAGCAGGTTGAGGTTGTACGTCTGGGGCTCGATTGCAGTCCATGTTTCGAGCGCACCTGCCGTTTCGGTCATAACAACTGCATGCGCGAACTGAAACCGCGCCCGGTCATCGAGGCGCTGGGGCGTCTGGTTCCCCAGCCGGTCGAGGTGCGCTGAGTGAGGGTTTTGCTGGTCAAGACCTCTTCGCTGGGTGACGTGGTCCATACGCTTCCGGCGTTGACCGACGCCCAGCGCGCCATTCCAGGTATCCAGTTCGACTGGGTGGTGGAGGAGGGTTTCGCTGAGATTCCTGCCTGGCACCCTGCGGTGGCGCAGGTGATCCCCGTGGCGATTCGTCGCTGGCGCAAACATCCTCTGCAAACCCTTCGCTCAGGTGAGTGGCGGCGCTTCAAGGCGCGTCTGCGCGAGACCCGTTACGACCTGGTCATCGATGCGCAGGGACTGCTGAAAAGCGCTTGGTTAACCCGTTACGTCACGGCGCCCGTCGCCGGTTTTGATCATGCCTCGATTCGCGAACCGCTGGCGGCGCGGTTTTATGACCGATGCTACAGCGTGCCGCGGGAACAGCATGCTCTCGAGCGGGTACGACAGTTATTTGCCCAGGCGCTCGGTTATCCGGCTCCCGCAACAGTCGCTGATTACGGCTTGGATCGCAGCCAGCTGGCTACGCCGGGCGAACAGCCTTATTTACTCTTCCTGCACGGCACCACCTGGGCAAGCAAGCATTGGCCGGAGCGTTACTGGCGCGAACTGGCCGAGCGCATGAGCGAGTTCGGCTGGGCGATTCGCGTGCCCTGGGGTAATGCGGAGGAAAAGGCCAGAGCCGAACGAATCGCTAAAGATCTGCCAGGTGCTTCGGTATTGCCCAGGCTCAATCTGGGTGGTGTTGCCAAAGTGGTCGCCGGCGCGCGTGCTTGTGTAGCGGTTGATACCGGGCTTGGTCATCTCGCCGCAGCCTTGGATGTTCCTAGTATTTCGCTCTACGGCCCCACGTTGCCGGGCCGCGTCGGCGCATATGGCCGTTCCCAAGTACACCTGTGCGCGCCTGGGCCGAACGCCGGCAAAGGTGACCGCCACAAACCCTGTTTTGACGAGCTGCCTTCTGAGCGCGTCGCAAGTGAACTCAAGGCCCTGTTGCGGTCATCGGAGACGCCCTGATGCAACTGGCCTTTATCCTCTACAAGTACTTTCCGTTCGGCGGGCTACAGCGCGACTTCATGCGCATAGCCCTGGAGTGCCAGCGCCGCGGCCATGCAATCCGGGTCTACGCGATGATTTGGGAGGGCGAAGTGCCTGCGGGTTTCGAAGTCTTGATAGCGCCGGTCAAGGCGATCTTCAATCACACCCGCAACGAGCGCTTCACTGCCTGGGTTGAAACCGACCTGGCCAAGCGACCAGTAGATCGAGTGGTCGGCTTCAACAAGATGCCGGGGCTTGACGTTTATTACGCCGCAGATCCATGTTTCGAAGATAAAGCTCAGACACTGCGCAATCCGATCTACCGCCGCTGGGGCCGCTACAAGCATTTCGCCGAATACGAGCGAGCAGTATTCGAGCCTCGGTCCAATACCGAAATCCTGATGATTTCAGAGGTGCAGCAGCCGCTGTTCGTCAAACACTACGCGACGCCTGCCGGCCGTTTTCATCTACTGCCGCCGGGCATTGCCCAGGATCGACGGGCGCCGTCCAATGCCGCAGATATTCGGGCCGATTTCCGCCGTGAGTTCAAGCTAAAGGACGATGACCTCTTGCTGGTGCAGATCGGTTCCGGGTTCAAAACCAAGGGACTCGACCGCAGCCTTAGAGCCGTCGCTTCGCTGCCTCGCGAACTGAAGAAGCGGACACGCCTGTTCGTTGTAGGTCAGGACGATCCCCAACCGTTTTTAATGCAGGCCAAGAAGCTGGGTTTAGCCACTCAGGTCGAGTTTCTCAAAGGCCGCAGCGACATCCCCCGCTTTCTGCTCGGAGCGGACCTGCTGATCCATCCTGCGTACAACGAGAACACCGGGACTGTGCTGCTGGAAGCGCTGGTTGCCGGGCTTCCGGTCTTGGTCACTGATGTGTGCGGCTATGCACACTACATGGCCGATGCCGACTGTGGCCGTATAGTGCCCACGCCGTTCGTCCAAGACACCCTTGATCATCAGCTGGCCGAAATGTTGGCGAGCAATGAACAGCGAATTCTTTGGTCGCAGAATGCCCTCGCGTTTGCCGAGCGCGCCGATCTTTACAGCATGCCCGAGCGGGCTGCCGACGTGATCCTTGCGGAGCGCTCATGAAGCTGATCGTCGCTGAACCCTTCAAAACCCTATGGGCCGGTCGCGATCCGTTCGAGGCCGTGGAGCAGTTGCAAGGGCAGGTCTACCGAGAGCTTGAAGGCCGGCGCACGCTGCGCACAGAGGTCGACGGACGCGGTTACTTCGTCAAGATCCACCGCGGCATCGGCTGGGGCGAGATCGTCAAGAACCTCAGCACGGCCAAGCTGCCAGTGCTCGGAGCGGGGCAGGAATGGCGAGCCATCCAGCGTCTGCATGAGGTGGGTGTACCGACCATGACGGCAGTAGCCTACGGCGAGTGCGGCAGCAATCCCGCCACACAACATTCGTTCATCATTACCGAAGAGCTGGCGCCGACAGTCAGCCTCGAAGATTTCTCGGCTAACTGGCTGGCACAACCGCCGTCTCCGACTCTCAAACGAGCGCTGATAACAGAAGTGGCGCGCATGGCCAGCACCATGCACCGCGCAGGGGTCAACCACCGCGATTTCTATATCTGCCACTTTCTGCTGCATACCGACAAGCCGGTGAGACCTAACGATTTCAAGCTTTCGGTGATAGATCTGCATCGCGCTCAGGTTCGCAGCGAGACACCTCGGCGCTGGCGTGACAAGGACTTGGCCGGGTTGTATTTCTCGGCTCTGGGCATCGGTCTGACGCGCCGTGACAAGCTGCGCTTTCTAAAGATTTATTTTCAACGGCCACTACGGGGCGTCCTGCGTGACGAGGTTTCGTTGTTGACTTGGCTGCAACGCAAGTCCGAAAGGCTGCAGAGTCGCTTTCTGCGCAAGTATGCGTCAGGTGCCCACCAGTGATGCGTTGGCGAACCTTTGACGGAATCAACTCCGACGCGGCGAATGCGTTCGCCAGCCTCGAGGCTGTGTTCGCGCTAAATGGCGAGCCAATCACGCGTGACCCGCTATCCGAGGTGGTTCGTGTCAGCATTGGTGGGCAGCGTTACTATGTGAAGCGCTACTGGGCGGCGGGTAAAGGCGTGCGGCGTTTCATCGGGCGTCCGCGGGTCGAAGCTGAGTGGCAAAACTTGCAGCATTTCCACGATTGGGGTGTCGCCGTTGCGCCACTGGTTGCGTGGGGACAGCAGCGCCGGGCGGGGTTCTTTCAACGAGGTGCCTTGGTCACCCTGGAAGTGCCAGGCACTGTGGATATGGCTGCCATGGCTAAGGACGGCGATGCGCGTCTGGCGGATCCGCTGTGGGTGCGCCACCTCAGTGAACAGTTGGCAAGCGCGACGCGCACGCTGCACGACCATCGCTTCGCTCACAACGATCTGAAGTGGCGCAACCTATTAGTCAATGAGGCGGGCAAGCTGTTCCTGATTGATTGCCCTTCCGGTGACTTCTGGTGGGGGCCGGTTCTGAGGCATCGCATCATCAAGGACCTGGCTTGCCTGGACAAGGTAGCCAGGTGCACCTTGTCCCGTACTCAGCGTATGCGTTTCTTTCTGCTCTATCGGCAGCGGGCGAGGCTCTGCGCGGAGGACAAAGCGCTGATCAGGAAAATACTGGCCTATTTCGAGGGACGCGAATGAGGGATTTCATTTCGCCAGCGCATGCCGGTTCACTGCGTAGCGCAAGTCTGGACAGCTTCGACGCGTTGTGGAGGTTGGAGCTTGACGCCGTCGATGTGCCTAACGCCGTCGACGGCGGTTGGAGCAGCGTATACCGGCTCGATATCGGTGGTGTCGGTTATTACCTTAAGCGGCAGAGTAACTACATGTCGCGTAGCTGGCATCACCCTTTCGGTGAGCCGACCTTTGCTGCTGAATTTCGTAGCATTCGGCGCTATCAGCGCAAGCATATTCCCACATTGGAAGCTGCATTCTTTGCGCAGCGCCGTAACCGAGGTGAGGTCAACGCCGTTCTGCTGACTCGGGCGCTGGACGATTGGCAGGACCTGAGTAGTCTGCTTAGTCGGTGGCCAGATCTAGAAATGGCAAGCCGCCAGGCTGTACTTACCTCCTGCGGACGGCTGGCACGTCAGCTACATGGCGCTGGCGAGGTGCATGGCTGTTTTTATCCCAAGCATATTTTCTTGCGTGAACATCCCGGTGCTTACGAAGCATGTCTGATCGATCTGGAGAAGACTCGCTTGCTGCTGGGGCGTAGAGACCGCATACGTGATCTAGAGGCACTGGCCCGCCATGCGGAATTGTGGAACGAAGAGGAGTTGCGTTGCCTCTTAGCGTCCTATCTGGACGAAAATGCTGACAGCCGAGCGATTGAACCCTGGCTGCGCCGTATCAAGGCGCGGCATCAATACAAGGCGGCCCAGGTATGAAGTTGGCGCAGCTGCGCTCGGCCGGGCGTACTCCCCCTCTTCCGATGAGTATCGCGCTGGGTGCCGATGAGCTGCATGTCGAGCAGTGGTTGCGTGTGTTGCCAGGGCAGCGCTACGTGGCTCGTGGGCAGTGGCGTGGAGTTCAGGTGCTTACCAAGCTCATGGTCGGTGATCGCGCCCGCCGTCATTTCGATCGTGAGCTTGCAGGAGCACAGCAGCTTGCTGCGCAGCAGCTGACCACGCCGGCCCTGCTGGATCAAGGTTTCAGCGAGGCGGGAGGTTGGCTGCTATTCGAATATCTTGAAGGCGCGCAGAGCCTGCACGATGCCTGGCTCGCTGTGGCTCGACAGCTGCCATTGAGCGAAGGTCAGCGCGATGTACTTGGCAGTGCCCTGGCTGAGATCGCAGCGCTGCATGCCAAAGGACTCTGGCAGAGTGATTTGCATCTGGACAACCTGGTGCTCCAGGAGCAGCGGCTCTACCTTATCGATGGCGGTGGCATTCGCGCCGAGACCCCTGGCCGGCCGTTATCGAGGGAGCGCGTGCTGGAAAACCTGGCTGTCTTCTTTGCTCAGCTACCTACAGCTCTAGAGCCCTTCATCGAAGAGTTACTGGTGAACTACCTGTTGGTCAACGGTGCACATGCCCTTCCGCTCGAGGCGCTCGTGGACAAGACTCGCTTGGCCCGCGATCAGCGCCTCGCCAGCTACCTAAAGAAAGTCGGGCGCGATTGCACGGCGTTCAGCGTGCACCGCGATCAGAAAGGGGTGGTCGCTGTGCGGCGCGAGTGCGAAGCCGAACTGCGCGTGGTGTTAACCGACCCGGATGGTTTTATTGCCGCCGGTGTGGCGCTCAAGCGGGGCGGCAGTGCGACGGTTGCGCGTGTTGATAGCCCAGAGCGCCCCCTGGTGATCAAGCGCTACAACATCAAGGGTTTCATGCACTGGCTCAAGCGTTTCTGGCGGCCATCTCGGGCTTGGCACAGCTGGGTCGAGGCGCATCGCCTTGAGCTGCTGGGTATCGCCACGCCGCAGCCGCTAGCCATGATCGAGCGGCGTCGTCTCGGCCTTCGCGCACGCAGCTATCTGATTACCGACTACGTGGACGGGCAGGATATAATCGCGTGTTTCGCCCCCTACGTGGATGGTGCCCCGCCGGAGCATGAACTGCTGGCGCTGGAGCAATTACTCGCAGCGCTGATTCGTGAACGCATCAGCCATGGCGATCTGAAGGGTACCAATGTGCTATGGCTGGACGGCAGCTGGTCGCTTATCGACTTGGACGCACTGCAGCAGCACCATGACCATGCTCGATTCCGTCAAGCTTTTGCCAAGGATCGTGAACGATTGTTGCGCAACTGGCCCGTCGAAAGTGCTTTGTACCGCTTGCTGGACAATCGTTTACCGAAAGGCAGCATGGAGCAGGATGCTTGAGGCTGGAAGAGACGCCCACGGGCTAGTACTACAACGCGCTATTGCTTCCAGCCTCCGGCTTTGAGCTCTAGGCGGCTTTTCTTAAGAGGCTTTTTACAGTGACACTGACAATTCTCGGCCTTTCCGGCGCCCTCAGTCATGACCCATCCGCCGCCCTCTATATCGACGGCAAGCTGATAGCTGCCGTAGAGGAAGAGCGTTTCGTACGCGACAAGCATGCGAAAAATCGTATGCCCTACGAGTCAGCAAAATTCTGCCTGGAGCAGGCTGGTATCAAACCTGGCGATGTCGATGTGGTCGCCATTCCATTTGCACCGATCAGTATCTTCGAGAAAGCTCGCTGGCATTACGCCAAGCGCTATTGGTACGCGCCGGATCGAGCGCTAGATGCCATTCTGTTTGGCAATCGCCGCTACAAGCGCTACCACAAGCGCATCCAGTGGTGCCTGCAGCAACTGGGTTTCGATCTGAAGAAGATCAAAATCGAGCCGGTTGAGCATCACCTGGCGCATGCATCGAGCGCCTATCACTGCTCGGGCTTCGCGGAAAAGACTGCCATCCTGGGTATTGATGGTAAGGGCGAGTACGCCACGACATTTTTCGGCTACGGCGAGAACGGCCGCATCCATAAGATAAAAGAGTTTTACGATCCGGATTCACTGGGTGGGCTCTACGGCGCGATCACCGAATTCCTCGGCTTCGAGATGCTCGACGGTGAGTTCAAGGTCATGGGCATGGCGCCGTATGGCGATGCTGCCAAGTATGATTTTTCGCGACTGGCCAAATTCGAGAATGGCGAGTTGGTCATCAACATTGACTACGCCAACGTTATCGGTTTCCGCCGGCACAAGGAAAAGGGCAAGGGGTACTACTTCTCGCCCAAGTTGATCGAGTGGCTGGGCCCCAAGCGCGAAGGAGATATCGCCGACGACCCCTACATTCACTACGCTGCTGCCATGCAAGCCCTGTTCGAAAAGCTGGCGCTGCAGATGATGGATCACTACCTGGGCGACATCATTCGCGAAACCGGCAAGATTGCCTTCGCGGGTGGCTGCGCGCTCAACGTTAAGCTGAACCAGAAGATCATTGCGCGCGATGAGGTTAAAGAGCTCTTCGTCCAACCCGCTTCAGGCGATGCAGGAACAGCGGTAGGCGCGGCGGCCTATGTTTCGCATCAGCGCGGCGTGCCGGTCGAGAAAATGGAGCATGTCTATCTCGGGCCGTCTTACTCGAACGAAGACATCATTGCTGCCTGCGCGCGCCATCCGAGCAAGCCGACCTGGCAGCAGATCGACAACACGCCGCAGCGGATCGCGCAGATCATGGTCGACGGCAACCCGGTGGCCTGGTTCCAAGGCCGTATGGAATTCGGTCCGCGCGCGCTGGGCGGTCGCTCAATCATCGGTTGCCCGAGCGTCCCCGGCGTCGCCAATCGCATCAACGAGCAGATCAAGTTCCGTGAGCGCTGGAGGCCTTTCTGCCCGTCGATGCTCGATACTGTTGCGTCTCAGATGCTCAAGGTTGACCATCCGAGCCCATTCATGACCTTCACCTTCGAGGTCAACGAAGGCTGGAAGGAGCGCGTCGGCGAAGTCGTCCACGAGGACGGCACCTCCCGCGCCCAGGTACTGGAGCGCCGCCACAACCCGCGCTGGTACGACCTGATGGTCGAGTTGGAAAAGCTCACCGGCAATGGCGTCTCGCTCAACACCTCGCTCAACCGCCGTGGCGAACCGATGATCTGCTCGCCGACCGATGCGCTGAATATGTTCTATGGCTCGGATTTGCAGTATCTGATCATGGAAGATGTGTTGGTGGTGAAAGACGACAAGGTCCGGCATGACAGCGTCTGAGCAGTGGGTGCTGCAGCTGTGCCACGGCTATGACGGTCCGTTTCTGGATTGTGCGCGGCAATACGCCGCGCTGTTCGTCGGCACGCCTTACAAAGTCTGCACGGTTTACCTGACCGGTGATGAAAGCGATGAGGTTGTGCGTGGTTCCGCCTCGGACGAGGTCATTTTTCTCGGCTACGAAAGCAAGGCGGTACGTGGGCTGAAGATAGGCGCAATACGCGCGTTGAAGCGGATTGTGAAAGGGCGTGATTTCCATTTTTGCATCGCCCACCGTTTCAAGCCAACCTACCTCGCCTTGCTGTGCACAAGACTTCCTGTGATTGGTATCAACCATGCGTTCGGCGTGTACCAGCGCCGATCCCGTCGTCTATTTGCCAATCTTTACCGTCGCCGTTTGGCACTGCTGGGGGTTTCCGATGCGGTGCGTAACGATATTCGCGCCTGCTTACCGGGCTGGCCAGCCGGACGCATCGAAACGCTATACAACCGGATCGATATCGGAGCGTTGCAGACCGAGCAGGTTGATCACGCAGAAGCCCGTGCCTACCTAGGTTTGCCCGCCGATACCTGGGTGGTTGGTAATGTTGGGAGGCTGCATCCGGATAAGGATCAGGCGACCCTGATCCGTGCATTCGCCAAGGCTCTGCCTTGGCTCCCGGAAAACAGCTGGCTTGTCATCATAGGGGTGGGGCGGCTTGAGGCTCGCTTAAAAATGCTTGCCTCGGAACTCAGCATCGCGGAGCGTGTTCGGTTTACAGGACGCGTGCCTCACGCGCGACGATTCTTCAAAGCATTCGATGTTTTTGCTTTGTCGTCCGATCATGAGCCCTTTGGCATGGTCCTGCTCGAGGCAATGGCGGCGCATGTGCCGGTTATTTGTACTGACTGCGGGGGTGGGCGGGAAGTGGTTTGCGGTGTCGGGGCGCTTTTCCCGTTCGGTAATGCTGATGCGTTAGCCGAGCAGATTGTTACGTCGACATCGATGCCAGTCGATTCGGGAAGGTTTGAAACTCGGTTGCATAGCTGCTTCACGGACGAAGCTGCGACGGCGCGTTTCTGGGCGCTCTTAAGCAACTGGGGTGTCAAGGCTGTAAGCAGGCACAATTCGGGCGCGAGCCAGGAGAAGACATGAGTACCGCCCTTCAGTCACTCGTTTCAGTAATTGTGCCTTGCTATAACTATGGTGAATTCGTCGGCGAAGCAATCTCAAGCATTCTTCGCCAAGATTATTCGAATTTCGAACTCATCGTTATTGACGACGGATCAACGGACAATAGCGTCGATAATATCGCGAAAGCCTTGCAAGACTGGCCGAGCGCTAGCAATGCGTGTCGGGTTGAGTTCATCAAGCAGTCGAATCAAGGAGTGAGCGCTGCCTTGAACGCAGGACTTGCGCTCGCCAGCGGTGAGTTCATCGCCACGTTCGATGCCGATGATGTCATGGCCCCGGGGCGTCTTCGTTTGCAGGCTGAGTATTTGGCTACTCATCCTGAGGTAGGTTGCGTAGGTGGAGTCCCAATACGTATCGATCACCAGGGCGACCTGCTCCCTAAAAAGCAAAAGAAGCGAGCGGTACGCCGGTACGATTTCTCACAAGCCTTGGCTCAGTCTCTGGTAGTAGGCGGGAACCTAGCGGTCTATAGGCGGGAAGCGATGCTCGCTGTGGGTGGGTATGATCCCGCAATCAGGGTCCAAGACTTTCAAATGACCCTTAAGGTTGCAGAGGCAGGCTATTTCGTCGATATACTGCCTGACGTAGTGACCCTGTATCGTAAGCACGGCAGGGGGCTGTCCAGCCGGTATGTGGACGAGTACCACTATGGTATGCAAGTCATCAATGCCTATGTTGGTCACCCCAGTTATCCCTCCGGAAAGGCCCGGCTATTGACGCGAATTCTCGGGCCGGCGGTTATCCATGACAAACGGCTTGCCTGGACTTTGATTCGGCAAGTTCCCATGCGGGAATGGGATCGCCGCTTTCTAAAGCGACTGCGATATTTCTTTTTCAAGTTCCCATCCCGGTGATCGGGCTAGCGCTGGCTTGCCAAGCCTCTGTTTTTTTGGCGCTGGGTCGCAACCGAGGAGTTGATTGATGAGCCGTCGGCCAAGTAAGTTTCTGATCATTGATGGTGTCGGTGGCGTGCCGCTTGGGCGAGAAATCGGCGAGGCCTTTGCGGAGCGTGGTATACCTACCGCTCGCCTAGATGCCTTGAAATTGCCGGTCCGGCGTTTCTACGAAGTTCGTTCGGCTTGGCATAAATTCAGAAACAAGCTTGGCGAAAAGAATGCGTTTCATAATCTGCCACGCTTGCGATTCGACGTTTTGGAAAAGCGTGTTGTGCAGGAGCAACCCACACATATTCTTGTGGTTGGGTTTGTCTATAAGCATTTCGATCCGGCGGAGGTAAAGCGTTTAGCAGAAGCCGTTGGCGCGCAGTTGATGATTTACGATACCGACAGCTGTAATTTGTATTCCAAGCGTCGCGAATTTATTTATTTCATTGAGCATGAATTGCCGATTTATGATTTGATCTTTTCTTTCTCCAAAGTAACCACACGCTTTTTTCGCGATACCCTTAGGCTTAATGCGCTTCATCTCCCTTTTGGTGCAAAACAGTTGCCGAAGGAGCCCGGTACGCTGAAACAGGATGTAGTTTTCATTGGCAGTGCTGATCTTCGGCGGGTTTTTCTGCTAGAGCATGTCCGGGAGTGGCTGTCGGTGCGCGGTGCACGCTGGGCTAGAAATTTTCCTTTGATTTCTGTCGATTTAAGAAAGCGAATTGACGATCGGCCCATCTGGGATGACGAGCTGGTTTCATTGCTTCAAAGCGCAAAAATTGTCTTGAACATAACGCGGTCAGATTTTTACGGCGCAGAAACCGGTGTGAACCTTCGAATTTTTGAGGCGCTGGCGGCAGGATGCTTTTTGCTGACGGATTACTGCGAAGAAGTGACGGAAATATTCATTCCTGGCGTGCACCTTGATGTTTTTCGTTCGGCGTCGGAGTTAAGGCAGAAAGTAGAATACTATCTAGCCCATCCGCATGAGCGCGAGCGTATTGCCGAGAATGGCTATAACGAGTTTTTAGCAGCGCACGGGTGGTCTTCTCGTGTAAAACAGATTTTGGCGCACACTTCGGTACTTGGCGTATGAGAAACGTTGTGATGCGTAAAGGCTGAAGTGATCGTCTATGAAGTGTTTTTATTACGACGCGGCACCGAATGTTGGGGACGAGGTAAACTGTTATTTGTGGAGTAGATTGCTAGGGCGGTCTGCGGAATCCGAGGACGGCAGGGTCGGTCTTTTGGGTATTGGTACTCTGCTCAGCGAAGAGTTTTGCCAGCGTCTTGACTCATGCGAGCGTATCGTAGTGTTTGGCTCTGGCGCGGGCTATGGACGCCTTCCTAGACTGGATGCGCGTTGGGACGTGCGCTGTGTTCGTGGTATCCAGACAGCGCGAGCGGTTGGTGTTGATGAGCGTCTTGCTGTTGCTGACGCAGCCTACCTGCTGGGCTCTTTGACTTGGGCGCGTCGTTCAGTGGGGCCTATTGTTGTTATTCCCCATCATGCCTCGATGGCTTATCTGGACTGGAATAGCGTTTGTCAGCGCGCAGGATTTAGTTTTCTTTCACCTACCCTACCTGGAGAGGATTTCTTCGACACGTTGAGCACTGCGAGCTTGGTACTAACCGAGGCGATGCATGGTGCAATTTTCGCCGACATTGCGCGAATTCCTTGGGTACCTTTTCGGTTCGGTCCGAATTTTCTGGAGCGAAAGTGGACGGACTGGGCGGATATGTTCAACTTAAGTCCGTCAATTCCACAGGCAGAGTCATTCTATGATCCCCAATACCATAATCAGGAAAAAAGTAGCGCTTTCCATGCAGAGCGCCGCCTGAAGGCGCTGCTCGGGCGTCGTGGAATAGGGCGTCGCAGATGGAGAAAGGTGCTGCCGCCAGGTGATACGTCTGGCGCGGCGGGTGATCGGTTTGCAGGCTTTTTGCAGGGGCTGGCCCAGCGGGAAGGCTATCTGAGCGCTGACTCAGTGTTTGATGTGCGGGTTAGCGCCTTGCATGAAAAGCTTTCACATATGGCTGATGAATACGGCCTCGAATATACCGGCTTCTCCGGAAGCATCTCCGATCTGTTTGATCAGTCCGGAAGACGATGAGTGTCTTCCTGCTGCTCCAGCAAGCACATGAGTGTTGGTAGCCAGAAGTATATCCAGAGGGGGTGTGACGGCGAGGTGAACATACCATTGCTGGTGGTAATTAGCGCGCCCCATCCGATCATTGCCACTGGCAGCCAACGAGACTGACTCCGAACGCCGCGAAGGAAAAAAATGAGAGCGAACAGGGTGAAGGCGGAAAATCCGACCACGCCAGTTTGATAAAGCACGCTGATATAGCCACTGTGTGGGTGAGGGAATCGGCCGGCGAAAAGGTAGTCATCATGTCCACAGCCCCACGCTAGGCTGCAGTTGAGTAATAGGCGTACGATAGCGTCCTGCCATATGGCTGGTCTATAACTCAAGCCCCGATGCGCGAGAACGTCGTCTGCACCCAATGCGATAGCCAATGTGACACCCATGGCGATCACCAAGAGCATTATTACCGCGCGTTTACCCTGAATATATAGTGAGAAGACAAAAAACAAAGCCAGACCGACCAGGGCAGAGCGCGCCTGGAACATGATGACAGTAAGCAGAAAAAGCGCGACACATGACAGAAAGCCAACTGCATACAACGCTGTGCTTTTCCCGCGAAGGATAGGCTCCAAATGAAAAATCCACAAAAATCCGATGCTCGTGCCGATAATGAGCGCCACGTGAACGGGGTTTGCCTGGATGCCGAGTATCTGGCTATAGCGGATACTTGCGCCGGCTTCCAGGCTCAGGATGGCCCAATGAAAAGTAATGGCGGAAAGAATGACCATCCAGACTAGGCTAGCGAAAAATAGCCCTTTATCTGCGCTGCTTTTTCCTTCGTTGCGTAGATTAAGGCTTATGGCAAAGAGGAATAGGTACAGGGTAAACTTCAAGTCGCTCAGGCTTTCTGCTGCGATTATGGATATAACAAGTATGAGGGCAAGGGGAGCCAGAAGCGTTTTTGTCATGGCCCATAGCGTGTCCCGTTGTTGGACGCAAAAATGAGCAACTGCCGGAAGCGCTATCCCTGCATAAAAAATGTTATTTATCATTTTAGAGGATAACGGCAGGGCGTGGCTGAGGCAAAAAGCTGTAATGGCGAGCGGGAGCCAGTGAATCACTCTGATGGTCACGATATATCTCTAGTGATGTTGTTTAAGTAGACGCGAGCGTATGTCTCGTTAGTCTAGGCTGTGATAATGGTCGACCAGGGCGTCCATTGGAAAGTTTAGGACTTGATGCCGAGCTAAATACTGCGAGAGATGGGCAAAGTTTCTGTTGACTAATCGCCGGCCTAGAGGGGCGTGTTTGAATCGCATATCCAGAACGTCAATCAGCCCGAATTGTTCATTGCCAAGCTCAAGGATGTTCCCGAGGTGCAGCGAACGAAAATATATTCCGTTGGCGTGTAGCGTCTTGATGAAGGCGGCTAGGCTAGGCAGCAGTCTGCGGATTCTTTCTGGTTCCCGCTTATTGATACTTTCCACGGGCTCTCCTGCGAGCGGGGAATATATACATCCGCTTACACCGGATTTAGCGTCTAACCAGAATACGTCGAGTACTTCCGGCGCTGAAATTCCCAGGTGTTGCAATCGAATGGTGTTACGTTGGAATCGGCAGGCCGCCGGTCGGAGGCGGGCGATAGCGGGATGGCGCCGGGTATGAAAGATTTTTAAATAGCGTGCGTTTTGCAACATGACGACCTTGGGGCCGCGGGTGTCCTGTTCGAGGATTCGTCCCTCAGCTATCCAGCTTTCCAATTCCTGCGCTGATACACTCCGCATTTTGTTCCTCTAGCCGTTTAACGGGACCTGCCGAATGGCCAATTCTACCCAGCAATCCAGCCTGAAGGTGTACATTCGATTGCTGCGTTACGTCGTACCATATTGGGGCGCGTTCGCTGTCAGCCTTCTGGGCTTTTTGCTCTTCGCTGCTACCCAGCCGATGCTCGGCTACATTCTCAAATTCTTCGTCGACGGGCTCAACAACCCTGACGCCAGCTTTTTTGCTCAGGTTCCGCATCTGCAAGACGTCGCGTGGCTGGCCGATTTGAAGCTATTGCAGGTCGTACCGTTGCTCATCGTTGTAATCGCGCTAATGCAGGGCGTTGGGTCGTTTCTCGGCAACTATTTTTTGGCGAGTGTATCACTGGGATTGGTGCACGACCTGCGCGTGGGGCTCTTCAACAGCTTGCTAATCCTGCCCAACCGCTATTTCGACAGCCGTAACTCAGGTCATCTGATCTCGCGGATAACCTACAACGTGACCATGGTCACTGGCGCGGCGACGGATGCGATAAAGGTTGTGGTGCGCGAGGGGATGACGGTCATCTTCTTGTTTGCCACGCTCCTCTGGATGAACTGGAAACTGACCCTGGTGATGGTGGCGATTCTGCCGGTGATCGGTGTCATGGTCTCCAGTGCCAGCAAGAAGTTTCGCAAGCAGAGCAAGAAGATTCAGGTAGCCATGGGTGACGTGACGCATGTCGCGTCTGAAACGATACAGGGCTATCGTGTCGTACGAAGTTTCGGCGGCGAGCGCTACGAGCAGGGCCGCTTCCTGTCTGCCAGTAGCGAGAATACCGCCAAGCAGCTGCGCATGATCAAGACCAACGCGATATATACCCCGTCGTTACAGTTGGTGATTTACAGCGGCATGGCCATGCTGATGTTTCTAGTGCTGCTGCTGCGCGGTGATGCGTCCGCCGGTGATCTGGTCGCCTACATCACGTTGGCGGGTCTCCTGCCTAAGCCAATCCGCCAGCTTTCAGAAGTCAGTTCGACGATTCAAAAGGGTGTATCCGGTGCCGAAAGCATCTTCGAACAGCTGGATGAAGATCCCGAGGTTGATCGTGGAACAATCGAGCGCGATCGAGTTAGCGGTCGGCTCGAGGTGCAGGATTTGAGTTTCGTCTATCCCGGTACTGATAAGCCGGTACTGGAGTCGGTCAGTTTTAAAGCGGAGCCGGGGCAGATGATTGCGCTAGTGGGTCGCTCGGGAAGTGGCAAGTCAACACTGGCGAACCTCATTCCGAGGTTTTACCACCACGAAGCTGGCCAGATTCTGCTCGATGACGCCGACGTTGAAGCGTACACCTTGCGTAATTTGCGGCGGCACATTGCGCTAGTCACTCAGCAAGTGACCTTGTTCAACGATACGGTGGCTAACAACATTGCATACGGCGACCTGGCCGGTGCGCCTCTGGAAGATATTGAGCGTGCGGCACGCGACGCTTACGCCGATGAGTTCATCCAGCAGATGCCTCAGGGCTACCAGACGCCCGTTGGCGAGAACGGGGTTCTGCTTTCCGGCGGGCAGCGTCAGCGTCTTGCTATTGCGCGTGCGCTGCTGAAGAACGCTCCGGTATTGATACTCGACGAGGCTACTTCAGCCCTGGATACTGAGTCGGAGCGCCATATCCAAGCGGCGCTGGACAAGGTGATGAAGGGCCGTACGACATTGGTCATTGCGCATCGGCTGTCAACCATCGAGAAGGCTGATCTTATCCTCGTCATGGAGAATGGACGTATCGTCGAGCGTGGCAGTCATGCCGAGCTGCTTGCTGCCAATGGCGCTTATGCTGGTCTGCACGCCAAGCAATTCAAGGAAGGCGGTGACGCCCCGAATTAAGAGCTGAGCGAACCCCGCCCTGCACCGGCGGGCCGTTACCTGCCGCCATGTTATGATCGCCGCCGTTTTCTGCCCGCCGGAGCCTCGCCAATGAAACTCTCCATGCCCCGTTTCGACCAAGCCTCCGTTCTGGTGGTTGGCGACGTCATGCTTGATCGTTACTGGCACGGCGGTACTTCGCGGATATCGCCTGAGGCGCCGGTGCCGGTGGTCAAGGTCGAGCAGGTAGAGGATCGGCCGGGTGGCGCCGCCAACGTGGCTCTTAACATCTCGGCATTAGGTGCGCCGGCCGCACTGGTTGGTGTCACGGGCGTGGATGAAGCCCGCCAAAGCCTGATTGATAGCCTGGCTGCAGCTGGTGTGCAGGCACACTTTCAATCCATCGAGCATCAGCCGACCATCATCAAGCTGCGGGTGATGAGCCGACATCAACAGCTACTACGCATGGATTTCGAAGAGCCGTTCGACACCGATCCGGCCGCGTTGCTGCGCGACGTCGAGCAGCTGTTGCTGGGCGTGAAGGTGCTGATTCTTTCCGACTACGGCAAAGGCGCACTGCGTAATCATCAGGCGCTGATTCAGGCCGCGCGCAAGCGTGGCATTCCGGTGCTGGCTGATCCCAAAGGCAAGGATTTCGAAATCTATCGCGGCGCTTCGGTTATTACGCCGAATCTCGGTGAGTTCGAAGCCATTGTTGGCCACTGTGCCGACGAGGCCGAGCTGGTCGCCAAGGGCGCCGAGCTGATGCACAACCTTGAACTTGGTGCCCTCTTGGTGACCCGCGGCGAGCACGGTATGACGCTGTTGCGTCCGGAGCATTCACCGCTGCACCTGCCGGCCCGCGCACGTGAAGTATTCGATGTCACTGGCGCTGGCGATACGGTGATTTCGACGTTAGCGGCGGTCATTGCTGCTGGAGAGGAGCTGCCGCAAGCGGTCGCACTGGCCAATCTTGCCGCCGGTATCGTGGTCGGCAAGCTGGGCACCGCCTGCATCAGCGCACCGGAACTGCGTCGTGCAGTGCAGCGCGAGGAAGGTTCCGAGCGTGGGGTAATGACGCTCGAGCAGTTGCTCACCGCGATAGAAGATGCGCGCGCCGAAGGCGAGAAGATCGTGTTTACCAATGGCTGTTTCGACATCCTGCACGCCGGGCATGTTACCTATCTGGAGCAAGCCCGCGCTCAAGGGGATCGCTTGATCGTCGCAGTGAATGACGATGGGTCGGTGAGTCGTCTGAAGGGGCCGGGCCGGCCAATCAACTCGGTTGATCGGCGCATGGCGGTGCTGGCTGGGCTCGGCGCGGTCGATTGGGTTGTATCTTTCGCGGAGGACACACCTGAAAATCTGCTAGCCGAGGTCAAGCCGGATGTGCTGGTCAAGGGCGGCGATTACGGTGTCGATCAGGTTGTAGGTGCGGACCTGGTCACCGCCTATGGCGGTGAGGTCAAGGTGTTGGGGTTGGTCGAGAACAGCTCTACTACGGCCATCGTTGAAAAAATCCGCAAGCGCTAAGCCTGGCCGCTGCCCAGCCGACCAGGCTGGGCAGCCTTTCCAGTTCAAATCAACCGGATGCTGCCACGGCGAGGGTCTTGATCCAGTCGCGCCAAGTGATTCGCTCTTCGCGCACCACCCATTCCTCCTGGCCTGCAAAGCTTTCCGACAGCCACAGCCCGCGCGTGCTGGCCGGAACGGGCTGCCCTTTGCGCAGTGTGTACAACGCGGCGGTCGGACGCCCCTGCAGCAGCGGGACCAGATAAAGGTCGGGCCTGCTGCGGGACAGCTCTGCGACGAGCTTGCCGTCTTCCAGCCGTTCATCGACATGAAACAGGCTGAGCTCTCGGGTTTCCTTCGGTAGATCGAGGCGCATGTCGTACACCAACTGCAGGGAAGCCGTTGGCAGATGAACATAGGCTCGCGGGCGCTCCATCAAGGTCATCTGGCCACACTGCACCGGTCTCGCCGAGCCTGAAAGCGAGGCCAGGTTGAAATGCACAGCCTCCCGATAGCGCAGGCTGCCCTCATAGGGAGCCGGTAGCCAGGTGTCACCGAAGCGCCCGGCGAGCCAGCCTTCTGGGGTTTCCAGCAAACATTCTTCAGCAACTTCCTGAATCGCGCTGAGCAGAGGCAGACTGAGTTCGTGGGCCGGTACGTAGCCGGAAATCAGCTTGAGTACCACGTCGCCTCGGTCCTGGCGTTGCTGGCGCACCAGTACCCAGTACTCCTGGCCCTGCCAGCAGATCGTCAGGCGTACCGAGACGCCGAGGTTAGCCAGTTCGATATTGAAGCGGCTCGGATCGTCCACGGCTACCGGTCGGCGACGTTCGAGCATCTCGCTGAAGTTCAGCGGACGCCCAAGGCTCTGGTAGCGCAAGCCTTCCGGGCTGGCTTCGACGAGCAGCGGCAAGGTCTTGAAGGCGGTCGGATTCTTGCGGATCAGTACGCGCGGCATTCGGCTCCTCCTGGCAGTCGGTGGCCGTCTGGCCATTTATTGTTGGGATAAAACGGATGCGGCGGTACGTACGTTAGCTGACAAGTGTTGCGGGTTGATGGTGCCGATGATGGCCGCGCCGACGCCGGGATGACTGAACAACAGCTCGAAGCTGAGCCGTACGGGGTCCTCGTCTGGCTTCAGGCAAACGTGGCCGCTGGCGAGCGCCTTCTTGACCAGGATGCCCTTGGCGTTTGCCTGAGCGTAGTCGAGCACTGGCCGTTCGGCCTGCTCGTTGAGGTTGTAGGTCACCATGGCACAGTCGCCCTGTTCGAGGGCAAGCAGCCCTCCTTCGACCGTCTTGCCAGACAGGCCGTAACCAAGAATCTTGCCTTCGCGCTTGAGCTCGGCGAGGGTTTCGTAGACGCCGCTGTTCTGCAGAATGTCCAGGTCGCGCCCGTCCGAATGCACTAACACCAGTTCGATACGGTCGGTCTTTAGCCGCTGGAGGCTGCGCTCGACGGAAAAGCGGGTATGGGCCGGCGAGAAATCGAACTGCGATTGACCGTCGACGAACTCCTCGCCGACCTTGCTGACCACTACCCAATGATCGCGCTGGCCCAGCAACAGCGGACCCAGGCGCTGTTCGCTGACGCCGTAGGCGGGGGCGGTATCGATCAGGTTGATGCCGAGATCCCGCGCCAAATCGAGCAAGTGACGCGCCTGTGCATCGTCGGGAATGCGAAAGCCGCTGGGGTACTTCACGCCTTGATCACGGCCCAGCTTGACCGTGCCCAATCCCAATGGCGATACATTCAAGCCGGTGCTGCCCAGCCGGCGGTGCCAGGCATGAAGGGTGGTTTCCATCAGACCAATCCTTCCCAGAATGGCCCAGTGACAGCGGGGCGTGGCAGTTCTGGCAGTGGCGTCAAGGGTTGCGGCTGGATGCCGTCGCGGATCAATGCGGCCTCGACCCGATCGGTGAAGTCTGGGGACAGCGCCAGTTTGGTCGGCCAGCCCACCAGCAGGCGCCCCTGTTCGGCGAGGAAGGCGTTATCCGGTCTGGCCAGTGCGGATTGCGCAGGCTCGGCCCGATCGATACGCAGCGTGGCCCATTTGGCTGCCGACAGGTCGATCCAGGGAACCAGCTCGGCCAGCTCGTTCTTCGCGGCGGCAATCTGCGACGCTTCATCGCGCGCAACCCCGCCGGCTTCGGCCAGGTCACCGCCCAGGTACCACACCCATTCGCCGTCGGCAGCAGGGTGGCTGGTTACCGTAATGCGCGGCTTGGAACCGCCGCCCAGGCAGTGCGCATAGAGCGGCTTCAATGTCGGCGCCTTGACGATGACCATGTGCAACGGGCGCTTCTGCATCGCAGGCTGAGCGAGGCCCAGCGCACTCAGCAGTTCGGCATTGCCCGCGCCGGCAGTCAGGACAATGCGTTGAGTGCGGATCGAGCGACCGTCGACAATTAGCCCGGTCAACTCGCCGTTCTCCAGTAGAGGCTCGATTCGCTCGGCTTTCAGCAGGCCTGGGCCCGACAGCTCTGCGAGTCGGCGGATCAGGCTGGGCACGTCCAGTACCAGTTCGCTGAGGCGGTAGACCTTGCCTTTGAAACGCGGATCCTGGAGCGCCGGGGGCAGCTCACCGCCCTTGACCTGGCCGACACGCGACCGGACCGCCTTGCTGGCGAAGAAGCTGGTGAGGTTGCCAGTCAGGGTGCCTGGCGACCACAGATAATGCGCGTCGGAGAGCAGGCGTACGCCGGAAAGGTCCAGTTCTCCGTTGCCGGCAAGTGCCTCACGCCAGCGTCGCGGCATGTCGGCGATGGCTTCGGATGCGCCAGTCAGCGCGCCGCTCAATGCGTACTTGGTTCCGCCGTGGATGATGCCCTGTGACTTGACGCTCTGCCCGCCGCCGAGCACGCCTTTGTCCAGCAGCAGTGTCGAATAGCCCAGCCGGCGCAGGCGTGCGTTCAGCCACAGACCGGCGACTCCGCCGCCAACGATCAGGACATCGGTGCTGAGTGAATCGGACATAGGCGGGCCTCATAGAGAAATCAGGCGCGCAGTATAACCGCTCACCTGTCGGCTTCAGCCGATCTGGCTAATGCCCCGTGCTGCCGGAAAACAGCTGGATCACCACGACGCCAGCCACGATCAGCGCCATGCCGAGCACTGCCGGAAGGTCGAGCTTCTGCTGGTAGATGACTGCCGCTGCGATGCTTACCAGGACGATGCCCAGGCCGGCCCAGATGGCGTAGGCAATTCCCACCGGGATGGTCTTGACCACCAGCGCAAGCATCCAGAACGACAGGCTGTAGCCCGCGATCACCAGAAACAGCGGTAGCGGGCGGCTGAAGCCCGCCAGCGACTTCATGGACGTGGTGGCAATCACTTCGGTGGTGATAGCAATGGCGAGATAGAAATAGCCAGTCATGCGGTCTCCGGTTGCGGGCAGTGCCGGTCTGCGCTGCGTTCATTCGGCTCCCGCGGAACGGGCAAGTTCTGCGCAACGGTAGCGGATTTCGCTTCGCGCTTCGCTGTGGCCGTTGCATTCGCCCCTTTGCTAAGCTCCGCGCCCATGAATCGTGCCCTCTATACCCTGCTGTTTCATCTCGCCTTGCCACTGATCGTGGTTCGTTTGTTCTGGCGCTCCCGTCGAGCGCCGGCTTATCGAACGCGCATCGGCGAGCGCTTCGCTGTCGGGTTGTCGGAGTTTCAGCCAGGTGGCATCTGGGTGCATGCGGTGTCGGTCGGCGAAAGCATTGCTGCGGCACCGATGATTCGGTCGCTCAAGGAGCGCTATCCACTGCTGCCGATCACCGTGAGCTGCATGACGCCGACGGGATCTGAACGCATCAAGGCGTTGTTTGGTGACACCGTGCAGCACTGCTATCTGCCTTACGATCTGCCCTGGGCGGCATCGCGCTTTCTAGAGCGTCTGCGGCCAAAACTGGCGGTCGTGATGGAAACCGAATTATGGCCTAACCACATTCACCAGTGCGCGCGTCGCGGCATCCCGGTGACGCTGGCCAATGCTCGGCTCTCCGAGCGCTCGGCACGCGGCTATGCACGCTTCGCCCGGCTGACCGCGCCGATGCTGGCCGAGCTGAGCCTGATCGCCGTGCAGACCAGTGCCGAGGCCGCACGCTTTCGAAAACTAGGTGCTCGTGAGGAGAGCGTGCAGGTCACCGGCTCGATCAAGTTCGACATGAATATTGATCCGGCGATGCCCGAGCGCGCTTCGCAACTCCGTCAGCAGTGGGATGCCATGTCGCGACCGATCTGGATCGGTGCCAGCACCCACACGGGTGAAGACGAGATTTTGCTTGCGGCGCATCGATTGATTCTGGCTGAACGCCCCGATGCGCTGTTGATCCTGGTGCCGCGCCATCCTGAGCGCTTTCGCTCGGTGTATGAGCTGTGCGGCAAGCAGGGTTTCAGCACGGTTCGCCGGTCCCTCGCTGAGCTGCCGAAGCCCGAGACTCAAGTGGTTCTTGGCGACACCATGGGGGAGTTGCTGTTTCTGTTCGCCTTGGCCGATGTCGCTTTCGTCGGTGGCAGCCTGGTGCCTACGGGTGGCCATAACCTGCTGGAGCCAGCCGCGTTGGGCAAGCCCGTGCTGACGGGGCCACATCTTTTCAATTTCCTCGATATCGCCGCACAACTGCGTGATGCAGCTGCACTTGCTGAAGTCAGCAATGCACCTGAACTGGCATCGGCGATAGAGCTGTTCTGGAACGACCCCGAGCGCGTCGAAAAGGCTCGCAGCGCAGGCCTGAAGGTTCTGAAGAACAATCAGGGCGCGCTTGGGCGTTTGCTGGAGGAGTTGGGTGCCTTGCTCAAGTAGCGAGGCGTCAGGCTGTTTGGCTGATTCCGCCCTGTCGGCCACGAGTGTCCGCTATACCCGGCGCTGAACCGGTTGTAGATCAGGCCCTTTTTGGGGCCCGATTATGGCGTGCCTCGATCCGCCTTAGAGTATTTGGCCGGTTCGCCACGACTAATCGATGCGCACCGGGCGGGCAAAATTCTCGGACAGATCCGGCGGCAGGAAATCGGTATCCGGGTCGTAGTCGGTTTTCAGATACCGCTGCAGATCTTCCAGATCACCGGGGTTGAGTGTGCCGGCCGCCTGTTTCAGGCGCAGGCTGTCGATGATGTAGTCGTAGCGGGCATTGTTGTAGTCACGCACCGAAGCAAACAGGCGGCGTTGCGTGTCAAGCACATCGACAATATTGCGAGTACCGACCTGATAGCCGATATCGGTGGCTTCTAGCGCGCTCTGGTTGGAAACGATCGATTGCCGCCGCGCCTGCACTTGCTCCACATCGGTATTCACCGCGCGATAGAGGTTGCGCGTGGTCTCGACCACCTGGCGACGCAGGCTTTCGCGCTGTTGCTCGGTCTGGGTTAGCTGATGGAAGGCTTCACGGCGCTGAGAGCTGATCAGGCCGCCGCTATAAAGTGGAATGTTCAGCTGCAACCCAATGCTGCGCTGCTCGACATCGCCGGTGTAGCGGGGGATGCCAGTCACCGCTTCGCTACCCGTGTTGGTGAAACCGAGGCTGTCGTTGTCGCCCTTACTGTAGCGCGCCACAGCGTCGAGGGTTGGCGAATGCCCAGAACGGCGTTGGCGCAGCGTTTCCTCGGCAGCGTTGACGGCCTGATTGCTGGCCAGCAGGTCAAGGTTCTGCTGCGTGGCGGTGTTGACCCAGGCGCTGGCGTCGTTAGGAATGGGCGGCAGCACCGGCAAGCTGTGCTCAATGCCTTCTAGCGCCAGGTATTCGCGGTTGGTCAGGGTAAACAGGGCCTGGAACGCATCGTCCACTTGCCGTTGCGTGAGCAGCCGGTTGGCGCGTGCGGTATCGAAGCCTGCTTGTGCTTCCAGAACATCGGTCCGGTCGGATAGGCCGACTTCGAAGCGCTCATTGGCCTGGTCAAGCTGGCGCTGAAAAGCTGACTCTTCGGCCTTGGCCGCGGCAAGATTGTCCTGGGCGCGCAATACGGCAAAGTAGGCTTGCGCGGTCAGGCGAATCAGATCCTGTTCGGCGATTGAATATTCCAGCGCGGCCTGTTCGCTGATGGCCTCAGCCGCCTGTAACTGGAACCAGCGTTCAGGGCGAAAGATCGGCTGGCTGAGGGTTGCCTGATAGACGGTGCCGCTGCGTGACAGCGAACGCGACCCCATGGATGTATCGACATCGGTGCGCGTATTGCTGAGCTCCGCGCCGCCGCTGAGGTTCGGTAGCAAACCGGCACGGGCCTGGGGTACGACTTCCTGGATCGCCTGGAACTGCGCGCGCGCCGCCGCAAGGTCGGCGTTGTTCTCAACGGCCTGTCGGTAGACGCTGACCAGGTCGGTCCGAGCGGAAAGCGGTGGCGCAGTCTGGGCCCAGGTCAGCCCGGACGAGGCGGCGGTCACGGCGAGTGCCAGCGTGAGTCTGCGCAGCATGTGCGTCTTTCCCTGAAGCGAAGTGATGGGCAAGGCTATGCGTGGTCATGCGGTCGGTCAAGGCGCTTGAGCAGGGTGTTCGGGACCTTGTTGGAGGCGATCAGGCAGCAGGGCGGGCGGGGAGGGATGTGACCCGACGGTCGCGGCGCTTGCCATCGGCATGGTATTCCCGGTCAGTCTTGATTAGACTCGGCCTCGTTCTTGTCGGGGTGCCTTGAAGCGAAGGCTGAGATCGGAAAGTTCCGGATCCCGTTGAACCTGATCAGGTTAAGGCCTGCGTAGGGAACAAGATGTGCTCGCCAGTCTTTCGGCAAGCTCTCTCGGCGCCAGTTCCGGCGCGCCCGATGCCCTTTATCCGCCGTGTTTTTCAGGTTCGCCCCGACAACTTTCGAGGAGCCAGCCTGATGCGTGCAGAACAACAAAACCTGAGTGAATCAGCCCGGGTCGACCAGGGGTCGATCCAGCCTTTTCCGCGTTCGCAGAAAATCTATGTGCAAGGTTCGCGACCCGACATCCGCGTGCCGATGCGCGAGATCAGTCTCGACGTCACGCCCACGGATTTCGGCGGTGAGATCAACGCGCCGGTGCTGGTGTACGACACCTCCGGTCCCTACACCGATCCGAGCGTGACCATCGATGTGCGGAAAGGCCTGGCCGACGTGCGCTCGGCCTGGATCGATGACCGTGGCGACACCGAACTGCTCGAAGGCCTGACCTCGCAGTTCGGCCAGCAGCGCCTTGCCGATGCCGAGCTGACCAAGATGCGCTTCGCTCACGTGCGCAATCCGCGCCGGGCTAAGCCGGGCAAGAACGTCAGCCAGATGCATTATGCGCGTCAGGGCATCATCACGCCCGAGATGGAATACATCGCCATCCGCGAAAACATGAAGCTGCAGGAAGCGCGCGCCGCCGGCCTGCTCACCGAGCAACATGCCGGGCAGAGCTTCGGGGCTTCGATCCCGAAGGAAATCACCGCCGAGTTCGTGCGTGACGAAGTGGCCCGCGGCCGCGCGATCATCCCCGCCAACATCAACCACACCGAGCTGGAGCCGATGATCATTGGCCGTAACTTCCTGGTGAAGATCAACGGCAATATCGGCAACTCGGCGCTGGGCTCCTCGATTGAAGAAGAAGTCGCCAAGCTGACCTGGGGCATCCGCTGGGGGTCGGACACGGTGATGGACCTGTCGACCGGCAAGCACATCCACGAAACCCGCGAGTGGATCATCCGCAACTCGCCGGTTCCGATCGGTACCGTGCCGATCTACCAGGCGCTGGAGAAGGTCAATGGCGTGGCCGAAGACCTGACCTGGGAGCTTTTCCGCGACACCCTGATTGAACAGGCCGAGCAGGGCGTTGACTACTTCACCATCCACGCCGGTGTGCTGTTGCGCTACGTCCCGCTGACCGCCAAGCGCGTCACCGGAATTGTCAGCCGTGGCGGCTCGATCATGGCCAAGTGGTGCCTTGCGCATCACCAGGAGAATTTCCTCTACACCCACTTCGAGGAAATCTGCGAAATCATGAAGGCCTACGACGTCAGCTTCTCGCTGGGCGACGGCCTGCGTCCGGGCTCGATTGCCGATGCCAACGACGCCGCGCAGTTCGGTGAGCTGGAAACCCTCGGTGAGCTGACCAAGATCGCCTGGAAGCACGACGTGCAGTGCATGATCGAAGGCCCTGGCCACGTGCCGATGCAGATGATCAAGGAGAACATGGACAAGCAGCTGGAGTGCTGCGATGAGGCGCCGTTCTACACCCTCGGCCCGCTGACCACCGACATCGCGCCCGGCTACGATCACATCACCTCGGGCATCGGTGCGGCCATGATCGGCTGGTTCGGCTGCGCCATGCTCTGCTACGTCACGCCGAAGGAGCACCTGGGCTTGCCGAACAAGGATGACGTCAAGACCGGCATCATCACCTACAAGATCGCGGCACACGCCGCGGACCTCGCCAAAGGCCATCCGGGCGCGCAGATTCGCGACAATGCCTTGAGTAAGGCGCGCTTCGAATTCCGCTGGGAAGACCAGTTCAACCTCGGCCTCGACCCGGACACCGCACGCGCCTTCCATGACGAGACCCTGCCGAAGGATTCCGCCAAGGTCGCGCATTTCTGCTCCATGTGCGGGCCGAAGTTTTGCTCGATGAAGATCACCCAGGAAGTGCGCGAATACGCGTCGCAGAACGGGCTAACCGATGAGCAAAAAGCGATCGAGGCCGGCTTCAAGGAGCAGTCCTCGCGATTCAAGGATGAAGGCTCGGTGATCTACAAGCAGGTGTAGCGGCTGGGTCGCTATCACTCCGGTGACTGTGTCGTAGGGTGGATGTCGCTGATGCATTCACCGTGCTGCGGCTTGGTGGATCGATGAAGCGTGATTCACCCTACGACACAGCAGGAGCGCGCCTAGCCGCTTATCGCGGCGCGGTCACGCCGGGGGGCAGCTGCATGGCTCAACTGTAGGGTGGAAAACGGCGAAGCCTTTTACACCCATCGACCAACCGGTCCTGCCGAAATGATTCGGCGGCCAATCGGTACCTTTCTATTTGAAGCAGATATGCCTTCGGCGTCATCCGCTCTTTGGATCGCTGCTGAAATTCCTTTCGTGAGGCGAACATCGTGCTCACGGTTGTGCCGGGCAACCGGTTTCTCTGAGATAACAATGTGAACATTCCAGGTCGTTATTCCCCACATCAGATGATCGCCGCTGAGCACCGTGTATTCGGAGGGCGTGATCTGTTTTCCCTGTGGTTCTCGCTGGGCGTCGGCCTGATGGTGCTGCAACTCGGCGCGTTGCTGGCGCCGGGCCTGGGCATGAGCGGCGCCTTGCTGGCCATCCTCAGCGGCACTGCGGTCGGCGTGATATTGCTCGGGGCGGTTGCGGTGATCGGCAGCGACACAGGATTGTCCTCAATGGCCAATCTGAAGCGCACCCTGGGCGACCGCGGCGCGGTGCTCCCGGCCTTGTTGAATCTGGTTCAGCTGGTCGGCTGGGGCGCGTTCGAGATCATTGTCATGCGCGATGCGGCAAGCGTGCTGTCTGCGCGGGCGTTTGGCGAGCAAAGCGGATGGGTCAGTCCAGCGCTCTGGACGTTGTTTTTCGGTGCGCTGGCGACGCTACTGGCAATCACCGGCCCGCTGACCTTCGTCCGTAAGATTCTGCGCAAATGGGGCATATGGTTGCTGCTCGGCGCCTGCGTCTGGCTGACCTGGAACCTGTTCGACAAGGCCGATCTCCTGGCGCTGTGGGCACGTCAGGGTGACGGCTCGCTGCCGTTTGCGCTGGGCTTCGATATCGCCATCGCCATGCCGTTGTCCTGGTTGCCGCTGATCGCAGACTACTCGCGCTTCGGCAAGGCGGCGCGGCGCGTTTTTGGCGGCACCGTGCTGGGCTTTTTCGTGGGTAACGTCTGGCTGATGAGCCTTGGCGTCGCATATACCCTGGCCTTCGCTGACAGCGGTGAAGTGAACGCGCTGCTATTGGCGCTGGCCGGCGCTGGGCTGGGGATCCCGCTGCTTTTGATCCTGCTGGACGAGTCGGAGAATGCCTTTGCCGACATCCATTCCGCTGCGGTCTCGGTTGGCCTGCTGCTGCCGTTCAAGGTCGAGCGGCTGGCTTTGGTCATCGGCGCGCTGTGTACCTTGATCGCCTGGTTCGCCCCGCTGGCGGAGTACCAGAACTTCCTGCTGCTGATCGGCTCGGTATTCGCCCCGCTGTTTGGTGTGGTGCTGGTGGATCACTACCTGCTCAGGAGGCGCGGCCGGCTGCAGGTGGCCAGTACTATGTTGCGCTGGGAGACGTTGCTGGCGTGGGGTTGCGGCGCGGCCGTCTACCATTTGCTGGCAAATGCCTGGCCCGAGGTTGGCGCCAGCCTGCCGGCGCTCTTCCTCTCCGGCGGGCTGCTGTTGGTGTTGAGTCGTTTTTCCAGGGCTACGGCAGAAACGCCGGTTGAAGTATCCCGCTGAGCTCGCTGTACGGAATCTCAAGTTCAGGGTGCCCGCTCGAATACGGCGCGATGCTGTAGACGTCGTATTTTAGCAACAGCTTGTCTCGTAGCAGCGCAATGTTGGCGGTCCGCTGGAAGGGCCATTGGCGGCTGAAAGCGGCGTCGTGCTCGTTGGCTCGCAGCCATTGCTGGTGCGCCTTCGCTGCGACGCGCCAGAAAGCACCTTCCTTTCCGGGCAGTACAACATCGGCAAGCTTCAGCTCACGGCCCTGCTCTCGGTCGTAATTGATGAAGCCACGTCCGGGCATTCCGTGAGCGCCGCCGGTGTGGATATAGCTCGACAGCTCAACCACCAGCAGCGGTCCATGCTGCTCACGCAACTTGGCTTGAAGATAGCTGCTCCAGCCGGGTTCTGCGTCTTGCAGGAAGGCCTGCTGATAGCCCTCGAGTGACGCCGGGACCTGTGCATCCGGACTGACTACCGTCATCTCGCGCAACCGCTGGTCGATCAGCGCGTTCAGTACGGGCTCGTTTTCAAACAGCTGAGTATCTATGTTCACCAAGGGGCAGCTATCGTCTTGCTCGGGGCAGCTGGTTGGACGTTGCTCGCTGAGAATCTGACGAACGTCTACGGGCGGCTCGCCATCGAAGTGTTGGCAGCCACCGATGACCAGGCTGAAAGCTGTTAAGACGATGGCATTGCGAAGTGGCATCAATGGATTGGCTCCTGCGGCGGCTTCAGTGCGGGTTCGAGTGCGTGGGCGGAGCGAAGTTCGAGAATCGCCAGCTGGGCATCTTCCTTCATGCGAGTGGTCTGCAAAGGGCTGCGCCCGAGCAAGCGGCGCGCTAGGATGGCAGCAGAGAGACCGCTCACGCTGTGACGGTTGCAGCCTTTTTCCGGCGCCGGCAGGTGCTGGAACAACCCGATATGTGAGTAGTGCATGAACGATATTTTCAAAGCAGGCGCCGACGATGTCGAGATCATCAGCCGCGAGCGCTGCTTCAGTGGCTTTTACAACCTTGACCGCTTCCGCCTTCGCCATCGTTTGTTCCGAGGCGACATGGGCGCCGAGATCGAGCGCGAGCTGTTTGTTCGTCACGATGCCGTCTGCGTGCTTCCGTATGATCCTCAGCGCGACGAGGTCGTATTGATCGAGCAGTTTCGTGTCGGCGCCATGGCGCATGGCGACAACCCGTGGTTGGTGGAAACGGTGGCCGGCCTGATCGACAAGGACGAGCAGCCTGAAGAGGTGGCGCGCAGGGAGTCGGTGGAAGAGGCAGGCCTGGAGCTCGGCGAGCTCTGGCCGGTGTCTGTTTACTATCCTTCGCCAGGAGGCAGCACCGAGCGCATACATCTCTACGTTGGACGCTGCAGCAGTGTCGGCGCTGGCGGCGTGTTCGGGCTGGAAGAGGAGGGTGAAGATATCCGTGCAGCGGTGTGGTCTCTTGATGAAGCATTAGAGGCGCTGCGCGACGGCCGGATTGATAACGCGGCGACGATCATCGCGCTGCAGTGGCTGGCGTTGAACCGCAGCGAGATCAGGGAGGCATGGATATGAGGCGAACCCGCGAGCGATACCGCGTCGACCTGCTGGAGCTTCAGGCGGCCTGCGAGGCAAATTATCTGCGCCTGATGCGTTTGCTTCCGGAGATGCGCAACCGCCCGGATACGCGCCGGATCGCCATGAGCCAAGGCGACCGACTGCTCGGCGTGCTGGTGCTGACCGTCACCGAGAGCTGCCCCTACACCACCACCGTCCAGATCAGTCAGCAGGACTGTCTGCCCTGGTTGCCAGTGCCGCAGATGGACGTACGTGTCTACCATGATGCGCGTATGGCTGAAGTGATTGGCGCCGAGAACGCCCGTCGTTTCCGCGGCATCTACAGCTATCCCAACGCGCAAATGCATCAGCCTGACGAGAAGAATCAGCTCAACCTTTTCCTCGGGGAGTGGCTTGGTCACTGCCTGGCTTGCGGCCATGAGCTTGAGTCTGTGCTGTAAGGGGAGCCATACACGCCTTATTTATAATGGCGTTTTGATATGCCTGCTCCAGACGTTTCTGTGATGCATGCCCGCATCGCGCGGTTTACCCCTGCAACGCCCAGCGACCATAATTCTTCCGCGATTTCGCCAAAGGAGACGGGTCTTGGCTGCTGCGCCCATCACTGCTGAAAACGACTCGGTGTTGCTCGTGCAACTGACCGACAGCCACCTGTTCGCGGAAGCAGGCGGCAAGTTGCTGGGGTTGGATACGGCTGAGAGTCTGCAGCGTGTCGTCGATCTGGTGCTCGATGAGCAGCCGCGTATCGACTTGATGTTGGCGACGGGTGATCTTTCCCAAGACGGCTCTCTGGCCTCCTACAAGCGGTTTCGCCAGTTGTCCGAGCGTATCGACGCCCCGGTGCGCTGGTGTCCAGGCAACCATGACGAGCTGGCCCCAATGCAAGAGGCGACTCGTGGCAGCGACATGATGGCGCCAGTGCTTGATATCGGTGCGTGGCGGGTCGTCATGCTCGATACG
>JAKUTK010000048.1 GCA_022448005.1 Pseudomonas sp.
AGATTGGCGAGCTGCTTGGCAAAGTGCGGCAGATGCTCGATCAGTCGGTAACGTCGACTGCTGACTGACCGAACAGTAACGTCAGCAGCGCTACTTGCTGCCTCAGTCAGCCTTGTCGGTCGCAATCAGGTCTCCCCAGTCGCCAAACTCGTACCAGTCGTCCCCCATCATTTCAGCCGGATGCTGCGTTCTGCCGGCACCATTGCCGCAAGCCAGTGAGTCGGCTGGGCAATAGCGATCGCACCCCCAACAGATGCGCTCGGGATGTGGCGGGTTAAGCGGGAATTTCTTGGCCATCGCAGGCCCCGGGGTTCGCTTGAAGAAGGCCCCAGGCTAACCAGACCACCGCTGGCTGAACTTGATCAGGCTCAAAATCGCCACTTTCCGGCCGGTCCGTAACGGCTTGGAAACGCCTGAACTCGGCCCCTTGCACCTCCCTGGGCCGCTTTACAGCGCTTGCGAGCTGAACCCTGGCCAAGCGCGTAGCTCTACAGAGTCATCACCGCAACGAAGCGGCCAGAGGAGAGGGGGTGTTTTTGCCAGAACTTCAGGCAATGGGGTTGTCGATGAGCGTGGGCCTGCTGTTGGTCTGCGCAGTGGTGATTGGCATCGTGGGCACCCGCCTGACACGGGTCGTCGATGAACTCGCCGACCGCACCGGCATGGGCGAAGCGATGGCCGGTGCCATCCTGCTGGGAATGGCGACGTCGCTGTCGGGGATCGTCCTGTCCGTTACAGCTGCCTGGCAAGGGCAGCCAGAATTGGCGATGAGCAACGCACTGGGTGGCATCGCGGTGCAAACGTTATTTCTGACGGTGGCCGACCTTGCCTTGCGGCGGGTCAACCTCGAACATGCGGCCGCTTCGATCGGCAATCTCATGCAGGGCACGCTGGTGTTGTGCCTGCTGTCGCTGATCCTCGTCGGCTGCTTTTCCCCGGATGTCACCGTCTGGTCTATTCATCCTGTCACCCCGCTGCTGCTGCTCGGCTACCTCTATGGCCTGCGCGTAATTGCTAAAGGCCAAAACGAAGCCATGTGGCTGCCAGCGCGAACCCGCGAGACCCGCGAGGACACCCCCGACGAACAGTCAACCAACCGCTCGCTGACTTCGCTTTGGGTTCGCTTCGTGATCATGGCTGCGATACTCGGTATCAGCGGCTGGCTGCTGGAAGCTTCGGCCAGCGAGATTGCATTGCATACCTGGCTCAGCGAAGCGGCAGTCGGCGTCCTTTTGACTGCCGTGGTGACGTCCCTGCCGGAACTCGTCACTTCGGTCGCGGCTGTCAGGCGTGGCGCCCTGACGCTAGCCGTGGGCGGCATCATCGGTGGCAACGCGTTCGACACGCTGTTCGTCGCTGCCTCGGATGTCGCCTATCGCGACGGTTCGATCTACCACCATATTTCCAGCAACGTTCTGCTCTGGGTGGCCCTGTCGATACTGATGACCGGCGTGCTGCTCATGGGCCTGCTACGCCGCGAGAAGCACGGACTGGGCAAGATCGGCTTCGAAAGCGTCACGCTGATCGGCCTGTATTTCGCCGGCGTCGCAATGGTCCTCGCCAAAAGCCAGTTCGGTTGAGAGCGATCAGAACAACCCGAGCTGCTCATCGATCAGTGCGTTGAAGCTGTCATTCACGAACGGCAGGATGGCATCGGCGATGGGTTGCAGCTGGCGGCTGACGTAATGGTCGTAGTCGATCGGTGCGCGCCTCACTTCCAGTGGTTCGGGCCCCGCCACGGTGATCAGGTAGCTGATCCAGCCGCCGTTCTGGTACTGCCGCTGGCGACCGTTTTGCAGGTTGTAGTCGTCGGCAATACGCGCCGCCCGCACGTGCGGCGGGACGTTGCGCTCGTAGTCATCCAGGCGTCGACGCAAGCGCTTGCGAAAGATCAGCAGGTCGTCCAGCTCACCGGCCAGCGTACGCTGGACGTAGGTGCGCACGTAGTCCTGATAGGGCTCGCGACTGAAGATGCGCCGATACAACTCCTGTTGGAACTGCTGAGCCAGCGGCGACCAGTCGGTCCGCACCGTTTCCAGCCCTTTGAACACCAGGCCGTCGCGGCCATCGGGACGCGTCACCAGCCCGGCATAACGTTTCTTACTGCCCTCCTCCGCGCCACGAATCGTCGGCATCAGGAAGCGCTTGAAGTGTGTTTCGTATTGCAGTTCCAGCGCACTGTGTAGACCGAACGTTTGCTGAAGGTGTTCGCGCCACCAATCGTTGATGCGCTGCACCAGTTGCGTGCCAATACGCGCGGCGTCTTCGTCATCATGGGCGCGCTTGAGCCAGACGAAGGTGGAGTCGGTATCGCCGTAGATCACGCTGTACCCCTCAGCCTCGATCAACTCGCGGGTGCGGCGCATGATCTCGTGGCCGCGCAAGGTGATCGATGAGGCCAGCCGCGGATCGAAAAACCGGCAGCCGCTTGAGCCGAGCACGCCGTAGAAAGCGTTCATGATGATTTTCAACGCCTGCGACAGCGGTTTATTGCCCTCGCGCTTGGCCGATTCGCGCCCTTCCCAGACGCGCTCGACAATCGCCGGCAGGCAATGCCGCTTACGCGAGAAACGCGCACCGCGAAAGCCGGGCACCGAGTCGCTGTCTTCCGGTTGGCGCATGCCTTCGACCAGCCCCACCGGATCGATCAGAAAGGTACGGATGATCGAGGGGTAAAGGCTCTTGTAGTCCAGCACCAGCACAGACTCGTACAGGCCCGGCTGTGAATTCATCACAAAACCGCCAGGGCTGGCCTCCGGTGGTCGCTCGCCGAGGTTGGGCGCGACGAAGCCCTGGCGATGCATCAATGGGATATAGAGGTGTTCGAACGCCGCCACCGAGCCTCCGCTACGGTCGGCTGGCAGCCCGGTGACAGTGGCGCGTTCGAGCAGAAAGGTCAGCAACTCGGTCTTGTGGAAGATCCGCGTGACCAGCTCGCAATCCTTGAGGTTGTAGCGCGCCAACGCCGGCTTGTCTTCGGCGAACATGCGGTTGATTTCATCCATCCGCTGATAGGGCGTGTCGATGGCTTTGCCTTCACAAAGCAGCGTTTGCGCGACATTCTCCAGACTGAACGAAGGAAAACTCCAGGTGGCCGAGCGCAGGGCTTCGATGCCATCGATGATCAGCCGGCCCGCCGCTGCAGCAAAAAAATGGTTGCCTCGGCTGCCGTGTTCACGCCAGGCCATTTCTTCCCCACCACGCCCCAAACGCAGCGGCACCTGATAGCGCTGGGCCTGATCACGCAGCACCCGCAGGTCGAACTGCACCAGATTCCAGCCAATGATGGCGTCTGGGTCGTGCCGCGCCATCCAGTCGTTCAGTCTTTCGATCAGCTGTTTGCGGCTGTCGCAGTATTCCAGCTGAAAATCCACGGTTTCGGCATTGCCGTTGGCCGGACCGAGCATATAGACCTGGCGCTCCCCGCAGCCCTCCAGGCCTATGGAATACAGCTCGCCGCGCATGGTGGTTTCGATGTCCAGCGAAACCAGCCTTAGTTGCGGCCGATAGCTCGGCGCAGGCTTGATCTGCGCCTCGACCCACACGCCCTCTTCGTTCGGCTGGCCGGTATAGCTGACCGGGGCGGTGATGAAGCGCTCCATCAGGTAACGCTCTGGCGGGCGGATGTCGCCTTCGTAAACATCCAGTCCCGCGTCGCGCAGGCGCTTGTCGAGGTTCATCAGCTGACGGTGCTGCTTGCAATACAGCCCGACCACCGGACGGTGGCGGAAATCAGTCAAATTCAAGGGCCGCAGCTCAGCGTCTCGTTCGCCCTTGAGCAGCATTTCAACCTTGCGCTGCTGAGCCGCTGGAATGAAGGCAATCGAAGGCTGGTACGGCACCCGCAGGCGACGTGGGCCGGCATCAGTTGCCAACCAGAACTCGACCTCTGTACCCGCCGCGGTATCGCGCCAGTGTCGAGTGAGCACAAATCCTTGCTGCAGATCCACCGTTCGCCGCCCCACCTATTGCCGTGACAGCCATTCTACGTGGCTAAGGCCGCGGGAGCGCCCTTGAATGAAAAACCATAGTTATCGGACAACACTATGTGTTGAGCAATTCAAGAACCCCCAATTCAGCGGCATTTCGCTTTGACATTGGCGTAGGCGCTGACAATACTCATCGATGTTGTACGACGTCTAACAATAACAAACGGATGAAGCACTCATGACGATCACCATCAACGCGCCACTGACCAGCGACAAGCCAGAAAACGACAGACGCTCTTTTTTGAAAAGCTCGCTGATGTTCTCAGCCGGCGTTGCGTCGATGGGCAGCCTCGGCTTTCCCAGGCTTGCTTCAGCTGAACCGCTGACCCAGCGTTACCCAGACGAGTTGGTTGAAATACTCGACGAGAGTTTCGCCAAGTATCGGTTGTTCAATGCCAGCGTCGAACGTCTCGCCACCGGCATGCGCTGGGCAGAGGGCCCTGTCTGGGTGGGCGACGGTCGCTACCTGCTGGTCAGCGATATTCCGGAAAACCGCATCATGCGTTGGGACGAAATCACCGGCTCCTTCGATGTGTTCCGCCAGCCTTCCAACCATTCCAACGGCCTCGCGCGCGACCTTCAGGGCCGGCTGCTGACGTGCGAAGGTTCGACCACCAATGATCTGGGCCGTCGTGTGACCCGCACCGAGCCCGACGGCAGCATCACTGTGCTGGCCAGCGAGTTCGAGGGTAAGCGCTTCAACTCGCCCAATGACCTGGCAGTTCGCGGCGACGGCTCGATCTGGTTTACCGACCCGCCTTTCCAGACCGGCAACTATTACGAGGGCCACAAGGTCCAGACTGAGCTGTCGGATGCCGTTTACCGTATCGACGGTGAAACCGGCGCCGTGACCCGCGTAATCGATTCGATATCCGGGCCTAACGGGCTGTGCTTCTCCCCTGATCAGAAGACGCTCTATGTCGTGGAAGGTCGGGCCAAGCCGAACCGTTTGATCTGGGCTTACCCGGTCAAGGACGACGGCACCCTTGGCGAACGCCGCAAGCACATCGAAGCCTCGGCGTATGGCGCACTGGACGGCATCAAGTGCGACGAGGACGGCAATCTATGGTGTGGCTGGGGCAGCTCAGGCGCCCCGGAAGCGGTGACCGCCGACCTTGATGGCGTGATGATCTTCAACCCGGCGGGCAAGGCGATCGGAAAGATCCGATTACCGGAACGCTGTGCCAACCTGTGCTTCGGCGGCGCCAAGGGCAACCGCCTGTTCATGGCCAGCAGCCACTCGCTGTATGCGCTCTACGTCAACACACGTGATGCGAGCTTCGGCAAGTACGGCGCGTGAAGATTAAGGCGGCGCTTTCAGCGCCGCCGCTACGCAGAGGCTTTCGCGAAAAATACGACAACAGGCTTTTCAAGCGACCGACGCATCCTCGCCGAGGTGAATCACCCGGGCCGCACGTAGCATGCATTTGGTCATTTCGGGTGGTGAAAACTTGGTCAGGATGTCATTGGCACCAGCAGCCTTGGCCTTGTCGGTGCTGATGGTGCTGTCCAGCGAGGTATGCAGCAGCACATAAATGGACGCGTAGTCCGGGTGCTTGCGCAGCGCCTGGGTAAAGGAATAGCCATCCATTTCGGGCATCTCGATGTCCGACACCACGCAATTGATCGCCTCGTAGCCACCCTTGAGGCTATCGAGTGTCTCGAACGCTTCACGCGCACTTCTCACTGCATGGCAGGTGATGCCCATCTTGGTCAGCGCGGACACCGACATATGGATGGCCACCTGGCTGTCATCGACAATCAACGCGCGGGTTTCGGTGAGCAGTTGCGCATCCTGGTCATCAAGATGAGAAATGTCGGCCTCACCGGGCACGGGGGCGATGTTGTGAATGACCTTTTCCACGTCGAGGATCTGGATCAGCTCGCCATCCACTTCCGCCGTTCCGGTAATGAACGAGCTGGCGCGTGCGCCATAGGGCGGCGGGAGGATTTTCGACGTCTGGATATGCACAATCTTGACCACCGCCTGAACATGCAAGCCCTGTTTGGAACGGCTGATCTCGGTGACGATCAGGCATCCCCCTTTGGGGTCCTGCAACGGCGCCATGCCGATCGCCAGGCTGAGGTCGATCACTGACAACGGCTGGCCCCGCAGCGTAGCGACGCCTCGGACGTGGGGATGCGATTCGGGCAGCCGAGTGAGCGACGGCGTTGGAATGATTTCGCTGACCTTCAACAGGTTGATCGCCATCTGCTTGCCGCTGCGCAGCGTGAACAGCAAAAGCGATAAGGCGTCGGTAGCGGATGCGTTGTTCATGAATGGTCCTGTGAAAAGCCGGTCTCGTGCCGAGTGGTCACCTCGCTAGAGCCTTGTCGGCTGCTGCGCACAAATCTTCAATGGAATCGGCGCAGGCCGGACGAGTTGCCACCGCATCTCCGGATTCAGCAGCGCTCGAAGACCGCCGCGATGCCCTGCCCGCCACCGATACACATGGTCACCAGCGCGTAGCGGCCCTGAACGCGCTGCAGTTCATGGATCGCCTTGACCGTAATGATTGCACCGGTCGCCCCCACCGGATGACCGAGCGAGATACCCGAACCGTTGGGATTTAATCGCGACGGGTCCATGCCCAGCTCCTGCATGACTGCGCAGGCCTGGGCAGCGAAGGCTTCGTTGGCTTCGATCACGTCGATCTGGTCGAGATTGATCCCAGTGCGTTCCAGCACCTTGCGCACCGCCGGCACCGGGCCGATGCCCATGTAAGCCGGGTCCACGCCCGCATGGGCATACCCAACCAGTCTCGCCATGGGTTTTAGCCCCAGCGCCTGTGCCCGCCCCGCCTCAGCCAGCACCAGCGCAGCAGCGCCATCGTTGAGCCCGGAGGCGTTACCCGCCGTCACGCTGCCGTTGTCTTTCTTGAAGATCGGCTTCAACGCCGCGAGGCGCTCGGCGGTCAGGTCCGCGCGCGGGTGCTCGTCGATATCAAACAGCACACTGCCTTTCCGGGTGGTGATTCCAACCGGAACGATCTGCTCGCGAAAGCGGCCACTTTCGATTGCCTGCACGGCGCGCTGCTGACTTTCCAGCGCCAGCGCATCCTGCTGTTCGCGGCTGATGCCATAACGCTCGGCCACGTTTTCCGCGGTGACGCCCATATGAAACTTGCCCCAGGGGTCGTGCAACAGGGTGTTCATGTAGTCGATTGCCTGACTGTCACCAAGGCGCGCGCCCCAGCGCAGGTTCGGCAGGATGAACGGGCCGCGGCTCATGCTTTCCGCGCCGCCACCAATGGCCACATCGGTGTCACCCAGCAGGATTGACTGGGCCGCCGAAATCACCGCCTGCAAGCCCGAGCCGCACAGTCGGTTGACGTTGAATGCAGGAGTTTCCAACGGGATACCGGCGTCCACCGCAGCGACCCGCGCCAAGTAGCCGTCCCGTGGTTCGGTGGGGATCACGTTGCCCATCACCACGTGACCGACGGCGTCCGCTGGCGTGCCGGAACACTCAAGCGCACCGCGACAGGCAGTGGTGGCGAGAGTGATCAGGTCGACGTCCTTGAGCGCACCACCAAAGGAGCCAATCGGCGTGCGCACCGCGCCGACAACCACGATTTCACGTTCAGCCATGAGTTTCTCTCTGCTGCGAAGTTCGAGCCGTGCTGGCGATGCCGGCACGGCGAGTCGCCCGATCCTAGCGGCCTGACGCGAGAGATCAATACGCAGCTGCGCAGAGGCGTGTGCGAATTTGCAGAACCGAACGGTCAGCCGAAAGCGGCGATCAGCAGGCCGGGGCACGCGGCGCCATGGCATCACTGGCGATCAGCCCGCTCTGCGCCTGTCGGGCCGCCTTCTCGGCTCGCTTGCGCGCGCTGATGGTGGCCACGCACTGGTCATCGTTGTTGAGGATGACGATGCACTCCAGGCACTGGATGCACTCGTCATAGTCGATACGTCCATCGCGCTTGATGGCGCCGATCTCGCACTGATGCTTGCAGTGCTGGCAGGGCTGGCCGCACGCGTCGATGCGCTTGAGCCAGGAGAACAGGTGGAACTTGCCGAGCATCGCCAGCCCCGCACCCAGCGGGCAGACGTAGCGGCAATAAAACTTGTGCACGAACAGCCCGAGCCCGAGCAGAACCACGGCATAAAGCACGAACGGCCAGGAGCGCACGAAGAACAGCGTGATGCTGGTCTTGAACGGTTCCACTTCGGCAAGCCGCTCGGCCAGCGTCAGTGAATAGAAGGCGGTCGGCACCAGACCGATGAGGATCAGGTACTTCAACCACTGCAAGCGCTGATGGCTGCGATCGGAGATTTTCCATTGGCGGATGTGCAGGCGCTTGGCCAGCCAACCGAGCATTTCCTGCAGCGCGCCAAACGGACAGAGCCATCCGCAGAATACGCCACGGCCCCAGATGAACAGGCTGACAAAGGTAAAGCTCCAGAGGATGAAGATCACCGGGTCCATCAGGAACACACGGATATCGAAGTTCTCCCCCAGCGCCAACAGCAGCGTGAAGATGTTCACCACCGAGAGCTGACCTTGGGCATAAAGACCGATAAACACCAGGGTGAACAACAAGAAACCCGCTCGGAACAGATGGAAACCGCGGCTGTGCTGGCTGATGCGGTGCTGCCAGATAAACACCCCGCTCAGCAGGATCAGCGACACGCCAAGCACGCCGATCTGCCACACCCGCTCCTGCCACATGCGCAACCAGATGGGCGTCAGCTCGACTGCGGCCTGTGCCTCCTCGATGTTGAACAGCGCCTGGTCGAGCTGAAAGTCACGGGTGAAGTCCGTGCTGCTTTGCACCAGATGGTTGCGCTGCAGGTTCACGTTCAGGCGCAATCCAGCAGGCTCGGCCGGGTTGAACGCGCTATGTGCCTTGATGCGGAAGATCTGCGCCTCGCCCTCTTCAAGCGGTGCGTCAACCAGCTCCATCACCGCGCCGTTGTTGAAGTTCATGTCGTAGAGGTCGATGGCGCGACCGTTCTGCATCAACACCAGTCGGCTGGGCGATGTGGCCGGCACGAAGTCGTCCGGCACATGGCGGTACATGCCAGAAGAGAGCACCAGCACCGCCTGCTCGTCGGCTTTCAATTCTTCGTTGAGTCTGGCGAATCCTGCGTCACCCAACAGGTTGCGACCGATGCTTGGCGCGTTCAGATAGGCGAAGTAGAGGTCGGTGAAGGGCTGCGTATCGCTCTCCGGCTCGATACCCAGGTATCCATCAATAGAATGGCCCAAGCCACGTTCGACCTCCTCGCGGCTGATCGACCAGTGCTGAAGATAGTCACGCTGCAGCAGCTGTGACCAGTCGAGCGGTTCATAGAGGTCAGGCTTGGCCGTGGCCAAGGGACCACTGGCGAACCCTTCGAGCAGCTTGCGGGCCACGCTCAGGGCGGAGAGCAACACGGTTTCGTTGAGGATCACCACCGACACGGTTGCCTTGCTCACCCCGTCGATTCGGACAATCGACTCACTGGCGCTGGCCCCACCCTGTGAACCGCCCACCACAATGGGTATGCCGATTGATTTCTGTTGGTACTGGTCAACGAAGTCGAACAGAGGTTGTTCGCCCAGCCCGTGCAAGAAAACCGGCTCGTGATGTTCCAGCACTTTCACCCCGGCCAGCACACCCTGAGTGTCCATGCCGATCAGCAGACGGATCGGCTTGCCGGAAAACCCCTGCAGGTTCGAGTAGTCGGTGGATTCGAAGGCATAGCCGAGCAATTCGTCCAACTGATAGACGCTGTGCACCGGCGGGTTGTCTTGCTTCGCATCGATGCGCGTAGCCTTGGGAAATAGTTGCTGGATCTGCGCGTCGAGCTCCTGCGCAAACAGCGTTGGGCAGGCGAGCAGACTTAACAGCAACAACAGGCGCGAAAAGAAGCTGGCGCGACGTGTCATGGGTGCTCCAGTCGTATTGTTATACGGCCATGCTATCCCCCGCTGGGCACACCGCCATGCGACTTGCTGGTTGATACGGCGCTACTTCAGTCGCATACCCAGCCCTAGGCGGCCAATGCGCGCCCGTCGCGCGCGGTGATCGTGACGGAACGATGCCCGCCAACTGCGGGCCCAAGCTACACAACCCAAAGGGAGGCCCAGCGATGACCAAGGCAGTCAAACCGGACGCCGAAGAGCCCTACTTCGAAGCCCCTGCCCATATACCCAGCGGCAGCAACCATCAGATTCCGCACAGCCATCGGCTGGTCTACCGCGATCACGACGTAATCGTGCACCTCACCGGGTATGAGTACGAGACCTTTGGCGAGACGTTGTGGGCCGTAGGCGCTGAAGTGGTGAAGGATCTGGAAATCGTCGTCCCGGTGAGCGTTGACCAGACGCAGCACTTCAACAGCTATGACGAAGGCCTGGCACACGGCACCGCTCTGGGCAAGCGCCTGGTCGACGAGCTCTAGCATGCCCTCACCAGAACAGCCCTGCCGCCCCAACGCGGCCTCACCAACCGGAGATTCAATTCAATGAACGACAACAACGCGGTCGTGCGTCACGACGAGTCCCAGCAATGCTATGTCCTCAACGTCGGCGGCGAGTCGCTAGGGGTCGCCCGCTATGAAGACGAAGGCGATCGCCGGGTGTTTAGCCATACCGAGGTCGACCCAAGCCTGGAGGGTCAAGGCATGGGCAGCAAGTTGATCCGTGAATCGCTCGATGACACCCGTGAGAGTGGCAAGCGCATCGTTCCGGTGTGTGAGTTCGTCGCGGCCTATGTCAAGAAGCATCACGACTGGGACGATGTTCTCGAGGCCCGATAAAAGCACGCCGAGGGGCAGGCATTCATCGCTCAGGCGAGTACCATGCCGGCCCCCCTGATCAAAATGCCGCGCATGACCTGTACCAACCGCAAAATCGATCACCTGCGCCGCCAGATTCCGGGCTTCGCCTGCGAACCCGGCTGTCACGATTGCTGTGGCCCGGTCACCGCTTCTTCGGAAGAAATGGCCCGCTTGCCGCACAAGAGCGTTGCTGAGCACGATGCTGCCCTCGCCCACTGGAATTGCGTGCATTTGGGGCCGAACGGCTGCGAGGCCTATGCGCAACGACCGCTGATCTGTCGACTGTTCGGCACCACCGCCAGCCTGCCCTGCCCGCGCGGCCGCGGCCCGGAAACGCCCACCGCGCCAGACGTGGAAAAGCAGGTGCATCAACTTATTGCCAGCACGCGCCAGGTGCTGGTCTAGCAACGAACACACCAAAACATCACGAGAGACACGATGAGCAACGAACTTCGGATCGAAGACATCCAGCTTGGCGACGGCAAGGCCGTGGTCAAAGGCGCCCTGATCACCACGCAATACCATGGCCAACTCGAAGACGGCCGCGTCTTCGACTCTTCCTATGATCGCGGCAAGCCGTTCCAGTGTGTGATCGGCACCGGCCGGGTGATCAAGGGTTGGGACCAGGGGTTGATGGGCATGAGAGTCGGCGGCAAGCGCAGGCTTTTCGTCCCCTCCCACCTCGCCTATGGCGAACGGCAAGTAGGTGAACACATCGCGCCGAACTCGAACCTGCTGTTCGAGATCGAGCTGTTGGTAGTGCTGACCCGTGATGACTGAGCACAGCCGCTCACTGCAGGGTCGAATAGAGAGCAGCCTGTCCCGCAGCCGCTCCACAAGCAGACGCTACTCGCACCGATGACGGCTGCAGCCAGCGCAACAGCCGTCATACGCTTCAGGCGTGGACGGGCTGGCTGCTAGCCGCGGTCGTCGATGAGGAGCTGCCCATCGACTCGCTCACCACGTCACCCAGCATGTCAGCAGTGATCGCGCAGAGCGTCCAGCCCAGGTGGCCGTGGCCGGTGTTGTAGAACACACAGGGTGAACTGCCGCGGCCGACCTTGGGCATCATGTTTGGCATCATCGGCCGCAAGCCAGCCCAGGGGACCACACTCTGGGTACTGACCCCTGGGAAGCACTCGGCTACCCACTCCACCAGCGGACGGATCCGATCCGCGCGAATGTCACGGTTATAGCCGTTGAACTCGGCGGTGCCGGCTACTCGCAGGCGGCTGTCGCCCAGGCGACTGGTAACCAGCTTGGTTTCGTCGTCCAGCAAGCTGACGGTAGGCGCCGCGGCGCGACTGGTATCGTCGTTGAGATTGACGGTGATCGAGTAGCCCTTCACCGGATAGATGTTCACCCGATCGCCGAGTTGCGCAGCCAGCGCGCGGCTAGCGGTTCCGGCGCATACCACCACGCCATCGAAGATTTCGGTTTCGTCTCCACCCGGTGTAGCGAGCGTCACCCTTGCTTGGCTGCCGTTGGTCGATACGCCTTTCACTTCCTGACCGTAACGGCATTCGACACCCAAGCGTATGGCCGCCGCCGCCAGGCCGTTGGTGAACATATGAATGTCGCCCGTGGAATCGCACTCGGTGTAGTAGCCGCCGTAGTATTTCCCTGCCAGCGTTGGCTCGATAGCCCGCATCTCGTCGGGTGTCACGCTACGCCGGGGTAGCCCGCCTTGTGCCAATAAGCTGGATACCTGGCCGGCATGGTCGAAACCGGCCTTGTCACGGTAGATGTGCAGGATGCCGGCCTTTTTCAGGTCGAAATCGATGCCCTCTTCCTCGGCCCAGGCGAACAGGTGCTCGCGAGCGGCGATAGCCATGCGAGCCGTTTCGATGGTGTTCTGGCGGTATTGCGGAATAGAGCCGATGAACTCGGCGAACCAGGACAGCTTATGCCAGCTGGGTTTGGGGTTGACCAGCAGAGGCGCGTCGCTCTTTAGCATCCACTTGATGCCCTTGAGAATGGTCGACCAATGCGTCCAGACCTCGGCGTTGGAGGCGGACAGTTGGCCGCCGTTGGCGAACGAGGTTTCCATCGCTGCGTAGCGATGCTTTTCCAACAGCGTGACGGCGAAACCGCGCTTGGCCAGCGCGTAGGCCGTAGTGATGCCGGTGATACCGCCACCAATGACAGCGATCGTTTTCATGCGTGAAGCTCCAGAACGTCAAGGGGTCAGAGCCCGTCCACAATATGCGGATCAGACGCCCCCTCTGTTCTGGACCTGAGAGTTTCACGAGCTCTACTCGCTTGCTCCTTCGGTGCGACGGGCGACGATGGCCCGACGGCTCTTCAGAGTTCACCCGTGATAACGGTCCTTTTGCCTGAGAGTTTCCGGGGCGGTTGCTCCTTCGGCGCTGCACACGGCCAAACCGTTGCAGTCTCTCCCGATATCACTTCAAAGCCATGAACACTTGCTCACGGCAGTCTTGTCACAAGCACAATGCGCGCCACTCAGCACTCGCACGCCTCGGCTGCAATCAGCCCTTTGCAAGGCCCTGATACTGCACCGCCACAGCTCAATGTCCATGCGAGTCGCAAGCAGATGCTCTTTTCTAGCGCAGTAGCGAGACAGAAGCTAGCCCCATCCTCAACATCGCCTAACCTCAACCGCCGACTACGGCGATCAACCGACGCAGGTCGACTGGCTTGGTCATATGAATATCGAAGCCTGCGGCTAGAGCCTGCTCACGATCGCTCGGCTGGCCCCACCCGGTGATGGCGATCAATCGCACACTGGCGCCGTTTGGATGAGCACGGATCGCCCGTGCCACTTCGTCACCCCGCTGGCCAGGCATGCCAATGTCCAGCACAACCACCTCCGGCTTGAGCTGCAGGTAACGCTCGAAGGCTTCGATGCCATCAAACGCCAAGTGCACCTCGTGGCCCTCCATTCGAAGGAGCTCGGCCATGGTTTCGGCGATGTCACGGTTGTCGTCGGCAACCAGAACGAGCCGTTTGTTCAGTGTGACGCTTTCGCTGACATCACCGCCTGTGCCTGCGCTACTGGCAGGCAGCACCGGCAGGGTCAGGCTGAACTCCGAGCCGTGACCCAGCCCTTCGCTGCGCACCCGAAGGTCTGCTCCGTGCAGCTTCGCCAGCCCTTTGGCCAATGCCAGCCCGATGCCGAGGCCGGAGTTGATGTGCGATCCGGCGACCGGCACCTGCGCAAACCGTTCGAATATCAACCTAAGATTTTCCCGCGCAATCCCCACACCGTTATCAACGACCGAGACCTTGGCGGTTTCGCCTTCCAGAGTCGCGGTGATGCGAATGCAACCGCCATTGGGCGTGAATTTCGCGGCGTTGTTGAGCAGGTTGGTCAGGATCTGCTCGAGACGAAGCGGATCGGCGTCCAGCAGGATGGGCGTGGCCGGCAGCGTCACTATAAGCTCATGTTGCTTCGCCTCAATCTTCTCTCGCGCCGTCTCGACAGCCGCCTCGATGACGTTCCGCAGATCCAGTTGCTCCTTTCGCAGGGCCAGCTTGCCAAGCGTGATACGGGAAATGTCGAATAGATCGTCGAGCAACAGCGCCATGTGCCGCACCTGGCGTTCAATGATTTGCTGGCTGCGGATCTTTTGCGCATCACTTGCCGCTGCAGAACCAAAGATGCCGGCAGCCAAACGAATCGGCGCCAGCGGGTTGCGCAGCTCATGGGCCAGGGTCGCCAGGAATTCATCCTTTCGCTGCGCAGATTCACGGATTTCCTGCTCATGCTGCTTGGCCTTGGATACGTCAGCGAACCACACGGCCAGGCGCTGATCGAACGGCGTCGCGATCACCCGCACCCAACGCTCGCTATCGAACGCAGTGCTACGGAGTTCCAAGTCGCATGGTTGCTGAAACCGGGCTACCTCCAGCAACGTCTGCAATGCTTGCGGATTGGCGGCCTCGCCAAGCACCTCACGAAGGCGCCGCCCGGTCAGCTCGGCGACCGTTCCGCGCAGGCTGGACGCACCGGTAGGGTTAATGAAATCGAAGCAGAAGTCGTCCAACTCACCCGCCGCGTTGCGATGGGGAGACAGGACGGCAAAGGGCACGGTAGACGAATTCAGCGCCACCTGCAGGCGCTGTTCAAACATGCCCGCCTTGGTCTGCGCCCGCGCCCGGTCGATGAACACCGCGGCCATGCCCGCTAACACATCGGCCAGTCGAACCTCCCGTTCCGTCGGCGATCGCGCCTCTTTGAGCTGCACCGTAAGCGTGCCCAATACGCTGTTGTCACTGTGCCGAATCGGTGTGCTGTGAACCGCGCGAAATCCTTCGCTGCGGGAGACGGAGACAAATTCGCTGAAGCTGGGATCGGTCTCGGTATCGGACACCACCACGCGGGCCCCTTGTTGCACCGCTGTGCCACAGGCACCCAAGCCAGGCTGCACATCATCCATGAGCGCCAACGAAGCCACCGAAAATCCTCTCGAAGCATGAATGCGCAAGCGCGACGCGCCGTCGCTGAGCGCCAGCAGGCCATGCGCGGCGCCGTGCAGCTGGCACAAGGCATCGATGATCGCTTGTAGCTGATCGTTCAGAAACGGCATTTCCAGCAGGCGACTGCTTAATTCCTGAACCAACTCCAGGTCGCTGACCTGCTGGGTCAGATCCTGCTGCGCCAGCTCCAGCCTCGCCAGCATGCTGTCGCGCTCGGCCTCACTCGACAGACGCGCCTGCGCGGCGCTTTCCAGTGCACGCCCGACTTCACTGATCTCTTCGATCTCGCTATTGGGCGCCTTAAAGGCCTGTCCCTGGCCGATAGCCTGAGCCGCTCGCCGCAAATGCCTCATCGGCAGGTTGATTCGGCGTGTAGCGAACAGTGCCGCAGCCACCGCAAACACCAGCGACAGCAGCAGTCCGCCACCATAAAGCGTGTAGGCCCGCGCCGCCCCAGCTTCGACCGCCTCGGTGGGCACGCCGGTTGCCAACACCCAACCGGACGGCTGCAATCTCACGAACGAGGTATAGACCGAGTTGCCTTCCATGGTCTTGGACAGGCCGATGCCCTCTTCGCTGTCATTCTCCTCCAGCATGGCTGCTAGCGTGGGCGAAGCAGGCAGTCCTAGCGTCTCCTCGTGATGCAGCGAGCGCGCGATGCGCACGCCATTGGAATCCAGCACGGTGTTGACCCAGCCAGCCGGAAGTCTGCGATTAGCGATCACGTCCGCGATCGCCTGGGGCTTGAGCACCGCAGTCAATACGTAGTGAACAGCTCCGTATTGAGGTACCGGTACACGCAGTGGAACACCCCAGACGCCACCGGGCCCCTGACTCATGCTCCCCACCTGCGGTTCGCCTGTTTGGATCAGCTCAGCGAAGCTGCGGGGCTCGGCCATTGCACTGGAGGCCGGCGGGTTATGCAACGAAACTCGTCTGAGCACCTCCCCTTCCGGGCTGAGAATCAGCAAGGCATACCAGCTCGGGACCGAGGGCAACACGCGGCGAACCATATCGGCGAACCCATCGATATCGCCGTTATCCAGCAGGGGCGACTGCGACAGTGCCTGGAGCACGTTGAGCGACCGACTCAACTCGACCTCCACGGCGGTTGCGGCAAGGCGTGTCGCTTCAAGGCTGCGCTGCTTGGCCAGCTCAGTCTGTTCGGAGACGATCGAGAGCATACCCAGCCCTGCAACCAGGGCCAGCGGCAGAATCCCAGCCAAGGCAATGGTCAACAGACGGCTGCGCAACGGTACCGACCGTCCCGATTTGGCTCCCGTTGCGTGATTCAAATTATCGTTTCCTTTGACGCCCAGACGGTTCAGCCGCGAAATATTCTGCCGAAACGGGTACAGCGTGGCGCGCAGCGCGCTAGCTTAAGCGATCAGTTGATGGCGCGCATTTAATTGGAAACCCGGGTGCCAAACAGGTTCCATTTACCCCCTGGGGGTGCGCTGTCATGCAGTACCCCAGCGGAAGTGCCCAATCATCAGAATCGAGAAATAACCAGCCCCATGCTTGAACTTCGCCCAGGTTGTGAATGCTGCAACGTTGATCTACCGCCTCAGTCGGAGCACGCGTTGATCTGCTCTTTCGAGTGCACGTTCTGTGCGAGCTGCGCGTCCGCTAAGCTGGGTTTCATCTGCCCCAACTGCGGCGGTGAGTTGGTCGCCCGGCCCCGCCGCCCGGTAGGTAAACTCGCCAACAACCCGCCCTCAGCCCACCGCGTCTACAATCCAAAAAGGACTGTCGCGACCCCGAAAATTGAAAGCGCAACCTGCTGGGGAAACAGCCGAGGCCGCTGGTCACGCCCATCCTCAGGCATTACCGCATTGCCCGACGTCATTCGTCTCGAATGCAGGTCAGCAAGGCATTCAATGTTGAATCACCGTATTCGCCGCTCATCGTGAGCGCACGGCGCCCTTCAGGCGCGATGATGGTGATCGGCGTGCTATCCAGGCCGGGAGAGGCCTCGGTTTCGCCAGGATGGAGCTGGCATGCGACTTTGAAGCGCTCGTGATTGGTGATCAGAACCTGAACCAGCCCGGACTCGATTCCGGGGCCGGGGTCGGTCTCCAACTCACTGACCTCGACATCGACGCGCAAGTCATTCAGCTCACGTTCAAGATGCAGCGGCTCGGCCATGGCCACCGCAGGTAGCAACAATAATCCCAGCGTCAGAGACGGATTCATCAAAACCTCCAGAGCGTGGTTCAAACCATATGGAGCCGCTACCGGCCCGGGGAGTTCGCGTCCGGCGTTGCCAACGCGCGGCTTTCACCGCCGATGCCACCTCATAAACGCCAGAAGGCCCGCACATGGCGGGCCTTCTGGTCTTGCTCGATGACCGCTTACTTTGGCAGCTTGAAGGTGATGAAACTGGCGCGACCTTCACGCAGTACCCGCATCGAAACAGAGCGGTTTTTCGGCAGATCCTTGACCACCTTGGTGAACTGCTTGACCGAATCGATCGCTTCGTTGTTCAGGTGAGTGATGACGTCACCCGGGCGCAGGCCGATCATCGCTGCCGGGCCCTGGCTGATGTCGCGGATCACCACGCCGCCGGAGATCTCCAGCGCCTGACGCTGCGCATCGGTCAGTTCAGCTACCGAAACGCCGAGGCGATTGGCGCTCTGCGTGTTGGCGCCCGAGCCATCGGCCGAAGCGACGACGTCACCGTCTTCCGGTAGCGCACCGATGTTGATGTTCAACGTCTTGCGCTGGCCATCACGCACTACTTCCAGCTTGGCTTTGCTACCGGGCTTCATCGCGCCGACCAAGTGCGGCAGATCACCGGACATATCAATCGACTTGCCGTCGACGCTCAGGATCACGTCGCCAACTTTCAAACCGCCCTTGGCTGCCGGTCCACCATCCATCACCTGTGCGACGAGCGCACCAGCAGGACGATCAAGCCCGAACGATTCGGCCAGGTCCTTGTTCACTTCCTGGATGACTACGCCAAGCCAACCGCGGCTGACCTTGCCGTCTTCACGCAGCTGGTTGGCCACGTCCATGGCAACGTCAATCGGGATCGCAAACGACAGCCCCATGAAACCACCGGAGCGGGTAAAGATCTGCGAATTGATGCCTACGACTTCGCCTTCAAGGTTGAACAGCGGGCCGCCGGAGTTACCTGGGTTGATTGCCACGTCGGTTTGGATGAAAGGCACGTAGCTCTCGTTCGGCAGGCTGCGACCTTTGGCGCTGACAACGCCTGCTGTCACCGTATGATCGAAACCGAACGGCGAACCAATCGCAACCACCCACTCGCCTGCTTTCAATTCTTCGGAGCTGCCAATCTTGACGGTTGGCAGGCCGTCACCTTCGATTTTCAGCAAGGCCACGTCGCTGCGCGGGTCAGCGCCCACCAGCTTGGCTTGCATCTCGCTGCGATCCGGCAGGCGCACCATGATCTCGTCCGCGTCAGCTACAACGTGGTTGTTGGTCAGTACATAGCCGTCTTCGGAAATGATGAAACCCGAACCCAGCGACTGAGCTTCACGACGACGCTCGGGTTGCTGAGGCATTCCACGCTCGAAAAACTCGCGGAACATGGGTGGAATGCCCTCAAGATCAGGCATTTGTGCCTGCGCGTGGCCGCGCATCGGCTGCTTCTGCTTGGTGCTGATGTTCACCACTGCGGGCGAAGCATCCTCCACCAGAGGCGTGAAGTCCGGCAGGTCAGCGTGGGCCATGAGCGTCTGTCCAAACAGCGCCACGCCGGCCACGGCAGCCAGGAAGTTTCTACGAAGAATCATAGTGACGGGTCTCTCCACGATGAAAAAATGGGGTTGAAAACGACCGGTCTCGCGCCACAGCCGATCCTGGTCAAAAAAAGCAGCGGGTTGCCGCATGCACAATGGCTGACTCTAAGCTGACAGCCGGGTTGCGGCAAACCCACCCAAAGGAGCTGGCTGTTCCGTCAGCCTGAACCAGACTGTACGCGTGAGACGGTCAGCTTGGTGTGTAGCGGGCGTAAAGGAAAAGTAAGGTTTCACAAACAGCTGTCACCTGAGCCATCGCTCCAACAGTCGGTAACCCTGCTAGCCCGAAACGTCGAGCAGTCCTACCTCCTGTGCTGCCTGGCGTACCCGTCGATAGTCATCTGGCAACGACAGGCCTGCCTCTGCGCGTTTGAGCACCGACTGGGCGTGATGGTTCGCTGCGAGCGTGATAGCCGCGTCGCCAAGTCGCCCAAGCGATGCCAGTGCCTGCTGCAAGCGAATGCCGACTTCGACAATCGCCGCGCCGTCACGTGAAATGGGTGTAAAGAAATCGTCGAGCATGTCCGCTACGCTCAGTCCCGGCGCAAATACCCGGTCGAATTTCGGGTCTTCCGGCGGGGTCGGCCTGGACAGGTGCGACAGTACGCGAACGCCTCGGCCAATCACATCGACGGCGGTGCCCTGGTCGTTTATGGCAGGCGACAGCGCTCGCGAGGCGACCTCTGCCATGACGATGATGCCGTAGCGTGGGTCTCGGTCGAAGGTTCGCTGCGCGCCGATGACAAAAGCATCACGCAACGCGTCGTCGCAGTCTTCACCGATCCCCACCGACCAGGCGATTGGCTGCGATGGCTCCACGAAAATCCCCGGAAGTATGCATATATAAACCGCGCGATCCTCCGCCTGGGTCAGTTCGCCCAGCGCGGGCATATCGATGTGTTGCACGAAGCCGATCTTCTTGGGGTACAAGGGGCGTGCACCCGGCAGGGCTTTGGGATCGACTTCCAGCGGGCGGCCGCCCAGAAAAGGCTGCTCCATCCGCTGGCACAACGCCTGGGTGGCGGCCTTCTCGACTCTGGCCGTCGTTTCGGCAACCCGGCCCAGCCCTGACAACTGATCGATCCAGCGCAACAACGCGTAAAGCACCAGCATGACCACAATGATCGTCGCCGCGAACAGCACCACGCGGCCGTTATCACCATATAGGCCAGTGCTCAATGCGATGATGCCGACCAGACTGAAAATGAATGAACCAATAAAGGTGGAGAGCGTGTTCTGCGTGGTGGGGTCCTCTACCAGCAGAGAAATGGCACGGGGCGTGACATTGTTTGTCGCTGAGCCGTAGGCCGCCACCATGATGCTCAGGGAAAAGGTGGTGACCGCGAGCATGCTGGACGCCAGGACACCGAGGATGTTGTCGACGGCATCGGAGCCGATCTTCGTTGATAGATCATCCGGGATGTAAGGAGCCACCACCAGCGCCACCAACGCAGTCGCTATTCCCAACACAGAATACAAGCTGGCCCGGAACCAGGGTCGCTTACTGATGCGGATTAAAAACCACTTCCAACGCTCGACCATGGGGTACTCACACTAAGTCCGTTTCAGTACAGACAAGCGCGCTGAACGACCGTTGCGCAGGCTCGCCGGTTTCTTCACGCCGTCGCGTTCGCCAGTGCTTAGCGGGCCAGTGCTTCGACCGCCGCTGGCAGGTCACGCATGTCATTGATCACGGCGACCACGCCTAATTCCCGCAGCGCGTGGTCATGCCCGGCGGGGATGTGGCTGGCACCGGTGAAGCCAATTACCTGCATCCCGGCTGTTCGCGCCGCCAGCACGCCGGTCGGGCTGTCTTCGACGACCAGACAATGGCCGGGCGCGACGCCCATGCGTTCGGCCGCCAGCAGATAGACGTCGGGCGCCGGCTTGGGCGAGCGGACCATCTCGGCGCAAAAGATATTACCGGCGACCCGCTCGGTCAGCCCGGCCCGCAGCAGCGATGCTTGAACGTTGTGCAAACGGCTGTTGGAGGCCACCGCCAATGGAAGCTTGATGGCCAGCAGCGCTTCGCGCACGCCAGGGATCGCCTGAACTTCTTCCGCCACGACCTTCTCGCTCTGCCGACGCAGATCGGCATCGAAGGTTTCCGGCATGGCCAGGCCGAAGCGTTTTTCGATCAGATCGATGATGCTCGGGACGGTCAGACCGAACGTGCCCTCCAAAGCGGCGTGCAATTGCTCGGCCGGAACATGCAGGCTCAACGCTTCGAAGAGCACGCGGTGGCTGATGATTTCGCTGTCGACGATGACGCCGTCACAGTCGCTGATCAGCAAGTCGATAGAGGCCATCTAATCTCCGTTTGTTGATGCGCAGAAAGGCGCGGCGACTCCGGTGTGGAGACAGCCGCTTGGACTGCACCGGCAGCGTTGAGTTTAGCCTGCAACGTTAACGCGACCGTCCAACCACGCCGCCTCAGCGAATGCCCAACATCCGGTCTGCTGACCAATGCCCGGCACCGCGTCCAATAACAAGCAGCATCAACCCGATCCAGGTCAGGTGTGTGGGCCAGGCATCGGGGTATACGAAGACCTGGATCACCAGTGTCATGCCCAGCAGGGCCAACGCTGATAGCCGCGTTAAAAGCCCGATCGCCAGCAGAAGCGGAAACAGATGCTCGGCATAAGTGGCCAGATGCGCAGCCAGCTGAGGCGACAGCAGCGGAAGCACGTACTCGGTTTCGAACAGGTTGAAGGTGCTGGGTTTGATCGTGAGAAATCCGCTGACCTTGGTTCGCCCGGAATAGAAGAACACCGCGGCGATAGCCAGGCGCGCCACCAGACTCAACATCGAGTCGCTGACATGGTGTTGCAGCCATAAGGCGAGTCGATTCCAGTGCTGCAACGGGCTCGATGTCGGGCTGGCTGGGTTCCTGTGCAAGGCGTGCATGTCGGTTACTCCAGTGGGTGATCAATCGGCGACGAAGACCTGGGCGGCAAACAGACCCGCCAGCAACGCATTGAAATCCAGCGCCGGCTGGGACTCGAGCGCGAGATCCGAGGCGCTGGCAAGGGTATGACCATCGGCGCAAGCGTCGAGAAAGGCGCAACCGCCAAGACTCAATGGCTGCCAGACCACCCGGTTGTCTCGCCGGCAGAGCAACGTGCCCTCGCCTTGCCAGCGCAGCGGATCGGGCAGCTCGGCGCCTTCGCGGTTGCAACGCCACAGGGTGAAGGCCGGCACAACGGACCAGCGCCAGTGCGCCGCTGTGCTGGGTCGCAGACGCAGTTCGGCGAGTTGCGCCGGCGCCATCGAACTCAGCGTATGCAGTTCAAGGCGGGGGTGTTCCGGCGCGGCAAAGGCTAAAAGCCACAGGCGATCGAGGCGCGCGATCTCTGCAAGGTACGGCAGGTCGCGGGCAGGTTCGAACCGCTCAAGAAAGTCTGCAAAGCCTTCGCCATAGCGGACCAACTGCGGTTGGGTCGGAGGGAACTGCCGTGCAAATACGCGCGCTGCTGCACTCATCCATTCGGCACCCACCAGTCGCTCGACCGTCGGGAAGTTCGCCCGCAGCGCATCGACGCACCCCTTCAGCACGGTGTTGCGGTAGACCGCGAACCCTGGTTGCGCCGCCAGCCTCGCCAGCCAGTCAGTGGGGGGATTGGCAGCAGAAGGACCAGGGCCCATGGGTTCGTCGGTCCATAGCGCTTCAGCCAAGCCATCCTGAAAATCAGCGAGCGTGAGCGTCATGTCGCCCCCTTTTCTCAAGCAGCCGCTGCGCATGGTCGCGCTCGATCAGCAGCTCGGCGAAGGTTGGCAGCTGGTCATCACGTTCGATCAATGTGGGTCGTGTGCCGATACGCTCGATCAATCGGTCATAGAGCGACCAGACGGCGGCCGCTATCGGCGCGTCGTGCGAATCGATCAACAGCCCTGAATGCGCGGAGCTGTCCTGCCTATGCCCGGCCAGATGCACCTCCAGTACAGCTTCAGCGGGAAAACGATCGATATATGCAGCAGCATCAAAGCCGAGATTGTGAGCGCTGACGTCTACGTTATTGACGTCCAGCAACAGGCCGCAGCCGCTGCGACGGGCCAGCTCAGCCAGAAACTCGATCTCATCCCACTCATGCCCCTCGAGGCGCAGGTAGTGGCTGGGGTTTTCCACTGCGATCTGCCGACCCAGCACCTCCTGGGTGCGCTGGATGTTATCGACGATACGCGCCAGAGCCGCCTCGGTTCGCGGAAAAGGCAACAGGTCGGGGTTGTACTGACCTCGCCAGGCAGACCAGGCCAGGTGTTCGGAAACCAGTGCAGGCCGAACCCGCTCGATCAATGATCTGAAGCCTTGCAGATGGGATTCGTCCGGCGGGCAATCGGCAGCCAGTGACAGCGATACGCCATGCAACGAAAGCGGATGACGCTCGCCGATGGCGTCCAGCCAGGCCAGACGGGGGCCGCCGCCGAGCATGTAGTTTTCCGGATGCACTTCGAACCAGAGGCCCGGCGCGGCACAGTCAAACGCCGGCTCGTAATGCTCGGGCTTCAAGCCAAGACCTGCTCCCAGAACTGACATGCTCATGCGGCGGCTCCTGTCAGGACTCGATCGGCGTCAGCGAGCCCATGCCTTCGGGCGTCTTGATTTCAGTGCAAGTACCGGCCGGTACTTTTTTCCAGGCATTGCCCTGGTAATCCACTTTCGAGCTGCCGGCGCAGCTGGTGCCGGCACCGGCTTTGCAATCGTTTTGGCCGGCGAGCGCGACGCCGTAGCATTTCTCCATGGCGCCTTCGGTTTTTTCAGCAGCCGTGGCGCCGGCGGCGATGGATGCAAGGGCAACAGCTGCTGCAGCAAGGGCGAGATTATTCATTTGATGTTTCTCCAGGCTGTGTTGCTGACAGTGGTTTACTGGCAGCTCGACCAGTAATTCGCCCTGTTCGGTCGCTCGGTTACAGCGGGAGCAAGAAATATATTTTTGAGATTTCTTCCATCTCGTCCTACCGTAGCGGCGCGCCGCCACCCTGCCGTGGGTGGATGCAACGGACGCACAGCATCGTTTTTTTCCTTCCGTGTAACCAGAGCGACCGATGCAACGAACTACCAGTCATGAGGCGCTCAAGGCACGCGAAGCCCATCTGCAACAGCTGCTACTTCTGGGGCTGGACGGCGACGATGAGGCCTATCGGCGATTCTTGACGCTGCTCGGCGCGCATCTGCGCAGCTTCCTCAGGCGCCGACTGCAATCGCCGGAGGTTGAAGACCTGTTGCAGGAGGCCCTGCTGGCGGTGCACAACGCGCGGCATACCTATCGCCGCGAGCAACCGGTGACCGCCTGGGTACAGGCGATAGCGCGTTACAAACTGATGGACCATTTTCGAGCCCATGCAAGGCACGATGCCTTGAACGATTCATTGAGCGACCAGGCAGAGCTGCTAGCCGACGAAGATCACCAGGCCCAGCAAGCGCAGCGGGACCTGGCCCGACTGCTCGAACAACTCCCGGACAAGCAACGCTTGCCCATTCTTCACGTCAAATTACAGGGGCTTTCGGTGGAAGAAACCGCTCGACGTACCGGACTTTCGGCTTCAGCAGTCAAGGTGGGCGTTCACCGCGGACTGAAAGCGCTGGCCGCCCTGATTGGAGGACACCGATGAAGACCGACGAGCTGATCAACATGCTCGCCAACCGCGCACCGCCCGTGGATCGGCAGGTCGTGGCGCGACGCTTTGGTACAGCCCTGGCAATTGGTCTGGCGCTGGCAGTGCTGGTGTTACTGACGGTCTTCCGTATTCGCCCGGACATTGCGCAAGTCGCGACGACACCGCTGTTCTGGGCCAAGCTGGCGCTGCCGGCAAGCCTGCTCGTCGGCGCTTTGCTGGTAACCACGCGACTCGCCAGACCAGGAGCGCCTGTGGGTAACGGCTGGGTCACTGTCGCAGCGCCGGTGGTAGCAGTTTGGCTGGCGGCGTTGGGCCTGTTGTTCAGCGTTTCGGCCAACAGCCGTTGGGCACTGATTTTCGGGGAAACCTGGCGAGTCTGCCCGCTGAACATCGCGCTGCTGTCGATTCCCACGTTCGCCTGCGTGTTCTGGGCGATCCGCGGCTTTGCGCCGACCCGGCTGCGTCTCGCCGGCGCAGCTGGGGGGTTGCTGGCCGGCTCGATGGCAACGCTTGCCTACAGCCTGCATTGCCCGGAGATGAGTGTCGCCTTCTGGGCCGTCTGGTATGTGCTTGGCATGCTCATCCCCACCGCCGTCGGCGCCCTCCTAGGCCCACGGCTGTTGCGTTGGTAAACCGTACAACGCGCATTTTCTTCAATACGACGGCTGTGTCCGCTCCTATCGTCGCGCTGGTGTTCAAGCGTACGTTCAGGAGTTTTCGATGAGTCTTTTGCTGTCCATGGCCGCCTTCGCGCTGGCGTCCTCGATATCGCCCGGCCCGGTCAATATCGTTGCGCTCAGCGCCGGCGCGCAGTTCGGCTTGCGCCCAGCCATGCGCCACGTCAGCGGCGCGACCCTTGGCTTCACGCTGTTGCTGTTGCTGATCGGGCTGGGCCTGAACCAAGTGCTCGATCATTGGCCCTGGCTGACGGACTCGATCAGGCTGGCTGGCGTGGCGTTTCTGCTGTACATGGCGTTTCGGCTGGCGGCGGATGACGGTCGCCTGAATGCAGACAAACCTGTGGTGCCGCCGACCATGCTGTATGGCGCAGCGATGCAGTGGCTCAATCCCAAGGCCTGGCTGGCCTCGGTAGCGGGCATGGGCTTGTTCGCTGCCGCGGGCGACGCTCCCTCAGTCTGGCGCTTCGCCGCGGTCTATTTCGTGATTTGCTATGCCTCAGTAGCCTGCTGGGCGTACGCCGGCACCTTCCTGCGGCACTACCTTAACGAGCCCGCACGAGTACGGCTGTTCAATCGATTGATGGCAGCGCTACTGACCGCCTGCGCGACTTACTTGCTGCTGAACTGACGGATGTTGTGGTGCACGTTTTGGCCCCCTGTTCGATAGTGCCCGGGCGTGGCGGCCAGCAGTTGCTTGAAGGCGCGCTGCAGGTGTGCCTGGTCGGCAAACCCCGCAGCCAGCGCCACATCCGAGATAGGCCGGCCGCGCCGCAGTTCGGCGCGCGCGAACTGCACGCGCCGGTTGGTCAGATACGCATGAGGAGTCATCCCGAAATGCTTTTTGAAAGCGCGGATGAGACTCGACGGTGAGACGCCCGCAATCAGGCTGATCTCGTCCAGCTTGAGGGAGCGCTGATAATTGTCCGCAATGTATTCAGCGGCGCGCTGCAGCTTTAGATCGCTCACTGGAACCTCAACGTCGAGTCCCAATCGCTCGTGCAGCTGGGAGAAGAACGCTACGGCGCCCGTCTCCTTTTGCAGCAAGTCGGCATTGTCGTCGATGAGTACCGCATGAAAACGGCGAAAACCAGCCTGCAGCAGCGGGTCGCGCGTCATTATCGGGGCGAAACGGCGAAAACCTGCGCCATCCATGCCCAGGGCGTCCTGCAGTTCGCTCAACCATCGAGTCTCGACGTAGAGCATGCGATACGCCCACGGCTGGTTCTGGATCGGATTGCAGGCATGTACGTCGCCGGGGTTCATCAGCACCAGCGTGCCGGCCTCGATGCGGCACTGATGATCGCCGTTGATATAGGTACTGGCGCCGCTGTCGATCAAGCCGATGGAAAAGGTTTCGTGACTGTGCCGTGCATAACAGACGCGGCGACCATCTTCCACGCTGCGCGACTCGATGAACGGCAGCGCCGCATCGCGCCAGAAGCTGGACCCGGAAGCTGAACGAGGTTGGGCGGGGATGTGCTGATGCATGTTCGAGTCTGTAACGACGCCAGGGAGTCTCAGCGTAGCCGAAAACCGCGCGACTGATGCGCAACCCACTGTGTTTTGGCATGGCGAGCAATGACCTTCTAGGCAACAAAAACGGCCATCAAAGGATTTCCAGACCCTCGCACTTGTAATCACCGATGAAGATATCGTCCAGAAGCACCTCGCCGTCGAGGTTGAAGCAGAACAGATAGCTCTCGGTTCGATCACCGATTTCGACGCTTTTCAGGCCAATGCACTCGTTGGGATGGCCCGGCAGGATCTTGAACGAGGAGATGCCCCGTTCAGGAATACGCTGACCGACTTCAAGGGTTCGGATCTGGCTGAAATCCTCATTGGCAATAATCAAGGTATTGGCCCCGCGCTCCCGCTCGTCTACCGCCTCGTCGAAGGGCTCAGTCGAGATTTTGCGCGGAAAGAACAGCCATTCGCGGCGATAAGGATGCCACTCGGCCGCCTCGTGAATCACATAGCCGTCTGGCCCGACGCCGAGCGCATCGCGGATGCGTTGATAGCGACCCGACCAGTCCACGCTCTGCACGGCGTAATGCCGGTCAAGCAGCTTTATCCACTCCTCGGCAGCCTTCTTGCCGTGGCTCCCGACGACTAACCGGTCGTTGTAGAGCGTTGCCCACTCCGCCTTGAAGCCCTTGAAGGCCTCGTCGCCACTGCCGGTCATGAGAATGTTTCGGGGCACCAGCTGATTCTGGTCGCGGATTTCACAGACCAAGCCGGTGCGGTCGTCGAAGGTCACCAAGCGGTTGCCCCACAAGGCCCGCTCGGAAAATTCAGCGCCACGCCCGCGCTCGGCGATGAGACTGACCAGCTGGAACTCACCACCCTCGTGCTCTGGGATATCCTCGAACCGGTAGTGTGGCTTACCCGTTTGCGGGTCGATGTCACGGTGCAGCCGATCATGGCGCAGGGTCGATTGCCAGCCGATCTGGCCGCAGTCCAGTTCAACCTGGGAGGCGTGGTCCTCATCGGTGATGATGGCCAGCAGGTAGTCACGGGTGCTGCTGTCGTAGCGTTCGAGTCGCCGAACGTCGAAGTGCGATTCGCTCATGAGGTCAGGTGCTCGTCTCAGGTTGGCGCTACCGGCACGCCGGGGCTCGTCTGGTTTCGGACAGCACGTACCACTCAAGTTCACCAGCAGTCGCATCAACTGCGGCAGAACGGCTGCGTCTGTTTTACTGTCCGAACCTGCACCACGTATTCAGATGGGACCGCATGATTTTTCTGCTCTCCAAGCGCCCGGCAACGATTGCCGACTCGCACGCGCCTACCTCGACCCTTTTTACCTGGGCCAAGCGCCGGCTCGCCATTACTGCGGCGGGCGCCTTGCTGGCTGGCCTGGCCGGCTGCGGCACGCAAAAACCTGAGATCCCAGCGCCTCGTCCGGACGACGTCCGCGCCAAGATCGTTCGGCTGATTCCCAGCACCATCCCGAATCGCCAGGGCTGGGCTACCGACATCTACGCTGCCTTCGATGCGTTGGCGATCCCGCCGACCAATGAAAATCTATGCGCTGTCCTGGCCGTCACGGTGCAGGAATCCACTTTCCAAGCGACGCCACCGGTCCCGGGCCTGGCCAAAATCGCCCGTGAAGAGATCTACCGCCGCGCGTCCCGATTGCATGTCCCCCGCTTCATTGTCGACGCGGCTCTGGACGTTCAATCACCCAACGGCAAGACATACAGCCAGCGTCTTGCAGCGGTGCGCACTGAAGAACAGCTAAGCGCGATCTTTGACGATTTCCTCGGCATCATGCCGCTCGGCAAGCAATTGTTCGGCACATTGAATCCGGTCAAGACCGGCGGCCCGATGCAAGTCAGCATCGCATTCGCTGAGGACCGCGCACGTGACTATCCCTACCGCCGGGAAGGCTCTATCCGGGATGAGGTGTTCACCCGCCGCGGTGGCATGTACTTCGGCATCGCACATCTGTTGGATTACCCCGCCAGCTACACCCAGCCGCTGTACCGCTTCGCAGACTTCAACGCCGGCTGGTATGCCAGCCGCAACGCCGCATTTCAGGCTGAGGTCAGCCGCGCCAGTGGCATCAAGCTGGCCCTCGATGGCGACCTGATCATTCATGGCAGCAGCAAAGCCGGCCAGACCGAACGTGCGGTTCGCTCGCTAGCGGGCAAGCTCGACATGAGCGAGACAGCGATTCGCAACGCCCTTGAACGCGGCGACACACACGGATTCGAGAAAACCACCTTGTATGAGCGCGTGTTCGCGCTGGCCGAAAAACGCGCCGGAAAACCCCTTCCCCGCGCCGTGCTTCCAGGCATTCGCCTGGAAAGCCCGAAAATCACTCGCAACCTGACGACTGCCTGGTTTGCCAATCGGGTCAACGACCGCCATCTGGCCTGTATGAAACTCGCCGGCAGCTAGCGGGAACATTTTGTTACCGGCACCGTTCGCAATAGAGGTATCGCGAATACCGAGCCTTCATGACCCAGCTGATCATTGCACTCGCCATCATGGGCGGCGTTGCCGTCTGTATTGCCTGCTGTCGGCGCTAATCAAGCGCAGCCCTGTATCCGAACCGGCGCTGGCCGTGCTGGCCGTGCTGGTCGGGCTTGCGGTTGGTCCATATGGCTTGAGTTGGCTCGACCTGCACGCTGGGGCGACACGTCTAGCATTCTCGAGCAGGCGGCTCGGTTGACGCTGGCGATTGGACTGATGGGCGTTGCACTGCGCCTGCAGCTCGCGGCGCTGAACGTAGTGTTCACGCCGATCACTGCCCTTGCGCGAGCGGGCCCCCCTTGGGTGGCCCGCGGGCGCGCACTACCCGACGAGTCGGTCGGCGCCGGAAACAAGAGAAGCGGACCCTTACGGACGAGCCGATTACCCGATCAGTCCCATGCCTGCAAGCACGAACGCGCCAACGGCAAGAATCAGTCCCAGCACGATGGCCGCGCCATCCTGTGTGGTAATGCCAAGGCCGAACAGACCAATCGCCGCGAATGGAGCAGTCGAAGCAAATGGCAGCAATTCCAGCGGTGGCACTGAGGTTGCCAACACGATGCACAGCACCGCGATAAATCGCAGAAAGCTATTGCTCGTGGCCCAGCCCAGTCGCCTGTTACTCACCTTGTCCAGCCAGCGCACCACCGGACGAACTTTATTTAGACCCTTCTCAAGTTTGGGTCCGCTGACGGAGCGATGCGCAAGAAAGCCGGGCATCCAGAAATGATGTCGCCCGAATAGCAACTGGAAAGCAAACAACGCAACGATCAGCGCCAACATGCTTGGCACACCGGGAATGCCCCCGACCGGACTGATCTCGATGATTGCAGGAACGAACAGGAAAGGTCCGAAGCTGCGCTGACCGATTTCCTTCTGAATGTCACCAACTGATACCTTCGGTTGGTCATCACCAAGCTCGACGACACCGTCGATTACTTGTTCAAGGCAATCGTGTCCGTTGGCCTCACTCATGTTGTCCCTCCTCATCGCAGCGGCTTGATGCATGCGGCAAAATACCGTCGCAGATGCCCCCTTATATGTCAGCCTTGACGAGCTACAAGCGTTTTTATGCTCGCACCGAAACAGAGACCAGCAATCAAAGCGACATTCTTTTACAGATTTTATACAAATTCTTCAGTCTTGCATTACATCCGTGCCGCCGTACAAGTTAATAGGCGGCGGTTGCAGGAGCTGAGTGCAACACGGTTATTGGATTGAGGCTGGAGCATCATGCCGCATAGCTATGGCTGCTTGCATCACCTCGCCCATGACTTCGATAGGGCATTTGAAGTCGAAGCGCTTACGCGGACGCATGTTCAGTTGCAGCGCTATGGCATCCAACTCTTCCTGGCTGTGTACCGACAGGTCCGTGCCCTTGGGCAGGTACTGGCGGATCAGGCCGTTGATATTTTCGTTGCTGCCGCGCTGCCAGGGGCTGTGCGGGTCGCAGAAATAGATCGCGATGCCGGTTTTCTGAGTGATCTCAGCATGCCGCGCCATTTCTCGGCCCCGGTCATAGGTCATGCTCTTGCGCATCGCCAGCGGCATGCGATTGAGCGCCGCGCTGAAACCTTCCATCGCCGAGGTCGCCGTCGCGTCGTTCATCTTCACCAGGATCAGGTAGCCACTGGTGCGCTCTACCAAGGTGCCTACGGACGAGGCGTTGGCCTTGCCCTTGATCAGGTCGCCTTCCCAATGGCCCGGCATCAGTCGGTCTTCGATCTCCGGCGGGCGCACGTGGATACTGACCATCTCGGGGATCTGGCCGCGCCGATCCACGCCACCAGAGCGCGGCCGGCGCGTCGTCTTGCTTTGGCGCAGGCAGATGATCAGCTCCTTGCGCAGTTCGCCGACCGGCAGGGCATAGATCGCGTTGTAGATCGTCTCGCGACAGACGTAGGCATCTCTAAGGCTGGAAATGTTCATGCTGCGCAGCTTGCCGGCAATCTGCTCGGGAGACAAACGCTCACGCAGCATGTGGACCACCAACTCGAAGCGCTCACTGCCCGGCAGCAGCTTGCGCTTGGGCCGGCAGGCTTGGCGCCGAATCCTCATCTGTTGTTGGGCGCTACGGGCCGCGTAAGCACCAATGCCGTCTTGATTGCGTCTCAGCTCGCGGCTGATGGTCGAGGGCGATCGGTTGATCAGGCGAGCAATCCCGCGCAGGCTGAAACCTTGGGCTTGACCGAGTTGAATGGCGGCGCGCTCTTCGACGCTGAGTTCGGAATAGGACATGGGGCAACACCGTACCGGAAAGGTCAGGTGTTGCACTCAGTTTTTGCCGCCGCCCTTTTTTAATTTGAGATAAACAAATAATGCGTGTTCTAGTAGTGGAAGACGAAGCCAAAACTGCCGAATATCTTCAGCAAGGGCTTACCGAAAGTGGCTATATCGTTGACCGGGCAAGTAATGGTGTCGATGCGCTGCACCTGTTCCAGCACAACACCTACGGCCTGGTCATCCTGGATGTGAACCTGCCCAAGGTGGACGGCTGGGACGTGCTCGACACGATCCGCAAGACCAGTCGGGTTCGCATCATCATGCTGACCGGTCGTGGCCGCCTGCACGACAAGCTGAAGGGCCTGGACGGCGGCGCCGACGACTATCTAGTGAAGCCGTTCGAGTTTCCGGAACTGCTTGCCCGCATCCGCTCGCTGCAGCGGCGTGGCGACAAGGTGGTGGACCACCCGACCTTGCGGGTCGCAGACCTTGAGCTGGATCCGGGTCGCCACCGCGCGTTCCGGGGTGACCTGCGCGTCGAGCTGACTACCAAGGAATTCGCCCTGTTGCGCCTGCTCATGAGCCACCCAGGGGAAGCCCTGACCCGCTCGCAGATCATTTCCCTAGTCTGGGACATGAACTTCGACTGCGATACCAACGTGATCGACGTGGCGATCCGGCGCCTGCGCGCCAAGATCGACGATCCGTTCGAGAACAAACTTATCCACACCCTGCGCGGTGTGGGCTATGTGATCGAGGAGCGTTCATGAAGCGCTTCAGCCTGGCCGCCAGGTTGGGACTCAAAGTCGGCTTGATGAGCGTGATACTGCTGGTGCTGCTCTCTATCGTGGGCTACCTGATGCTCGGCCAGGCGCTGGAGCGCACGGCGCAAAGCAGCCTGATCACCAAGATGGGTGGCATGGCCCATAACCTATCGACCGTCGCGGATCTGTCCGAGGTCACCGCAGACTCCCACCAGTTGGTCGACCTTGCGATGGGCCACAACAACCTGTTCGTCAGCATTTTCGATACGGCAAACAGCCGAATCCCCCTGCTGACCATCGGCTCGAAAAAGATAACCACCGAACTCACCAGCTTTCCTGCCAACGATCAAGTGGAGTTCTACGAGTGGAACAACGAACTGGGCATGCCCATGCTCAGCGTTTCCCAGCTCATGCGTCTGGCTGACGGTACCCAGGTCGGTGTGTACATGACCGTGGATGAATCCTCCGATGCCGAATTGCTCCGGGCGATGCTGAGCTGGGCCCTGATGGCGTCACCCTTCATCCTGGCGCTGATCATGGTCGTGGCCTGGTGGACGGTACGCCGGGGCTTGCTGCCGCTTACGCGCTTTCTGAAAGTCGCGTCGAAGATCTCCACCGACAACATGCAGCATCGGCTGCCTACCGACCGCTTGCCGATCGAACTGCTGGAGCTCGCGGACGGCATCAACTTTATGCTGCACCGCCTGGACGGTGGCGTGCAGCAGCTATCGCAGTTCTCGGACGACCTGTCCCACGAGTTGCGTGCTCCGCTCACTAACCTGATGGGCAAAGCACAGGTGGCCCTGTCACGACCACGCAGCTCGGAGGAGTACCGTGAGGTGCTGGAATCCTGCGCCGAGGAGCTGGATCGCATGAAAAGCATGGTGGCCGACATGCTTTTCCTGGCACATGTCAGCCAGCCTGCAGCCTTGGTGCAATTCGAGACGGTGGCACTGGTCGACGAGGTGCAGAGGGTCAGTGACTTGTTCAGCCTGAGTGCCGAAGAGAGCGGCGTTCGGCTCGATGTGTCAGGCAGTGTCGATGTGATCCAAGGCAATCGCCTGATGATTCAACGGGCAGTGTCCAATTTGCTCTCCAACGCCATTCGCTACTGCCCACAAGGGCAGGCTGTAGTGGTGAAGGTTCACCGTGAGCAGGAGCACATCAGGCTCAGCGTAGGCAATCCAGGCCAAGGTATTCCGGAAGAGCACCTGCCTCATCTGTTCGAACGCTTCTATCGGGTCGACAAAGGGCGTGCGCGCAGCGAGGGAGGCACAGGCCTCGGGCTTGCCATCGTGCGATCGATCATGAGCCTGCACCAAGGCGTGGCGAAGGTAGAAATAACGGGCTCGGGCTTTACCTGGTTCCACCTGAGTTTTCCGGTGAACCGTCTCTGAGCCCAAGGCGTCTTTCAACATTGTAATTCGCGCCTCACGTTGTCGTCAGAGACGCTTCTTTAAGCTTCAGGGGTATCGAAAATCTCACGATCCATTGAGATCCAAACCCCTGGAGTTTCTGAAAATGCGACTGACCCAAGCGCTTCTCATCGGTGTACTGGCTGTTGGTGTGACGACACCGGTATTTGCCGAAGATGGCTACGACCGCTCGATCGAATTCAACAAGAAATTCCGCGAGGACCAGAAACGCCTCTGGGGTGAAAAAGACACCGCAGACAAAGCCAAACCGGCAGAGACCAAAGAAAAGGAAAACGCTAAAAGCCCATCCTAGGCTCATGGATGTGCTGTTTCTCTACTTCCTCCTTCCCCCTCGATCTTGAGGCAGGCGCTTGACCGCCTGCCCCGGATCACCCTCAAGCGGCATCCTCCTCAACGCATCGACAGCTGGACCGCCAGCCCCGCCAGTGCACTCATCACCAGCACCTGGATCACACCGCGCTTGAAGTAGAACAGGGCAATAGCGGCGGCCGCGGCGATAAGTGCGGAGGCCCACTCGAATCCTCCCCCAAAGCCGTTGGGCCAGAGCACGTGGTAACCGAAGAACAACGCCAGATTCAGGATCACACCTACCACGGCGGCGGTGATCCCGGTCAGCGGCGCTGTGAACTTCAGTTCGTTGTGCGTCGACTCCACCAGCGGACCGCCGGCAAGGATGAACAGGAACGAGGGCAGGAAGGTGAACCAGGTGACCAGCACAGCCGCCACCGCGCCCGCCAGGAACGGATGGTCGGTGCCGAACATCGGGTGGATGTAGCTGCCAATGAAGCCGACGAAAGTCACCACCATGATCAACGGCCCCGGCGTTGTTTCCCCCAGGGCCAGGCCGTCGATCATCTGCGTGGGCGACAGCCAGCCGTAGTGACCGACCGCACCTTGGTAGACATAGGGCAACACCGCGTAGGCACCGCCGAAGGTGAGCAACGCAGCCTTGGTGAAGAACCACCCCATCTGGGTCAGAGTGCCTTGCCAGCCGAAGATGACGGTCAGCAACCCCATGGGGAGCATCCATAGCGCCGCACCGATCAGGATCAGCTTGAGCAGATAGCTCCAGCGGAAACGGGCATGCGCGGGTGGCGGTGTATCGTCATCGATCAGCGCAGGCCCGTAACTGGCCTTCCCGGAGCCATGCTTGCCAGCGGTCACGAACTTGTCCGGCAGCACTTTTCCGCCGATGTAGCCCAGCACGGCAGCGGCCAGAACGATCAGCGGGAACGGGACGTTCAGGGCAAAAATGGCGACGAAGGATGCTGCGGCGATCGCCCATAGCCAGCCATTCTTCAATGCCCGGGAACCGATGCGGTGCGCCGCATGAACGACGATCGCGGTGACCGCCGGCTTGATGCCATAGAAGATCCCGGCAACCACCGGAACGTTGCCGAACTCGATATAGACCCACGACAGCCCGATCAGGATGAACAGCGACGGCAGCACGAACAGCCCGCCAGCAATCACCCCGCCCCAGGTCCGGTGCATCAACCAACCGATGTAGGTCGCGAGCTGCTGGGCCTCGGGCCCGGGCAGCAACATGCAGTAGTTCAGGGCATGCAGAAAGCGCTTCTCGCTGATCCAGCGGCGACGCTCCACCAACTCCTGGTGGAGGATGGAGATCTGTCCTGCCGGCCCGCCAAAGCTGATGAAGCCGATCTTCAGCCAGAACAGCAACGCTTCGAACAAGCCCACCGGGGTCGCTGGCTTGAGGGGGGCTTCGCCCGTGGCCAGCGTCGTCGTTTCAGCCATGACCGTTTTCCTCGTTGGCAAAGGCCGCCAGCAGCCCGTCGAAGATGCCGTTTGCCGCTGCCATCAGTTGGTTGTCATCGGTAATGCTCTCGCGCAGGCCCGCCAGGACACGCTCGATGCCGGACGCTTCCGCAGGCTGGCTGCCACCGACATCGAGGTAGTGAACCAGCGCGGCGATGCGTGAAAGGCCTGGAGCCTGCAGCACGAAGCTGTCGATCAGGGTTTCGAAGGTGACGCGGTGCCCGACATGGCTGAACGCGGCGCCATCGAAGTCAAAGCCCAGTGCATCGGCGGGGCAGTCGCTCGGGGATTCCAGCCAGAGGATTTCCGCGCCGCTGTCGATGAAGCGCTGGATGAGCCAGGCACAGGCCAGCCGGTCGACCCAGGGACGTCGACGGGTTGCCCAGCGACGCCCCTGGTAATGACTGTGGTCCAGCAGCGTGACGGGATGATCCTGAATGTGCGGTTCATCAGGTGAGAGGGCACGGCTGATTGCCGTCTCCAGCGCTTCCAGCGCGGTCTCCGTCTGCTGCTTCGCAACGCCGGGGAAGAAGTCGATCAGGGCCAACTGGGCGAAGCTCTTGCGCAGTTTTCTGACCTGGCGAGCGACCTGCAGGGCGTTCTCGGGAAGCAGTCCCTCCCTGCACGCGGCGACTTCGTCGCGCAGCTTGCTGTACTCCTCACTCCGGTCGAACAGGCCGGCGAAGCGAGTTTCTTCGTCCGGGAATGCCAGCAGAAACGCAGTGCCGCCGCTGACCGTCACATCGCGCTCCACGGACTCGAACGCCTCGCGGCCCGCGTCCTGCTCAGGCAACAGGTACACACCGTCGCGCAGCACGGCAGCGCCGCAAGCCTTCAACGCCCGCCAGGCACGCATACGTTCGGTCGCGTTGGCCGTGGGGAGTGCCAACACAAGAAGAAGCCAATTTTTCATGTAGAGAATCAAACATAAAATGTATGAATCTCTACTTTAGCTCTGTTCTCAGGAAAATGCACTGCCGGGATGAGGGTTCGATTCACTCACGTTGACCGTATCCCCCCAGGGGGGATACGCTAGAAACATGAATCACCCGCACTACCCGGAGGTAGCGCATGCTATCCGTTCTAAAAAATCGTACTTATCGACACCTCTTTCTGGCCCAGGTGATCGCCCTGGTGGGCACTGGTCTGGCGACGGTTGCCCTCGGGCTTCTGGCATTCGACCTGGCCGGCGCCCAGGCGGGAGCTGTATTGGGTACCGCGCTCGCCATCAAGATGGCGGCTTACATCGGCGTTGCACCGGTTGCCGCCGCGTTCGCCGAGCATCTGCCGCGCAAGGCGATGCTGGTCACCCTCGATCTGGTCAGGGCAGCGGTCGCGCTGATGCTGCCCTTCGTCACCGAGATCTGGCAGGTGTACGTGCTGATTTTCGTGCTGCAGTCGGCCTCTGCGGCGTTTACGCCAACCTTCCAGGCCACCATCCCTGACATCCTGCCGGATGAGCGCGAGTACACCCGGGCGCTTTCCCTTTCGCGCCTGGCCTATGACCTGGAAAGCGTGATCAGTCCGATGCTGGCCGCGCTGTTGCTTACGGTGGTCAGCTTCCACAGCCTGTTCGCGGGCACGGTGGTGGGCTTCCTGGTGTCCGCCGCGATGGTCGGTACCGTGGTGCTGCCCCTGGCGGCACGAGGACCCAAACGCAGCATCTATGAACGCACCACCAAGGGCATGCGGATTTTCCTGCGCACCCCGCGGCTGCGTGGCCTTCTTGCACTGAACCTGACGATCGCAGCCGCCAGCGCCATGGTCATCGTCAACACCGTGGTACTGGTGCAATCCAAGTTCGCGCTGCCCCAGAGCTCTACCGCCATGGCCTTGATGGCCTTCGGCGGTGGCTCGATGGTGGTCGCCCTGATGCTGCCCAAGCTGCTGGAACGACTGGACGATCGCAAGGCGATGCTGGCCGGCGGTGCCGTGCTGGTAGCCGGTTTGATCCTGGGTACCTTCGTCTCCAGTTACCCGGCGCTGATCCTGTTGTGGCTGGTGTTGGGTGCCGGCTACTCCCTGGCACAGACACCGTCCGGACGCATTCTGCGGCGCTCGTCCTCAGCCCAGGATCGACCTGCGCTGTTCGCCGCCCAGTTCGCCCTTTCACACGCCTGCTGGCTGATCACCTACCCGCTCGCGGGATGGTTGGGGGCAAGCGTCAGCCTGACGGCTTCGTTCATCGGACTGAGTCTGGTTGCCGCCGTAGCCTGGCTGGTGAGCAAGCGGATCTGGCGCCCGGAGTATGAGGAAGACGTGGTAGCGCACAATCACGATGACCTGCCGGAAGACCACCCGCACGTGGCCAACGGCAATGCGCATGCGCACTCGTTCGTCATCGATGACGATCACCGGAAATGGCCAAAGCCATAAAGCCCGCGTTGCACGGGTTCTATCGATGATCTTCGCGTAATCCAGAAAGAAACAGGGCCGCTTTAGCGGCCCTGTTTGCATCACTCGTGCGAGTGGCCGTGACCCGCATCGCCAGACTTCGATTCGGTATCAGTACCACCGCAGGCAGCCAACAGGCCGAGGAAGCTCAGCACAACGAGCGATTTGAGGATTTTGGTAGTCATCTTCAGCTATTCCAATTGAGATCAAAAAGTCGGGGCGAACAACAGGTTCGCCCCGGCGGGATTACTTCTTCACGTTCAGGTAGTCGCCAGTCGTGTTCAGCACGATGGTGACATCGGCGTTGGTGCGGTTACGCCAGAACCAGCCATGGGTGCCATCGAACAGCGCGGTCAGGTCGCCCTTGTCGCCTTTCACCTGACGCCCTTTGCTGTAGCTGTGGAAATCGCCTTGGGCGGCGTTGTAGATCTCACCGTGGGTGTCGTGGTTGACCGGGCCGGATGCGGTCCATTCATAGCTCACAGTGCTGCCCTTGAGCATTTCCAGCTTGATCTCCCGACCTTCGCCTGGCGTCAGGGTTACGGTGACCTGATCGGACTTGGCGTTGGCAGCAGGTTTGCTGGATACGGGAGCCGCGGGCTGAGGGGCTGCTGCCACTTGCTGTACGGGTGGCGCTACCGGTGCAGGTGCCGGTGCAGCAGCAACGACAGGAGCTGGGGCCGGAGCAGCTGCCGCTTTCGACGCAGCCTCGTCAGCCAAAGCCTCGGCAGCGAGGGTGATCTTGATCTCGCCCATTTGCGTCAGGCCCATGGCGCGGCCCAGGCCGGTCGGGTCGACCGCGTATTCCGAAGGCATCACCACGGTGACCAGCAGGCCCATGGCGACAGCCAGGGCAATGACGGTGGAACGAACGAGTTGGCGGCTGCTCGGCAATTCGCTTGCCGATGGGAGTGGAGAATTGAACATGATCAGGAGTCCTTAAGCGGTCAGAAACAGGCCGGAGATCTGGTAACCCATCAACAGGAAACCAGCACTCATCATTGCGACGTTGGCGGTATAGGCATGACGCCAGAAGCTTGGGGTCTGCCTCCAGAAGCCCATCAGGATCAGAATGGCGCTCAACGCCATCAGCTGACCGATCTCCACCCCTACGTTGAAGGCGATCAGGTTGGGGATCAGCCCATCGGGAGAGATCTCGTATTCCTGGATCTTGGTTGCCAGGCCGAAGCCGTGCAGCAGGCCGAAAATCAGCGTGGCGGCCTTGGTGTTCGGCTGATAGCCGAACCAGCGCTGGAAGGCGCCCAGGTTATCCAGGGCCTTGTACACCACCGAGAAACCGATGATTGCGTCGATGACGTACGAGCTGATGCTGACTTCCGTCAGCACGCCGATCAGCAGCGTCACCGAATGGCCGACCGCAAACAGCGTGACGTACAGGCCGACATCCTTCAGCCGGTAGAGGAAGAAGATGACGCCGAACAGGAACAGCAGATGGTCGTATCCCGTGACCATGTGCTTGGCGCCCATGTAGATGAAGGGGATCAGCATGACCCCGGTGCTTTCCTGGATGAAGCCCTTGTCACCCTCGGCCACGGCATGGGCCAGAGCTTCTGGCATGCCGATGAACAGCGAGGCGACGAGCAGGAACAGCAGATACAACAGGTGGCGTGAACGCATGGCGAACAGGCCCCCACCCTTTAGGGAGTGCGAATGCATGGATCAATCCTTTCTTGCAGTGATTGTTGGCCGCAGAGCGGCCTTGGTCAGGAAGCAAGCACAGGACGGGGTGGGCGTTCGATACGGAAGATGGGGGGCCAAGGCACGGAATCGCCCAGCATGGCCAGGTGTACCGAGGCTTCGAAATGACTGGAGAAGTGGATTGCAGCTGGTATCTGT
>JAKUTK010000049.1 GCA_022448005.1 Pseudomonas sp.
CACAGCGCTATCGACGCCGCCGTCGTACGGCTAACTCGCTTCCGTCGAAGCGATAGTATTGGTCGCCTGAGTTCGCGCGACTCGTCTACTTACGCGGTACGCCCACTCCCCTAGACCGAGCTGAAGGGCAGGCAGGCACAGCGTCAGCGGTATGATCCACCGCAGGTCGGTATCTCCCACAATTAGCCCCACGTTTCGAAGGGTCGTGGGCATTTCGGCAACCTGCAGCAGGACACTGATAACCCCGAGCCATATCAGCGTGACTTGAGCGAGCTGCCAGCCGCCGAAAATGCCATTGGCAATTCGCAGCCACGGGCGGTGCGCTGGTAGCAGCAGAGCGCCTAGCCACCACGTCAGCAAGGTCATCGATAATGACATTTTCCACAGGGCAGGAAGAATCCCTCCGTTGCCCAGCAAGAATGCATGCGATGGGGTTGCTGCCCAGCTATAGGGGCCAGACTGCAGCACCGCTATAACCAAGCGGAGATCGCTAACCGCGGTGAGCGCCGTAAACCCGGTTACTGCGGCAATCGCCCAGCGCTGTTTCATCTATTTGCATCCTTGCAATGGTTGAACGGGAGCGACCTATTTCGACAAAAACTTCATCCCTTCTTCCAGCCCGCTCAACGTCAACGGATACATGCGGTCTTCCAGCAAGTCGCGGACGATTCCGGTCGATGAGGTATAGCCCCAGGTGTCCTTCGGATAAGGATTGATCCAGATGAGCTTCTTGTATTTCTCCATGAAGCGCTGCATCCAAACGTAGCCAGCTTCCTCGTTCCAGTGTTCGACACTGCCTCCAGCCTGAGTGATCTCGTAAGGCGCCATGGCCGCGTCACCGACGAACACCACCTTATAGTCAGCGCCGTACTTGTGCAGCAGATCGAGGGTCGAGGTGCGTTCTGAGGTGCGGCGGAAATTGTTTTTCCAGACTGACTCGTAGATGAAGTTGTGGAAGTAGAAGTACTCGAGGTGTTTGAACTCCGTCTTGCAGGCAGAGAACAATTCTTCGCAGACCTTTACATGTGCATCCATCGATCCTCCGATGTCGAACAGAATCAGCAGCTTCACCGCATTGCGACGCTCGGGGCGCATCTGGATATTCAGCAGGCCGCCGTCTTTAGCAGTGTGGTCGATGGTGCCGTCCAGATCCAGTTCGTCCTGCGCACCCTGGCGGGCGAATTTGCGCAAACGGCGCAGGGCAACCTTGATATTGCGCGTTCCCAGCTCGACTTGGTCGTCGAGGTTTTTGTACTCGCGCTGATCCCACACCTTGACCGCTTTGCCCTGGCGCTTGCCCGCATCGCCAATGCGGATGCCCTCGGGGTTGTAACCGCCGGAGCCGAAGGGGCTGGTGCCGCCCGTGCCGATCCACTTGTTGCCGCCCGCGTGTTTGCCTTTTTGCTCCTCGAGACGATTCTTGAACTCCTCGATCAGCTTGTCCAGGCCGCCTAGCGACTCGATCTTGGCCCGCTCTTCCTCGCTCAGCGAGCGCTCGAACTCTTTGCGCAGCCACTCCTCTGGAATCAAGGCTTCGATGTGTTGATCGATATTTTCCAGGCCTTTGAAGTAGGCGCCGAAGGCGCGATCGAACTTGTCGAAGTGTCGCTCGTCCTTCACCAGAATGGCACGAGACAGATAGTAGAACTCGTCCATGTCGGCGAATACGACGTTGTGTTTCAGCGCATTGATCAGATCGAGCAGTTCGCGCACCGATACCGGAACCTTTGCAGCGCGCATCTCATTGAACAAGCCAAGCAACATGGCAGAACCTCGAACTGCCGGTCGTGGCGGCAGCTTTTCATGATTGATTCAGAGATCTTCGTCGTGAGTCGGCAGGCCGTCTCGGATCTCATACCAGTCCGCCTTGGAGCGCACGAAAATGTGCGCCTGCGGCGGGGCGGGCAATGGCGAGTCGAGCGTGCCGGCTGCGACGCCGAGCTCATGCTCGCGGTTGTCGACGAATTGCAGGTTGGAGCCGCAGCGAATGCAGAACGTCCGCGTCACATGCTCGGACGAGTGATAAACGCCCAGCTGATCCTTTCCGGAGAGAAAGTGAAACGCATCCAGCGGCACGCTCGCATAAGTGGCGAAAGCCGCACCGTGGGCTTTGCGACACATCTTGCAGTGACAATGGGTCAGCTCGTTGATTGGGGCATCGATGCGATAACGAACGACGCCACAGAGGCAACTACCGGTATGCGTTTGCATGGATCTTCCTCCAGTAAGTGAGGCGTCCGGCTCGTGTGAACGCCGTCAGTCAACGGCTGGCGCGACGGCTCATAAATGCCAGACGTTCAAGTAACTGCACGTCCTGCTCGTTTTTCACCAGGGCGCCAGCCAGCGGCGGGATGGCCTTGGTCGGGTCGCGCTCGCGCAGAACGGCCTCGCCAATGTTGTCGGCCATCAGCAACTTCAGCCAGTCGACCAGTTCGCTGGTGGACGGCTTCTTCTTCAAGCCTGGCACCTTACGTACATCAAAGAACACATCGAGCGCTTCGGCCACCAGGTCCTTCTTGATATTCGGGTAGTGCACGTCGACGATCCGCTGCAGCGTGTCGCGATCAGGGAAGGCGATGTAGTGGAAGAAACAGCGGCGCAGGAAGGCGTCGGGCAGCTCCTTCTCGTTGTTCGAGGTAATGATGATGATTGGGCGCTGCTTGGCCTTGATGGTCTCGTTGGTCTCGTAAACGTAGAACTCCATCTTGTCGAGTTCTTGCAGCAGATCATTGGGAAACTCGATGTCGGCCTTGTCGATCTCGTCGATCAGCAGGATGACCCGCTGCTCGGACTCGAATGCCTCCCACAGCTTGCCCTTCTTGATGTAATTGCGTACGTCGTGGACGCGGTCGGAATCCAGCTGCGAGTCACGCAGGCGGCTCACCGCGTCGTATTCGTACAAGCCCTGATGCGCCTTGGTGGTCGATTTGATGTGCCAGGTGATCAACTGCGCGCCAAATGACTCGGCCAGTTGCTCGGCCAGCATGGTTTTTCCGGTGCCCGGCTCGCCCTTGACCAGAAGCGGGCGCTCCAGTGTGATGGCGGCGTTCACCGCAAGCTTCAGGTCGTCGGTGGCGACGTAGGACTGGGTGCCTTCGAACTTCATCGGAGTTTCCTTGCATCGGGCCTGGCACGCAGGCGTTTACTGTTTAGTTAGACGGCCGACTATAAGTGATGGACGCGCGAGTGTGAACGTGAGCGGATCATTCAGTCACTGAATGGGCAGCCGTTCCGTAGGTGTTCGCGCTTATCCCTCATCGTCGCCAATCGAGCGCTCGAAACGCGCTGAGAAGGCCTCGACAAAGGCGTTGCGGAGAATCGCAACGAAGGCCTGGAAAGGGCTGACATCGGCATTTTTAGTGCTTCCATTCAGCTCAACACGCGTAGCGAATTGCTCCTTGCGCTGGTTTTGCAGCACTTCCTCACCAGCGCCGACAACCGCTTCCCAGATGCCACGGAAAAATCCCTTGTCTTCGTTTTCAATGTCCTGCTTGAAATTGAACACCTCGACATTACGCAGCAGTGGCTTGATATAGCCGTCCAGCTGAGCGTCCTTGGCCTCGACTTCTATTACCAGATCGCCGGTACCGCTGGCGAAGTCAAAGCTTCCATAGGCGTTGCTGAAATCATTCAGTTTGGTCAGCTCGACGCCTGTCACACGCAAACTGAACTGGAAGTCCTCCCAGTCCGTATAGGGATCGAACTGTGCGCTGGCTTCCATCGGGGCCTGGTTGAAGAATTGAGCAGTGCCTTCGAAGCGTGCGACGCGGCCCTGCTCCTGGTTGGCCGTATTGGTCAGGTTGAAGAGGCTGGCATTGATGGCGCTGGCATAGACGTGGACGGGCGGGTCTGCCTGAAAGTTGCGAAACGAGACCTGCCCGTTCACAACCTTCAGTTCATTGAGCGTAAATGGCATCAGCTCATTGAGGCGATCGCGCCAATCGACCCCATCGCCCGTTTGCGAGCTTTCCTTTTGCTCGCCGTCGACGAAGTTCAGGTGCGGCTGTTCCAGAATGATTTCCCCGACCAACGCTTGATCCCTCCAAAGCGCCTTCCAGCTAAGGCCGATATCGATAGCGTCGGTGGTGAACAGGGGCGCCTGGACCTGTTCGTTCTTTTTCTCTATCGCCAGATCGTTCAGTCGATAGGCGCCACGCCACCAGGCTAGGTCGACGTCTTCAATGTGGCCGCGATAGTCACCCATGTCGGCGAGCTTGCCGTTCAGGTAGTTGAGCACGACGTAAGGCAGTGCAAGGTGTGCAACGAGCAGCAGTAATGCCAGCGACAGCAAGATCCACAGCGGGCGTCGGTAACGTGTCTTCATCGGAGGCCTGATCGGGCGGAAACATGGGAGGCTCTGCTTCTGCATTGACCCTGCCCACAGACCATGAGTTCGGCTGGACGACTCGGGTGACTGCGCTTAGGCTCATCAGTCTGGTTTTTTCATCGCAGGGACACCGTCATGAGCCGCATCTTCGCTGACAACGCGCAAACCATCGGCAACACGCCACTGGTAATGATCAACCGACTGGGCCCCAAGGGCGTCAGCATCATGGCCAAGATCGAAGGTCGTAATCCCGCCTATTCAGTCAAGTGCCGGATCGGCGCCGCAATGATCTGGGACGCGGAAGAAAGCGGGCGATTGAAGCCGGGCATGACGCTGGTCGAGCCGACCTCGGGCAACACGGGCATTGGCCTGGCTTTCGTCGCAGCGGCGCGGGGCTACAAGCTGATGCTGACCATGCCGGCCTCGATGAGTCTGGAGCGCCGTAAGGTGTTGAAGGCCCTCGGCGCTGAGCTGGTGCTCACTGAACCGGCAAAAGGCATGAAAGGTGCGATCGAGAAAGCCGCGGAGATTGCAGCCTCCGATCCCGATACCTATTTCATGCCGCAACAGTTCGAAAATCCGTCCAACCCTGCCATTCACGAAAAGACCACCGGGCCGGAAATCTGGAACGACACCGAAGGCAATATCGACGTGCTGGTGGCGGGCGTGGGAACGGGTGGCACCATCACGGGCGTGTCGCGCTATATCAAGAACACTAAGGGCAAGCAGATCCTGAGCGTTGCGGTGGAACCGGTCAGCTCGCCTGTGATCAGCCAGACCCTGGCGGGCGAAGAAGTCAAACCGAGTCCGCACAAGATTCAGGGGATCGGTGCCGGTTTTGTGCCGAAGAATCTGGATTTGTCGATCGTCGATCAGGTCGAGCGTGTCGATGATGATGAGTCGAAGGCCATGGCGCTGCGCCTGATGCGCGAAGAAGGCATCCTCTGCGGGATCTCCTGCGGCGCGGCGATGGCGGCGGCGGTCCGTCTGGCCGAAAAGCCGGAAATGCAGGGCAAGAACATTGTCGTGATCCTGCCAGACTCGGGTGAACGTTACCTGTCGTCCATGCTGTTCTCCGATATGTTCGGCGAGCAGGAACTGCAGCAGTAATCGGAGCTGTGCGGGGCTGTATGCAGTCCTGCCGCAGTCGATGTGATCAATGATAACGAGTGCCGATTTCGCCTAGTCGCGGCGGGTCCCTGGCGCCGCCTAGGCGTACAGAGCCGGTGCCAAGCACCGGCGCGATGATGCGCAGGAAGAGAAAGTTGGCGCTCTAGACAGTGCAAGGCTGAGGAGGCGCAGCCTGTCGAAAAGTCTTAGTAGCGCTCCGGCGGGCAGTCGTCAGCGTTGGTGGGGCGTGCTTGGCACTCGGCTCGCGCTTTCAAACACCCGTTGAGCTGACTGGCTTTCTTTGAACGAGGTCCGTGGATAAGCTCGACGTTTTCATGCAGCGAGAAAATGATATGGCGCAGCATTCGCCGGACCTCGAGATCGCCCGACAGATCCTTCTGGGGTTCGATGATTACCGCGAACATTTCAGGCTGATCACCGAGGGTGCCAGGGCGCGCTTCGAGCAAGCCCAGTGGCAGGATGCGCAGCGTGCATCGGCAGCCCGTATCAACTTGTACGAAGAAAAGGTCAGCGAAACCGCGGCGGCTTTGCGCTCGGCTGTTGATCCGCAGGTTCTGCTCGACGTGAACCGTTTGCCGCAGATCAAGGGCGAGTACATCGGCCTGATCAATCCGCGCTTTGACGATGAGCTTTCGGAAACTTGGTACAACTCGATCTTTTGTACCTTGTTCAGCCATGACTGCATCAATGACAGCACCATGTTCATCCACACCACGCGGCCAGCTAATCGCGCCCAGCGGATGGCTCAGACGCGGCGCTACCAACCCAGCGGCCACCTGCATGGCGTGCTCGAGCAAATCCTCAGCGATTTCGCATTCGATGTACCGTATGGCGATCGGGAGGGGGATCTGCAGCGACTCGAGGCGCAGCTGCAGGTGTCCCTGCCGGATTGGGTGTGCAAGGATCCTGAGCTTGTCGTCGAGTTGTTCACCTCGGTGCTGTATCGCAACAAGGGCGCCTATCTGGTCGGGCGCATCTTTACTTGCGATGAGCAATGGCCGCTGGTTATCCCGCTGCTGCACCGGGAAGGCGACGGATTGGTCGCCGATACCCTGATTACGGATGAAGCGGAAGTGTCGATCATTTTCTCGTTCACCCGTTCGTACTTCATGGTTGAAGTCCCGATCCCAGCGGAGTTCATCGGCTTCCTCAAGCGGATCATGCCAGGCAAGCACATAGCCGAGCTCTACACCTCGATAGGCTTCTACAAGCACGGCAAGTCTGAGTTCTACCGCGCGTTGATCAACCATCTGGCAACCACGGACGACCGCTTCATCATGGCGCCGGGCGTACGCGGGATGGTCATGAGCGTGTTCACGTTGCCGGGCTTCAACACCGTGTTCAAGATCATCAAGGATCGTTTTTCCCATACCAAAAACGTCAACCGCGCGACGGTTATAGAGAAGTACCGGCTGGTAAAAAGCGTCGACCGGGTAGGGCGCATGGCCGATACCCAGGAATTCGCCGATTTCCGCTTTCCCAAGGACAAATTCGAGCCGGATTGCCTGGCTGAATTGCTGGAAGTTGCGCCCACTACGGTTGAGGTTCAGGGCGATACGGTTTTAGTGCGGCACTGCTGGACCGAGCGGCGCATGACCCCCTTGAACCTGTACGTGGAAAACGCAAGCGAGCAGCAGGTCCATGAAGCGCTGGAGGATTATGGGTTGGCTATCAAGCAACTGGCTGCGGCCAACATCTTCCCGGGTGACATGTTGTTGAAGAACTTCGGAGTGACCCGCCATGGCCGTGTTGTGTTCTACGATTACGACGAGATCTGCTTTCTCACCGAAGTCAATTTTCGCTACATCCCCGAGCCCCGGTACCCTGAGGACGAAATGGCGTCTGAGCCCTGGTATTCCGTTGGACCCAACGATGTATTTCCCGAAGAGTTTCCTCGTTTTCTGTTTGCAGATATCCAGCAGCGCCGGCTGTTCGCCAAGCTGCACGGAGAGCTGTACGACGCCAACTATTGGAAGGGATTGCAGCAGGCAATCAGCGCCGGCAAGGTGATAGACGTCTTTCCGTATCGTCGCAAGGAGCAGCCTGCCCGCTAGTCGCGCGAAGCGAACACTTCTAGCTGGTACGGGTCGTTATTCATAGGACCGGATGAACGGCGCGGCCACTGCACACTCTGCAACACCTGCCACGGGCGATGTTGCGATTGTTGGGTTATGCTGATCTCGAAGTCCCACGGCTCCACCAAGACCCGTATCAAGCAGGAGGGGTTAGACCATGAAAGCATGGCTCAATAGTGTGTGCTGGAAACTGGCAGTGGCGCTTGGGTTTATCGAACCGCCTCGTTTGCAGCCTATCCCGGTACGTGCGCAACGAGACAGGGTAGCGGCTCCACGTCGCTAGCTTCCGCGAGCTGGGCGCGGTGGTGTTAGCGCCCAGGCATCGCAGGACCCCCTTTTTCAACCGCGCGCTGATAGGCGGGTCGTTCCCGTATCCGCTGCAAGAAGGCTGTCAGGTTGGGGCGGCTGGCGTCCAGGCCTGCCCGAGACTGGGCAGCCTCCAAGGGAAAGCTCATCTGAATATCCGCTAAACTGAAGTTCGCCCCTGCGAGCCACTCGGTTTTGGATAGCTCGTTCTCCATATAGTCCAGGTGCAGTTTTAGCTGCGGACCGATGAACGCCTGGTTAGCGCCTTTGGCAATCGCCCGCGCTACGGGCCGGATGAAGAACGGCATCGGCCCATTGGCGACACGATCAAAGACCAGCCGCAGCAGCAATGGCGGCATCGCTGAGCCTTCCGCGTAATGCATCCAATAGCGATAGCGAAGATATTCCGGCGTTCCGGCAGCCGGTGCCAGCCGACCTTCGCCGTAGCGGTCCACCAGATACTCCAGAATGGCTGCGGACTCCGCGAGCGTCAGGTCGCCGTCGGTAATGACTGGGGATTTGCCCAGCGGGTGCACTTGTTTCAGTTCGGGCGGCGCCAGCATAGTCTGCGGGTCCCGAGCGTAACGCTTGATTTCGTAGGGCAGTTGCAACTCCTCTAGTAGCCACAGCACACGTTGCGAGCGGGAGTGTTCCAGATGGTGGAGCGTGATCATTGGCGATTGCCTTCTTGGTCTCGGTGGGTGAGACCAGCATAGCCTGCCGTTGCGCGCGATATGGCAGACTTCGCCAATCACAGGAGAAGTCATGTCCCGTCCGCAATGTCCCCGCTGTCAGCGTCCGTCCAGCCACTGCCTGTGTTCGCTGATTCCCTCACTCGACAGCTCCACGCAGGTGTTGATCCTGCAACACCCCATTGAAACCGCACATGCGCTCAATACGGCTCGATTGGCGGCCTTGGGGTTGCGCAATGCGCAGTTGCGGGTGGGGGAAGTTGTGACGCTTCCGGTCGATGAGCGTGACAACTATCTCTTGTTCCCTGGGGTCGATGCCATTGCGCTGGAAAGCCTGGCGGGCGGTGAGCGACCGTTGCGATTGATCGTTCCGGACGGCACCTGGCGGAAGGCGCGCAGGTTGTTGCATCTCAATCCAGAGCTGGCGGCGCTGCCTCGCGTCTCGCTGCCAGCGGGGCTCGTCTCGCGCTATCGGTTACGAAAAGCACCAGTGCCAGGTGCGCTTTCAACGATCGAGGCGATCGTCACAGCACTGAACATTCTGGAAGGCGGAGGACGGTTCGATCAGTTGCTTCGGCCATTTGAAGCCTTGATCGAGGCTCAGATAGCCGCAATGGGTATTGAAACCTACCAGCGCAACCATGGCCATGACGGCTGAGAGCAACTCAGCGGGCGGCGAGGGTTTTCATGCGAAGGATATAGACGCTGACCAGTGTCGCGCTGGTCAGCATACCGATCCGCGCCCAGAACATCGGAACCAGCCAGCAGGAAATACCAATGCTTAGCCACATGGTCGCGATGGCGTAGACCTTGCCTTTCAGGGGGATGCCGTTGCCTTCCAGGTAATCGCGGAACCAGGGGCCGAGTCGCGGGTGAGTCACAAGCCAGTCATAGAAGCGACGAGAACTACGAACGAAGCAGGCGGCAGCGAGAAGGAGAAAGGGCGTGGTAGGCAGGACCGGCAGAAAGATCCCGATGATGCCGAGCGTGACGCTAAGCCATCCGATCACCAGTAGCACGTAACGCGCTACTGGGTTGCGATACGTCGGAATATCGCGGTGGGCCAAGTGGGCTGTCCGACGTCAGTGCTTGCGCGGTTTGAGAAGCGCGGGCTTCTCTTCAGGTGCATGGCAGATCAGATACAGCGCCGTGAGGATCTCTGGTATCTGCTCGACCATCTCGGCTACCAGATCCTTGTCTGTGGCGATATCACTGAACTCGGGTTGCTCGTCGAACAGCCCTGAGCCGACCATGATCGGCAGAAGCAACTCGCTGACTTCCTCTTCGGAATCTTCGAACCACACCGACTCGCGCATGAATACGCCTTCCATGAAGCCGATGCACCAGCCGCGCAGATCGGATTCGTCAGGCTCGTCGCCCATGTCGAGCTCGCAGGGAAGGTCCATGTCTTCATCACTGGCCAGCTGCCGCGCGATATGTGCCTTGAGCTGTATCAGCGTCGCCTCGATGGCTTCTCGCTCGGTGTCATCCGCGTATTTTGGCGGCTCGGCAAACAGCGCATCGATCCACTCGCGCTCGGACACTTGCTCCGAACAGATACACAGGGCAGTCAGATAGCCATGGGCGGCGATGTAATCGAGCGCTTCTTCATGCAGATCATCTGCATCCAGAAACACTTGCAGGCGGGCGAGTTGCTCGGCGAAGGACATCGATGGCTACCTTGGAGAGAAAACAGCGCTGATTCTAGACGAGCTGCAGGCCTCCGGCTACCGCACGCTTTGGCGCCGCGGTGACTGAGGTCGTTTCCTGTCTCTACTGCTTCGACTGATTGAAAAAAACGCGCGGAGTTCCGCTGTGCAAAGCACCGGGCATCCGACTATCGCGCCGGAGCAGTGTTCGGCCTGAACCGGGCGGCTGTGTCGCGTATACTCGCGCGTCTTGTTTCGGAGACCGGCATGCTCGATCAGGCACAGCGCATTCTCAAAGATGTATTCGGCTACGACGCGTTTCGTGGCAACCAGGGTGCGATCATCCAGCGCGTGGCCGACGGCGGCGATGCGTTGGTGCTGATGCCGACAGGCGGCGGCAAGTCGCTTTGTTATCAGGTGCCGGCGTTGCTTCGCGATGGCCTGGCCGTGGTGGTGTCGCCGCTGATTGCGTTGATGGACGATCAGGTCGCCACGCTTGACGAACTGGGTGTTGCAGCGGCGGCGCTCAACTCTACCCTGACGGCCGAACAGCAGCGCGATATCGCTGACCGGTTGCGCCGAAACGAAATCAAGATGCTCTATCTGGCGCCGGAGCGGCTCGTTCAGCCTCGCATGCTGGCGTTCCTGCAGCGCTTGCAGATCGGCCTGTTCGCCATTGACGAGGCGCACTGCGTGTCGCAGTGGGGGCACGATTTTAGACCCGAGTACCTGCAGCTCGGTCAGCTGGCTGAGTTTTTCCCCAATGTCCCACGCCTTGCGCTGACGGCCACGGCTGACAAGCGTACGCGGGAGGAAATCGTCCAGCGCTTGCATCTGGGAAACGCCGAGCGATTCCTGTCGAGTTTTGATCGGCCAAACATCTTCTATCGCATCGTGCCCAAGGAGCAGCCGCGCAAGCAGCTGATGGCATTCCTTGCTGAACGCCGCGGTGACGCCGGCATTATCTATTGCATGTCGCGCAAGAAGGTCGATGACATTGCCGCCTTCCTCACCGAGCAGGGCTTTCCGGCATTGCCTTACCACGCCGGCTTGCCGAACGATTTACGGGCCTTTCACCAGAAGCGCTTTCTTAATGAGGAAGGCCTGATCATGGTGGCAACCATTGCGTTCGGCATGGGCATCGACAAGCCCAACGTGCGTTTCGTTGCGCACCTGGACCTGCCGAAGTCGCTGGAAGCCTACTATCAGGAAACCGGCCGCGCAGGTCGAGATGGTCTGCCTGCAGACGCCTGGATGGCATACGGGCTGCAGGACGTAATTTTCCTCAAGCAGATGCTCAACAACTCCGACGGTGACGAGCGACATAAGCGTATCGAGCAACACAAGCTCGACGCGATGCTCTCGCTGTGTGAAGAAACTCGCTGTCGTCGCCAGGTGTTACTGGCCTATTTCGATGAGCAAATGCCGGAGCCTTGCGGCCATTGCGACAATTGTGTCGACGGCGTGCAGACCTGGGATGCCACCGAGCCGGCACGACAAGCCTTGTCGGCGATCTACCGCAGCGGCCAGCGCTACGGTGTGGGCCATCTTGTCGACGTCCTCCTCGGACGGGACAACGAGAAGATCCGCAGTCTCGGTCATCAGCATCTGTCGGTTTTCGGCGTAGGCAAGGCGCTGTCCGCAGGGGAGTGGCGGTCGCTGTTTCGCCAGCTGGTCGCCCGAGGGCTGGCTGACGTCGATCTTGAGGGTTTCGGCGGCCTTCGACTCAGCGACAATTGCCGTAGCTTGCTCAGGGGAGAGGTTACCCTGGAGTTGCGTCGAGAGCTGACGACCAAGGCGCCAAAGTCGGCTGCCAGCGCGGCGAGTCAGTTGGTGCGCAGCGAGGAACGCGAGACCTGGGAAGCGTTGCGCGCACTGCGGCGCAAGCTGGCCGAGGAGCATGGCGTGCCACCTTACGTCATCTTCCCGGATGCGACCCTGCTTGAGATGCTCCGTAGCCAGCCCGGCACGCTCAGCGATATGGCGCGCATCAGCGGCGTGGGTGCACGCAAGCTGGAGCGTTATGGCCAAGCGTTTCTGGAGGTGCTGCAGGGTACGGCACCGGTGGCCAAGTCGCCCGCAGATGTTCGTCATGAGCTGATCACACTGGCTCGAGCAGGAATGACGCCTGCTCAGATCGCACGGCAACTCGATTGCAGCGAAAAAAACGTCTACGCCATGCTTGCAGAAGCCATAGGCCAACAGCAGCTGAGCCTCGAGCAGGCGCTGGACCTGCCAGAGGAACTGCTCGGTGAGATTCAGGAAGCATTCCTGGACGGTGAAGGGGAGTTGCCTCCGGTTGCGGCGGTCGCCGAGCAATTCGCCGGTCGCGTCCCGGAAGCGGTGTTGTTTTGCGTGCGTGCCTCGTTGCAGGCGGAGTTCGAGCTCTAGCGCCCGACGGGTGCAGTGCGGCGTATTGCCGCTGCGCTTGTTTGGCGTGTTGGCTAGCGCGGGGCACCGCAACACTGGGTAACGTACCCGAGTCGATGGTAGCCTTGCCAGTCTTCCGGTGCTGTGGTTAGCTCACTAATAATTAGTATTTCCGGAAAGACCGCTCCATGTATCCCGACCAACACCGCTTTGCCATGCAGTTGGCTCAACTTTCGCGTGGCTGGCGCGCCGAGCTGGACCGTCGTCTGGCAGATCTCGATCTTTCTCAGGCTCGATGGTTGGTGCTGCTGCATCTGGCCCGGTTCGATCACGACCCGACACAACGTGAGCTTGCGCAAAGCGTTGCGGTTGAGGGTCCGACCTTGGCGCGGTTGCTGGACAGTCTCGAAGCTCAAGGGCTGGTCCACCGCCAGCCGGCGCCCGGTGATCGTCGCGCCAAACTGATTACGCTCGGTGCCCCGGCGCGCCCTCTTATTCAGAGAATCGAGGCGATTTCCACACAGGTTCGGCAGGAGCTCTTCGATGGCATTGACGAAGAGGATCTGCGCAAATGCCAGCAAGTGCATGAACGCATCCTGGCTAACCTGGTGAAAGCAAAACGTTAATAGCGCCGCTGGCAAGATTGCCTCGTGGGTGAAGGCTTGCAAGCAAAACGCGACGGTTTTGAAGCGAATACTTGAACGGCCAATTCCAGGCACTGCCTCTCGCTGCCGTTTGTCTTTTGACGTTAGGCTATGGTTTGCAAATGATGGCACAATGCTTTCACGCGCAAGCCGACGAACTGCCTCTACTTTCTGCTGCATCAGTCGATAACCGCGTCACAGTTCAGTAATCGAACCGTGGACCGGCGACGAAGCACGCCGAGCGCCACCTGCGGAGGTTTTCATGGCGCTCGGTCGTCGAGTCTTGTTCACAGTGGCCTCTGGCTCGCTGATCTATTCGGGCATGGTTTCCGCCCTGGGTATGGGCGACATCACGCTCAACTCTGCTCTGAATCAGCCACTGAGCGCCGAGATCGACCTGCTGGACGTAGGCGATCTGAACGCTGATGACATTCGTGTCGTATTGGCTTCCAGCGCTGACTTTGCGCGGGTCGGCGTCGAGCGTCCGGCATTTCTGCAGGATCTGCGCTTCACACCGGTGATCGCCGGTAATCGCAGTCGCATCCGCGTTGCGTCCAACAAGCCCGTCCGCGAGCCATATCTGAATTTTCTGGTCGAGATCACCCGGGCTAACAGCCGGATGCTTCGTGAGTACACGGTTCTGCTCGACCCGATGCCGAGCTCGCCCGAGACCTCGACCAGCTTCGTCGTGAATAATCCGCAAGCCGGGACTTCGCCGGCGCCCGTCGAGCCATCGCGTTTCGTGCCGTCTGCAGAGTTGCCGCAAGCGTCTCAGGGCCAGCGCCACCGGGTGGCGAGCGGCGAGAGCCTGTGGACCATCGCTGGCGCCTACACAGATGGCTCACAGACATCACAGGCGCAGTTGATGCGCGACATTCTGGCGCTGAACCCTGATGCGTTCGCCGGTGGTGATGCGGCGCGTCTCAAGGCGGGTGCTGATCTGCTGCTGCCCGATGCAGCCATACAAACCACAGCAGAGCTCGTCGAGCCCGCTGCGCCAGCGCCAGTGACGGAGACTATCGTGCAGAGCCCGCTGGCAGCTGATGCCGAGCCCACTGCGCCCGTGCCTGCCGATCCGGCACTTGTCGATGATCAGGTAGCGATGTTGCGCCGGCAGTTGTTCGAAGAACTGGCCGCGAGCCGTGAGGAGAATCAGCAGCTCAAGCAAATGCTCATCGACATGCGGCTGCAGCTCGAAGCCGTTACTGCTCAACTGGCCGAGCAAAGCACTCCGCAAACCAACGCTTCGCTGGCTGGCCAACCGTCGGCGCCAGCGGTAATGCCGCAGAGCCAGCCGATCGAGCAGCCAGCCGCTGAGTCAACCCCAACCGAACCTGTTCCGTCGTTCCGCTGGCAGGACTGGACGTTGCCGGGCGGGGGCGTGTTGATTTCCATGCTGCTGGGTGGCTTGTGGTTCAGTCGTCGTAAAAAGCCTGAACCCAAATACCCGGATGCGGCGCCCCTGGCTGCAGCCCAGTCGAAGCGCGTACCACCAGTGGCTGTCGCGGCGGCGCCGGAAATGCCTCGCCAGCCCGCGCATGCCTCGGTCAGCGAGACCGACGTGCTCGAAGCGGCTAATATCTACATCACCTATGGCCGCCGCGATGAAGCGATCGACGTGCTGTCACGTGGCATCGAGCGAGCGCCGGGGCAACTTGATATTCGACTTCGTCATCTCGGGCTTCTTGCTGAGGCCGGTGACGCCGAGGGCTACAGCGTCGCAGCTGAAGCTTATCTGCAGGCCGGCGGTGCGCATGCACAGCTCGATCAGCTGCTCGCGTTGCATCCCGCGCTGGCTTCGGCAGTTGCTGTAGCCAAACCGGACTTTGAGGCTTTGCTGGATCCGGACATCACGTTTGTTTTAGACGAATCATTGGCGGCGGACTTTTTGGATGCTGCAACCGCTCCAGCCCTGCAAAGCTCAGCGGCAGAGGTCAGGCAGTCTTATCCCGCGCAACCATTGATCGATGGTTTCGATGAAGCGCTGACGCTTGGCGAGCTGACATCGTTGCTCGGCAATGTGGAGCCGGTCGAGTCGAAGCCTACGGCCGAGGAGCTGCGCCAGCTAGAGCCAAACCCTGAACATCTGGTTCGTCTTAACCAGGCCGTTGCGTATATCAAACAGGGTGATATGGAGAGTGCGTGCAGCATTCTCGAAACCCTTGCGACTGAGGGCGATGAAGCGCAGCGGCGGCAGGTCAACGAGTTGCTGGCAATGATCGGCTGATGGCGTTGAAGTATTGAACGGGCGCAGCAATCAGAAACTGCGTCCTAGATTCAGATACATGGCCCGCTCGGCTTCGTCATTCAGGCCGTAGCTGAAGTTCAGCGGGCCCAAAGGTGTTTCGTAGCCGACGAACACACTGCCTGCGTTGATGTAGCCGCTATCGAACGCATTATCGTTGTTCCAGGCGCGCCCTCGCTCGAGCGATGCGCCCAGGTACAAAGGAAAGTCCAGCGGCAGGAACGAGCGCGGCGTCATTCGGCGGAAATAGATCATCCGCGCCAGGCTGATGTTCTGCCCGGATAGGGCGTCTTGTCGGAAGCCCGACAACTGCCGCGCCCCACCGAGCAGAAAGCTTGAGGTGACGATCTCAGCATCGTCTAGCGTGCGCCCGTAGCGGCCGCCAAATACCAATGTGTCCAGGCCGAAGCTGACGGCCTTGTCCAGGCGGAATTCCCACTGACGATAGCGCCCATCGGAGCCCAGGCTTGGATCGTACTGGCGAAGGGTGAGCCCAATGTCTTCGCCCTCGCGAGGGAAGTCGACGTCGTCCACCGTGTCGAATGAATATTTCAGCTGGTAGTAACCTTCCTCGAACGAGAAGTCCGGCAGCTGCTGATCGCCGACTCGGACATCGGCCTCACCCCAGGCCTGGCCTACACCGAAGCGGATTTCACCGTTATTGGCGATCTGCCGGCCCAGGTTCAGCCCATAGCCATAACGTTGCAGGCGGTACTCGGCGATCGGGTCGTTATCCAGAATTGCTTCCACGTTTTGCGCCTCGGCAAACAGGTTGGGCGCCACGAACCAGCGCGAGCCGGCGTCCAGCGGCTGGTAGAACTCGCTGAAGAACTCCTGGTGATCGCCCAGTTGCAGGCGCGTCAGCCACTCGGCTCCGAGTTGGTTGATGCCATTCTTGCGAAAACTTGCGCCAATGTTGAAGGCGCTATCGCCTCGAAAATCATCCGAGAGGTTGATCCCAAGGCGCAGATAATCGGTGCCGGAGCGCTTCTCTCGGGTCGTGATGACCAGCGTATTGCCAAGCTTTTCGTGGACCACCCGGTACTCGACCTGCTCGAAATAATCGAGTCCGTACAGCGTGCCCATGTCCTTCTGCAGGCCCTGCAAATCCAGTCGCTTACCGGTCTGCTGACGGATGTGTCGGCGTACCACCGCATCGCTGACCTTGGAATCGTTCTCGATGCGCACGGCGCTGATCAGCGGGTTGCGCGGCTCGGCTGAACGGGCAAGGCTCAGCGAAAGATTGCCACCGCTTTCGCTGCGCATGGTAGCCAGCCGCGCACCCAAGGCATCGGCGGCCCGATAACCGGCATCGATCAGCTGCTCGGCTCTCGCGAAATCGGTCGCCCCAAACCCTGCCAGCATCGGTTGCACCAACAGGTCTTCTGGACGCAGGGTGGCCAACTGCGCTTCTGAGTTGCGTCGCGTCATCATGGTGGTCGATTGGTTGAGCACATCGACGACAGTCAGCAGCTGCTCGCGGGGCAGAAGCGGGGTGCCGATGTCCACCACGATCAGCCGGTCTACGCCCATGTCCCGCGCGACGTCCATGGGGATGTTGTCGACCATGCCGCCGTCGACCAGTAGCCGGCCGTCGAGTTCGACCGGGGCGAAAACTGCCGGGATCGACATGCTGGCGCGAATGGCCTGAGGGAGGTGGCCGCTGCGAAAGATCACCTTCTTGTCATTGGCGATATCCGTTGCGACTGCGCGAAACGGGATGGGTAGTCGGTCGAAGTCACGGGTGTCACTGGCGTGAACCAACAGGCGCTCGAGCAGCAGCGACAGGTTCTGACCCTGAATAACGCCGAGGGGCAGGCCGAGGCTGCCATCGTCGCGAAAGCTCAGCTTGCGTTTGACCAGGAAATCTCGGTCGTCCTGCTTGCGTCGGAAAGGGATGTCCTCGCGCGGAGGGTCGTCGGAGAGCACCTGCTGCCAGTCCAGCTCGAGCGCCAGCTTTTCCAGTTCATCGACGCTGTAGCCGGCGGCATACAGCCCACCGATCACGGCACCCATGCTGGTGCCAGCAATCGCATCGACCTGCACGCCTTGTTCTTCCAGCGCCTTCAGCACGCCGATGTGCGCAAGCCCCCTCGCGGCTCCGCCGGAAAGGACCAGGCCCGTGCGTGGCTGGGGTTCGGCATAGCCTGCCAGGGGGAAGAGCAGGATCAGCAGAAAGAGGAGACGAGACATGAAGGCACACCGGACAAACTGACGTGAAATGGCGGCTATTATAGGCGCCCCGTCAGCTACCAGAGCGCCTCGATATGGCCGCTACCAAGCCTGAAATTGTCATCACCTATTGCACCCAGTGCCAGTGGATGTTGCGCGCTACCTGGCTGGCCCAGGAACTGCTCTCAACCTTTTCGGATGACCTCGGCAAGGTGTCGCTGGTGCCTGCAACAGGCGGGACCTTTCACATCACCTGCGACGGAGTGCAGATCTGGGAGCGCAAGCTGGACGGCGGGTTTCCGGAAGCCAAGAGCTTGAAACAGCGGGTGCGGGACCAGATCGATCCAGAGCGAAATCTGGGGCATAACGACCGCCCCTGAGCCTGCCGTAGCGCTTGCAGCGACATCTACATTGTTTTAGCGCGGCTCTTGTACTTGTGCTGCTTTTGCCAAGGGCGTGGCGGCGTTGGTGACTACCGGTGTTTTCAGCCGACTGGTGATGACCGAGGCGAGGATGATCAAGGCGCCGCCGACGAGCATCCTCGCCGTGGGTTGTTCATTGAACAACCACCAGGCTATGGTGATGCCATAGACCGGTTCCAGCGCGAAGATCACCGCAGTGGTCCGGGCCTTCAATACCTTCAGGCTCGCCACGAACAGGCTGTGTGCGAGGCCCGTACAAAACACGCCGAGCAAGCCAGCCACAGCCAGTCCATGGCTGGGATGTCCGGCACGGACGTCCACGTGAACGGCAGGAGGCACAGGAGGATGGTGCCGTTCTGCCAGAGCGCGGCCTGGACCGGGTCTACGCCGCGGGTGACAGCCCGGTTGAGCAGGGAAAGCAAGGCGAACGTCAACCCGGAGACGATCCCATACAGCAGACCCAGCGTGCTCTGGCTACCTAGATCGAACTGTGGGGTCACCAGCAGCAGACCGAAGCAGACCAGCGCGACCAAGCCGAACTCGGCGGGGCGTGTACGCTCGCGAAACAGCACGCCCTCGAGCAGGATGGCAAACGCGGGAAAACTGGCGAAGCCCAGCGTAGCGATGCCAACTCCAGCCACTTTTACGGCCAGGAAAAAGGTAAGCCAGTGTCCACCGAGTAGCAGCCCGCCGAGCAGCAGTCCGAACCGCTGGCGTGCGGTTGGCTGCGTGCCTTTGTTGGGGAGCATCTGTGCGGCCAGTAGCAACGCCACGACAGCGAAGCCGGCTCGGCCGAGGGTGATGATCAAAGGCGTACTCGCCGCCAGCTTGCCGAATACGCCGGACAATCCGAACATCAGTGCCCCAAGGTGAATCGCCAATAGGGCGTTGCGATGGGTCATGGTCTGAGGTCCAGCGGAGCATGCGGACGGCGGAGTGGGGCGGATAAGCTGAAATGATCCATGAAGCCTCGCGACGGCATGCGTTTACGCATCTGTATCAGTGAAGATTCATGGTAGGCCGTGCGAAGCGAATGGTCTGTCGCGTCACGCTTGCGGTTTGTCGAGCGCCTCGCGTCGGACCTCACGCGGCGTGATGCCGTACTGGCGGCTGAGCGCTGCGGTAAAGGCGCTTTGCGAGGCATAACCTACCCGCGCCGCAATCTCGCCTACCGCGAGCGGAGTGTTGAGCAGCAACTCCCGAGCCTGATGCAGGCGTCGACCTCGAACGAATGCCTGCGGCGTGAGACCCGTTTCGCTGACAAAGCGTGCGTGGAATCGCTGCACCGAAAGGCCCGCCAACCGTGCAAGATCCCTGACCTCGAGCGGATGTGACAGATGCCGGTCCACGAAATCCTGCAACGCCGCGATAGGCAGCGGGTGTTGCCGAGCAATGGGTTCGCAGCCGGCGGCGAGGCTCGCCAGCAACAGGGCAGCGCCTTGCTCGCTGATGATCGGGTCGTTGATGGGGCTGGCAGCGAGCCAGCCCACCAGTTGGCTTTGCGTCTGGCTCAGGTGCAGGGCAGCAGGCCGCTCGAGCAGCCGCTGCGCCGAATCGGCGTGGTGGCCAAGCTGTCGCCGTAGCCAGGCACCATCCGGAATGTCGAGGACCAGACACAGACTGCCGTCGGCGCTGTCGCAGGCATGCCGTGTGTCGCTGGGCACGACGGCGAGAAGCTGCTGTTGGATGCGGCTGCCGAGGCCATCAACCTCGAAATCCAACCGTCCTTGCAGGCCGAAGACCAGCTGCGTGTGCTCATGGCTATGGGTGATCTGGTCACGGTTGTAATGACGCAAGGAAAGGATAGGCGGCATGGTAGACCTCGACTGCATGCGGAGCGCCGGCCGTTATTGCTGAGTGATGGCGATCGGACCCGTGCCGTGCGGTCGCTACATGATGACTTTGTCACGCAACTTTTCAGCGGCCTGGTTGAGCGCCTGGATGACACGCTCCTTGTCGAAATTCTGCACGCCATTGGTATCCAGGTACATCGAGAAACCGGGCAACTCGTGCTCGACGAAGCTGTTGGTGGCGCCGAGGTCGCGACGGAAGTCCACCACTTGGTAGATCTGTACCGGGCGGGTAAAGCCCTTAACCGTGATCTGGCCTTTGTCGCGGCACATGATGACGTCTTTAACCAGCGAATAGGTTTCGTGGGAAATGAGGATCTCGCCAGCCTCGGCGGAGCTTTCCAGGCGGCTCGCCAGATTCACTTCGCGACCGATGATGGTGTAGTCCATTCGTGTGTCGGCGCCGAAGTTGCCGACCGTGCAATAGCCCGTGTTGATGCCCATGCGGATTTCCATCGGCTTGGTAATGCCTTGGGCGCGCCATTGCTGGCGAAGGACTTTCATGTGCTTGCGCATGGCAATAGCCATCGAAACCGCTGCCACGGCATCCTTTTTAGCGCCCTGGCTGGCGGGGTCGCCGAAAAAAACCATGACGCAGTCACCAACGAACTTGTCGATGGTGCCGCCGTACTTGAGTGTAATTTTCGACATCTCGTTGAGGTAGGTGTTGAGCAGGTCGGTGAGGGCTTCAGCCTCCAGTTCTTCCGAGAGCTCAGTGAACCCCTTGATGTCCGAGAAGAACACCGTGAGCTTCTTGCGTTGAGTTTCAAGACGCACGGTGCGCTTGCCGGAGAAGATTGATTCCCATACCTGGGGTGAGAGGTACTTGGCCAGGCTACGGGCCAGTCGCGCCGCTTTGGCCTGCTGGGCCTCCACTTCGCTGCGTGCCTGCGCCAGACGGATGCCCTGCTGGTGCACGTAGTAGGCCGTTACGCACACGTAGAGCGTGGTGAGCAGGATGCTGACTGTGGATACCAAGACCGAGCTGACGCCTTCGAAGCGCAAAGGCACCAGTAGGCTGGTCAGTCCGGCGCTGATGCAGACCATCAACAGCGTCATCAACAGATGACGCAGGCTGCCAACCACCAGCGCGCTGAAACTCAGCGTCAGCATAAACATCAGGCTCGGTACGAGGCTGCTCCCTAGCAGCACGATACCGGCGCCCGCATTGAGGGCATCGAGGCACAACAGGGTCTGTGAGGTGGTTTCCGGATGGTCGCGCTTGAAGCGGTAGCTGAGGTGATAGGCGAAGTGCGGATACAGGAGTGTGTACGGCACCATCCACAAGAGCTCGAGCCCGAACTGCTGGGTATAGACTCCTGCAGCGAGCGTGGCGGCACAGATCAGATAGGCGAAGACTCGGGCGTAGTACTCGCGCAATGGACGAGTCGCGAGGCCGTTACGTCGTTCACCGGTCACGGTTGACATGATGGTTGCTATCCCTGAAAAATGCCGGCGCTCTGGAATGCGCCGAGGCTACAGCGCATAGACCGGCGCTGGCTCGCAGATCATAACCAAGTCGCCAGCACAGCGCCAAACCACCGGTCCATTCCGTGACCGAGAGCCGGTGCACCGCAGCACCAGCACATGACCCGTGGTTCAGAATCGAATCTTTCCAGTCAGCATGTCCTTGAGCATTACCCAATCGCCGAGAAAGCTGTACAGCGGGTACTGAAATGTCGCCGGACGGTTCTTCTCGAAAATGAAATGACCGACCCAGGCAAACCCATAGCCGGCCAATGGCATCGCCAGTAGCCATAGCCACTGCTGGGTGATTACTGAGTAGGCCAGGATTGCCAGTACCAGCAAGCTGCCGACGTAGTGCAACCGTCTGCAGGTGGGGTTGCTGTGCTCGGCCAGGTAGAACGGGTAGAAATCTGCAAAACGAGTAAAGCGTTCGGCGGTTTGCGTGCTCATGCCGCACCTCCTGTCATTGTGGTCGTTGGAGTCTAGAGCCTTCGGCAACATAGGCCACTGACCACAGGTGCCAGTTTAGTAGCCTTGTGTGCCATCCCTAGGCGGTTGAAACTGCACGGGTCGTCGTTATGACGGCGCGGCATGTAATAAAGCCTGACCATGAGCGAATCGATTAATGACAGAACGCACCACGTCCTCGAGCTGGGCCTTGAGCATTGTCCAGGCGCTTGAGCTCGAGGGTCTCGACTGCCAGGCGCTCTTCAGCGAACTTGCGCTCGACTATTGCGCACTGAACGATCCCGATGCCCGGTTTACCCAAGACGGCATGACGCGGCTTTGGCAGCGCGCAGTGGAGATGACCGGCAACCCTGCGATCGGCTTGAGTCTGGCAAAGGTGATGCGCCCCGGCGCGATGCATGTGGTCGGCTATGCACTGATGTCCAGTAGCACGCTCAGGGACAGCTTCCAGCGTCTGGTGCGCTACCAGCGCATCATTGCCGAAGGTGCGGACCTGCAGTTCAGGCCAACTGATCGCGGCGCTTTGTTGACCTTGGCGATTCATGGTGATCAGTTGCCACCCGCCCGCCAGAGCGCAGACGGTTCCCTAGCCAGTACGCTTGCATTCTGTCGCTGGCTGACCGGCAAGTCACTGGTCCCGCTAGAAGTCTATTTCCAGGGCCCGCGACCTGCGGATGTCGAACCGTACCAGGCCATGTTTCAAGCACCGCTACGCTTCAATGCCGACAGCCACGGCTTGCTGATGCGCCACGTTGATATGGATATTCCATTACCTACCGCGAACGCTGAACTGGCTCAGTTGCACGACCGGTTTGCCGGCGACTACCTGGCACGCTTCTCGGACAACCGGGTGACGCATCGGGCCCGGCAGGTGATCTGCCGTCTGTTGCCTCAGGGTGAACCGCGGCGTGAAACGGTAGCGCAGTCGCTGCAACTGTCCGAGCGCACATTGCAGCGGCGGCTGGACGAGGAGGGTACGAGCTTCCAGCAGTTGCTCGACGACACCCGGCGCACGCTTGCCGAGCAATATCTGGCGCGTGCCGATCTGGCCTTGCTGGAAGTGGCTTATCTGCTGGGCTTTGCCGATCCGAGCAATTTCTTCCGCGCCTTCAAGCGCTGGTTCGCGATGACACCTGGCGAATACCGCGCACAGCGTTGAAGCGCCCATGCCGGAACTTGTGCTTTGCTGCCATAGCCTTAGCTTGCGTATACATGACCGCGGCGCACCTGTGCCGCTTTTTGCCAATACCTAAAGGATGACCCGCATTGGCCAGTAGCCTTCTTGCCTTGATCGACGATATCGCTTCGGTCCTGGACGACGTATCCCTGATGACCAAGGTGGCGGCAAAGAAAACCGCCGGCGTGCTCGGAGACGATCTGGCACTCAATGCGCAGCAGGTCACCGGCGTTAATGCGGACCGCGAGCTACCGGTGGTCTGGGCCGTGGCCAAGGGCTCCATGCGCAACAAGCTGATTCTGGTGCCGGCAGCGTTGCTGATCAGCGCGTTTATCCCCTGGGCCATCACGCCGTTGCTGATGCTGGGCGGTGCGTTTCTCTGCTTCGAAGGATTCGAGAAGCTGGCACACCGGTTCTTGCACCGCGATCAGGATCATCATGCGGAGCAGATCAAGGCGTTGGCCGACGAGAACGTCGACATGGTGGCGTTCGAGCGCGACAAAATCAGCGGGGCGGTGCGCACCGATTTCATTTTGTCCGCCGAAATCATCGCCATCACACTGGGTACGGTCGCTGCCGCCACCTTTGTCGAGCAGATCGCCGTGCTGGCGGGCATAGCAATCATCATGACCATCGGCGTCTACGGTTTGGTTGCCGGCATCGTCAAACTCGACGACGCGGGCCTGGCGCTGACCAAGCGCAGCAGTTCGGCGGCGCAGTCGCTCGGCCGTGCCATTCTTTCGGTCGCGCCCTGGTTGATGAAGTCTCTGTCAGTGATTGGCACGGCCGCCATGTTCATGGTTGGCGGCGGCATTCTGACCCACGGCTTCAAGGCCATTCACCACCTCATCGAGAACAGCGCGGAGCACACGTTGGCGCTGCCCTACATCGGGACTGTTCTGGCCGGGCTGTTGCCGACGCTGCTGGACGCCGCTTTCGGGATACTGGCTGGCGGCCTGGTATTTGCAGCTATCGAGTTGGGTAAGCGACTGTTCAAGCGTCGATCCGAAACCGCCTGATGGCGAATCCCACTATCCAGCAAGAGCGAAGGAGCACCGTGAATGGATGAATTCATGCAGGCCGCAATCGACGAAGCGCAAAAGGGGCTGTCCGAGGGGGGGATTCCGATTGGTTCTGTGATCGTCCATCGGGGTCGGATCATTGGTCGTGGTCACAACCGGCGGGTTCAACAAGGCAGCGCGGTGCTGCACGGAGAGATGGACGCATTCGAAAACGCCGGCCGGCAACCGGCCAGCGTCTACGCCGAGTCCACCCTCTACACGACGCTCTCGCCCTGTTCCATGTGCAGCGGGGCGATTCTGCTCTATGGCATACCGAAGGTGGTGATCGGCGAGAACCAGACCTTCATGGGCGAGGAACTGCTGCTGCGCGGTCGGGGCGTTGAGGTTGAGGTGCTGCAGGAGCCGGGCTGTGTCGAGATGATGCGTCGCTTCATCGCCGACAGCCCCGAACTGTGGAACGAGGATATCGGCGAGACATGAGCCCGTCAGTGGCGCCAGAAAGAAGGGGTCAACATCACCAGCACGGTGATGATTTCCAATCGGCCAAGCAGCATACCGACGGATAACAACCACTTGGCAGCATCAGGCAGCGTTGAGAAATTGCCCGCCGGGCCGATGATCGGCCCGAGCCCCGGACCTACGTTACACACCGCTGACGCGGCACCTGTTAGTGCTGTGATCGGGTCCAGCCCAAGCAGTGCCAGACATAGAGCCAGCACACCAATGGTCATGGTGAAGAAGAATGAAAATGTCAGGATCGAACGGACAATTTCTTCGTCCAGATTATGCCCGTTGTACTGTTGGCGGATGACTGCCCTTGGGTGAACCAGTTGCTTGAGGTTCGAGCGCAGTAGGGTGTAAGCGACCTGAAAACGAAACATCTTCAAGCCGCCGGACGTAGACCCGGAACAACCACCGAGGAAGGTGAGATAGAAGAACACCATGACCGCGAACCCGCCCCATTGGGTGTAGTCGCTGACCGCGTAACCGGTGGTGGTAATGACTGACACAACGCTGAATGTCACGATACGCAGTGAGTCGAGAAGGCTGTCATCATGGTTGAGCCAATACCACAGGCTGAATAACAGGCTCGTTCCCGCGAGCATTGTCAGAAACCCACGAACCTGCTGATCCCCAAACAGCGCGCGTCGGTCGCCGCGAGCGGTGGCTACGTACAGGGTGAACGGCAGGCTGCCCAAAATCATGAAGAAGATTGCTACCCAGTGCGTAGCTGGGCCGAACTTGCCGAGCGATGCGTCGGAGGTCGAATAGCCGCCAGTCGCCACGGTGGACATCGCATGGTTGATCGCATCGAACCCGCTCATTCCTGCCAGCCAGAATGCGATGAACGCTGCCAGAGTAAAGACCAGATAGATAACGATCAGGTATTTGCCGGCCATGTGTGAACGCGGCATGACTTTCTCTGACCAGTCAGATGATTCGGTCTGGAACAGTCGCATACCACCAACACGTAGCAGCGGCAGAATGGCGACTGCCATGCCGATGAAGCCGATACCGCCAAGCCAATGCAGCAGTGATCGCCACATCAGCAGGCCGGGAGATGCGCTATCAAGTCCTGATAGCACCGTTGCACCGGTGGTGGTGATGCCGGACATGGTTTCGAAGAACGCATCGGTATAGCTGATGTGTTGGATGAGCATGAGCGGCAGCGCGGCGAAGCAGCACACGATTACCCAACTAACCGTAGTCAGAAAATACATGTCGCGCGGGCGCAGATTGGTATTGGCCGGTCGACCTGGCGCAACCAGCGCAAAACCGCAGCCGAAGGTAATCAGGCTGGACCACAGAAACGCTTGAAGATCGTCAGTTCGGTCAAACGCGAACAGCGTGACCATCGGAATGACCATGCTGACTGCGAGTGTGATCAGGAAAATGCCGAGAATGAAACCGATGATGCGCAGGGTCGGCAGGGCCATGTGTGATTGCTGCTCGGCTCGAAAAAGAGGGCGCCATTCTACGCCTGTCGCTGCGGCAGTAAACCGGCTATCGGCCTGTTGAAAAATCTTTTGTAACCCCCCTGGCGGGCCTCTTCCCAAGTTCGTTGCGATGAATAGAATAGCCGCCCGGTGCCGGCCCTTTGCCGGTTTCTGAGTGTTCACCTTCCATGTCCATCGACAATCCCTGCCTCACGTGCGGCGCCTGCTGCGCGTATTTTCGTGTGTCTTTCTTTTGGGGCGAGTGTGCCTCGTCCGGCGGTGCCGTTCCTGACAGCGCAACCGTGCAGGTCAGCCCGTTTCACGTTGCCATGCTTGGGACGCAATCCAATCCAGCGCGTTGTGTCGGGCTGATGGGCGATGTGGGCTGCGGCGTACGTTGCACCCTGTATGAGCAGCGTTCGAGCACCTGTCGCGAATTCGAAGCATCCTGGGTCGACGGTCAACATAACGCCCATTGCGACACGGCTCGCGCGGCCCACGGTCTTCCACCGCTGATGCCCCCGCTGGAACCGCAGATTGCGCCTGATCGGGTAGCCTGACGGCGTCGGCATTCGGGGCGGCGATCATCAGGTTGGTCGTCCAATACGGCGCTTCTACAACTGTGCTGCCAAACGAACGGCTCTGGGCTCTAGAATGTCCGATTCGTTTTCGGAGGTAGTCGGATGGAAGCTCTCGACCTGTTGCTCAACCGCGTGTCTGTCACGCGGCTTACCGATCCTGCGCCAACACCGGCTCAGCTGGACGTGATGTTTCGTGCCGCCCTGCGCGCGCCTGATCATGGCCAGCTGCGTCCGTGGCGTTTCTTGACCGTGCAAGGCGAAGCCCGCGAGCGGTTGGGCAAGTTGATGGCTGAATCGCTGCGTGTGCGCTCGCCTGAGGCGAGCGATGATGCCGTGCTGAAAGCCCGCAAGATGCCGTTGCGCGCGCCGCTGCTGGTGGTGGTCATAGCCTCCATGCAGCCGCACCCGAAGGTGCCTGGTTCCGAGCAGGTGCTTGCGGTGTCCTGCGCTGCGCACGGTTTGTTACTGGCTGCGCACGCTCAGGGCCTTGGCGCCGTATGGCGGACCGGTGACTTCGCTTACGATCCGTACCTGGCGAAGGCGCTGGGGTTGACCGGTGACGAGCAAATCCTGGGGTTCATCTACGTCGGCACCCCGGAGGGCACGCTGCGAACCCCGCCGGAACTGGAGCCGCAGCAGTTCGTCACTGAGTGGTCCGGTGCACGCTAGCTCACTACGCGTGCTGCCGAGCGTCGATAGCCAGTTTCAGCGGCAGCTTCAGCGTAGCTATGAAGCCACCGTCCGGGTGATTGCTCAGCAGTAGCTCGCCGTTATGGCGTTCGGCGGCTCGGCGAGCGATTGCCAGCCCCAATCCGTGTCCCGCTGTGGTCTGCCCGGGTGCTCGAAAGAAGGGTTCGCTCAGTTGCTCGAGGTGGGCTCCGTCTACGCCAGGTCCATGGTCACGGACACTCAGTAGCAGGTGTTGAGTGTCGCTGCTGGCTCGCAGTTCGATGGGCTTGCCTTCGGGATTGAAACGCAAGGCATTGCGTAACAGATTGTCGAGGGCGCGCTCGAGCATGTCCGGCCAGCCTTGCAACTGGGCTTCGGTTTCAACCTGACAGTCAATGCGTTGATTCGGCGAGACAATGCGGGCGTTTTCCTCAAGCTGGTCGAACATTGATTGCAAGTTGATGGGGTTCGGCGCGCCAGGGTCGGCGTCGAGTCGGGCGAGCTCCAGGATCTCGCTGATCAGCGCCTCCAGGCGATCACATTCCTTGGCCAGCCGTGGCCAGATGGCTTCGCGTTCGGCCGGCGTGGCGCGTTCTGCCAGGGCCAGTGCGATGCGCAGGCGGGCCAGCGGCGAACGCAGTTCGTGGGAAACGTCACGCAGCAATTGCCGCTGGCTGCCGATCAAACTTTGCAGTTGGGCTCCCATGCGGTTGAAGTCCTTGGCAAGCACGCCCAGCTCGTCGCGTCGATTGGCCAGGCGTGCCAGCGAATTCTGCTGATAGGTGGTCTGCCCCAAGTCGTGCACGGCGCCGCGAAGCCGATCGAGCGGGCGAGTAATCGAAAGGGTCAGCAGCAGGCTGAACCCGGTCAGAACGACCAAGGCAATGGCGAGCGCACTCAGAGGCCAGAACAGGCTGCCTCGGTGCCAGGCTTGCAGCTCCTGATTCGGGATACGGTAGATAAACAGGTAGGTATTGCCGGTTTCGGGACTGGTGTAATCAGCAGTCAGCCGCCGCCAGGGCAGGCGACCGTCGCGGTGTTCCTGGCGCGCCTCGAAAGCGGCCGCGCGAGCCGGAAAGGTACCGCGGATGATCGGCTGGCCGTTCTCAGCGAGAACCTGCACATCGACGCCGTAGCGGTTACGGTGCCGCTCGAGAAGAAACTGTGCAGTGATTGGCCCCTGGCGCTCGTAGACCTTGGTCCAGACTTCGGCCAGGCCGTTCACGCCGGGGTGACGGTTGAGAATCCAGGTGTCCTGGTTGAGCGCATGACCGAGGAGCATGGCCAAGCCTGCTACCAGCGCAATGGCCAGCCAGAACGTCGCAAGGATGCGCCAGAACAGTGATCGCACCTGTCATGTACTCCAGAGAAAAGCCCGGCGCGCTTGGCTCAAGGTGGGGGCGCGCCGGGCGGTTTGCGGATTTGTAGATCAGTTCTTTTGATCGCGTTCGGCTTTCCACTGTTCAAATTCAGCGCGGTCGGCGCGCTTGGCTGCCATCTTTTCGTGCAGCTCGTCGAACTTCTTCTGCTGTTCAGGCTTGAGCAGGTCACGCACCTGTTTTTGGGTTTTTTCCTGGTTGGCTTTTAGTTCGTCCTGCATGGCCTTGCGATCTGCTTCGGGCAGCTTGTTCAGGTACCGATGAGTGATCTCGCGATGACTTTTCATCTGCTGGCCCATCAGCTGGCGCATCTCGGTTCGTTGCTCTTTGGTCAAATCGAGCTGCTCGAAAGGCGAATGCTTGCCACCGTGAGGGCGCTGGCCATCGTCTGGCATGGCCATGGCAATGGTGGGCAGGGTGGAGGCGAAGAGTACGGCGATCAGAGTCTTGCGCATCATGAGTTTCTCCTTGATATGGAAACCGGTCACCGAGTGGGCGCCTTTCGAGGGCGCCTCAGCAGGCTTCGACCGGATGAGCTCAGTTTAGGAGGCGCAAGGTCAACGGCAGTCAGCGCAGGGTAAAGGCTGGGTAAAGGGCGGTCAGGATGCGTAAAGGTAACCGCGGCTGCGCAAGGCGACGATGCGCTGGCGGCCGTCTGGATGGGGGCCGAGTTTTCGGCGCAGATTGCTGACGTGCATGTCCAGGCTGCGGTCGTACAGGGTGAGCTTGCGGCCCAGGGCCAGCTGCGCCAACGCCTGCTTTTCCATAGGTTCGCCAGGTTGACCAAGGAGTGCTTCGAGAATGCGACCTTCGGAGAGGGTGAGCGTGACTTCATGATCGCCGACGCTGGCGACGCCGCGTGCGGGGCTGTACCAGAGATCACCCAACTCGAGTTGGGTCGGCGTGCTGGCCGGTTGGCTACGGCGAAGAACGGCCTTCAGGCGGGCGGTGAGTTCGCGTGGATCACAGGGTTTGGCGAGGTAGTCGTCCGCACCCAGCTCCAGGCCCAGGATGCGGTCAAGAGGCTCGCCTCGCCCCGAAAGCATCAGGACTGGCAGGTCGGGATGTTCGCTACGCAGCTGCTTGAGCAATTCCAACCCACTGCCGTCAGGCAGCATAACGTCGAGCACGACTGCCGAGGGTTGATGTTCGGCCAGCGCCGCACGTGCGCTCTTGCCGTCATGGCATGCGCGGGCGACAAAGCCTTCCTGGGCCAGCCAGCTGACCAACAACTCGCAGAGCTCCTGGTCATCGTCTATCAGCAGCAATTCGCTCATGGTTCGCTCGTGTCGATTCAGTTCAGCCATTGCCGGCGGCGGCGGCCGCGGGTTGTCAGGACGCCAAGCAGAAAGCCCAGCACGCCCACCCCGCCCCCAACCGCGAACCACTGTTGCTGGTCGTTGAGCAGTGGCGGCTGCACCTGCGTCTGCGCTTGTTCTTGTTCAAGCTGCAGGCGCAGTCGCTGGTTTTCCTGGCGCAGTCTTAACAGCTGGGCCTGGCCCACTGCACTGGCGGCGACGTCGAGGTTTTCCTTGATCGCCTCCCGTTGCTGCTGATTGTCGCTTAGGCGTTGCTCCAGCTCGACCTGCCGTTCGGCGGGCGGCTCGATGGTGGCTTCTTCGGCCTGCAGCAAGGGTGTAGCGAGACCTAGAGCAATCAGCAGAAACAGCGGACCTTGGCGCATCGGAACTCCTTTTTCCTCAACGGTTATTTCTCTGCAGGGCCGTGGCGAAGCGACGGCCCTGCAGCAGGGTGGCGGCGTCAACCGACCGACTCAGGGATAGACTTGTTTGAAAGGCTTGACGATGACATCGCCATAAACGCCCGCCGCTTTATAGGGATCGGCCGCAGCCCACTGCTCAGCAGCCTGCAGCGAGTCGAATTCGGCGACAACCAGGCTGCCCGTAAAGCCGGCTGCGCCCGGGTCATTGCTGTCCACTGCCGGATGTGGGCCAGCCAATACGAGCCGGCCCTCGCTTTTGAGCTGGTCGAGACGCGCCAGGTGAGCGGGGCGCGAGGCCAGACGGTCCTGCAGGGAGTTGGGTACATCGCTGGCGATGATGGCGTAGAGCATGATGGATTCCTATGATTGTTCAGGTTCGGGTTGCATGTGGCGCACCAGATATAGCGCCTGGCCAGCCATGAACAGCAGCGTCAGGCCGAGACTGCCAAAGACCTTGAAGTCTACCCAGATCGACGGGTAGACGAACGCAACGAAAAGATTGGCGAAGCCGCAGACAAGGAAGAACAGAATCCAGGCGACATTGAGCTGGGCCCATTGTGCTGCCGGCAAGCGGACGGCATGGCCCATCATCCGCTGAATCAGCGGTTTGTCGCCGATGAAGTGGCTACCGGTGAAGGCCAGCGCGAACAGCCAGTTCAGTACGGGCGCTTTCCACTTGAGAATCGCTTCGCTGTGCAGCGCCAAGGTCAGCCCGCCGAATAACAAGCAAGCCGCCAATGTCAGCCACTGGCTTTTTTCAAGTCGTCGCTGATGGATGAACAAAACGCCGTAGATGATAACGGAGCTGACGACCAGCACCGCTGTTGCGCTGAATATGCCGCCGACGCCCAGGCTAAAACCTCCGATGTCGACCGTTGTAGGCTCGATTTTGTAGGCGATGAAGAACAGCAGCAGCGGAACGAAGTCGATGATTTGTTTCACGAGGCAAGCCAGAGGGCAGATGTGCCCGGCATAATAACAAACCGCGCTTTTAGCGGAACGCTGTCCGCTTGCCGTTTCCAAGACATTGCGCAAGCTTTGGCAAACTGGACGACGGCACGAGCGCTGGCGCTGGCGGTCACACGCTGTGAGCTGCCAAGCCCCCTGGAGAATCTGTCCCGAATGATTGTTGATCTGCATTGCCATAGCACCGCCTCTGACGGCGTGCTTGCGCCGGACGTGCTGGTGCAGCGAGCACATGCGCGTGGAGTCGAACTGCTTGCGCTGACCGATCACGACACCCTCGAAGGGCTCGATGATGCTCGCGCCGCTGCTGATTTGCTGGGTGTCCGGCTGGTCAATGGCATCGAGCTGTCCTGTGTCTGGAATGGCGCCACCATCCATGTGCTGGGTTACGCGTTTCGTCGTGATGCCATTGCGCTGCAACAGGCTATTGGTGAGTTGCACGCCGGCCGCTGGCAGCGTGCCGAGACGATTGCTCAGCGCCTGGAGGCCAAGGGGATGCCTGGTGCGCTGGAGGGTGCGCGGGCAATTCAGCAGGAGCTGGGGGATAGCGGCAACGCGCCGGCACGGCCTCATTTCGCGGATTACCTCGTGCGAGCCGGCCACGTGCGCGACCGCGCCGAGGCATTTCGCAAGTGGCTCGGCTCCGGCAAGCTGGGGGATGTCAAGCAGCATTGGCCGACGCTTGAGCGAACAGTGAGTACCTTGCGCGACGCCGGCGCCTGGATCAGTTTGGCGCATCCCTGGCAGTACGATTTCACCCGCAGCAAACGACGTCGACTGGTGAGCGAATTCGCCCAGGCAGGCGGTCATGCGCTGGAAGTGGTCAACGGTATGCAACCGTTGGAGCAGGTGGGGGGCTTGTCGATTCTGGCGCGTGAGTTCGGGCTGATGGCCAGCATCGGCAGTGACTTCCATGCGCCAGGCGACTGGTCGGAGCTGGGTATGTACAGAGCCCTGCCTGACGACTTGCGGCCGCTGTGGAAGTCTTTTGATCATGAACCCGGCGAGTCTGTTGGCCGCTGAACAGGGAGTTCCCCATGAGCCAGTTCTTTCAGATACACCCAGACAACCCGCAGGCCAGGCTGATCAAGCAGGCCGTAGAGATCATTCGCAGCGGCGGCGTGGTGGTTTACCCCACCGACTCTTCCTATGCTGTGGGTTGCTCGATGGGAAACAAAACCGGCATCGAGCGCATTCGCCGCCTGCGCCAGCTGGACGATAAACACAATTTCACCCTGGTCTGTCGCGACTTGTCCCAGCTGGGATTGTTCGCGAAGGTGGATACCGCCGCTTTCCGCCTGCTCAAGACGCATTTGCCAGGGCCTTACACCATCATTCTCAGCGCCACTCGGGAAGTGCCGCGAATGCTGTTGCATCCGAAGCGTCGTACCATTGGCCTGCGCGTGCCTGCTCAACCGATTGCGCAGGCGTTGCTCGCCGAGCTGGGTGAGCCATTGATGAGCGTCAGCCTGATCCTGCCTGGTCAAACCGAGCCGATGAGCGACCCTTACGAAATGCGCGATGCACTGGAGCATCAGGTAGACCTGATCATCGACGGCGGTTACGGTGGCGTCGAAGCGTCGACCGTCATCAGCCTGGTCGACGGCGATCCGGAAGTGGTACGGGTCGGCTGCGGCGATCCCGCGCCGTTCGCCGGCTGAACCGTTCGCTTTTTTCAAATCTACGAAGGAAACCCTTTTGAGCGCCATGGATTCGCAGCGACGTGTAGTCTCCGGAATGCGGCCTAACGGCCGTCTCCACCTCGGCCACTATCACGGCGTGCTGAAGAGCTGGGTCAGAATGCAGCATGAGTACCAATGCTTTTTCTGCATCGTTGACTGGCATGCACTGACCACCGATTACGCTGCAGGCGCCGATGTCGCGCGCAATGTCCAGGAGATGGCAATCGATTGGCTGGCAGCCGGTGTCAGCCCGAGCTCTGCTACGTTGTTCATCCAGTCCCAGGTGCCCGAACACGCCGAGCTGCACCTGCTGCTTTCGATGATCTGCCCCTTGGCGTGGCTGGAGCGCGTGCCGTCCTACAAGGAGCTGCAGCTCGATTCGCAGAACAAAGACCTCGGCACCTACGGTTTTCTCGGTTATCCGTTGTTGCAGGCCGCTGACATCCTCGCCTACCGCGCCGGTGTCGTGCCCGTTGGCGCCGATCAGTTGCCGCATATCGAATTCGCTCGTGATGTCGCCAGACGCTTCAACCATCTGTACGGCAGCGAAGAGGATTTCGAGGTCAAGGCTGAAGCGGCGATACGCAAGCTCGGCAAGAAAAGCTCCAAGCTATACGCCAGTCTGCGCAAGAGCTACCAGGAGCAAGGCGATCTCGAAGCGCTGAATACTGCCCGTGCGCTGCTCAAGGATCAGCAGACCATTACCATTGGCGACCAAGAACGTCTGTTTGGATATCTCGAGGGGAGCGGCAGGTTGTTGTTGCCCGAACCGCAGGCGTTGCTCAGCGATATCCCCAAGGTGTCTGGGCTGGACGGCGGAAAAATGGCCAAGTCGGCCAGTAATTCCATCTTTCTGCGCGACACGCCGCCTGAGATCGAGGAAAAGATCAAGCGCATGCCAACCGATCCGGCACGCGTTCATCGCCACGACCCGGGTGAGCCGACACGTTGTCCGGTGTGGCAAATGCACCAGGCCCATTCGGTAGAAGAGGTCTGCAGTTGGGCGGAGCAGGGCTGCCGCACCGCGGGCATCGGCTGCCTGGAATGCAAAGCGCCACTTATCGATGCGATCAAGCTCGAGCTGGCACCGCTGCAAGAACGGGCTCAGGACTACGAGGCGAACCCAGATCTGGTGCGCAGCATTCTCGCTGAAGGCGCTGAGCAGGCCCGCGACGAAGCACGCGAGACCCTGGTGGTGGTGCGTCAGGCCATGGGTCTGAATTATCGCTAGAGCCTATTCGGGCGCCGGCATAAGCTGTCGCCGCTTCCAGTACTCGTTCGTTCCGGAGAGATGATGCAGGACACCCAGGCCGAGGCGACCCTCAAGGCGCCCGGCGAGCAGCTGCGGCTGGCGCTTGTCTACGGCGAGGCTTTCAATAACCTGCCGCAGGATCTCTATATCCCCCCAGATGCGCTCGAGGTCTTCCTTGAGGCATTCGAGGGACCGCTAGATTTGCTGCTCTATCTGATCCGCAAGCAGAACATCGATATTCTCGATATCCCTGTCGCTGAAATCACTCGTCAGTACATGGGCTATGTCGAGTTGATGAAGGCCGTGCGCCTGGAGCTTGCGGCCGAGTACCTGGTAATGGCGGCCATGTTGGCTGAGATCAAGTCGCGCATGCTGCTGCCTCGCTCGGCCGAGGTGGAGGAGGACGAACTCGACCCGCGTGCCGAATTGATCCGCAGGCTTCAGGAATACGAGCGGTTCAAGGCGGCGTCGGAAGATATCGACCACCTGCCGCGGGTAGGTCGCGACCTTCACGTGCCTAGACTCGACGCTCCTGACGCTCGCGCGCGCAAGTTGCTGCCTCAGGTCAGTCTGGAGGAGCTGTTGATCTCCATGGCTGAGGTGTTGCGTCGTGCTGACATGTTCGAAAGCCATCAGGTCACGCGTGAGACGCTGTCGACCCGCGAGCGCATGAGCGACGTGCTCGAACGGCTCAAAGGCGGCGGCTTTGTGCCTTTTGTTGCACTGTTTACCGCTGAGGAGGGACGACTCGGTGTGGTAGTGACCTTCATGGCAGTGCTTGAGCTGATCAAGGAATCGCTGGTCGAGCTGGTGCAGAACGAGCCCTTCGCACCAATTCATGTCAGGGCCCGCAGCGATGAGTCGCCATTACCGCTGGAAGAGTCAATGGAGCCGAGCCTGTGAATCTGTCCGATCCCAAGGATCTTGCCTCGCTGCTTGAAGCCTTCTTGCTGGCCTCAGGCAAGCCGATGTCGGTTGAGCGAATGGCCGAGCTGTTCGATGAGCTTGAGCGGCCGTCCCCCAGCTTGCTGCGCAAGGCGCTAGAAGTGCTGGACAAGTCATGCAAGGGGCGAGCGTTCGAGCTGAAAGAAGTGGCCAGTGGTTACCGCCTGCAGGTGCGCGAGCGTTTTTCGCCCTGGGTGGGCCGGCTATGGGAGGAGCGGCCACAGCGTTATTCGAGGGCCTTGCTGGAGACGCTGGTACTGATCGCGTACCGCCAGCCAATCACCCGTGGCGAGATCGAGGATATCCGCGGAGTGGCGGTCAACAGCCAGATCGTAAAGACGCTACTGGAGCGTGAGTGGGTGCGGGTGGTCGGTCATCGCGATGTGCCAGGGCGACCGGCCATGTTCGCCACCACCAAGCAATTCCTCGATCATTTCAACCTGAAGAACCTCGACGAGCTGCCCCCGCTGGCAGTATTGCGCGAGATGGAGCCCGAAACCCAGCTGGTCGACGTCGAAGAGGCTCCGGTGCCGGCGGCGCTTCAGGCGCGCGCCGATCTCGAAGGGGAGCCGGAGACGCCGCGTGAACAAACCAGCTTCCGCAGTCTTCTGGCCGAACTGGACAGTATGGAAACCGGATTGAAGACCGATTTTGATGACCTGCGCGGCGAGACTGACCCTGAGGAAGGCCAGTCCACCTCAGAAGAGGACCGTCGCGGCTATTGATCGGTTACCTGGCGGCCGGCCAGGTAGTTTGCATAGTTCGGGATGCTCAACGAGTGTTTCTGGTCCAGCAGCGGGCTGGAAAGCAGGTAATCGGCACTGCTTTCGTTGGCCGCCAGCGGGATGTTCCACACCGCGGCGACCCTTAGCAGCGCCTTCACGTCGGGGTCATGCGGTTGTGGCTCGAAGGGGTCCCAGAAGAACACCAGCATGTCGATCCTGCGCTCGGCAATGCGTGCGCCGATCTGTTGATCTCCTCCGAGGGGGCCGCTGATCATGCACTCGACCGGCAACTTCAAGCGCCGCTCGAGTAGCAACCCCGTTGTCCCGGTGGCCAGTAACTCATGTGGCTCCAGTTTTGATTTCTGCCGCTCAGCCCAGTCCAGCAGACGCTCCTTGCAGTGATCGTGCGCAACCAGTGCGATACGTTTGCGGGCGGGGAGTGTCGCGCTCACAAAATCGATGCGGTTCATGTTCTTCCTTGAGGGCTTGGATGGGCTGCTGATCTTTATGACGCTTCGTGAAGAGCGCGGCAAGTGTCTAGCATCCGGTTGGAAAAACCCCACTCGTTGTCATACCAAGCCATCACTTTCAGCAAGCGTCCGCTAACCTTGGTGTGGTTGGTGTCGAAAATCGACGACATCGGGTTGTGGTTGAAGTCGCAGGAAACCAACGGCAGCGAGTTGCACGCCAGGATCGGCGAGTGCTGGCTGGCGTCGAGCATCAATGCGTTGACCTCCTCGGCGGTTGTCTCGCGACTCAGTTCGAGAGTCAGGTCGACCAGCGAGACGTTGATCACCGGAACGCGTACGGCCATGCCGGTCAGCTTGCCGGCCAGCTCTGGCAGTACCAGACCCACCGCTTCGGCAGCGCCGGTCTTGGTCGGGATCATCGACTGGGTGGCCGAGCGCGCTCGGAACGGGTCGCTGTGATAGACGTCCGACAGGTTCTGGTCATTGGTGTAGGCATGGATGGTGGTCATCAAGCCGTGCTCGATGCCGTATTCGCGTGACAGGACCTGCGCTACGGGCGCCAGGCAGTTGGTGGTACAGGACGCGTTGGAAATGATCTGGTGCGACTGACGCAATGTGTCGTGATTGACGCCATAGACGATGGTGGCGTCAACGCCGGAGGCCGGAGCAGAAATGATGACCTTGCCGGCACCGGCCTGCAGGTGTGCGCTGGCTTTTTTACGGGAGGTGAACAGGCCGGTACACTCGAAGACCACATCGACGTTGTGCTGGCGCCACGGCAGCTCCGCAGGATTTCGAATAGCTGTCACGGCAATCGGGTCACCGTTGACCCGCAGCTGGTCGTCTGACGCTTCGACTTTTGCGTCGAAATGGCCGTGGACGCTGTCGAATTGCAACAGGTGGGCGTTCATCGCCGGGCTGCCGAGGTCGTTGATCGCCACGACCTGCAAATGCTCGCGATAGCTCTGGCTGTACAGGGCACGAAGGACGTTGCGTCCGATACGACCGAAGCCGTTGATGGCGATCCGAATAGTCATAAGAGGTCCTGGGCGGAATTTGTTGTAGGAATCACAAGATTATTCCTGTCAAAATAGAAATCAAGCCCAAATCCATGTTGTTTTGTTGATAAAACCAAAGATTCATGAGCAGGAGTGATGGCATGCACCCGCGGATTCAAGAAGTGACTGAGCGATTGATCGAACGCAGCCGGCCGACCCGACAGCGCTACCTGGCGCAAATGGCCGGCGCGGCGAGTGACGGGCCTCAGCGCGGCAAGCTGCAGTGCGCCAACTTCGCTCACGGCGTTGCCGGTTGTGGCGCGGCCGATGACAAGCAGCGTTTGCGACTGATGAACGAGGCGAATGTAGCCATCGTCTCGGCCTACAACGACATGCTCTCGGCGCATCAGCCGTATCAGTACTTTCCCGACCTGATCAAAGAAGCCCTGCGGGAAGTGGGTTCGATCGGACAGTTTGCCGGTGGCGTACCGGCAATGTGTGACGGCGTGACTCAGGGCGAGGCGGGTATGGAACTGAGCCTGGCCAGTCGAGAAGTAATCGCCATGGCCACGGCCGTCGCGCTGTCTCACAACATGTTCGACGGGGCCCTTTACCTCGGTATCTGCGACAAGATCATTCCGGGCCTGATGATCGGCGCGCTGCGCTTCGGCCACCTGCCGTCAGTGTTCGTGCCAGGCGGCCCGATGACCTCTGGCATTCCCAACAAGCAGAAAGCAGAAGTGCGCCAGCGCTACGCAGAAGGCAAGGCCAGCCGCGAGGAGCTGCTGGAATCGGAGATGGCGTCTTATCACAGTCCTGGTACCTGCACATTCTATGGCACCGCCAACACCAACCAGGTGGTGATGGAGATCATGGGCCTGCACCTCCCGGGTTCGTCCTTCGTCAATCCCTATACGCCACTGCGTGACGAGCTCACGCGTGAGGCAGCGCGGCAGATCACTCGCCTTACGCCGCAGTCGGGTAACTACGTGCCGCTGTGCAAGATCGTCGATGAAAAATCGATCATCAACTCGGTCGTAGCGCTTAATGCCACGGGCGGCTCGACCAATCACACCCTGCACATTCCGGCGTTCGCCCAGGCGGCAGGTATCCAGTTGACCTGGCAGGACATGGCCGATATTTCGGCAGTCACACCTACCCTCGCCAAGGTCTACCCGAACGGCCAGGCAGACGTTAACCATTTCCACGCCTGCGGTGGCGTTCCGTTCATGGTGCGTACGTTGCTTGAGGCCGGCTTGCTGCACGAGGACGTATACACCGTCCTGGGCAAGGGCCTCAGCCAATACACCAAGGAACCCTTCCTCGAAGACGGCAAGCTCGTCTGGCGCGAAGGTCCGGAAAACAGTCTGGACGAGGCGATCCTGCGCCCGGTCGAGCGCGCGTTCTCGCCTGAGGGCGGGCTGCGTGTCCTCGAAGGGAATCTGGGGCGTGGCGTCACGAAAATCTCCGCCGTCGCGCCGGAACACCGTGTGGTGGAGGCGCCGGCGCGCGTGTTCAGTGACCAGAGCGAGCTCGCATTGGCATTCAAGAACGGTGAACTGGAAAAGGATTTCGTCGCCGTGGTGCGTTTCCAGGGGCCGAAAGCCAATGGCATGCCTGAACTGCACAAGCTGACCCCATTCCTCGGCGTGCTGCAAGATCGCGGCTACAAAGTTGCGCTGGTCACTGACGGCCGCATGTCCGGCGCTTCCGGAAAGGTACCGGCGGCTATCCACGTCTGCCCGGAAGCGCTCGACGGCGGTCCGCTGTGCCGTGTGCGCGACGGCGATGTCATTCGTGTCGATGGCGAAACGGGTGAGCTTCGAGTTCTGGTTGATCAAGCCGAGTTCGATAGCCGCTAGGAAATCTC